>WFZA01000030.1 GCA_015489815.1 Caldisericales bacterium | reverse complement strand
TTTAACCTGTTCTGGATGGATAGTGGATATGTGAAGAATGACCCCGAGCTTAAACCGTTGTATGAGAAGGCAGAAAACAGCGAGAACTTTACCTATTCCGATGTTCAACTTATTTTAAATAAACAAAATGAGCTTATACAGAACGTTTTCTCCTGGTATAAGAAACTTATTTCCAGCGGCCAGGCTGAAGTTGTAACTACACCTTATTCCCACCCAATTTCTGCTTTACTTACTGATTTTGGATGGGATAACGATTTAACGATGCAAATAAAAGCGGCGAATGATTTGTTTTATAAAATATTCAGTGAAAAACCTAATGGTGCGTGGGCATCGGAATGTGCATTGAACGATGAAGCGCTGAAAGTGTTTAAAGAAAATGGGTGGAACTGGACTGTTTCAGATGCATCCAATCTGAACCAATTAGAGGTAGATGTAAAAAACAACCCTTCTCTGCAGTATATACCATACAATGTAGATGGCGTCACTGTGTTTTTCAGGGAAAAATATCTTTCTGACGGGATAGGGTTCAGGTATTCAGGCAAAAACGTAGAAGATGCAATAAACGATGTGAAAACAACGCTGCTTGATGTAGAAAAACTAAACAAAAGCGGAAATCTCGTATATACAATTGCACTTGATGGGGAAAATGCCTGGGAATACTATCCGAATGACGGAAATGATTTCCTTAATGCATTTTACAAAGAACTGAGTGAACTTGAGAAAGAAGGGAAAATCCGATTAATTACACCCTCTCAATATATTAAAAAATTTGGAAAAGGAAAAACCGTTTCAACACATAAAGTAACCGTATTAGACTTACAGGGTAAAGACATTTCCTCAATTACTTCTTACGGTGCTTTGCCTGTTAAGAAAATAGATGGAGAATTTGGGGAATCAAGCTGGGTGAATTCCACTCTGGACACCTGGATTGGGGAAAAGCAGGAGAATGTTGCTTGGATGTGGCTAAAGGCTGCAAGGGCAAGTTTGTTAAGCAAAACAAGTAGTCTTTCTGAAGAAGAAAAAAATAAAGCATATAATTTACTGATGCGTGCAGAAGGAAGCGATTGGTTCTGGTGGTACGGCTCCGATCAAGATTCTGGAAACGACCCATCGTTCGACAGATTGTTTAAGCTTTACCTTATGGAACTGTATGGAACGCTTGGCAAAAGTGTGCCTTTATATCTGTATGGCAACTATTTCCCTGACGGCACGCCGTACTCTTATAAACCGGTCTATTTCTCTAATGATAAGATGCCTGAAGTCCTTCTTCTGAAAGATGTAAACATCTCTATTAAATCATTCAGCGAATCAAAAGAAAAAGGTAATTTTCTCGTTACCTTTACTATAAAATCTTTGCCAAACTTTTATGTATTCTGGGGAGACGAAAATTCTATTATGCCTGTCTTCGTTAATGGGAAACCGGAGATTGCAATGAATCCATTTCCTTATAATTCGTATACGATTGGTATACCTGTTTCCGGATATTATGCAGCAGATAAAATTATGCGAAAGAGCGGAATTTCTCTTTCTGGTATTTTTAAGAATAATGCGTGGGTTGTTCTTGCAACAAAGAATAACGGTGTGTTTGAAGTGCTTACACCTCCGATGCAGTTCAAATTTCCTGTAAAACTTAGTGGAAAGGTTGTAGGGGAATTACTCGATGACGCATACGACGACAATGGCCCTGGTAATTACCAGTACCCGCTTGCAGATGTGTTTAAGAGTGCCGGGAAAGGACTTTTTGACCTAGTCCACTTTAAGATGTTAGATAATGGGAAAAATTACATTCTTCAGTATAAATTTTCTAATTTAGGCGGAAACCCCTGGAACGGGCCGAACGGTTTCTCTTTCCAGATCGTAGAAACCTATATCGATTTTAAGGATGGTGGAAAGACCGAGCCGATTGTTCCCAAAGGGCCGAGAGTTTCGCTTTCGCCCAAACACCCCTGGGATATTGCCCTGCGTATTGCGGGCTGGTCTTATGGGAATTTCATAGAACTTTCAGATGGAACAACTGTGCAGGGAGAACTCCGGATTCAAACGGACCAAAATGCGAATACGATTACAGCTGTTTTGCCGAAGAAGTATATTACGATAAGCGGTTCGTACAAACCTTACATTGCAATTATTTCTGGAAGCCAGGATGGTTACGGCACGGGTTATTGGAGAATTGTTGCGCCTACTGCTGCTGAATGGCAAGGTGGTGGTGCTGACCCCGATGCATTTAGTGCAGGCGTTTCTCCAAATGTATACGATATTTTTGTCCCAAATGGTGAATCTCAGAAAGATATTCTAAATAGTTTCGATGCAAAGTCTAAAAAATATGCTGTAATTCCGTATTTGCCACTTGAGCCCATAAAGCCTATTCCCAAACTTACCGGGTTTATAAGTGTCCCGAATCTCAAGCAATTAAAACCAGAAGATACGGTAAACATAAATGTTGTAATAAAAAATATTGGTGCAGGTTTGCAGAAGGACGACCCAAATACAAACGAGTTTGAAATGGCAATTCCGCAATTTACAAATATTGTTAATGCTTCTTCTGACTCTGGTGCTGTAAAAGTTTCAAGTGGCAAAATCATCTGGAATGGAAGTATAGAGAAGGGCAAATCAGTAACTTTGCGCATTGCACTTAAAGTTGCAAAGAGCGTAGAAAATGGCACTGTCATACCGCTTAACGGCGTGATCAGATTTGATTCAACAGGGGACGGTAAAGACAACGCAACAAGTAAGTTAAGCAGTAATCTTATTGTGAAGTATCCTGTCAAAGTTGTAGTAAAAGCAGGCAGCACCACTTATACGAAAAATGGAAATATGCTGAAGTTAGATCCTGAAAATGGTAATTCGGCGGTTTATAATGAGAAATATGGATGTTTGTTTGTCCCTGCGGGAAGTATCTCTGAATCCCTGTTTGGTAATTATTCTTTTGATCCTGCTGCAAAGAAGATTACAATTACATTTTTAGGTAACAAATTTGAGTATTGGGTCGGACAGAATAAAGCACTTTTGAACAGTAATGCGATTCCGTTATTTCCTAACAATCCAGACATTAAAGGTTATATGGAGAACGGAACTCCGATGATTCCTCTATACTCTCTTGCATATGCCTTTGGCCTAAATTATAAATTTGATAGAAACAGTAAAACAGCAACGACAACCTATATGCCGTAGTACTCTTTTACGTGGGCATATTTCTTTGCTTATTTTTTGGTGGATTGCAATAAATTTGTCTTTTGTAATCCACCAGATTGTCTTTAAGATTTTGATGAGTTTATTACAGAATTTTAATAATCTCGTATAATTGCATTGTTTTTGCTCGGCTTTTGGAAGATAAACTCGGTTGTCTTGTGCTTTTTTAGAATGTCGTCTTTGAAATCCCTTCTAAAACCGAACCCCCTGGATTATGACTATTTTGATAAATATTTCTCCTTCTATAGTATAGTAGCTGTGGCCATTTCCCTATAAGTATGTATAGAAAAGTTACAATTATATCTATACTGAGAATGACAGGGAAAATGCAAGTAATTCGGAAACATTTTATTGTTAGACCAAGGATTCTTCGCTACGCTCAGAGTGACAGAAAAATTGCGAGAGTTGTTATGGCAGAGATTCTTCACTTCGTTCAGAACAACTACACAAAAAATGTAATTGCCGTTAACGCAGAGACTCTTCACTTTGTTTAGAGTGACCCGACGAAAATGTTTAGTTGTTGGAACGGAAATGCTTTGCTGCGCCCAAAGTGACGGCGGAACAGTTATCCTCAAATGAGTATTTTCCTCTTTCTAATATTATCCTCGAGTAAGTCTTCTCCTCTTTCCGTCATCCTCGAGCGAGCAGCAGCGAGCGAAGGATTTCAATGAATAGAAAGGAAACTCCGTTTCATTTCTAACTTTTCTTCTTGTGGAGCGTAAAAGGTAAATTGGGGGAAGGTTGATAAAAGCAATTTTGCGTAAAAATACTGATTATCTGAATATGCAAAGTTGTTAAGGCAGAGATTCTTCAGTCACTTCGTTCCTTCAGAATGACAGAAAAAATGCAAGCAAAATAGTAGACACATATCATTACCAAGATAAGGGGTCTTCGCCGCACTTAGAGTGATCAAAGGAATTCCTGATAACAAAAATTAGTAACAGCAGTAAGAGAGCCAAAAAGAAAATTCAAAAAATGTACTAAACTATTTTCCTATAACCTCTACAAATACTCTTCTACTGCGTGGACCGTCAAATTCGCAGAAATATATACCCTGCCAGGTGCCCAGAACAAGATGGCCATTTCTTATAATAATAGTCCTATCAGAGCCTATGACAGATGCCTTTATGTGTGCGGCTGAATTTCCCTCAAGGTGTGTATAGTTTCCATTCCATGGCACGATTATATTTAAGTAATTCAAAATGTCCGTTTTCACAGAGGGGTCTGCATTTTCGTTGATCGTCACAGCAGCAGTAGTATGCGGAACATATACAATACAAATTCCGTCCCTGACGCCGCTTTTCTCCACTATTTTTTCCACTTGCCATGTTATGTCAACAATTTCGGAATGCCGGGTTGTTCTTACGGAAAATTCAAACATTAATTCTCACCTCCTTGTATCTCCATTATACTTAGCTATACAATTTCTACCACTGTTTTTTGCTTTGTATGCTGCAATGTCCACTGCTTTGAGAATTTGCTCTGGTGTATCTCCGTCAACTGGGAACTCTGCAACTCCACCTGAAATTGTAAGCTTTCCGTTCGGTTGCTTTTCTTCGCCTGGGAATTTTGTTTCTTCTACTTTTTTGCGAACTCTTTCTGCATACTTAAATGCGCCATCTTTGCCTGTTTCTGGAAGTATTACTATAAATTCTTCACCGCCAAACCGTGCAGGCAAGTCTGTAAACCTGCTTTCCTTTTTTAAAATTGCTCCTACTTTTTTT
The DNA here is from genome assembly GCA_015489815.1 of Caldisericales bacterium. Taxonomy (GTDB): domain Bacteria; phylum Caldisericota; class Caldisericia; order Caldisericales; family Caldisericaceae; genus S143-107. The sequence goes on along the minus strand of WFZA01000030.1, from coordinate 26,141 downwards.
AGTGCAATGTTTCCTACATCGTGTCCATTATTATCGTTGTATTCTTTAAAAAAATCTATATCGAACATTGCAAGGGAAAATACTTTTCCGTATCTTTTTGCGCGAGAAACCTCTTTAGATAACTCTCTTCTGAACACTCTATAGTTGTATAGCCCGGTAAGTTCGTCTTTTTCCGCAAGTTCTTCCATTTTTTTGTACAGTAGTGCATTTTCTACTGCTCCACTGAGGAGGCCTGCAACGGATTGAAGAATTTTTGTATCTTCATCGCTGAATGTATTTTTTTTATTACTTTCTATATCCAATACCCCCAGAAGTTTGCCGTTGTAAAGAAGTGGAATTGCGATTTCAGCCTTTGTCTTTTCGTTTCCCTCTATGTACCTTTTGTCTTTTTTGACATCGTTAGATATAATAACTTTCCTTAGTTTTCCAGCAAGCCCGGTGATACCTTCTCCTTTCTGTATACTCAACTTTATTTCTTTTTTATTAAATCCTTTTGTACTTCTTTTTATTGACAGTATATAATTTTCGTCCAATAAAAGAATTGCTATGTTGTCGTATCCAAATGTTTCTCTAATAAGATTTATTGTTTTTTGAAGTAATTCGTCCAATTTAATTGTTTTTATAATTTCACTACTAATTTTGTAGAGAAGTTCAAGGTCTTTATATTTTTTCACTATGTTGTAGTTAAGTTCGTTCTGAATAATAATGAGGCCTATGAGGGTAGATATTATTTCAAGGTCGTGTATTTTACCATTCAATTTAGTACTGCTTTTTATACGGACGGCACCTATAAGTTCTTTTTTATTAGTTATTGGTATAAAAATTTCGTTTTTATCTTTTTTGAATGGTTTACCTTGTATAAATCTTTTAGTAAGCCTTTCGTCGTCAGTTAACAGGTCGATCTTTTCATTTTTCTGCATTGACAGTAGATAATCTTCTTTTTTGAGGAAAACAGCGAACTCCTCAAGGCCAAACTTTTTTTCAGTGAGTGTTTTAATTTTTTTAATTACCTGCTCTGTGTCTTTATTGGATACTAAGTCTTGCTTTACTATCGTTATTATTTCTTTCAAGTCTTATTCACCGCCATAGTACCAGTGTGTTTCACTGTTTGTCTGGACATATATAGTAAATGTCATAGATATTTGTTTTTTTATAGATCTGTTTGCTTTATCTTGTATGCTTCCAGAGTTGTTACTAAAGGAGCCGTTAAACGAAACTGAATTTGATTTTATGGCGTATCCTTTATTTTCTAAGTACGATAAAAAGTTTATTAGGCTATCGTAATTTTGTCCGCTCATTTCTATGTTTATTGATAGCTCTTTGACTGGAGGTTTAGTATTTGTAAGATTCTTAGTTTCGCCAAACGAAATGCTCTGTACTCCGAGATTGTATGCCCTTGCCGTTTTGTCCAAATTTTTTAGAAAAGTAAATAGAGTGCTATCAGAAAAAATCTCGGATTTTAGTTTTTTAATTTCTGTACTTTTCTCCTGTTCTTGTTTTTCAAGTAGACTCGCAACCTCTGCTTCGGCAGTTTTCTCTTTTAAAATACGGGAGGATTTTTTAAGGGCTTTTGAGGTTGAGGCGATCTGGTATATTCGGTATCCGTAAAAACTGCCAACAACTACCATTTCTAATATTGCCAGTGTAAAAAATAATGCTAATCCATTTGTTGTTTTTTTATTTTTCTTCATTTTGTGCACCCCTTATTTTTGCAACGATGGTAAAAGTTGCACTTTCGCCGTTTACTATTCTCGTTATAAATGCCTGGGTAATTGTTTTTGCAGACGACAGGTTTCTTTCGAAGTCAAATATCTTATAATATTCGTCAGCGCTTCCCTTAATCACTATCGCACCGTTATTGGTTATTGATAGACTATTTACTAAGACACCTGGTGGAAGTTTTTGTTTTAGTTCGCGAAGTACTGTCGATTTAATTCTCGCTTTCTTAACGAGGTTGGTTACCATAAGATATTGGTTCAGCATACTATTTGTTTCGTTTAACTTGCTTTTTAGTTTTGCTGTATTCTCTGCTGCTTTTTCTGCTTTTTTAATCCTGACTTGAATACTCTGAAGATTTGTCTCAAGACTATTTAATACGCTATTTACATAAGGGTAGAAGTATATTCCAAACGCATTTACTGCAATGAGCAAGAGAAGAGTAAGTGCAATTTTTGCTTTCATTGACTTTTTCTCTACGAGGATGTGTTTTGAAATGTCACAGAGAAGCGGATCAGATTCTTTGCTTGCACTGAGTATGGTCGTTCCTACTGCCCTGATAAATTCACTACCGCCTTCGTTCTGAATGCGCAAGTATAATTCTTCGTCCTGGATTGATACATCTTTTGCATCGATTTTTGGAATAATTATGGGGTATGCGATCCGCTGACTTAGTATTGCAAGTAGTTTTTCTATGCCAGAATTTTGAGATATAAGAAAGATATTTTTTATCGGGAAGTTTCTGCTTCTTGCAACATAAGTAATTGTGGTTGCAATGTTACCAGACCAGGTGCTTCCCGTTGAAATGTCGCCTTCCTTCAAAAGTTCGTCAGAGCCAGTATCGTGCACATACGAGAAGTAGAGTTTTCCGTCTTTTACGAACGACATCGTCGTAATAGAACTGTCTACACTTACTATTGCAAATGGCTCGTTAAGATGATAAATGGTACTTATAAATTTGGCCTCGGCAAAGTTTGCAGGAATAACTCCCCTTGTGCTAAACCCGCACTTCCTGGAAGACTTTATAATGTTCATTAAGTCTGTTTCCTTTATGCCTGCCCACATAATTTTGACTTTGTTCTTTTCTTTTTCAAGTGTAGTGAAACCTAACGAGACATTCTCGTGGTTGAAAATTGCGTAATCCTTGATTTCCGCTTCTATTAACTTAAAGATTTCGTTTTTAGGTATTGATGGTACCGTTTTTTCTTTGACGACGACTTTTGTATCCGGAGGAGTTATAAATGCACTTCCAGTTATTTGTTCTTTTTTGAGTGTATTTCTACACCTCTTCAAAAAAGCTGAGTTTCTTTCTTTTCCCTCCTTTAGGAAGTCACCTGTAAACTCTTTTAATGCAGCAATTGATATGTGATCTTTTTTAATAGTTATTACTGCAACTCTTACGAAGTGTTCGCTTATGCTAAAACCGATAAATTTTTTCATCGTGCACCCCTATTGTTCATAGTTTATAAGATAAATTGTTTTTTCAAAAGTAGTTCCTGCAGCAGTTTCAATCGTTACTTTTACATAATAAGGTGGATCATTATTAGTCGTGTCAAAGTTTGAGCCATCCAGCGTGAAATTTTTAATTATGCCTTCTTCAAGCCCTTCCGGGAAGACTTCCTTCCCGTTGCTATTTATCCATCTGTAGAATATAGCATCTGGTGTGTTCTGATCGTCAATTTCGTAATTATAGGTATTGTCTGAAACATAATTGCCATTCTTGTCAGCATCCTTACAGGTGAATGTAACTTTATAACTCGTTGATGTGCTGGTTATAGTTACAGTTCCGTTTTCTGCTCTTCGTATAGAGCGTTCAAAGTCCTGCATTATTAGATTAGCATAATAGTCACCCTTCAATTTCGTGCTTCCGTAGGTTTGCATCAGAATAGATTGGTGGAGCAATGTAGCAATGGGTATTACGAGGACTGCTAAAATTGCAATCACGATCACTTCTTCTATTAAGGTGAAACCTTTTTTACAATCCAACATTTTTGTCATTTGCATCGTCCCTTATAAAGTTACACCTCATTCGTATTATTGGATTTGTCTGGTCGTTCATAAGGTATATATCTACTTCTATTTCTTTTAACCAGACTTTTCCGTTATCTGATGGGTTGTTCTCTCCGTTTGTTTGTGTGCTTGGAACGGTATATTTGTATCCGAACCTTTCGTAAGGAGAAGAAAATTGCACTATTCCAGAATTTGTTATGTTGTTTAACTGTGTTTTATCCAGTGTTTTCAAGTATTCTATCTTTTTTGTAGCCAGCATTGATGCGGTTTCAATGTATTCTGCAGTATCAATGTTTTGTGCGCCTGTATAATAAACTTTAAATGCCCAAACTGCCATAATAGCAATCAGTGCTATTGAAACTGCAACTTCTATGATGGATGTTCCTTTTCTATTTTCCACTTTAGAACTCCTCCCTGAATGTGCCGGGCAACACTTTTGTAGTGGTTCCTGGAATTATAAAGTGTGGCGGTGGATTAGTATAGTAATCTGTTACATACTTCATACTCGTATCACCCCATGGCCCTCCTAATTCACCTTGTGGATTTTTTTCCACGACCTCTCCGTCTATTTCTCCGTAGGAATAGATACTGTATTCCATGTCTACTCCGCCTGCAGTGTATATGAAACCGTGAAGGTACAAAGTGGTGTAATCGTCGTAACTATAAGTAAAATTAAATTTTACGGTTCCGCTCCCAAAGTGAGTTACAATTGGATATGTGGAATTGTTGTCTTTACTGTTTTTAGCTCCATACCAATTAGTATCGTCGCCGTTTGCTGGGCCCATCTTATCCAGAACGAGATTTTTTGCGTTCGTTATTATCGAGAGATTGTAAGACTCGTTGTAAATGTATACAAAGCTTACCGTAAGAGTGGCGTCACTTTCTGTGTGTATGTAGAGCACTTTACCCAGATCTTGTGACTTTACCCGGTATGTTGGGTTCGTTCCTGTTTCTTCTACATACTTTTCAGCGTAGTTCTTATTGTAGTAATTCTCGTTGGGATAAGGCGTGGATGCAGGCGAGTCGTTATATCTGTACTGATTTCCATAAATGTAGTTTTTAAAGTAATTTCTTTTTACGCCATCGCGTCCACCTGTAGATGTAAATAAACAGTACTTAAACGGATCGCTTATGCTACTTCCAATCTGAATTGACGCAAATATCTTCCGTGAGAACGATCCAGCCTTGCCTTCTGACTCTACATAAGAGTCTCCGTTAAAGCCTGAGTTGTCAGGTGTGTGATAGGTTGTGGTAAAACTTCCTATTCCACTTACCGTTCCAGTTATAGTATCTCCGTCGTTGTAGGTAATACCACTGTTTAGATTAGCGATTATTTGGTTTACACCCATTTCGGCAAGGTAAAGTGCTTGTTCTCTTTGATAAATTTCAGTCTCCTGTAATGCGCCAAATCTCAATCTACCAAGGAGGCTGTTTGTAAACACTGCCATAATTACGGCAATTATCAATACGACGATTATTAGAGCCTGTCCTCTCCTCTTTTGACCTATCATAATATATGAATTATACTACAATTGTGTAAAATTTCAATTTATTGTTGGATTAGGGCAGATTGAAAACTAAAAATAGCGGTGCTTAGACACCGCTATTAGCGAGTTGATTAAATTAACCGGGATTAATACTGGTACCAGTATTTACCTGTTACGGGATCTGTTCCTTTTGAATTGATTCTTACATCTGCTTTGTCGTAAGTATCGCTTTTAACATCGTAGATCCAGCCGCCTGCATCTGTTACTTCGCTGCTTGCTACTACACCGTCTCCGTTGCCCGTTGCAACTGCATTACTTTTAACCACGGTGCCGTTTGAATCCGTTACTTCTACTTCAGGCACACTGCCATCTGCAAAAATTGTACCGTCAAGTTGTGCTGGATATACACCGTGATTCTTTGCGTAATAAATGCCAAGTGCAGACCTGACTGATCCAAGCTGCGCCTGTGCTTCAGAGCTTCTTGCTTCTTTGATAATTCCTTGATACTTAGGAAGGGCATACATTGCAAGGATACCTAAGATTGCAATAACAATAACCAATTCCACTAATGTGAATCCTTTTTTGTTATTCCATCTAAGCATTTTATCACCTCCATTCAATTTTTAGTGAAATCATTTTATAACTTTTCTAAAATTTGTCAAATATTATTTTAAAGTGTTTTTCTATAAGCACCGGGCAATCCAAACATAGGTAAGTACATGGCAAGTGCAATAAATCCGACTATTATCCCCAATATTACGATCATCGTGGGCTCCATTTTTGCAGTCATATTTTTAATTTTGTGGTCTAAATTTCTATCCCATAGGTCTCCAAGCTTGTCTAGAAGTGTGTCTAATCTTCCGCTTTTTTCTCCTACGGCTGCCATTTGCGACATTATTTTAGGGAATACTTTTCTTTCTCTAAGGGACAGAGAAAAACTTCCACCTTTCTCTATGTCTGACTTTACGCTTTCTAATTCTTTAATTAAGTACGAATTTGCAGTAACTTTTGATGCAGTTTCCAGTGCGGTTATTATGTCTATCCCGCTTCTCAGTATCAGGGAAAGGGAGTGAACGAATCTTGAAAGTGCCGTAATTTTCGATATATCTCCAAATAGAGGTATCTTCAACTTCCACTTATCCAGCAGATATTTTCCTCTTTTGTTTGCATAGATTATCTTGTATGCTGCATACACAATTACGAAGAATAAAGTTATTTGTATGTAATCGTAGGTTAAGTAATGGCTCAATTGTAGAACGATTATCGTTGGCGTTGGTAATTTTTGTCCTGCCTGATTATATATGCTAACGAATTTTGGGAGCACATATACGAGCAAAAATATCACGACTGCTGTTACTACGCTTACAACAAACTTTGGATATGCAAATGCAGAACTGATTCTTTTTCTGATTTCGTCATCCCGCTCTAGATACTTTGCGATTCCTTGAAGTACGCTATCTAGAGTTCCAGAACGCTCCCCTACTTCTAATAGACTTAAGTATATCGGGGGGAAAATATTGGAGTACTTTGAAAAGGCACTTTTGATGGAAGTGCCACTTTCTATGTCATTTTTAATTTTTTGTATTATCTGTGAGAAGTATTTGTTTTCTGTTTGTTCTGAGAGTCCGTCTAAACTCTCCAGAATAGAAAGGCCTGAATTAATTAAAGTAGCGAATTGTTCTGTGAATATGATAAGCTCTTCACTTTTTACTTTTCTCGTGAGTATGTTAATGTCAAATAGAGACTTGCCTTTGCCTGATTTTCTCGTTTCCTTTAACTTTATTGGATATATACCTCTGTTTTCCAGTATCGTGTGAGCCTCGCTAATTGACTTAGCTTCAAGGAAGCCTTTTATTTTTTTCCCGTTCTCGTCTTTTGCTATGTACACATAGGAGGGCATTATGCTTCGGCCACCACCCTTTCGACTTCCCTTAGTGTGGTAATTCCACTTATTACTTTTTGTAATCCTGCTTTTCTCATCGTAGTCATTCCACTTCTTTCTGCGTATTCCTTAATTTCGTCGTACGAGGCAGATTGCTGAATGAGCTTCCTGAGCGTTTTGTCTATCTCGAGTATCTCGAAAATGCCAGTTCTTCCCCTGAATCCTGTAAAGTTGCACAGGGCGCAACCTCTGCCTCTGTATAATTTATCTACCTCAAAGTTTAGTTCGGTTTTGATTGTTTCTTTTTCACTTTCTTTTGGAATGTAAGATTCTTTACAATTTGGACATATTATTCTTACAAGCCTTTGTGCAACAACACCAATTAGGGATGAAGCTATTAGATATGGCTCAAGCCCAAGATTTAGCAGTCTTATAGGAGTTGATGCAGCGTCATTTGTGTGGATTGATGCAAAAACGAGGTGTCCAGTAAGAGAAGCCTGAACAGCAGTTTTTGCCGTATCCAGATCGCGTATCTCTCCTACCATTATGATGTTCGGATCGAGCCTTAAGATAGAGCGCAGTCCTACTGCAAATGTAATGCCAGCCTCTTCGTTAATTTGAATTTGCGTAATTCCGGGAATGTCGTATTCCACCGGATCTTCCAGCGTAATGATTGTTTCCGTACCTGTATTTATAGTAGAAAGGGCAGAATACAGAGTTGTCGTCTTTCCGCTTCCAGTTGGTCCCGTAACGAGGATTATGCCGTAAGGTCTTTTTATGAGTCTGGAAAATACTTCGTATTGGTCTTCTAACATTCCCAGCCTTTCCATTGGCATAAGCATTTTTTGTCTGCTTAAAATTCTTATAGTAAGTTTTTCTCCGTATTTTGCCCCTATTGATGATACACGAAAGTCGTAAAATTCGTTCCTGTACTGTGCGCTAAAGTGTCCGTCTTGTGGCCTTCTCCGTTCTGCTATGTCCATTCCCGCAGAAACTTTTATTCTGGAAATTACTGAATCGGAAATTTCCTTTGGAATATTTATGCTGTTGTACATTATTCCGTCTATGCGATAGCGGACACGCGTGCTGAATTGTGAAGGGTCCAGATGAACATCGGAAGCATTTTGTGATATTGCATCTGACAGAATTGAATTTACTAAGCCTACTATGGAGCGGTCTTCTCCTGCAGCTTCGGGAATTATTGGGATTACGCTTTCCCTGGTTTCACTTCCTCCTAAGGCAGAAATTACCTGTTCTGCTCTTGCTTTAAGGTTGTAAATTTTGTTTAGCGCCTGCTCAAACTCATTTTCCGTTATTAAATAGGGTTTAATTCTCAGTCCTGTGATTAATCGTGCATTTTCAAGTACTTCGGGATTTACAGGAGGAACGCATGCAACTTCCAGTGTGTTATTGGTTCTCTTTAAGGGGATGATGTAGTTAGTCCTGATAAATTGCTCGGGAAGAAGCGAAACGATGTCGGGGTCGAGAGCGTAATTTTCAATATTTATAGAAGGGATGTTGTACTGACTTGAAAGAATATTCGACAACTCTTGTGGTGAGATGAGGCCTTTTTGAACGAGAATCTGTCCGAGCCTTTCGTGGGTTTTCTTTTGCTCTTCAAGTGCTTGCATAAGCTGTTCTTTTGTGATTAATCCTTTTTGAATAAGTAAGTCACCGACTCTCATCTCTTTTTGCATATTGATATTCTATACTTTTTGAGGTATTAGTCAAATGTTTGCGCAAAGCTTACGCATTTTTACCCACAAAATGTATAATCTATTCTTTTTCAATCGACTTTCCTGTACGCTGATAAATTCGTTTTAAAATTTGCTAAAATTATGCAAAAAACTATTGAAAAAATTCTAAAATCTGATATAAACACCACCGATAAGGTACTATTACCTTACTAATTCTTTGGAAGGGGGTGGCTGAAATGCGCACTGAAGGAAGACACATTATTATGGATGCTTCTGGCTGCAGTCCAGAAACTCTGAATGACCTTGAAGCGCTGAAGCAGATCCTTGTGGATGCTGCAGAGAAAGCTAATGCAACAGTTTTGAACGTTGCATTTCACCATTTTACTCCTCAGGGAGTTAGTGGGGTGGTGGTAATTTCTGAATCTCATCTCTCCATACACACCTGGCCTGAGTATGGGTATGCGGCACTTGATTTTTATACATGTGGCGATGCCGACCCAAAAATTGCATGTGAATATGTTGCGGAAAAAATCGGTGCAAAGCATATTCATACAACGGAGATTGCCAGGGGAGAAGAAGAAAATGGAAAATACCTCCACAGGATTGTAAACACTAAGGAAGCTGAGAATGAGCAAAAAGTATCTGTACTTTCATGACAAGTTTGAAGAAGGCGAAGAACATCTGCACGGTGTAGAGAGTGTGCTTGCCGAGGCAAAAACACCCTATCAGTTTATGCAGATTGTGGAGAGCACTTTTTATGGGAAGATGCTCATTATTGATGGGGACGTGCAGTCGTCCGTAAAGGATGAATATATCTATCACGAAGCGCTTGTCCATCCTGCTATGCTTTTACATCCCAACCCCAAAAAGGTTTTTATTTTTGGCGGGGGCGAAGGTGCAACTTTACGGGAAGTATTAAAGCATAACAGTGTTGAGAAAGCAATCATGATAGATATAGACGAACAGGAGATAAGTTTAAATAAAAAATTTCTTACTGAGTGGCACAGAGATGCTTTTGATAACCCAAAGGCTTCGGTGCTGAACACTGATGCGCGGCAGTTTATAGAAAAAAGTGTTTCCTCTAATTCAAGCGAAGTAATTATTAGTGACCTGACTGAGCCGTTTGATGCAGGGCCGTCGTATAAACTGTTTACTAAAGAATTTTTTGAACTTTTGTTTGACAGGCTCACTGCAGACGGCATTTTTGTTTTGCAGGCTTCTATGCTGAGAAATGTTACTTTTAGAATGCACAGGGCAATAAGAAATACGTTGTCGAAAGTGTTCCCCATTGTGCGCAGTTATTATGTTTATGTGCCGAGTTTTGATACAACCTGGAGTTTTGTGCTTGCGTCCAAACAGTACGATCCAAAAGCGCTTTCTCCAGAAAAGGTTGACTCTCTTATACAACAGAGAATAAACGGCGAACTGCGCTTTTACGACGGAGAAGCACATACGAGGATGTTTTCACTGCCTAAAGATATTAAGCGCATTTTAAGCGAGGACACAGAAGAAATTATAACAGACAGCAAACCGCTTGTGCTAAAAAGAAAAGAAAACGTATGATTCTTATTAAAAACGGAACAATTCTTACACTTGAAGGAAACGAATTTTTCACGGGAGACCTTGCAATAAAGGACTCCCGTATTTTTTACGTTGGCAAAAGCAAAAAGTGGGATGTAGAATTTGACACGGTAATTGACGGGACTGATTTTATCGTGATGCCCGGTTTTGTTAACACGCATACACACCTTGCAATGGTGCTAATGCGCGGCATTGCAGATGATATAGAACTCCACAAGTGGCTTAACGATGTTATTTTCCCTATTGAGGGCAAACTTACGAAGGATGATGTTTACTTTGGCTCGCTTCTTGCTTCAATTGAATCAATAAAATCTGGCGTTACCACTGTTGCGGATTTTTACTTCCATATGGATGCAGTATTTAACGCGGTAAAGGAAGCAGGCATTCGGGCAAATTTAGGTTTTGGGCTTGCATCCAAATTTGACTTCGACACGGTAAAGCTAAAAGTAGCAACCGACTTTGTAAAAAAATACAACGATAGGGAAGACGGCAGAATACTTGCAAGTTTTGCGCCCCATGCACCGTATACCTGCACGCTGAAGTTTATGGAAGCAATTGCAAAGCGTGCAAAGGAAATGGGTGTGCTCGTCCATACACACTTGCACGAAACAGAAAAGGAAATTGTGGATTTTAAAAAACAGTACGGAATAACTCCTATACAAAAGCTTGCATCAGTTGGCTTTTTTGGTGCAAAGGTAAATGCGGCGCATTGCGTATATATGAGTGCAGAAGACTACAAAGTTTTAAAAGAGCATAATGTAGGTGTTGCGTTAAATCCTCAGAGCAACTTAAAACTTGGCTCTGGTATTCCAGATGTTCCTGAAATGCTGAAGTATGAATTAAACCTTGGCGTCGGTACCGACGGTGCTTCATCGAATAATAACCTTATACTGCTTGAAGATATGCGGCTTGTGTCGTTTTTGGCAAAAGGACTTTCGCGAGATCCACAGCTTCTTCCAGCAGACGAACTCCTGAGGATTGCCACAGTAAGCGGTGCAAAAAATATCGGATTTAGCGATGTAGGGTTATTAAAAGAAGGATACAAAGCGGACATTATATTAATCAATAAAAATAGTGAAACATTAACCCCGTTTACAAATCCACATTCGCTGGTTGCATATTCTATGAGACCTGGCGATGTAGATACAGTTATAATCAACGGAAAACTCGTTATGCAGCACAGAAAAGTTTTAACTGTGGACGAAGAAACCGTTAAAAAAGAAGTCAGAAAGCATTACAAACGCTTGATTAACTCTTAACCTAACTATTTCTGATTTTTAAGTCTATCTTTTCTTAAAAGAAATCCGTTGACTTAAAGATTTATTGTTCCTATTACTAATATATTTAGTTATTAACCTATACACTACAAATAGCTTTACCTTTACAAAAAACATTTCCTGGTATTCCTTCTTTGTCGCTCTGAGCTCAGCGAATAGTCTCTACCCTAACAACAAAACATTTCCGAATTACCTGCATTTTCCACGCCATTTTTATTTTTCCCTGTCATTCTGAACGCAGTGAAGAATCTCTGCTTTAACAACAAACATTCTGGATAACCTCGTAAAATATACTACTACCCCACAATTATTATCTCTCGGTGAATAGTTAATTGAATTTTATGTGGTATTCAAACTCATTATTTATGATTTAATAGCCTCTACCGCTTTCCTTATTTGAATAACTGCCTTCCTCAAGTTCTCCATAGAGTTTGCATAGGAAATGCGGATGTAACCTTCTCCGTATGTGCCGAATGTGCTGCCAGGAATCGTTGCAACGCCAAAATTGTTTAACAAATATAGCACAAATTCGTTTGAACTCATTCCTGTCTTTTTAATGTTTACAAACAGGTAAAAAGCGCCGTCTGGTTTTTTGACTGACAGGCCTTCTATGCCGTTAATCTCTTTGTATAGAAAGTCTCTGCGCTCTTTGTATGCACGCACCATTTCGTTTACCGCATCCTGATTTCCTTTCAGTGCCTCTATGCCTGCAATCTGCGTAAAGGTTGCGGTACAGGAATTGGACGAAACGAGAAATTTATTGAATATCTGTATAAGGTTTTTATTTGCAACGCCGTATCCGAGCCTCCAGCCCGTCATTGCGTATGTTTTTGAAAAACCGTCGAGGATAATCGTCCTTTCTTTCATTCCTGGAATTGAAGCTATGCTTTGGAATTCTCCTTCGTACACGATGCGGGAATAGATTTCATCAGACAATACATAAATATCGTTTTCTTTTGCAAGGTTTGCAATGAATTCAAGGTCAGATTGGGAAAACAAATTGCCAGTCGGGTTTGCAGGAGAAATTAGTACAATAAGTTTTGTGCGCGGTGTGATTAAAGATTTAAACACACTTCTGTTAAATGAAAAATTTGTTTCTTCAACGAGCGGAAGTGAAACTACCTTTGCGCCAAATAATTCTGCGTCCGTCCTGTATGGATAATATCCCGGGTCTGGAATAATTACTTCATCCCCCTCGTTTAGCAGAGCCATCATCGTATAAAAGATAATGTCTTTTCCGCCAGGGGTGATAATTACTTCATCCGGAGTTACTGAGATGTGCCTTGTCCTGCTGATGTAACCTGCAACTGCTTCCCTTAATTCTGGCAGCCCCTGCGATGGTGCATAATGTGTAAATCCGTTCTTGATTGCATTTATCCCTGCTTCTTTTATATTTTCTGGTGTATCGAAGTCGGGTTCCCCTATCTCAAGGTGGACGATTTCTTTTCCTTCATTTTCCAGCTTTCTTGTCAGCACCTTCATATCAAAGGGGGGTTATTGTTTCATTGTTCTTCTTTGTTAAAAAGACATTTGCGAATTTTGATAAGCTTTTCATCTTTATCTCCTTTCGCTACGCATAATACAATTTTTAATTTGTTAGTCAATTAGTTTTTATAGAAGTATTTTAATGTATAATAACTTCAAGGAGGTAATAATTGTGGAAATTAATAAAAGTGTGTCAGAACTGGAAGATGCAATTAATAAATTAAAAGAACTGATAGAAAAAGAGGTTTCAGATGAGGAAAAGGCAAAACTTTACATAGAACTTGGAAACACATATGTGTTGCTTTCCGATCAAAAAATGCCAAAGGAAAATTTGACCAATGCCCTGATTTCTTTTGATATGGCAGAGAAACTTTCTAAGTCAAGCGAAGTTTTAGAGATTGTAGAAAATATGAAAGGGTATCTGTTTTTTAAACTTGCCTTTATCGAGGAGCGAAACTACAATTTGAAAAAGTCTATTGAGCATTACGAGAAAGCACTAAAGTACCGCACGCAGGAGAAAGACCCTTATAAGTACGCGTCAACAAAGTACAATTTAGGAAATTCTTACATTTCTTTGAGAGATGGGAACGAAAGGGAAAATATCCTAACTGCAATAAAACACTTTGAAGATTCTTACAATGTGCGGAAAGAGAATAAGAATTCTATAGAATTCGGGATGATTGCAAACGCGCTGGGGCTTTCCTATTTGATGCTTTCAGAGCTTGCAAACGATGAAAAGGAAGCCCTTTCTTTTCTTACTAAGGCTATTACATACTTTAGTGAAGCGGAAAAAGTTTTCAATGTGTCGGATAACCCCCTTGACTATGCGATGATCAATAACAATCTCGGTGTGTGCTTTACGCGTATTGCGCTTCTTGGAATGGATAAAGAGAAAAATCTTAAAAAAGGGATAGAATATTACAAAAGAACACTTGCAGTATATACACCTGAAGACTTTCCAGAAGACTATGGAACCACGATGTATAACATAGGGTTAGCGTATAGCAATCTTTCAAAAGTCGTATCTATGCCCGATAAAGCAACATTTTTGAAAAATGCAGAAGAGTACCTGAAAAAATCGCTTGAAGTGTTTAACATTGACCAGCATAAGGATTTTTATGCCCGGATATGGTATAATCTTGGCGTCACTTACAAAGACCTTGCATCTTTTTATAAGAGCAAAGAGTATAGAGAAGAGGAAAGGGAAGCGTTTTCAAATGCGTTGGATGCCCTTTCTGAAGACGAGTCCCCGTTTGCCGTTGCAACTGCCCATTTTTACATAGCCCAGTCGCTATATGAGGATGGAAATAGCGAAGAAGCACTAAAGCATTACAAAATTGCCCAAAGTATAGCGGAGAAGTTCGATAAAAAACTTGCGGAAGATTTAAGTGCTATTATTAAGCAGTTAGAAGCCCTTAAATAATTCCTGATAAATTTGCAGCTTAAAGGAATAATGGTAAAATAAAAGCATGGAAAAAGCGGAGAAGTGTGCAAAACTTATAAAAGAGGCAAATTCCATTGTCGTGCTCAGCGGCGCGGGGATTTCTACAAATGCAGGAATTCCTGACTTTCGCGGTCCTAATGGGATTTATACGCTTGGAAAGTACGATCCGGATAAAACATTTGGATTGAGATTTTTCCTTGAAGACCCTGTTCCTTTTTATAATTTTGCACGGGATTTTGTATCTCTGTTGGAAAAAGCACAGCCTACTTTTACGCATAAATTTTTTGCAGAACTTGAAAAACAGGGAAAGGTAAAAGGCATTATTACGCAGAACATTGACGGTTTGCACCAGAGGGCGGGCAGCAAAAATGTGTTAGAGCTTCACGGAAGTTTTGAGAGAAGTTACTGCCTTCAGTGCGGCAAGGAGTACGACTTCAATACGATGAAGGAAAAGATTTTTAAGGAAAAAGTGCCTCATTGTGATGAATGCGGCGGTCTTATAAAGCCGGACATCGTATTCTTTGGTGAGCAGGTGAAAGACTTTGAGCGAGCTGAAGAACTCGTGTACACTTCTGACCTATTCTTTGTTGTTGGTTCTTCCCTTGCAATTTACCCTGCTGCAATGCTTGCAGATTTTGCGCGGGAGCACATCGTTGTCGTTGCAAGAGGAGAAGTAAACATCGACCCGTCTAAAGTGGATGTATTGGTGAATGACGAAGATATAGACGAATTTTTCAAAAAAGTTTCCAAAATATTAACGGAGGTGAAAAGATGAGTAAAGTTGTGTATTTGGGACACGCTGCCGTTTCTTTGATTACTGATTGCTGTAATGTGATTATAGACCCGTTTCTTAATGATAACCCTCTCTCTCCAATAAAGGCAAAGGATTGCAAGGCAAAGTATATTCTTGTAACACACGGACATGCAGACCACCTTGGGGACACGGTAGAGATAGCGAAGCAGAACGATGCAACGGTAATTGCGCCTTATGAAATTACTGTGTATCTCCAGTCAAAAGGCGCTAAAAAAGTGCATCCTATGAATATTGGTGGAAAGTATAAGTTTGAGTTTGGCACTGTGAAGGCGGTGGGGGCATTCCACAGTTCTTCGATTGTTGAAGATGGCAAAATTATTTATGCAGGTAATCCTATGGGGTACATAGTCCAGTTAAAGGATCTGAATGTATATCACGCAGGTGATACATCGCTTTTCCTCAATATGGAAATTATCGGCGGACAAACCTGGATAGATGTTGCATTCCTTCCCATTGGCGGCAATTTCACTATGGACATACACGATGCGGTTGTTGCAACTAAACTTCTTCATCCCCGTACCGTCGTACCGATTCACTATAACACCTGGGATATAATCAAGGCAGATCCTCTTGAGTTTAAAAAACAGGTAGAGTCTCAAACCAACGCAAAGTGCATCGTTCTTAAGCCCGGCGAAGGCTATTAATTTAATGGAACTTTTTTGTGCTATCCCTTACTAATAAATGGGAGGCGATAATATGAAAAAAACATTGGTGCTTTTTTTAGCAGTTGCACTTGTTTTTAGTATGTTTTTTGGAGTTTCTTTGAGTGCAAAGGGAGACGATCTCACTAATCTATCACTTTCGGTCCAAACAGACAAGCAGTTTTATAAATTAGGCGAAAAGGTAAAAATTACTTTTGTTATCGAAAACAAAAGCGATTCACCTGTAAGGCTGAAGTTTAACTCTGCTAAAATTTATGACTTTTCTATAGTTAATTTGAACGGTAAACTTGTGTTTATGTATTCGCGAGGAAGGAAATTTGCACAGGTTATCACTTATCTTGAAATTCCCGCTCACGGCAAGAAGGTGTTTACTTATACCTGGGACCAGACATCCAATATGGGCAATTCTGTGCTTACCGGTGTATATGTTGTAAACTTCTGGCTCGCACTGCCTATGCTAAAAGGCGAGATGGGGCACAAAGGCGTTGTTTCCACACAGTTCAGTATTTCAAGTACTGTTGCAATGCCTTTTCCTGATGTTCTTAACCCGATTCAGCAGAATGCTGTAAAGGATTTATACGAAAAAGGTTTAATAAAAGGTTATCCGGATGGCACATTCAAGCCGCAGCGGACTCTGACCCGTGCAGAAGCAACGGTGTTAATCCTTCGTCTGCTCGGCGTTTCTCCTGTTGGAACTTATAAACAGACTTTCTCTGATGTGCCTCCGCATTTCTGGGCGTTTAAGTGGATAGAAGAGGCTTACAGGCGCGGTATCGTAAAAGGCGTTGGCAGTGGAAAGTTTGCTCCGCAGCGTGAGGTGACGCGCGGCGAATTTACCGTGATGCTCGTAAGGGAATTGAAACTTCCTATAGACACATCTCAAAATCCTTTTAGAGATGTTTCACCTTCTTACTTTGGCTATAAGGAAATACTTACTGCATACCATTATGGTTTGCTGCTTGTTTTTGTAATTAATCAAAACGGTGCTAAAAAAGAATTTATGCCCGATAAACCAATTACGCGAGGAGAAGCTGCGGTAGAGCTTGATGATGCTTATCCGCTTCTTAATAGAAAAGATTCTTTTAATTTGCCCACTACACTTTCAGAAAAAGGTTTTACTGCAAATGAAGAGTCAGTTTCTGTTAATCCTTCTCTGCCCGCTTATAAAGTAGATGTTTCTAATGCTGAAAATAAAGTTTCGCTTTCTCAGAATGCTTTGAATTTCCTTGAGGAAAACGGCTTTGTAATACAGAAAAGCGATTACCCTACTTTTGAAAAGTTCTATTCAAGTGCAAGAGGCCCTATTTTTATTTCTTTTGATACATATTTGCAGGCGTACCACACAATTTTTGACCTTGCTTTGAGATACGACGAAGTGAATTACTTTATTCCCTACCTTGAACAGTTCAACAAGAAGCTAATAAATAACCTTGTAGGCGAATTACTTACTGCGCCTGATTCCCTGAAACCCGCAATTATAAGGGATATAGAGTTTATGGTAGTTGGCGAAACTTTGCTTAACCCTGATTATAAAATACCATTTAATTTGCCTGTGCTCACTAAAAGTGAAATAGAAACGACCGTATATGCAGAAATTGCACTAATTAATACACACAAAGGCTTTGAAACATCTCCTATTTTTGGTTATCAGGAGGACTACTCTCAATATGTGCCGAGAGGCCACTACACCAAAACTGAACAGCTTAAAAATTACTTTAAGGCGATGATGTGGTTTGGCAGGATGAGATTCTTGCTGAAACCCGGACTGAGCAAAAAAGAAGTAGAAGTTGGGCGCGCGCAAACGCAGAGTGCGCTGATATTATCTTTAAACATTGCATCTGATAGCGAGCTTTACAATCTTTACGATAAGATATATGAGCCTACCGTATTTTTCGTAGGAAAGTCTGACGACCTGAACTTCTACGATTATGTGAACATTGCTAAAACAGTTTTTGGAAATTCAATAAAGTTAAGCGACCTGACCAATACGGAAAAGTTGGATGCATTTATTGCAGATGCAGTTAAGTCCAATCATTCTCAGATAAGCACTGTTGGCGAAGCAGAATCTGCAAAAACGATGGGCTTCAGGCTGATGGGGCAGAGGTTCACCCCGGATGCCTATATATTCCAGAATCTAGTTTATCCTGCAGCAGGTTATAGAATGATGCCAAAAGCGCTGGACATATTTTATGTTTTTGGGAACAGCACGGCAAAGGATATTTTGCTTAACACTTACAATGAGAAGAAAAATCCGCAGTATGTAAAACAGGCGGAAATGCTAAAAACACAGTTCTCAAAGTATTCGTTAAAGAAGTGGCTTCAAAACCTTTATTGGGGCTGGCTCTCTTTGTTAAAAGTCTACGCAAAGGGCAACTACGGAGACGGCTATCCCGTGTTTATGCAAAATACAAACTGGGCAAAAAAGGAGCTTGTAAGCGGACTCTCTTCTTATACAGAGTTAAAACACGACACGATCCTTTATGCAAAGCAGAGCTATACGACGAAGTCCTCTATGCCGATGCTTATTCCTGGATATGTCGAGCCCAATGTGGATGGGTTTACAAGAATGCTTACGCTGCTTCAAATGACGGAGAATGGTTTAATGGAAAGAGGCTTGCTGCCTGAACCGTTGAAGGCTAAAATTGACCAGCTGAAGTCTCTTACGAAAACTGCACTGGGAATTTCCGAGAATGAACTCGAAAACAAACCGCTTAGTGATAGTGAAAAGGAATTTTTTGCCGTATTCCCTCAGGTGATAGAAGGTTTCTTTACTTTCTCTCCTGATTTTACTGAGAAACTCGGCGGAAGCGACGAAAAAGTTGCGCTTGTTGCGGATATTCATACTGACCCGAACAGCGGAGAGGTACTCGAAGAGGGTGTGGGTAATGTCAATACAATTTTTGTGTTTGCACCCTATGAAGGAAAGTATTACATATTCAAAGGGCCCGTATTTTCTTACTACGAATTTACAGAGAAAATGTCAAACAGGCTTACTGACGAAAAATGGCAGTCAATGCTTCAAAAAGGGCAGGCGCCTGAAATGCCCGTGTGGGAGGAAAGCATTATCCCATAAGTTTAATAAGGGGGTTTTATGATTGGGATTATAATTTTTGGTTTGTACGCTATTTTTTCCATTCCGTTAATTATAAAGTCTATGCGGAGCGGAAAAGGTAGAAAAATCTCTCCCAGGGAGCTTCAAGTTCCCATAATCATCTTTATCGTTGGCTTTGTTGCGGTTACGCTTTTTCTCTCCCTGATCAACTTCGATATTGCATTTCTATGGTTTAAAAGTCTTGGTCTTCTCAGTACATTCCTAACGCGCGTTTACTGGCAGATCATTTTGTATGTGGTTGGATTTTTCTTTTCCTGGGGAATTTATTCTTTATTTTTCTACATACCAAAGCGTAGAGAGGAGCTTGAAAGCGGAGAGCGTATAATAAGGCTTTCTAAAGTATGGATTCCTATTATACTTGCGTTTTTCTCTGCTGGCGGCCTGTCTGGTATGTTTATGAAAATTCTTTTATATCTCCACAGGGCACCGTCCACTGTAGTGGATCCGATCTTTCACAAAGGAATTTCTTTCTACTTATTTTCTTATCCATTTTACTCGTCGCTCATTTCTTACCTGATTGGCATATTTGTTGTGGCGTTTATTATAGAGGAAGGCGTTTACTGGTTTTACATTAAGCAAAACTTTCATGACCGTTCATTTGCCTCCCGCTACGCAACGAACCTACTCTCAATTGTTGGTGGGATCCTTTTTGTGTTAATCGGTTTTAAGATTTACCTCAGTATATTTTCTCTACTTGTTTCCACGCATGGTGCAGTTTACGGAATCGGGTTTACTGACTTCCATGTAAGAGTGCCTTTGTTTAAATTGCTTGCATATCTGTTTTTTGCAGGCGGCCTATATCTTTTTATTTATGCAATCTTTCCGCGCTTTACGAATAGAGGAACCGTTATAAAAGTTCTCGTTATTGGTATTCTTACGGGACTACTTCTTTACGGATTCCTGCCGTCAATTTATCAGAGTGTAGTGGTAAAACCTACGGAGCTTGCCAAGGAAAAGCCGTATCTTGCGTATAACATTAAAGGCACGAGAGAGGGGTTCGGGCTGGATAAGTTTTTGCTTAAACAGTTTCCAGATGTAAAGCCGCTTACAATGCAGGATGTAACGGAAAACCCCGGCATTGTTGATAATATAAGGCTCTGGGATTGGCGGGCTTTAAAGGATACATATCAGCAGATTCAGTCCATAAGACTTTATTACATTTTTAAGGACATTGACATAGACAGGTATGTGATAAATGGCGAATACCGTGAGGTGATGCTTGCTGCAAGGGAGTTGGACCACAAACTTTTGCCTGCGGATTCTCAAAGCTGGGTGAACATCCATTTGAAGTACACTCATGGATACGGAATCTGTATGAACCCGGTAAACGAATTTACTCAGGACGGTTTGCCTACACTGTACATCCGCGATATTCCGCCGAAGTCTACAGTAAAAGGGCTTGAAGTGAAAAGGCCGGAAATTTATTATGGAGAAACAACGAACGATTATGCAATTGTGGATACCACAACTCCCGAATTTGACTATCCAAAAGGAGCAGACAATGCTTATGTGTTTTACAAAGGAGACGGAGGAGTAAGTCTTGGCGGGTTAAATAAACTTATATTTGCAATTGGCTATAACGACGCAAGTATTATATTGTCCAGATACTTGACAGGGCACAGTAAGATTATGATCCACAGAAACATAAAAGAGAGAGTAAAGGAAATTGCGCCTTTCCTTCTGTTTGATAGAGACCCTTACATTGTGCTCGGAGACGACGGAAAACTCTACTGGATGGGCGATGCGTACACTTATTCAGACCTATATCCATATTCAGAGCCAATTTTTGCTTATGGCAAGAGAGTTAATTACATTAGGAATAGCGTAAAGTATGTGGTTGACCCTTACACTGGAAAAGTTACCTTTTATATTATTGATAAAACAGATCCTGTTGTGGAAACCTACAGAAATGTTTTCCCTGCGCTCTTTAAGGATGTATCCGAGATGCCGGAATTTCTGCAAAAGCACTTCCGCTACCCTGACGACTTGATGGAAATACAGGGTGAGATGTACACAGTGTATCACATGAGCGATCCAGAAGTGTTTTACAATAAAGAAGATAAGTGGGCAATTGCACGGGAAAAGTACAGAGATGCAACGCAGCAGATTCTTCCGTACTTTGTAGTTATTAAGAACAAAGACACAGGAAGGTACGAATTCGTTTCGATTTATCCGTTTACTCCGTACGGAAAGAATAACCTTATTGCACTTGCTGTTGCGCAGTGTGACCAGCCTAACTACGGAAAGGTTGTCGTGTATCAATTCTCAAAGGACAAGTTATTCTACGGGCCTATGCAGATAGAAGCGCGAGTTGACCAGGATGCGGAAATCTCAAAAGTACTTACACTGTGGAACCAGCAGGGTTCTGAAGTGATAAGAGGGAATTTGCTTACCTTACCAATCAACGATTCAATTCTCTATGTGGAGCCTGTTTATCTGCAGGCAAGTGCAAGTAAATTCCCTCAGCTTAAAAAGGTGATCCTTGCAACGCAGAAGAAACTTGTGTGGGGTGATTCTTTTGATGATGCTCTGAATTTGCTATTCTCTGAATATGTGCCACCTGAAAACGGAAACAAAAATAATAACCAGAGCCGTGAGGAACTGATAAGCGAGGCATACGATCACTTCCAGAAGTACAAGGAATATGTGAGCAAAGGAGAATTTGACCTTGCAGGCAAAGAGCTTAACATTTTGCAGGATATATTAACACAGCTAAACAACGAATCTAAACCGTAGCACATGGAAGGAGGTGGGTATTATGTTTTTTATAGCAAATGAGGATGAGATTAAAAAAGGGCTCACGACAGATATTTACTTTGTGCGCACTGAAGAAATTCTTAAAAAAGAAAATTGTAATAAAGATGTAATTGCCGAGTTTACCACAAGATCGCGCAAATACCCGTGGAATGTGTTTGTAGGGCTTGAAGAGGTTGTGGAACTTCTAAAGGGCACGCCTATAGATCTGTGGGCTATGAAGGAAGGAACAATTTTTCCCTCATTTGATAAAAATGGTCTGCCCATTCCTGTTATGGTTATAAAAGGTATTTATCAGAAATTTACAATTTACGAAACTCCCGTGCTGGGGTTTATATGTGAAAGTTCTGGCATAGCGACGAAGTCCGCACGCATCAAGAAAGTTGCAGGGGATAAAACGGTATTGTCATTTGGAATTAGAAGGATGCATCCTGCTATTGCACCGATGATTGACCGTTCTGCTTACATTGGTGGGTGCGATGGAGTTTCCAGTATAATTGGTGCAAAAACGATTGGAAAACCGCCAAGTGGAACGATACCGCATGCCTTAATTATAAATTTGGGCAGCAGCGTGAATGCAGTTAAAGCGTTTGACAGGTACATCGATCCTGCTGTTCCGCGCATCGCACTGGTGGATACATACGCGGACGAAAAACTTGAAGCAGTCCAGGTGGCAGAGGCGTTAAAAGATAAATTATACGCAGTAAGGCTTGACACGCCTGCTTCCCGAAGGGGCTCTTTCCCTGACATTATCCGCGAGGTGAAGTGGGAACTCAAAATAAGAGGGTTTGGCCATGTGAAAGTCATCGTCTCTGGCGGGCTTGACGAATATACAATTCCGGAACTGATCGATGCAGGTGCAGATGGTTTTGGCGTGGGCACTTCCGTTTCAAATGCAGACACAATTGACTTTGCAATGGATATTGTAGAAATGGAAGGAAAACCTGTTGCAAAAAGGGGAAAGTTAGGTGGAAGAAAAAAGGTTTTCAGAGAAATTAAAGACGGGAAATATGTATATACTGTTGTTCCGTTTAACGAAAATACGCCAGGCGAAGAGTTGCTTACTCCTATCTTAAAAAATGGCGAGCTTGTTTACGATTTGCCTGAGGTTGACGCCATAAGAAACTATGTACTTGAGCAGCTTGAGCACTTTGAAGGTATTTAATGGCTGATTTGTTCAGTTTAACTGAGTCAGGGGATGCAAAAAATTCTGCTGCTCCGCTTGCAGAGCGGGTCAGGCCGAATTCTGCAGATGAATTTATAGGCCAGGAACATGTAATGGGGGAAAACGGCCCACTTGGCAAGATGCTAAGGAGTGGCCGCATTTCCTCTTTTTTAATTTACGGCCCGCCTGGAACAGGCAAAACGACCGTAGCGAAAATTGCATCTTCAAACAAAAGGGCTGTTTTTATTTCAGCAACAAACGCCCATATTAAAGATATCCGCTCTTTAATTAAAGACCTTGCAAAGGAGAAGAAGTTTTCAGGGCAAACACCCGTCCTTATTATTGACGAAATCCAGCACTTTAACAGAAAAGAACAGGACGCATTTTTGAATGCAGTGGAAAACGGCGACATTATCCTTATTGCACTCACTACGGAAAATCCTTCTTTTTATATAAATAGTGCTTTACTGTCCCGGTTATCTGTTTTTCACTTTTACAAGCTGACGGATGCCGAAATAAAAAAGATTATAAAACAGGCAATTGAAAAGGACGAGGTTTTGCAGAAGTTCGTTTTTGACGCTGCTGCTGTTGACTTTATTGCAAAAGTTTCTGACGGAGATGCACGGAAGGCGCTGAACCTTCTTGATGTAATTACTCAAACTTCCCGGGAAAAACACATTACCGTAGACATAGCAAAGCAATTTGCCTCAAGAATTCTTTCTTTTGGAAAGGAAAAGCACTACGACCTTATTTCTGCTTTTATAAAGAGTATGCGGGGAAGCGACCCGGATGCCGCAATATATTACCTGTACAGAATGATTCGTGCAGGGGACGACCCGCTATACATTGCACGCAGGATGATTCGGTTTGCAGCAGAGGATGTAGGGCTTGCAGATGTAAATGCACTTGTTGTTGCAAATGCAGCATTTGACGGATTTCAAAAGGTCGGGCCGCCAGAAGGCTATCTAATTCTTGCGGAAGCAGCTATTTATCTTGCGAAGTGTAAAAAGAGCAATGCGGTTTATCTTGCAGAGAAGAGTGTTTTAAGTGAAATTGAAACAAGCGGTGACCTCGAAGTTCCAAAAAAGCTTCACAATCCTGTTACAAAACTGATGCGTGCAGAAGGATACGGCAGAGGATATAAATATCCGCATAACTATCCTGGGCACACGGTAAAAGGGGAAACTTATTTGCCAGAAAAAATTAAAGACAAAAAATTTTACAAAGAAGACTAACTTTTATCATCTTTTTTAATTGTAATTTCGACGGTTTCTATCTCCGGGATATTTTTAAGCGTGCCTAACAATGCGAAGATTACGCTTTTGAAAACTTCGTAGACATACTTATTTGCAGGCAATCTCTTTCCGTTGATTTTTATTTCTACCATTTCGCTACCTCCCAGAAGTTCACTTTTAATAATCTCTTTTATATTTTTGAGAGCCTTGCTTCTATGGCTGATTTTATTTTTTACTTCCTCGCCAAGCATTGAAAAACTTTCGCTAAATTCTTCCGGCTTAAAAATTGGGTCGTAACCAAATCCGCTGCCTTCCCTTTTTTGCGGCGATGTTAAAATTGAGCCTTCTACTATTCCTTCTGCTTTGTAAACTTTTCCGCTTTTGGGAAGATAAAGAACGGCAACGGTTCTAAAGCGTGCACTCCTATTTTTTGCGTTCTGCATCATTTTCAGGATTTCAGATATTTTTTGATCAAAAGGAGTATTTTCACCTAAAAAGCGTGCAGAATGAATTCCCGGCTTTCCGTTTAGTGCGTCTATTTCGAGGCCGCTGTCGTCTGCAAGCGTGATGTATCCGTATTTATCCCCGTAGAACTTCGCTTTTTTAAGTGCGTTTTCGAAATAATCCCGGCCGTTTTCTTCAACCCGTGAGCGATCGCTTTCTGGCAGGGTAATAATCTTTAACGGAAGGTCACTCAAGATCTCTTTAATCTCTTTTACTTTTCCTGGGTTTTTCGTTGCAATAAGAATCTCTAACATATCTTTATTATATAATTCTTGTGCGAAAATTAAAAATGTCGGGCCGTTTTTGCCCGACGGATTAGATCTTAAATAAAGGAGGTGTAATTTTGTTGAATGTAGAGAAAGATGGAGGGGTAAGAGGGGGACCTCTCCATCTTTTGTACTTTGGTATATCTGGAGGGAGCTTTGGCGGAGAGAGTGGGATTCGAACCCACGGAGGGATTTTACTCCCTCACTCGCTTAGCAGGCGAGTGCCTTAAGCCTACTCGGCCATCTCTCCACACGCCGTTATTATATTCAAGCAAGTAAATTTTGCAAGCACACTTAGAAAGTGTGTTTTAATGGGGCAAGTTTCAATATTTGACTTTTGTTTTGGATTCGTTATAGTATGTCCTGCAAATTTGTTAAGCCCAGTTATTTTATAAACTAATAAAAATACTTGACAAATGTTTTCGCATCAATATAATAAAACTCGGAATGCCGACGTAGCTCAATCGGTAGAGCAACTGATTTGTAATCAGTAGGTTAGCCGTTCAAGTCGGCTCGTCGGCTCCAGTGGGCAGGTGGCCGAGTGGTTAAAGGCGACAGACTGTAAATCTGTTGGCGGATGCCTACGTTGGTTCGAATCCAGCCCTGCCCACCAGTGAGAAGCGGGAATAGCTCAGTGGTAGAGCGTCAGCCTTCCAAGCTGATTGTCGCGGGTTCGATCCCCGTTTCCCGCTCCAACTATGAGATTGCGGGGTAGAGCAGTCAGGTAGCTCGTCGGGCTCATAACCCGGAGGTCGCTGGTTCGAATCCAGCCCCCGCAACCATTTTTATGTTTTGCCCATGTAGCTCAGTCGGTAGAGCGCGTCCTTGGTAAGGACGAGGTCACCAGTTCAATCCTGGTCGTGGGCTCCACGATTTAGAAATTGTGTAATATTTATACACATAAGGGGAGGTAACATTATGGCAAAAGAGAAATTTGAAAGAACTAAGCCGCATGTAAACATTGGTACCATTGGCCATATCGACCATGGTAAAAC
Organism: Caldisericales bacterium; assembly: GCA_015489815.1. GTDB lineage: Bacteria > Caldisericota > Caldisericia > Caldisericales > Caldisericaceae > S143-107. The sequence continues at coordinate 55 of WFZA01000030.1, read as the reverse complement.
CACTCTTACTGCAGCAATTACCAAGGTACTTTCAACCCTTGGTACAACAGAAGCA
>WFZA01000029.1 GCA_015489815.1 Caldisericales bacterium | reverse complement strand
TTTTGTTTTCTTCAAGCATTTTTAACAGAACAAGAAAGGCATTTATGTGATATTTTTCCACATTTGTGGAATAATCCTTTGCCGTCCCTGTCGTGATAAGAAAAGCCCAGTCGCTACTTTGTGCAAGGAGTAATTCCCTTGCCATCTGGTTTAGTGTTCTTCTCTGAACACTTGTTGGTTTTTTATACTTTTCTGAAAGTTCAATCATTTTCTTACCTAACATATGAAGATGCGGGTATATCCAATCTGTTTTTTCGTTTAGCCATACCTTAAAGTATCCTCCGTCTCCCCATGTGGACGGCGTAGGTTCTGCTACCTGATTTGTGGGGTATTTTTTTAGGTAATTAAACGGGGTTATTGTTTCTATTATTGAAGAATGTTTATATATTTTCCTTAGCAAGTGTTCAAGAAAGTCTGGTCCTTCAAACCACCAGTGTCCGAAAAGTTCTGTGTCGAATGGTGCAACCATTATAGGTTCTCTGTCCATTATGGAAAGCAGGTATTCCGCTTCTTTTTCCCTGTTGAACATAAAGTTGCTTGCGTGTATTTCTGCTATTTTTAGTGCCTTTTCTTTATTGTAAATTTCTTTTTTATTAAGGGGCACTTTTCCTGTAATTTTGTGGATTTTTATTCCGGAATCAAATCTGAACCCTGCAGGGTGTAGGTATTTTTTTACTTTATCTATACTAATGTCGTATCCAATATCTCTGTAAAATTCTCTGTAGTTAAAGTCACCTGGATAACCTTCTTGTGCGCTCCATACCTGTTTTGAAGCCTCTGGGTCTCTGCCAAAGAATGCAACGCCAGATTCCGAATATATTGGTGCGTGTACTCCGTATACGGGGCCTGGGTCTGCGTATAAGATGCCGTGTGTATCCACAAATGTAAACCGAATGTTGTTATCTGCAAGTATTTTATCTACTCCACTTGTATATGAACATTCACCGAGCCATATTCCTCTTGGCGGCCTCCCAAAGAATCTTTCGTATTCTTTTACTCCAATTTCTACCTGCACCTCCCTGCATCTTTCATTTAACTCAAGAGGAAGTATCTCGTGTGTTGCGGTGCAGGTGATAATTTCTATGTACCCTTCATCCTGGAGATTTTTAAAGCCACTTAGCACATTGCCGTTTAATTCGTCAAACAATGTTTTGTATAGGATTTCGTATCTACTTGCATAAAATTCGAGCACCGCTTTTTTATCTGAAGCATTCTCGGCTCTATATTCTTCCTTTGCAAGTTTGATTCTGTTTTTTAGATACCGCTCGTATCTTTCCATTAATAGTGAATCTGTGAGCATATTGGCAAGAGGAGGCGTAATTGACATTGTGATCTGGAATTTTATACCTTCTTTTGCAAGCTTATTGAATGTTGTATACAGAGGGAGGTATGTTTCAGTTATTGCTTCGTATAGCCAATTTTCCTCAAGAAAGTATTCTTCTTCGGGATGTTTTATAAAAGGCAAATGAGAGTGCAATACGATAGCAAGGTATCCCTTTTTATTCATTTAGTCCTCCAGCGTCCAAATTCCTTAATTGTTTTAGCGTGCTTATCCATTAATTATTTCCTCTTTGGGATTCGAATGTATTTAATCGTTTTAGCTGTTTTTTCTGTTTTCTTCTTTTTCTCGTCAAGTTGGGTCTTATTAGAGACTTTTTCTGCTCTTTTCTTCCTCTGTACTTTCCCTGTTTCTGGGTTCACATATTCCCACTTTGCGCTTTTACTTTTTGCAGGCTTACTGCGTGGTACTAAAATTTCTGGTGATGTAGTAATTTTCTTAAACTTATTGCCTTTCTTTATCCCTACTTCTGCCCTTAACGGTTTGCCTTCTTGAACCTTCAGGTAGCCTTCACCCTGGTTTGACATTAAAGGGATCTCAATTTCTACTTTTCTTTTGCTCATAAGTCTGAGCACTGGATTTTTTTCTTCTACTACTTCCCAATGCACATAAACGGTAGAAGCGTCCTTGGGCAATAGTTCTACATGGTTTTCTCCGTACCTATCTGGAGGATTGTTCTTTTTTAGCTCTTCTTCCTTTTCCTTAATCTGTTTTAAGGGTTTGTTTTTCTCTCTGATTTTCTTAATAAGCACGGCTTTGCTCATTTTATGCCTGCCTTTTATGCCGTGCAGTTTTGCAATTTTTAACAATTCTTTTTTTGTCATTTCTTCGTATGGTTTTTTCATTTTGCCGCTCCTATTTAATTTTTAAAATTCTTAGGGAATTTATATGCTCTTGGTATAACAACGATTCCGTTTTTAGAAACATAAAAATATTTTCTGTCGTGCTCAAGATCATACCCTATCTCTACACCATCAGGAATTTCTACTAATTTATCAACTATTACCCTGTGAAGCCTTACATTTTTGCCTACGTGGCAGTCATTAAAAATGATGGAGTCTGTGATTTCTGTATTTTCAAGGATTTTAACTGCGGGAAATATTACGGAATGCTTAATTTTAGCACCTACGATAATTGTTCCATCTCCCAATAAAGAGTTTATAGCAGTGCCATTTATATATTTACCATCGACTTTTGCTGAAGCAAACTTAACAGGAGGGTACTGCCTTGCATGAGTATAGATAGGCCAATCCCTATCGTAAAGATTTAGGTGAGGAATAGGCGCAATAAGGTCCATATTTGCATCGTAAAAGGCATCTATTGTTCC
>WFZA01000028.1 GCA_015489815.1 Caldisericales bacterium | reverse complement strand
ATCCATAAAAGAGGTGATACGAAATGCTTGACCCGAATTTGATACGAGAAAAACCGGACTTCGTAAAGGAACAAATTCAGAAGAAGAATGCAGATCCTTCACTGATAGACCGTTTTCTCGAAGTAGATGCGAAACGCAAAGAACTCGTAAAAGAAACGGATATGCTGAGGCACGAGCGAAAAACTCTGTCTCAGGAAATCGGCAAACTCCTCGCGCAGAAAAAAGATGTCTCAGAGCTCAAGGCACGCGTAAAGGAAATTGCCGGTAAGATTAAAGAAAACGAAAAGATACTTTCTAATTTTGAAGAAGAGTATAGAGATATTCTCTTGAGAATTCCCAACATACCTGACCCGTCAGTGCATTACGGAAAAGACGAATCAGAGAATATTGTTGTGAAGCGCTGGGGCGATGTGCGCAACTTCGACTTTGAGCCAAAGCCACACTGGGAAATTGCAGAAAATTTAGACATTATCGACTTTAAACGCGGCGCTAAAATTTCTGGTGCACGTTTTTATGTACTTAAAGGTTTGGGTGCAAAACTCGAAAGGGCGCTTATTTCCTTTATGATTGACCTACATGTGGAAAAGCACGGCTATAGGGAGATATTCCCTCCGTTCTTAATTAACAGGGCGTCAATGATTGGCACAGGACAACTTCCCAAGTTTGAAGAAGATATGTACCACACAGATAAAGACGATTTGTTTTTAGATCCCACTGCAGAGGTTCCCGTAACAAACCTGCATAGAGACGAAATTCTCAGCGAAGACGACCTGCCAATAAAGTATGTTGCATATACTGCTTGTTTCAGGCGTGAAGCAGGTGCTGCAGGCAGAGACACGCGCGGGATCATCAGAGTGCACCAGTTTAACAAAGTAGAAATGGTGCGTTTTGTAAAACCCGAAGAATCGATGAAGCATCTTGAAGAACTGCTTGACAATGCAGAAGATGTTTTAAGAACTTTGAACTTACCATATCAATTAAAAAAGATGTGCACGGGCGACCTCGGGTTTACCGCTGCGATAAAGTTTGACCCGGAGGTTTATATGCCTTATCAGGATAAGTATGTGGAGATTTCTTCCTGCTCTAACTTCAAGGATTTCCAGGCGCGCAGGGCAAACATCCGCTATCGTGCAAAAGATGGCAGTTTGCATTATGTCCATACGCTAAACGGCTCCGGACTTGCTGTCGGCAGGACAATGGCCGCAATTTTAGAAAATTATCAGGAAAAGGACGGTTCAGTTGTAATTCCAGAGCCGCTTCGCAAGTATATGGGCGGACTTGAGCGGATTACGAAGGAAAATGCTTAGAAAATAATAGTTTGTTTTGCTTGGAGTGTCTTTAATGCCGCTTGCTTTGCAGTTTCGGGTGAGCGGCATTTTTTGTTCTGCAACGGGCTTTGGCAGATGTTACTCAAAAACCCTGTAAATTGTGACAATTCTAGTAAATGTTTTTCCTTCTATAGCATAATAGCTGCAATTACTGTCTCTATCAGTATGTAGTATAGCAAAGTTATATATAGAATATCTTTTTGTCACCTCGGCAAGCAATTTTTCATTCCTCGACATCCTCGGGCAAACATTTCCTTTTGTTATCTTAGAGCGAGCATCTTCCCTAACCCTGTCCTCCTGAACCACTTTTACGAAGGACCTTACATTGGAGCGGACACAAAGTTTCCTTTTTAACTTTTATTCCTGTGGAGGTAAAAAGGCGAATTGATAGGCAATTTACAGAAATGGCTTTTCCCCGTTGTCCTCAAGTGAGCATAAGCAAATAAAGAAGCTCGTTTTTATTTTTATCGCAATTCCATTGTTAAGGCAGAGACTCTTCGCTCGTAGTAACAGAAAGGCGTCGTTATTTGCAAAACATTCTTCTCCGTCTTCCTGAGCGAGCGTCAGCGAGCGAAGGATCTCATTCCTTTTGAAAAAGACACAGAATTCTCTTTCTGACTCTTAGTTATCGAAGTACAGGATTTCAGGTTACAAAGAAATTATTGATAGAATTTTGTATTGTATTGCAGAAATTGTTAAAATCAGTATATTATTACTGTGAATGGAGGGGTGGCCGAGTGGACGATGGCACCGCACTTGAAATGCGGCAGGTGATGAGCCTCGGAGGTTCGAATCCTCTCCCCTCCGCCATACCTGGGACGACAAGGGTGAACAACCATCGGCTATATTATTGCTTTCCAGTGGGTTAGTACTCAAAATTGGAAAACGGGGGAACTTGTATATGGTTTGTAATATTATCATCAAAAGAGATCAAAAAAGATAAGCCCATAGGCGTTGTGAGGTTTGGGAAAGATATTGTCCTTTGGAGAGATGAAAATGGAAAGGTAAACGCAATCGAGGACTTCTGCGTCCACAGGAGAGCCAGACTTTCTGCTGGTAAGGTTGTAAACGGCAGACTTCAGTATCCCTTTCATGGCTTTGAATATGATGGAAACGGCAGGGTAAAGCTTATTCCCGCCCTTGGCAGAAGCTACAATGTCTCCGAAAGATTTTCGGTTAAAGCCTACAATGTAGCTGAAAAGGCAGGAATGGTGTGGATGCGGTTCGACGATGGAGAACCGAAAGGTGAGCAAGGTTCTTTGAAGACATATACGAAAAATTCGCCTACGCAGGGATGCGAGAACTCTGGCATGTTCCTTTCCTGAGGGCTGTAGAAAATCAACTTGATGTTATGCACCTTCCGTTTGTCCACAAGACTACAATAGGCAGGGGGAATAGAACCCTCGTCAATGGCTCTGTGGTGAAGTGGATTGACGGGGAAACCCATCCGCACTCACCCCGAAAAGAAAAAATTTTTTGAAAATGGACTGCATAACTTCATCACATATGAGACTCTTGTAAACGTGATATACTGAACAAAGAGGTAAGTAGAGGTTATACATGGACTTAGCTTTTTGCTTTTCTTTGCTATATATTATTGTGTGATGTTAAACGGTGATAAAATCTGGCAGGCTCAAAAGGAGTTAAGCCTATGATGGAAAGTTTTGGAGAAATAATGATCCTTGAGGAGACAGCAAAATATTTAAAGATAGGAAATCTACTCTTTATAAAATGGCAAGGGAAGGCAAAATCCCTGCTGTGAAATTAGAATTTGTAAAGGATAACAAGGTTATAATCTGCGTCCCTTACGATCAGGCATTGATAAAGAAAATAAAAACAATTTCTGGAAGAAGATGGAATCCAAAGGAGAAGCACTGGGAAGTCCCTTACAGTAAAAATTTAATATCAAAACTGCAAGATATTTTTGGGAAAATCTTATTGTTGACCCCTATTTCTACCTTAATCCTTTACAGAAGGCACTTTCAATAAGGAAATATTCCAGAAGGACGATCAACTCTTATATGAGATATAACCGGGATTTTCTTTTATTTACGGGGAAGAAACCAAAAGAAATAGAAAATGACGACGTCAAAAAATATCTTTATTATATGGTAGAACGAAAGAAGGTGGCCGTTTCTACATTAAACATTATTATAAATGCACTAAAGTTTTATTATGGAGAAGTCTTAGGAAAGAAGTTCATATATGAAGTAAAACGTCCAAAGAAGAATAAGAAATTGCCTGTGGTGTTGAGTACAGAGGAAGTATATAAAATTCTGAATGCACCTTCTAACATTAATAAGCATAAAGCAATATTAATGCTCATATATTCAGCAGGTTTGAGAGTTGGGGAGGTGGTAAAACTCAGACCTGCGGATATCGATTCTGAGAGAGGACTAATACATATCAAGGGCAGCAAAGGTCGGAAGGACAGATATACAATTCTCTCTCAAACTGCTTTGAAGATTTTAAAAGAGTATTATAAGCAGTATAAGCCGGGGAAATGGCTTTTTGAGGGAGCGAAGCCAGGACGAAATATAACGGTAAGAACTGTTCAAGTAATTTTTAAACAGGCATGCAAAAAAGCAGGGATAAATAAAAAAGTCACTGTTCATACTTTACGACACAGTTTTGCGACGTATCTTTTAGAGAGTGGAGTTGACTTAAGATATATTCAGGAATTGCTTGGTCATAAGAGTAGCAAGACTACAGAAATTTATACGCACGTAAGCAAAACAAGCCTTGCAAAAATAAAAAATCCACTGTACAATATTAGGGAGGAATTGACATGATTTCAGAGAGAGGGATAGATATACAAAATAGTTCGCATATACTTACAATTTGGAGGTATATACGCAATATTGCGTATATGAACGAGTTAGGCGAATATATTTATTATATGTATCAAATATTTTAAGGAGGTTGAAAATCATGCCCAAGGAAATAACAAGCGCCAAATGTCCGTATGGAGGGCCAGAAACAATCATATATAGGATTGATGATAAAGGTGATGTGTGGAAAGTGCTCTTTAGCGTCCGCTGTTCGTGCTCAGGATCCAGGGGATGTAAAATCAGAATGGGCAAATAAGCAAAGGAAGAATGCAGGTTGTCCCAAACCTGTATACTATGGAGATTATAGGGATTGCCCTTATGTTTTAGGTATGTGGAAAAAAGAGTAAATAATATGTTCATAACTTCGCCAAACGTTAGGCGACATGACAACAAAAAATTTAGGAGGTGTAAATCATGTATGAACAACCAAAAGGGACAAAATTTTGTGTAAATTGCGGGGGCAGAGATTGATTCTAAGGCAGAAATATGCCCTAAATGTGGTGTAAGGCAACCTTCGATGGTTTCTGGCACGGGAAAAAGCCGGATTGCTGCGGCTCTGTTTGCCATTTTTCTTGGAGGTTTAGGTATACACAAGTTTTACCTGGGAAGGGTTGGATGGGGTATTGTTTACCTGCTCTTTTGTTGGACTTTCATACCAGCAATAGTAGGCTTTATAGAAGGTATAATATATTTGACAATGTCGGATGAGGAATTCATAGCAAAATATGGAAGTTAATGTCGCGTCGTCTAACAGAGCGTATCTGGCTTCGTGCCTCAGATACTCCGCCAAAATTTACCCTTCGGGCAACTTCAGATACGCTCAAAACGTTAGTCGCAATTTATTCCCTCTCGTTTAAAAGGAGATGATAACATGACATGGTTGAAAGAAGTAATCAATGCACTAAAGGCATTAGGAGGAACTGGAAGTTATTCCGATATATATGACTATATCCAAAAACACTCTACTAGAAAGCTTCCCCCATCGTGGAAAGCCATAATTAGAGCAACAATAGAGCGGAACTCGTCTGATTCTAAGGCATTTGAAAGAAAAAGGGATTTATTTTATTCCGTAGGTGGTATCGGGAGAGGTGTTTGTGGGCTTCGAGAAAAACTTACTCCAACTCCATCTGCAGAGGATTTAGGAGATGTAAAAGATAACACGAGACTCCCAGAACGTGTTAAAACGGAAATTTATAGAGTACTAAGAGATACTAACCTTACAAAGAAAATAAAACAACTTTATAAAAATAGATGCCAAATATGTAGAACTGTAATCAAATTGAAGGATGGACAAGAGTACTCAGAAGCACATCATATAAAACCATTAGGGAAACATAATGGACCAGATTCAGCGGATAATATTATAATCTTATGTCCAAATCATCATGTGGAGTTTGATTATGGTGTTATAGCCATTGATCCTGAAAACTTAACTGTTTTACATAAAGACCCAAATAACCCATATGTTGGCAAAAAAATATACATCCATTCCTCTCATAATCTAAACAAAGAATATCTAAGGTATCACCTAGATAGAATATATAATGACAACGAGGAGGAATAAACTTTGAGTCGCTATGGCATCTCGACCAATCTGGGCGGCTAACAAGCGGATAAAAGAAGGTTTGCGTAGCAAACCTTGGACGAGCGTAAGCGAGTCGTTTATCCGCAAAACGTTAGCAGAAATGGCTTGTAGAAGGAGGAGTTGAATATGGAAATAAAAGATGTGCTTTTGGTATTATTGCCGATTATAGCGGGACTCGTTAGCTCATATTTCACTTATTACCTTACAATAAAATCTAAGAAAAGCGAGGCGATGCTTAAATTCAAAGAAGAAAAATACACTAATTTGTTAGTTTTACTCCAAGGATTCGTGGGAAAAACTGCTTCAGCAGACATGAAAAGAAAATTTTTTGAGGAACAATATAGGTCGTGGTTATATTGTTCAGATGATGTGGTTAAAGCAATCAACAAGATGGTTCAGTTAGTAATAGAGTCAAGAGGTGAAGTACCTGATCCTGAAAAAGGGAAAAAGGCAGTTGGAAGTATTGTTCTTGCAATGAGGAAAGATTTACTTGAAAAAAAGGAACTAGATTATAGCGATTTCTTCTACACAGATGTCATTGAGGGTAAATAATGGCGCCACTTCCGATAACACAGTATATACGACGTTGCGACCGAAGGGAGCAATGTCCCGAAGGGCAAGCACCGAAGGTGTGTAGCGTATATGTTGGGAACGTTAGGCGAAAGATGCTTTAGGGGGTTGAACAGAAATGTTTAAGCAAAAATATATAAAGTCTGCAAAGCAACTTTTAGAATCTATCAAAAATAAACGTGCCGAGCAAAGTTTAGAGAATGCAAAACAACTTTTAGAAGATATTTTTGGTAAGCGCTTTTCTGAAGAGATAGATAAAAATGGTATATTAAGGTACAATTCCTTGAGCGGTCCAGAAGAAAATATACAGTATTGGGGTGTGCTATATGAAAATGCTCCACAAAGTGGTGTTTACGAAAATTTTTCACTTGTTGTATTTCCTGACAATAAAGAGAATCCCGAACAATTGCTTTTATGTTATGGGATAGGTACAGGTGGAATAACTGATGATGCGGAGTGGTTGGAGATTCCTTGGGTTAGAAGAAGCATAAAACTTCTTTTAAGATTTATTCATAATGAAGGTTGGAATGTAGAAAATACAAATACATTCGTTAAATATGAGATTACCGATGAATATTCGGAAATTCCTGATACCATAAAGAATAATTTAGGAAATTTCTCTGATTATACAGAGCTATGGAGAAAGTACGGAAAATATTTACCTTCTGTTTGTGTGATAACTCCAGATGACAAAGGAGCAGAAGCTTTTCTTTCTCACTTAATTTTATATGCAAAATTTAGAAATTGGCCTTTAAGAAAAGATTTTCAGTATATATTGGAGTACAAATTATTACCTAAATTGATTGAGTTATGGAGATCTTATCCTGCCTCTAATGTATTGTCAGATTATTTGCTTCAAAGGAAATATCTGATATTGCAAGGACCTCCGGGAAGTGGGAAAACATACCTTGCTGAAGAAATGACTAAATATCTTAAGACAGCTTCTAAAATAATTAATTACGAAATCATTCAGTTTCATGCATCAGTATCATACGAGGACTTTGTTGAAGGGATAAAACCAGATGTGAAGGAGTCAAATCAGCTAATTTTTAAAGAATATAAGGGACCTCTATTAGATAGCATAGACAAAGCTAAAAATGCGGGAAAAAATAAAGGATATGTGTTAATAATTGATGAAATAAATAGAGGCGATTTAGCAAAAATTCTTGGAGAAGCTATATTCCTTTTTGAACCTGATGAAAAAAGAGAAATAACATTAAGATCAGGAAATAATAAAATAAGTATGCCTGAAAACCTTTATATAATTGGAACAATGAATACCGCAGATAGAACAATTGCAATTCTAGATTTTGCAATTCGCAGAAGATTTGCATTTATTGATGTTTGGCCATCGGAGAAAAAATTGAAAGAAATTTTAGATAATAAGCAGGTAAATGAGAATACTAAAAACTTAATTTTAAAGCATTTTAACATAATCCAAAATTTATTTTTTAGATTTGCATCTGATGAAGAATTGCACTTGCAACCAGGACATACCTATTTTATTGCTGAATCGAAAGAAGAATTTAGAAATAAACTAAAATACGAAATCGTTCCACTGCTTCGTGAATACATAAATGAAGGTAGATTATCTCTTGCAAAAAATGAAATTCTTGCGTTTATAGATGGCGTACTAGGTGAATAAAATTGAAAATAAAAATATCATTGATGGAATTTGGAGACGAAAAGATATTTCCTTTAGAACAACTGAAAAGTTGGTTTCCCTCAAGTAAGTTTGACAAAAGATATCCTCTGGATTATTTAAAGAAATGGATTCATATAAATGCTAATTACTTAGAGTTTCTAGGTGTGTCTTATAAATGGGATGACGAAAAGAAAAGTTTTATACTTGTACCAGGTAATAGAATTGGACTTGCACCT
>WFZA01000027.1 GCA_015489815.1 Caldisericales bacterium | reverse complement strand
TACTTTTACTTCCGATAAAAAATATAATAATAAAACCTGTAAGGAGTTCCAAGGAAACAACTTTTAAACAGATGCTGCGTTTAACCTGATAGAATTTTACGAGCTGGAGTATCCCGCCTATAAAACCTGGAAGTATCAGTGCAAGCATAAAAATTGACGGACTCTTTGGCCCATAGTAATTTGGGCTCGTGTATATCACATATCCAAGCAGACCTGCATAGTAGGTGAAAATTATTCCAACCAATATCCAGTACAGTTTCTTTTCTTCTTTAGTAAGTTCTCGATAATGTTTAGCTGCTTTCATCTGCTTTTCCTGCACTATTCTACTCTCCTTTGCGTTATTTTAAAACACTGTGCTAACTTCCCACGCCTGCCTTACGGCAATAACTGCAATTTTTGTAAACATCACATCTTATTCCTATATATTAGACGGAAAACTCACGAAAAAGTTCCACGATTTTGGAAGAATTTTGCAAGATTTTTGAAAAAGTTAGAAGACAAAAAGAAATCCCGTTGTAAAGAAATTTGCTATCTAAGTTGTCGAGCCCTCGTGAAGTGTTATTTGAGGGCTCGACAAAATTAATACAACAACATTGCTAACTCTTTCTAATGCATACTCTTTGCAAGTTTAAACAGGATCGGGAAGGAAACATTCTTATTTGTGCAGATTGTTACAAGAACTTTTCCGTTATACCAGTGTACTTCGTGTCCAATATTGCCGCCGTATGTAGCAGGAAATCCGTTTATCGTCGTCCTGTGCAGAATACCACCTATCTTTTCCATAGACTTAACATTTTCGTTAAACATGTCTTCTGCCTGTTTCATACTCATCTTCATTGGCATTTCCTCTATTATTACTGCACCAGCGTTTATCAAGTCGTCAAATGTTTTATCAGGAGGGATAGTTTTGTTAAAGTAAACGAGGTATAGTATTGAGTTCTGTTGCCTGTACTTAATGTACTTTGGGGTTCCGAGTATATTTGCAAGGAGCGGCTTAAAAGGTATTTCTCCCTTTTCCTCCACCTCCTTCAGGGCGTTAAGGTCTGGAATATACTTATAACCTTTGGCAGTACTGGAGAAAAGAAGGGATGGTGCAGGGTTTTCGACTTGTTTTACTACTTCGTTTGTTGGTTTGTAAAAGTTGTCTGCAAAAAGTTTGTCCTGCTTTTTGTTGTAGGCGTTTAATGCAAAGCCAGCCGAAAGAACGATGGTTACGACTAACGCTATAAAAACAATGCTTTTGTACTTTTTCATTGCAACCTCCTATTTATGGACAACAGTCCAGGATGTGTCTTCTTTATTTATAAATTTGTATGGGCAATTATAACAAGGATAGCCGTTTAAGTAGCAACCAAACTGTGTGTTTGAAAACGGGTACCAGTACAGTCCTTCAGTAGCATATTGTACATTATAAAAGTGATAATCCATTCTGTTATTGCTATCGTGTGATTCTGCTTCTGCTGCTACGAAATAAGAAGATTCTTTCGGATAACCATAGTAATCCATTAATATATTGTTATCTCTGTAGAATATCATGTCTCCATACGGCAATGATGAATATGTTGATAAATATACTCCGTATTCATGGCTCTGGTTAGTAGGTGCGTGACCAAGATCCTTAAACACATAGTTTTCGTAACATCGGAATTCATAGTAATACCTTGTATCATTGTAGTATTGTCCATGAGGATTTAACCCTTGATAAAAACCAACTTGAGCCCAAACATTATCGTCTAAGACATAAGCTGTAAAAGCTGCGCATGATGTATAGTTGCTTATATATACATTCTTTGTTACTATAGAAGATTTTGCGCCATATTTGGATAACTGTGACCCTGCCATATTGTACCTTGTATCTCCTTTTGCAATTGAGGTCGAAGAAACAATTGTTAAAAGCATCAAGATTAATACAAAACATGCAATTGCCTTCTTTGTCATATTTACCTCCTTAAATAAAATTTTATTCTCTTTCAAAAACTTTGCAAACGAGTTTATGTTTATGTGCCCTGGCAAAACCGTTTTTATTTGCAAAGCACTTATTGAGGTTCAGGTTCTAGTGTAGAAGATTGACAGGTTCAAAAAGCGGTTCTGGAAGTTTACAAAGGCAATTTGCGCTGAGGTTTTCAAAGGTAATTTATGAACACTTTTTGCAATAATGAGATTACAATAAATAATACTTCCTCACATGCGACCTCTCTGCTCTTTACCTTTGCTCAGCGGTTAATTTTTATGCCACCTACATTCATATTACACCACCTCCTTGTACATATTTTATACTCTCTCTCTCTCTCTCTCTCTCTCTTGTCAATAGTTTTATGAAAAAAGTGAAAAATTTTTTTAATACAGAAAATTGTAATTTTATACAGCCTTTTGTGCCATATAAACCTATCAAAAGTCTTATTCATTACACATTATTCGTTTGCATATTTTTGCTTATAATGTTTCAATTGCATATTGGATAATATTTTCACTAAATGTTTTACAATTCTTACTTAAATTTTTTCTTCTATATAATAGATGTGAGACTTACGAAAAAGTTCTGCAGTTTTGAAAGAGTTTTTATAAAAGTTCTAAAAATTATTAACGAGATCAAAAAATTTCACTTCAAAGTTGTTAACGTAGAGACTCTTCGCTGCGCTCAGAGTGACGGGAGAGCATCGACCTTAAGTATGTATTTTCTACCGTCGTTCGTTCTGGGCCGTTACCTCTTCCTCGTCGTCCTCAAGCGGGCGTTTTTCCTTCTTCGTCTTCCTGAGCCGTCTTCGCAAAGGACCTCATATTGGAAAGGGCACGAAGTTTTCTTTCTAACCTTTCTTCCTGTGTGGGGTAGAAAGTGGATGAGAAGTTGATTATACCGAAAAGCAATCTTACACGACAAAAGTGTAAAATCTGCTGGCTCCGCTTTCCAAAATGGTTAGGGCAGAGATGTTTCGCTTCGCTCAACATTACGAAGTCAAAAAGTTTCGTTGTTAAGACAGAGACTCTTTGCTGCAGGGAAAAATGCAAATACTGCAAAATGCGTTTCGCAAATGCAAAAGATACTCATGTCGCAAGAAACAAGTGTCTAAAACATTGCGCCAGAAGGCTATTTTAAAATTTCCCTATTTTTACCTAAAAAATTTGTCTGTAAAAAATACGGCTCCCGATTAAAAAACCAGGAGCCTGTTGGTTTGCATAGTTTTGCAAAGCAAATCGCTTATGAAAAATTTTCTAACTCGACGAGAAAATAATTCGCTTACCCAAGCACGTCACCTGTGCAAGCATACCGTCCTCGCACTAGACACCGTCTAAAATACCCTCCTCAAAAGTAATTTTTCACATTCTGAATGTGCTTTTTGTTCATATCTATTTTCACCTTTTCGGGGTGGAGAAGCCAAGAGACAAGCGCAACAAGAACAGGCCTTTGCCCTTTTCCGTTCACAGAGATTGCGCCAACAGGGCAAAAAGACGCGCACCGTCCGCACCCCGTGCAGAGGTCAATGTTTACGGGAACGGGCCGCATTTTCTTAACATGGTCTTTCAAGAATTGGTCGAACTCAACCTCTTCGTACTGCCATATCTTCTCCCCGAATGGGCAAACGGAGATGCACTCCCCGCCTGCCCCGCAGTACTTATAGTTAATTTCTATTTTGTTACGAGTTGTTTTATTCTGCGACTGCATTTTTAAACACCCAGTTCGTCCAGAGCATTACAACTGCATCTATTGCAAGAATCGCAAGTGTGTACCAGAGGATGTGTATGCTCCATCCGCTCACTGTAAGGTCGCGCATCGGGATAATTGCGTATGTAATTGGGTTCACTTTCGCAATTGCTTTAAGCCACGCAGGCATCACTTTTACCGGGAATAGTGCATTGCTTGCAAACATAAGCGGCATCATAAACAGGTTTATTACCGCCATCAGCGTTTCTATTGTTTTTATTTTTACTGAAAGTGCAAGCGAGAATCCTGCAAGTATAAATGAAAGGAGCATTGCAATGAAAAGTATTGCGAGCACGCCCAAAAAACCGCTCTGAAACTTTACCCCAAAGAGTAGTGCAACGATAACAATAATAACTGCCTGCAAAAGTCCCTGCACAGCAGACGCCGCCATTTTTCCAAAGGGGATTGCGCCGCGCTTTATTGGTGCAGCAAGTAATTTGTCCAGATATCCGAATCGTCTGTCCCACACGACGGTAGTTCCTGAAAATATACTGGAGAACATTACCGTCATAAGGATTACGCCAGGCGTCATAAATGTGAGGTAGTTGCCCGTTCCTAATAATTGTGCAGCAAACGGATTGTTCGTAAGCCTGCTCATTGCATTTCCCATTAGAACGAGCCATAGAAACGGCTGTATTACCGTTACGATGAGCCTCGTTTTGCCTCTGAAGTACTTTTTAAGTTCTCTCCATGCGACATAGTAAGAATCGATAATCAGTGCGTTCATCTTTTCATCCTCCTCTTCATCATACGCATTTTTCTTCCTTCGTCGCGGGTGGACTCTGCTTCCCTTATCGTCCTGCCCGTGTACTTCATATACACATCGTCCAGCGTGGGCCGCTTCAGTCTTACTGATGTGATGTGCACGCCAAACTCGTCTGCCATTTTGAACAGGCGCGGAATCATTTCGTCTCCGTTTTTCTCTACGACGATGCTGTAAACCCCGTTTTCCATACGGGCAACTTCTTTTATCTCTGGAATCTCTTTAATCTTTTCAAGGTACTTGCTTACATCGTCTTCTTTGAATGTCATCGTGATTAGATCTCCGCCGATTTGAGACTTCAGTGCGCCGGGCCTGTCCAGCGCCATAATCTTTCCTTTGTCGATAATTGCCACTCTGTCGCAGAGCGCATCTGCCTCCTCAAGGTAGTGCGTCGTAAGGAATATCGTCATTCCGTTTTCTTTGAACTTTCTTATGTAGTCCCAGATTGCGCTGCGCGTCTGGATGTCGAGCCCCAGCGTCGGTTCGTCAAGAAACAGAATTTTTGGCTGGTGTATCAGCGCCGCTGCAATGTCAAGCCGCTTCATCATCCCGCCTGAAAATGTTTCAACAAGAGCATTTCTCCTTTCCCATAGCCCGAACATCTTTAACAATTTCTCTGCATTCTTTTCTATCTCGCTGCTCTCCATATGAAAGTACTTTCCCTGAAGGTATATGTTTTCGTATGCAGTAAGCCTGTCGTCCACTGCTGTTTCCTGGGATGCGTATCCTTTTACAAGGCGCGCTTTGTATGGGTCTTTCAGTGTGTCTATTCCGTCCAGAAAAATTTTCCCTTCCGTGGGTTTCAAAAGCCCTATCACGGTTTTTATCGTGGTAGACTTGCCTGCGCCGTTCGGGCCTAAAAACCCGAATATTTCTCCGTAGTGCACGGAAAAGCTAATGTCGCGTACCGCTTCCACTCCGTTTGAGTAAACCTTTTTGAGGTTTTCCACTACAATTGCTTCATTCATCGAACACCTCCGTTTCTATCAATTTTGCAACTTCTGCAAGTTCTTTTAGCTTAATTTCAATGAGAAATTTGCTGTTTTCGTATGCTGCTTTGCCGCTTTTTGTGATTGTGTAAACTCTTCGCGGATGCATGCCGCCCATATTCCACTTTCCTTTTATTAACCCTTCTTCTTCCATTTCTTTAAGTAGAGGGTAAATGGTTGCAGGGCCCATTATGAGTTTGTGCTGCGTAAGTTTTTCAATTTCTTTCCTTATGCCCCTGCCGTGCAAAGGGTTTTTCATTAATATGTGCAGCACTATAAAATGTAAAAATCCCGGCGTTTTAATCAGGGCATTTACAAATTTGTTTCTCTTCTCGTTTAAAAAATTTGCGCATTTTTTCATTTTAATTTTTCCTATATATAAAATTTTATATATATTATATGCTGAATATTTTTGAAGTCAATAGAGTGCCTTGCACGGAATTATTTTGTCCCGAACTTTTTTGTTCGAAATTTTCTATTGCAATAATTTATTGAGCGAGTCTTTACTGCATTGGGGATTGTTTTTCAGGTGCGCGTTTTACCTTATTAAAAATTATTTTTCAATTTGACAAAATATAAAATTACCTTTATACTGGTAAAAAAAAATTCAAGGGGGAAATATGAAAAAATTTATCGCTTTTGTTCTTGTTGTACTGCTTTCTTTACCCATCCTCTTTACAGGCAATGCATCAGCAGGGCTTGTAGCGCCAACCAACTTTCAGGCGTACGGTTACGGAAAAGGTATGAAGCTGGAATGGAAGTATTCTGGTGCAATGGACAAGAACCTCGAAATCGAAGTGTTTGAATATGACTATACGAGTTTAAAATGGAAAAGCCTTGGTGCTGTACCTTATCAACCGGATATAGTAATTCCTGATGTCACTTATGGAAGACACGTTTACAAAGTAAGGGCAAAACTCAACGGGCAGTACAGCGACTTTTCAAATACGGATACAGGGTTTATTTTGAAAGCTCCCGGCGGAAAGCCAATTGTCTCGCTGAACAAGTTTACGCCTCCTTCTTTTAAGGGTGAAATGGCAGTTACAATAAAGTGGCCTGCTGTAAAAGATGCATTTACCACGCATGTAGGCGTTTACAGGAAAAAAGTTAACGGCAATTATGAACTGCTCGAAATGGTGGACAAATCTAAAACTTCCTACAAAGATACGGATGTCCAGCCCAATACAAAGTACATTTATGCAATTGTAAATATGAGAAAAGACGGAAAGAACACACCAGACTTTTCTGTTTCTGCAGTGCAAAGCGGCTCAACGCTCACTTATCCTGCGCCTGTTGAAAACTTTGCTGCAAAAGGCATTGGTTCAAAGGTAATCCTTACATGGAAAATGCAGAAGTATTGTGACGGAATTAAGGTGTATAAACAGGTTAGCACGTTTAAGTGGACGCTTGTAAAAGACCTTCATAATACGGTTGTTAAGCTTACAATTCTCAACCAGAACCCGGGCAAATATACATACCAGGTTGTTGCGTACAACGCAAGCGGAAATGCACCAAATTCCGAAGCAAAAACAGTATATGTGTTAAAAACTATTCATATATCGAGCATAAAAGCAGTTGCGCCCGATAAGGTAAATATCTATTTTAACTCGTTTGACCCAAATGCGACAAAGATAAGGACGTTCTATAGTAAAGACGGGCAGACTTTTGAGTCAATTGGGGATGTTGCGATAAAATCCGACGCAAAATATATATGGGTACAAGGATTAAAACCGGATACAAAGGTGTATTTTAAAATTGCAGCGGTTCGTGGAGAAAGCGTGTCTGCACAGTCAAACGCAGTTTCTGTTACAACACCAAAGGAAAGCACGGCGCCGAAAGCTCCGTCAGATTTGAAAGCAACGCTCACAAAAGAGAAGAATGTTTTACTTACCTGGAAAGACAATGCAGATAACGAAACAGGGTTCAAAGTGTATAGAAAAGAGTCGTCTGAAACAAACTTCGAGATGCTTGCAGATTTACCGACAGATACTTCAGAGACAAAATACATCGACAAAACGGTGAGTCCGGGGAAAACATATACTTATCGGGTTGTTGCCTACAATTCCGTAGGTAGCGCAAATTCAAATGACGCATCTATAACAACTCCTTCAAATGCCGTGCAGCAAACCGTTATTAAACTCCAGCCAGATAACGAAGTGATGCTCGTAAACGGCGTTCAGCAGGAAATAGATCCTGGCAGAGGCACAAAGCCCGTTATCATACCAAAATGGGGTAGGACAGTTGTTCCAATAAGAGCAATAGTTGAAGCATT
>WFZA01000026.1 GCA_015489815.1 Caldisericales bacterium | reverse complement strand
TTGCAGGAACGGACAGCAAAGGCCTTTTTGAATCTACAGACGGCGGTGTCAACTGGAAACAGATGGCATTACCAGATAGTGAAGTTTTTTCTCTTGCTGTTAACCCTAAAGATTCAAGCATTGTCTATATAGGGACGAATAAAGGCATCTTTGAATTCCAAAATAGTGAAGCAAACCACGGTAGTAATAAGAAAAGCAAAATAGTTATTACGCTGAAAATAGATAATCCTTATATGAGCGTAAACGGCGTAAAAAAGGAAATAGACCCTGGCAGAGGCACCAAACCCATAATTATTCCAAAGTGGGGAAGGACAGTCGTTCCTATCCGTGCAATTGTAGAAGCATTAGGCGGAACGATAGAGTGGAACGGGAAGGAAAGAAAAGTTACGATAAACTTCAAAGGAACGACGATAGAATTATGGATAAACAATCCCAGAGCAAAAGTAAACGGAGAAACCCGGTGGATAGATCCTAATAACCACGATGTCAGGCCTATCATCGTAAACGATAGGACAATGCTACCTTTACGCTTTGTTGCGGAATCTCTCGGTTGTAAGGTTGAATGGGACGGAAAAACGCGAACGATTACGATAGTTTATCCTCGTCCATAAGTAATTTATAAGATACATTATTGGGTTAAACTGTAACAAAAAGCCTTTTTCCACGCTGTATTTAGAAGTTTGTAAACTTTTATTATTATAGTGGAAAGTTTATGGATGTAGTTTTTACGGTTATTCTTCTGCTACTTCGTCCGTTGCGATGATGTTTGCGCCTGTGCCGAGAACATTTTCCACAATTACCTGGTGAAATTTTACTGGCGCACTGATTTGCACTTTCCTAAGGTGCTTCAGCACATCAAATAGTTTTTCTTTTGGCACTGGTTTGTCAGAGCGCACGGGCACGAGGCGTCTTTTCCCGTTTTTTACCTGTACGGTCGTGATAACCACGCGTTTTGGGTTTGAGAACTCTTCCTTTGCAAATTTTTCACCAAGCGGGCAGCCGTTGCCCTGAACCGAAATTACTTTCCCTCCGATGTGTTTTACCGTAAGTTCGCATCCAAGCGGGCACATTATACATATCAGTTTGTCCGTTTGCTCTTTCACTTTTTTAATGCCTCCGCACTTACCGTTACAGTATCCGCGCTTAAAACCTTTTGCAAGGCGGCATCTTTTAACTCCAGTTCTATCATTTCGCTGGGGCGTGCGTAGCGAAGAACTTTCTGGAACAGGACTGTTTCTTTATGCACATTATCTTTAATAGTTATTTTAGTGAGTGCCTCTATCGGTTTTTTTACGCGGAACTGCAGAAATACGGTTTCACCGGTGTCTTTTTTAATGCGCTGGGGTACTGTATGGTGCACATTTTCCCCGGGCAAAACCTCCGTATATTTATTTCCTTTAGCAAAAATTCCTTTTGCATGCAATGCTGCATACTTTCCTGCACGCGTTCCTGCAATGGAAACCCAGTCCACGAGGTCGTAAACATGCACGACATTTCCTGCCGCAAATATTCCTTCAGCGCTTGTTTGCATCGTTTCGTCAACAAGAGGGCCGTTCGTCAAAGGGTCTATTTTTACGCCTGCCATTTTTGAGAGTTCGTTTTCTGGTATCAGCCCCACGGACAGAACGAGCGTATCGCAGGGGATTACTTCTTCGCTGCCTTTTATTACATTCCTGTTTTCGTCCACTGCTGCAATTGTTACAGATTCAAGTCGTTTCCTTCCATTAATTCTTACGACGGTATGCGACAGGTTTAACGGTATTCCGTAGTCAAGCAGGCACTGAGAATAATTCCTTCTGAGTCCTGAAAGATACGGCAAAATTTCTACTACGCGCTCTACTTTTCCACCTTCAAGCGTAATGCGGCGCGCCATAATCATTCCAATGTCACCAGAGCCCAGTATGACGAATCGTTTTCCTGGCATAAATCCGTCGATATTTATGAGGTGTTGGAGCGTGCCTGCGGTATATACGCCTACGGGACGGTCTCCGGGGATTTTGATTGCGCCTCTCGGCCTTTCCCTGCATCCCATTGCAAGTACGATTGATTTTGCATTTATCTTTGTGAGCCCATTTTTAGGGCTCATCGTATAGATTTCTCTTTTTTGGTTCAGTTCAAATACGAATGTATCCGTCCACACTTCAACGCCAGACCTCTGAACTTCGTCTGCATAGAAGTGGACATATTCGGGGCCTGTTAAGTCTCTTTTGAAAATCTGCGTGCCAAATCCGTTGTGTATACATTGCAGGGGGATGCCTCCAATTCTGCTATCTCGTTCTATAAGCAGCACTCTATCTGCTCCGTTTTCCTTTGCAGAAAGCGCAGCAGCAAGCCCTGCAGGCCCGCTTCCTATTACTGCAACATCCGCATTAATTTCGTTCATCTTCGACCTCTTTTGTACCCCTCAAAAGAAATTCCGTTTTTGTTCCGTCTTTTCTCACTTTTACTGGCGGAATCCCGAGCTCCCGGGAAAGAATTTCAATTACGCGCGGCGTGTCAAAAGCGCCCTGGCAGCGTCCCATTCCAATGTGCAGCCTTCTTTTTATTGCATCGTAGCTCAGCGCAGGGACGGGTGCGTGGATCGCGCGCACAATTTCTCCTTCAGTTACATTCTCGCACCTGCAGACGATTTTTCCGAAACGCGGGTCTTTTTCTATAAGTTTTGCCTGCTCTTCTTTGCTGAGTTTTGCAAACGGAGGAACAGGAATACGCTCGGGGTTGAACGACTTTTTCTTTTTCATCTTGAGTCCGTTTTCTTTCAGTGCTTCCACGACCCACTCTGCAATTGCAGGGGACGATGCAAGCCCGGGCGACTCGATGCCTGCAAGGTTTACAAACCCTTTTACGATACTTGAAGGGACTTCCATTATAAAATCGCGCTTCACCATACTGCCGTATCTGTCGTTTTTTGTGCCTGCGTTTCCGTCTGCTCTGAGGCCTGCAAATTCTTTTATTGCATAGCGCATATCGAGCGAGGGGATCAGTTTTTTGCCGCCTGTTTCCACTTCTTTCAGCCCGCTTTCCGTTGTGGACTTGTCCTCTTTGTCGTCTATCAGAACTGAAGTAGGGCCTACCATTACATTGCCAAACATTGTTGTTGTAACGAGAATGCCTTTGGAAATTTCTGTCGGCGTGGGGAATAAAATGGAGCGGACAGGCTGGTATGCAGGGTCGAGTATGATGTATTCGCCTTTCCGTGGGCGGATTTCAAACTTGGACTCTATGCCTGCAAGTTTCATTATTCTGTCTGCGTATAAACCTGCTGCGTTTACCACCCAATCGGTGTAAAAAACGCCTCTATTTGTTTTTACTGCAACGATTTTGTTATTCTCTTTTACAAATCCGTTTACTTCGGTAAGCAACTTCAATTTTACGCCGTTTAAAACGGCATTTTCCATTGCGGCGATTGCAAGCCCTATGGGGTCAACCTCTCCGCCGGTTGGTGCAAAGAGCGCCGCCTTTGTTTTTGGCGTAAGGTTTGGCTCAAGTGCAAGTATTTTTTCTCTGTCGATTATTTCAAGGTTCGGCACTCCGTTTTTCTTTCCGCGCTCAAGCAGTTCTTCTATTGTTTTTAATTCTGAGTCGCTTGTTGCAACCACGAAGTCGCCTATTCTTTTGAAGTCTATGTGAAGCTCTGCTGCAAGGTTATCGAAAAGTGCATTTCCCCGCACATTCATCCGGGCCTTGTTTGAACCTACGGGAGCGTTGTAGCCTGCGTGCACAATACCAGTATTTGCTCTGGTTGTTCCTACTGCAACATCGTCACCTTTTTCGATGACGAGCACTTTTAATTCGTACTTTGATAAAGCACGCGCTATAAGGCTGCCCACGACGCCTGCGCCTATTATGATTACATCAAATTTGTTTTCCGTATTTTTGCTCCTTTCCTGTAGTTATTTTCAAAAATAATTTTACAGTTTGCAAACATCTCATTTTACTCTTTGCAAAATTTTTTCCAATAGTTTTGCTTTATCTGAAGAGGTTTTTATATTTATAAATCCTGTAACCTGCTTTAATACTAATCGTTTTTCTTTACTTTTTGCATAGTGTAAAGTAAAAGCAAGGCGTGCGTAATACGAAAATTTGTTTATTTATCTTCTGCAAAAATCTGTAGTTAAAAGAGTTTTTGCATTGATTGAGTTCGTGAACAAAAGAATTTATATAATGCTTTTTTGAAATCAGTTTTTTAGAAATGTTTTACTGTTGCATAGTTTGGGGTATTTTTGTTAATTTTTGGAGACTTCTCCAGCATTTGATTTTTTTATTTGCTTTTGGTATAACAGAACAAGGAAATAAAGGAGGGCAATAAGGAGGGAATTATGATTCGCAAAGTTATCAAAAGAGATGGACGCGTTGTTGATTTTGAAAAAGAAAAAATCGTAAACGCAATTTATAAAGCAGGTCACGAAACGGGCGAGTTTGGCAGGGAAACTGCGCAGTTTCTTGCAAACATCGTAATTACCGAACTCGAAAACGAACACGACGGTATCCCGTTTTCCATTGAACTTATCCAGAATAAAATTGAAACTGTTCTTATGCGCAAAGGATTCTTTGGGACGGCAAAGGCGTTTATCCTTTACCGAGAGCACAGGCGTGAAATCAGAGAAATTAAAAATCACATAACGAGTGACATTATTGACGAATACCTTGGAAACAGCACCTGGGAAGTGCACGAGAACGCAAATGTGGATTACTCCATTCAGGGCTTAAAGGCGTTTGTTGCAGGAAAAGCGGAAAAGATGTACTGGCTCAATAAGGTGTATCCCAAGAAAATTGCCAACTTGCACAAAGAAGGGTGGGTACACATCCACAATTTAAGCTTTTTAGGTGCTTATTGCGTGGGCTGGGATCTTGAGGACTTGATAAAGCGCGGGTTTGGCGGCGTGCCAGGAAAACCGTATTCAAAGCCTGCAAAACACCTTTCTTCTATTTTAGGACAGATGATGAACTTCCTTTTCACGCTTCAGAACGAAGCAGCAGGTGCCGTTGCATTTAGCTCTTTTGATACATATCTTGCTCCGTTTGTTTACTTTGACAAACTTTCCTACAAAGAAGTAAAACAACAGGTGCAGGAATTCGTTTACAATATGAACCAGACGATGAGAACTGGCGGACAGTCTCCGTTCTCAAACATCACTCTGGACATACACCCGCATCCTTTACTGAAGGACCGTCCCGTGATTGTCGGCGGAAAAGAACACCCCGAAGTGCTTTACAGAGACATGCAGAAAGAAATGGATATGGTGAACAGGGCATTCTGGGAAACGATGATTGAAGGTGACGGGAACGGCAGGCCGTTTACATTCCCGATTCCAACGATAAATATTGATAAAGACTTTGACTGGAGCAATCCCGAGCTTGAACCGATGTGGGAAGCAACGAGAAAGTACGGCACGCCTTACTTTGCAAACTTTGTAAATTCTGATCTAAAACCGGAAGACGCCAGGAGTATGTGCCTTGAGGAGAATGAAGAGGTCATCATTAAAAATCCAAATGGAGTTATAGAAAAGCACAAAATTAGTGATGTAGTCAATAATTATAAGAGAGGCATATTTGACAAAGATGGGTGGGCAAGTGCTAAAAATGGTTTAAAAACTCTGTCGCTCAATTTTACTACTGGAAATGTTGAGTGGGCTAATATAATCAGCTTTTTACGGATTAAAAGCGATGAACTAATAGAAATAACAACAGATGACGGAAAGATAATAAGAACTTCTTCAAAACATGTTGTTCCAGTCTTTGGAGTAAACGGACTCGAAAATAAATTTGCCCAGGATGTTGAAGAAGGAGACTATCTGTTATCCCTTAAAAATGCAAGGCAAAACTTAAAAAATGTATATCAGCATATAGATAATTTTGTTCTTGACGAAGATCTTGCAAAAATTTTAGGTTACTTTGTTGCAGACGGCAATTATTTGTTTGAGAATAGAAGGGGATACACATATTTTGGACAACCCAGAGGTATGCAGTTTACATTTAATAGTATTACTAAAGAAAATTTGCGCGAAATAAGGTCTCTTGTAGAAAGAGTGTTTAATGTAGAGCCTAAAGAAAAGAAAGACCCGAGATATAATTCTTACTATTTGTATGTTTATAGTACTTCAATAAGCAGAACTCTGTATAATGCTGGATTTAAGAAATATGGCAAATTACCGAGCATATTGTTTAACTCTCCGCCTTCTGTAATAGAAGCCTTTTTAGAATATCATTTTAAGGGAGATGGATATAAAAGAAGGCGAGAAATTCACATAAATGATCTTGAACTCTCAAGAGATTTGGTAATATTATATAACTTGATTGGAGTTCCGGTAACATATAGAGAGAATAGCAATAACCAAGTGATTTATATCCAACATAAGAAATCAGAAACTATGATTGACGGCAGAGTGAATAACCCGCTGCTTTTTGAACGGGTCCCTGGATTTCTTGCAGAATCCACATATAAAGTGCCCGGTTTGGTAAAAAGTAGAATGGTGGGTGTTAAAACATTAGAAAAGTATGATGCAGAAACAGAAGAATCTCGTTTTATAAAGAATAGCGATTTTTATTTAGTTAGAGTAAAAAGTGTAAGAGTTAAAAAGTTAGAGAAGCCGAAATATTTTTACGATTTTGAGCTTGATAAAAACCACTTATTTGTCCACTCAATGGGAACTATTACCCATAATTGTTGCAGGCTTCGTCTCAACACAAAAGAGTTAAAGAATAAAGGCGGCGGACTGTTTGGCGCAGCACCACTCACGGGTTCGATTGGCGTTATCACGATTAATATGCCGCGCATTGGTTATCTGTCAAAGACGAAGAAGGAATTCTTTGACTATGTTTCAGACATAATGGAAGCTGCAAAAGACGCATTTGTCGTAAAGAGAAAAACGATAGAAGCGTTTACAGAAGCTGGCCTGTATCCGTATTCGAAAATTTACCTCGAGCCTATTAAAAAGTCGTCAGGCCACTATTGGGACAACCACTTCTCCACGATTGGCGTTGTCGGAATGAATGAAGCGCTTTTGAACTTTATGGGTAAGAACATAGGAGACGAAGAAGGTATACAATTTGCCGTGGAAGTCCTGAACTTTATGCGGGAGAAGATGCAGGAATTCCAGGAGGAAACGGGCAGTATGTTCAACCTCGAAGCAACCCCAAGTGAAAGCACCTCTTACGAACTTGCTCTGAAAGACAAAGAGCTTTATCCCGATATCATAGTTGCAAACGAAAGGGAAGTAGAAGAGTTAGGCGTTGACCCGTTCTACACGAATTCTGCGCAACTCCCTGTGGACTATACGGACGACCCGTTTGAAGTTGCTGAAAAGCAAAACGACATTCAAAGACTCTGGACAGGCGGGACCGTTATCCACTTCTTCCTTGGGGAGTCCCTGCACAGCGGAGAAGAGGCGAAAGTGTTTATAAAGAAGATCGTAAATAACTTTGAAATTCCTTACATTACGATTACTCCGACATTCAGTATCTGTCCGAAGCACGGATACATCCCCGGCGAGCACGAGTACTGTCCGTATTGTGATGCTGAACTTGCAGAAAAGTACGCAAAAGGTGAACCATCGAAGAACGCTTCTGAAGAAAGCGCTGTTCAGTTTAATATAGATTTATAAAAGGTTCAATGTGGAGCGGGAATCTGTACTAAAAGTTGCACTTATTTCTTATACGCCAGAACCGGAACTCGTCGTTGCAACTGCGATGAGGCAAAGTAGATACAAGGGTGGAGTTATAAACCTTACATTGAAAAGCGAAGATGTAAAGCACCTTATTGAACTTGCGCTGAAATTAGGGCACCTTTCGGTGTTTGAGTACATTTCTTTTACATTTGCAATTGAGGGAATTTCTCGTGCATGCTCTCATCAGTTTGTGCGTCACCGTTTATTTGCCTTTACCCAGCAGAGCCAGCGCTATGTTAAGGAGCGAAACTTTCCTTTTATTATTCCGGAGACTGTGAAGAAAAATTCAGAAGCGGAAAAAGTGTTTATAAAAGCGATGGAGTACATTGCGGGTGCGTACGACAAACTTTCAGCGCTTGTGCCGATTGAAGATGCGCGGTTCGTCCTGCCGAATGCAACGGAAACAAAAATCGTTGCAACTGCAAATGCGCGGGAACTGATGCACTTCTTTAAGCTCCGCTGCGACGAACATGCCCAATGGGAGATAAGGCGAATGGCAAAAGCAATGTTTGAAGAAGTTAAAAAAGTTGCACCAAATATTTTTAGCGAAAGCAATCTAAAACTTTTTGTATAAATTCTTTTTAGAAGGAGGTGAGCGAGTGAGGTATAGAGAAGACGAAAATGGAAATTTAGTTCTGGAGAACGGCACCGTGGTTCCAAAAGGAAAACGGCAAAAGACCGAGATTTATTCTCGCGTCGTTGGGTAGAGAAGTGCCCAACTAAAATCCATTCTAATTGACTCGGAACTCCCTATTTCAGGGACAACGAGGCGGAAGGGCAAGCATCCCACCGTGAGAGACTGAACGAATGGACACTCGAAAGAGTGAAGCAACAGTCCGAACTGCATGGTAACATGCAGAGTGCTAAAGAAATTTAGCACCGCTTCCTAAAAAATAGGAAGTCATAAAAGTAACAGATTGATTTAAGGCCGGTTTCGCAATGGAACAACGGGAAGAAACAGGAGTTTAAAAAGAGAAGGACTTTTAAAGACCTTTAATAACTCCTGATTTGTTGCCGTAAATGGGGGCAAAAGCCCCCCATTTTTTATTCCTGGACGAGTTTTCCGATAAATGGAGCTGCAATCAGAATAAGGCCGAGAATGATGCTTACTGCAATGTGTGCGGGATTGTATCTTACAATGTCTTTTATGAATGCAAATAAAATAAAGAGAATTCCCATTAGCATTGCAATTGTCCCGCCAATCTTCGTTTTCCCGAATAGCTTGAATCCGAAATAAAGAGCAGCAATACCTACCACGATGAACACAATTACATTCAAAGTGGTGCTTTTTAAGAATGCATCAATTAGTGCAAGAATACCTGCTGCAACTAACACTGTTTTATTCATAATTACACCTCCTTTCAAGAAGAGTTTAATGAATCTTTGATTTTTTGTCAACAATTATATTCTTTTCTATCAGAAAAATCTATTTAAGTTTAGATCGATATTTTTGTGAAAGTGAAGATTTACGATGTGCTTTAAAAGTGTATATCCACAAAATATAAAAATATCAAGTGTGATAGAACTGCTCAGCAGGTTAACATTACCAATTTTTACTTTGCAAGCCGTTTTTTTCGCTCTTTAATGTAAAAGTATAGTTTGTTCTTTAAAGGCAAACGGTGCGTGTAAAATTATCAGGAATCCTTGTAAATAATCGCTTTTTTACTATTTTTACTTTATACGAACAATTTTTCGCTTTTTGAACGAATTTTGCCCGTTTTTGACCCTTAAAGAAGCCTTTATTTATGCGGTTTTCTACTTTCGCTAATTTTATTCAAATTGATAATTTTGGAGGAGTTTTCAAGAAATGCTGATAAATACAGGCTTTGTTGTAATTTCCGTATGCCCTAAAATAAGGCTCTCTGTTGCATTTTGCAGGTATATTTACCCTAATTTTCTCAAGATCGCGCTCTACGGGTCTTAAATTAGCGATTTTTTAGAAATGCTGATAATTACATGGTTTATTAAGGCATAGATTCTTCAGTCACTTCGTTCCTTCAGAATGACAGAAAAAATGCAAGTAACTTGGAAATGTTTTGTTGTTAAGGCAGAGACTCTTCGCTTCGCTCAGAGTGACAAAAGGAGAAAGATTTTTCGTTTTCTCAATTACTATTATCTGTTTTTGTAAAAACTTCTTATGTGATTTGATATTTTTAACAAATAAGCAAGAATTGTTATGGTGTGGATGCTATATTTCATTTAAAGCATCTTTTCTAAAATTGAATGTTAAGATAGGTAAAGATTCTTTAATTGTCGTAGTACGCTTTCTAAATAACATCGTAAATACCAGGTTAACATCGTAAATACCAGGTCTAAATATAAAATTATAATTGAAACCTTGTCCGTAGTTTCATCTGCAAATTAGCTTTGTTTTCTCGAGATAATGTGCTATCATAAAATGACTGAACGGTCGGTCAGCAAAAATTTGTAAAAGAT
>WFZA01000025.1 GCA_015489815.1 Caldisericales bacterium | reverse complement strand
GAAGGTGTCCAGATGGCAATGCCCGGTGACAATGTAGACATGGAAGTTGAACTGATCTACCCCGTTGCGCTCGAAGAAACCCAGAGGTTTGCTATCCGTGAAGGCGGCAGAACAGTAGGTGCAGGTGTTATCACTGAGGTGATTGAGTAAAGGAAAGGGGTTAAACCATAATGAGAGAAATTATCCTGCTTGAATGTACTGAATGTGGCAGAAGGAATTACGCAACTACAAAAAATAAGAAGAATAATAGAGAAAAGATGCAGGTAAGGAAGTATTGCAGATATTGTAAGAAGCATACAATTCATAAGGAGGTTAAACCGTAGGTCCGTGGCTCAACTGGTAGAGCATCGGTCTCCAAAACCGAGGGTTGGGGGTTCAAGTCCCTCCGGACCTGCCACTTATTATGAGTAAAAGAACGCAAGAAAAAAGAAGAGTTAAAAAAACAGCAACGAGAAGTGTAAATACTGCAGCACAGACCGTAAGGCCCAGAAAGGAAAGTTTTAAGGATTTTTTAAAGGGTGTATGGGTTGAGCTTACTAAAAAAGTTATATGGCCATCAGGCAAAGAGCTCTGGAATTATACCGTAATTGTACTTGCGTTTGTCGTGTTCTGGGCTGTTTACATTGGTCTGTGGGATATGCTTTTTGCTAAAGGACTGGAAGCGATTGTTAGATAAAATGGCGGATGAAGAAAAGAAAGTAAGCAGTCAAGAGGAAAAAGAAGAGAAAAAACCGGAATGGTTCCTCGTGCATACCTATTCTGGCTCCGAGAAAAAGGCACTAATTAACTTACAGGAGCGAATAAAAGGATATGGAGTAGAGGACAAAATACTAAAAGTTATTCTTCCAGTAGATTATTACAGTGTTGTTGAGCGCGGAAAGAGGAAAGTTAAGCCTCACCGCGTTTTCCCGGGTTACTTAATCGTTCAGATGATTCTGGATGACCAGACTTGGTTTGTCGTAAGAAATACGCCTGGGGTTCTGGGTTTTGTTGGTAGTGGTGGAAAGCCTACACCTCTCACGGATAAAGAAGTTGAAGTTCTTCTTAATAGAATTGGTGAAGAGGAAGCCCGTGAGAAGATGAACTTTGAAGTGGGTGACAGGGTGAAAATTCTTGCAGGTCCTTTTAAAGATATGGAAGGTACTGTGCAGGAAATAGATGAAGCAAAGGGCAAGTCGAAAGTTCTGCTTGAGATGTTTGGCAGAGAAATGCCTGTAGAGATAAAGAGCGAATTTATACAGAAGATTTAAGAGGTGTATTATGGCGAAGAAAAAGAAAAAGGAAGTTATCGGAATTGTAAAACTTCAAATTGAAGCAGGAAAAGCAACGCCTGCGCCACCCGTAGGTCCTGCACTCGGGCAGAAGGGTGTAAACATTATGGACTTCTGCAAGAGGTTTAATGCAAGGACGGCAAAGCAGGCAGGTCTTATTATTCCTGTAGTAATTAAGGTTTACAAGGACAGGAGTTTTGACTTTATTACAAAGACTCCTCCGGCATCTTCTCTTATTAAAAGAGCGTTAAAGATTGATAAAGGTTCTCCTGAACCGAACAGAAAGAAAGTAGGAACAATTAAACGCTCTCAATTGGTAGAGATTGCTAAGATGAAGTTGAAGGATCTCAATACTGAGGATCTTGATGCGGCAGCACGCATCATTGAAGGTACTGCCAGAAATATGGGCGTAAATGTAATAGAAGGGTAATTGTAATTTTGTGGGAGACTAAAGTCGATTGACCACAAGGAGGTAAAAGTGAAAAGAAGTAAAAGGTACAGAGAATTACTAAAGAAAATTGACAAAACAAAACAGTACACATTGGATGAAGCGATAAAACTTCTTCCAGAACTTAAAAGTGCAAAGTTTGACGAGTCAGTTGAAGCAACTTATGTGCTTAATGTAAACCCGAAGTTTGCAGACCAGAACATTAGAGGTGTAATTTCGTTACCTCACGGAACAGGAAAAACAGTAAAGGTTCTCGTGTTTGCGAAGGGTGAAAAAGCACAGGAAGCAAAGGATGCAGGTGCCGACTATGTAGGTGCAGAGGAACTCATTGACAAGATTGCAAAAGAAGGCTTCCTGGACTTTGATGTGGCTATTGCGACTCCTGATATGATGAGATTTGTTGGTAAAATTGCGCGTATTCTTGGTCCAAGGAAACTTATGCCGAACCCAAAAGCAGGTACAGTAACTATGGATGTAGAAAAGGCGGTTAAAGACTTCAAGGCAGGTAAAATTGAGTATAGAGTTGACAAGACTGGTGTTATTCACACTATTGTAGGTAAAGTTTCGTTTAAGCCTGAAGACCTTAAAGAAAACATACTTGCTTTGACAGAAGCTATTTTGAAGGCGAGGCCTGCATCGGTGAAAGGTACATACTTAAAAAAGATGTACCTGGCGCTTACGATGTCGCCTGCAATTCGTATAAATGTTCAGGATTTAACAAAAAAGTAACTTAAATTTGAAAAGAACAAACCAGAGACAGTTGGTGGGTTGAACCCTTAAAAGGAAGTGCCAACCGAGGTTTTAAAAATACATTTGTAGTTATTTTAAAGTGGATGTATTATGCCCCGGTTGCGCAAGCGCCGGGGTTAATTAGTTTAAGGAGGATTCGTTATGCGAAAGGAAAAGAAAAAAGAAGTTATTGAAGAGATGGCCGAGAAACTTAAAGGTCAGAAGAATCTTCTTATCGTTGACTTTACAGGCATCAAGGCAAACGATGCAGCAAATTTTAGAAAGCTTGCCAAGAAACAGGGCGTTTACTACAAGGTAGTAAAGGCGAATTTGCTCGAACTCGCTTTTAAAAATGCAGGCTTTGAGGTAGAAGAGTCTCTTTTTGAAGGGCCAGTTGCAGTGGCAATTCACGATAGTGACCCTGTCGTTCTGGCAAAGACTGTTGTAGATTTTAAAAACGAAGAAGAAGACAAGCCTCTCTTTAAGGTGAAGAAAGGGCTTGTTGAAGGACAGTGGTTCTCTGGTGCAGACATTGAAAGAATTGCGAAACTTCCATCCAGAGAAGAACTACTCAGCAAGCTTGTATACCTTCTGAATTCACCAATCCAGAGACTCGTTACTGTGCTTGAGAAACCAATTAAAGACTTTGTGGTCGTATTAGATCAAATCAAAGATAAAGCCGAAAAGGCTGCATAAAATAAAAATTTATTTGTAAGGAGGACTTAAAATGACTAAAGAAGAATTAATCGAAGCAATTGAAAAGATGAGCGTACTCGAGCTTTCTGAGCTCGTAAAGGCACTTGAAGACAAATTTGGAGTAACTGCAGCAGTCCCTGTTGCAGCAGTAGGTGCAGCAGGCGGAGCAGCAGCTCCTGCAGAAGAAAAGACAGAGTTTGATGTAATGCTTACAGGTTTTGATCCAAAGAAGAAGATTAGCGTAATTAAGGTAATCAGGGAAGTAATGCAGCTCGGGCTTAAAGAATCCAAAGAATTCGTTGAGGAGTCTGAAAAAGAGCCTAAACCAGTTAAAGAAGGACTTCCTAAAAAGGACGCAGAAGAACTTAAGAAGAAACTTGAAGAAGCTGGTGGAAAAGTCGAACTTAAGTAGAGTTTTATTTGACTTTTGTTTTGTTGACGGGAGGTAATTTTACCTCCCTTTTTTATTCCCCAAATCTTACAAGTGTTTATTTTTTGTAGTATAGTTTATCTGATGTGAGTTTAGTTTGTTATTTGTTAAGTCATTTTTAAATAATTATTCTGTAAAAATAATCTGACGAAAGCAATTAATCAAATCTTGTTTTTATTACGGACTTGATACGGATAATTTCTATAAAGTTGTTTTTAATCCTTTTTTATAATCTATTAATGTGCTGGCTAAAATTTACGGTTGTATAGTTTTCCAACAATAAATTAATTTTAATGAATAAAACATTTCTGTTTAAACACTCTAACGGCACTTGTGTTTTTCTATGTGAGTTGAAAGAGTGTAACCATTAAAGAATCTCTACCTTTATACAAATCTTTTACTGTTGCCCTGAACGCAGCGAGGTGGCTTTGCCTTTAAGAAATTACTTATTTGCACCTGATATTCTGAACGAAGTGAAGAATCTCTGCCCTAACCATTTTACATTTGCAAAATGTAGCCAGCAGATTTTACCTTTTGTCGTGTAAAATTACTTTTTAGCAAAATCAACCTTGCAATTTACTTTCTACCCCATAGGAGGAAAAGTTAGAAAGGAAACTCCGCGTCCGCTCTAACGAATGAGGTCCTTCGCTCACTTGCACTTGCTCGAGGACGACGGGCAGGAGATTGTTCTGTAGGAGTAAAGCAATTGAAGACGAGGAAACTCCATTTAATAACGAGGCTTTAATACGAGACTTTTTGACCTCATTATGTTAGACGAAGTGAAGCATCTCTGTCTTAACCCCCTTACTTTTGTGAAAGCGCGGTCAGTAAATTTTATCTTTTGTTTTGCATAAAACCATTTTTGTAAATTGCCTACTCAATTCGTTTTTTAATCCCAAATGAAGAAAAGTTAGAAAGGAAATTTCGTGTTCTTATTATTTGAAGCCCTTCGCAGAGGCGGCTCAGGGTTACGGAGAGTAGGAGCGTCCCGAGCACGGCAAAACATTTCTACATTAATGGCTAAATATTTTCATTGTGTCACTCTGAGCAAAGTGAAGCATATCTGCCTTAACGATCTTGCACTTAGTTACTATTAAAAGATACTTAGACAGTTTTTTTAGGCAGTTTTTCGTTAAAGACACCTCAGAATGGCAAAATTACCTGCAAAGAAACCTGTATTTATCAGCACTCATTCAAAACATGCCATTTAAATGCCCGTATACGCAAATCTTGAGAAAAATCGGGTAAATATACCTGCAAAACGCTTAAAACGCCTTATTTTAGAAGTCAACAAAGCCTGTATTTATCAGTGTTTCTTTAGTATCGTCCAAAACTAAATATAATTCCATAAGTTATAATTTTTAGAAACCCTTTATTTATCTGCATTCTTTAACGACCCGATTTCCCACTTTTTCGAACAAAAATACGGTTTTTTGGTTTCATTTTTTAAAACACAAAGTTCAACGATAATAATGTTCAGTTGCAGATACTTATGTAAAGCTAATAAAAATTCTCATAAACGGCCATTTTTGCTTTAAAGAACAAACAAAGATCAGAGCGGCCTTTTCTTTAATCCTGCAAATTTAGTGAAAAGAGGAAGGAGAATGCTTCTCGCATTTTTCTAACGACTTTACTTTAAGAGTGTGTTTATTTACCTATTTTTGAGAAATATAAATTTTACTGTTTAAGGTCATCGCTATTTTTCTACTTATTTAAATCACACTTTTGTAGTATAATACAAAAAATTTTTAGGAGATGACTATGATTAAAGAATTACCGAATCTTAAGATCGGTGAACTTACTGCAAAAGTGCCAATTGTTCAGGGCGGTATGAGCGTGGGAATTTCGCTATCGGGGCTTGCTTCTGCAGTAGCAAATGAAGGTGGCATTGGCGTGATAGGAGCCGCTGCGATAGGAATGCTGGAGAACGATTTTTATACGCATTATGAAGAAGCGAATCAGCGTGCGCTAAGAAAGGAAATTCGTAAAGCAAGGGCAAAGACGAATGGCATTCTGGGCGTGAACATAATGGTTGCCTTGAGTGATTATTACGAATTGATAAAAACAGCCGTTAACGAAGGGATAGATATCGTTTTTGCAGGTGCAGGGCTTCCACTCAAAAATCTTGCGTCCATTGTAGATAGTGCTAAAAAGATTAAAACGAAGTTTGTGCCCATTGTTTCTTCTGTGCGTTCCTTAAATGTTCTGTTTAGTTACTGGGAAAAGCATTACAATGAACTTCCAGATGCAGTCGTGGTTGAAGGACCTATGGCTGGTGGCCACCTTGGGTTTAAGAAAGAGCAAATAGACGATCCGCGTTTCAAACTCGAGAAAATATTTGTAGACATACTAAAAGCAGTCGATGTATTTGCTAAAAAGTTTAAAAAGCGTATTCCAGTTATTGCTGCAGGAGGTATTTATACTGGTTTTGACATTTATAAGTTCCTTAATATGGGAGTAAGCGGAGTTCAGATGGCGACTCGTTTCGTTGCAACAAAAGAGTGTGATGCTTCAGATAAGTTTAAACAGGCATACATAAATGCAACAAAGGACGACATTATGATTATTGACAGTCCTGTGGGTTTGCCTGGCCGTGCAATCAGGAATTCTTTTCTTGAAGATGTAAAAATGGGAATGAAAAAACCTTTCACCTGCACATATAAGTGTCTTAAAACATGTGATTATAGAAAGGCGCCGTATTGTATAGCACTTGCTCTTACTAATGCCAAGAAAGGCATTTTGCAGAACGGTTTTGCTTTTGCAGGAGCAAATGTTTACAGGGTAGACAAAATTGTTTCAGTGAAGACTCTTATTGAATCTCTAATAGATGAATTTTATACAGCTGTAAGCCTTGCTAATAGAGGAACGGCAGCCATTTAAAGGTATTTTAAATATAGCCGTTTAGGTTTGATGTCTGCGTGAATTGCGCAGGCATTTTTTATTTGTATGAGTACTATAAAAATTATGGAACTTTTTTCTGCAATTTGTGTCTAAATAGTGTTAATATTAAAATAATGTGGGAGGGGATGGTGAGATGAGTAAAAATAAAAGCGCATTTTTGAAGGTAGTTGTATTTGTATTAGTTTTGGCGCTCGTTTTTACTGCTTCCATTTTTATGCAGGGTTCGGACAATTTCGTTTTTGCTGGACAGACCTCTAAAACTCCTGAAACTGAGTTTAAAGTTTATCGAAGCGTAAAGTATGGTTTTGCTTTTAGGTATCCTGCTGATTTTACGGTAAAGGAAACTGATAGCGGTGTAAGAGTGTACTTTCCAAAAACTACGAAGTGGAGAGAATACATTTTCAAAAACGATGTCGTAAGTGCGTATGTGGATGTGGGCATTTCAAATCTTGATGTAATTCAAAGTGGGACTCTGTGCGGTTCAAATATTCTTTCTGATAAAAAAGTCATAATACTCAATGGAAAGTGTTTTCAATATGGAACATTTAACGAGGCCGCAATGGGTGGTAGATACTATGATTACGAAGCCTATACTACTCAGCACCTTGGGAATTGCTATCACATCGCTCTCGTGATAAAAGGTGAAGGGGTTGGTGCAGGTGCTCACAACGGGAAAGGTCCTCAACCCGGTGATTATGCTCCGAAAAGTGCAAAACAGGAGTTCTTAAGCGTTCTCACGAGAATCGTCCTTTCTTTTGAATTCCTGCCAGGAAAAAGAAAGATAAGCGTAATGTTTACTATTGGTGAACCTATTATGACGGTAAATGGAGTAAAAGGGGAAATTGATCCCGGTAGAGGTACTGTTCCAGTTATAGTGCCCGCATGGGGCAGGACTGTTTTGCCAATTCGTGCACTCGTTGAGGCACTTGGTGGCAGCGTCAGCTGGAATGGAAAAGAGAAAGGCGTCGTAATATACCTTGGAGACAGGCAAATCGTTTTGTGGATTGGCAAAAGCGAAGCGTATGTGAATAGTAGGGCTGTGCAGATAGATCCCAAAAATCGTAGTGTTAAGCCAATAATAATAAATGGCCGAACGATGGTTCCTGTGAGGTTTGTTGCGGAAAGTCTGGGATGTAGAGTTTTGTGGAATGAGAAAACAAAACAGGTTACGATAATTTACGATAAAGGAGTGAGTGTGCTTAAGGAGAATTGTATTTATGCAATGATGAAAGGTATATTAACGGACATTGTGCGTGTGGAAAGTTGGCTGAAAAGCTCTGACAATTTAACTGATAACAAAATTTCAGAGTTAAAAGCGAAACTTTCCGAATTAAAAGAAGCACTTGCAAAGTATAAAACAATCTCCGTTTCACAATATAAACTTCCAGAGAAAAGGGAAATTATTGGTTGGATAAGCGAAAAAGGAGATGCACTTCTTTATAGTGAAGGAATGTCCCGCTCAGGTCCGTTCTATCACATTGCAGGCATTTATTCTGGCACGCTAAACACGCTGGAGCCAAAAGTGAAGTATAGAATGACTATTTACCTCGTATATCCGCGTATATATCCTTTTCCTGATTACTATGTGTATGTTGCAAGCGTAGAAAAAGCTAACGGGAAGTAGTAGCATTTCTTACTTTTTAATAAAGATAGTAAAAAGTAAAGATTATTTTACTTCTGGGAATTTAGGGATTTACTTTTTATGACTAAGGCGGAGGCGAAAACGATTTTTTAAGGCATTGGTAAAAATTATTTTTAAGTTTTTGCATGACTGGTTAGGTAATAATTGAAAGGAGTTTAATTTTTATAAATACGAGAGATATTCACCTTTTAATTTATTTTCGACTTTTTCAAATAGGAAAACCGGAAGTTAATCCTTGTATTTTTCCATTGATAAATTTCTCTACGGTGAGGACGGCAAACTTTGATTATTGTATTTTTTCTTGCCGGTCTGGAAAATCTTGTGAGTAAGGGCCTCTATCCTAATAACTTGTTAACATTGGAAAGATTCACTTTTGTTTGTACAAAACTAAGTTTTAAAACTCCCCTTTCAATCTATTTTTAACTCTTAAGGAAGAAAGGCATCAATGAAGTAGTTTTTTATGTGGGTTTTGTCGATTTTAGCAATTTGTAGGTCTTTATTAAAATTTGAGCTGTAAACAAAGAAATGATAGAAATCGAAGAAGAGAAGTAATATAAGATACTATCGCTAGAAATTGAAAATGCAAAAATAAAATATTCACTATTAATTACAAGGACTATGGGAAGATTAAATATGTTCGAATTTGCTGTTAAGTGTTTATTGTGTAGAAAATATGATTAAGTTTCTCAAAAATTGTTTGGTTTTTAAAAATATTCAAAAGTAATTTTACTGTGCAGACTTATTGTTGCGTAGCAGGTAGAAGAAAATTTTGGAGTTTACTTTTTGCTTTCGACTTTTATGGCTAAGTCGAGTGAATTAGTAAGTACTTGTTTAGTGCAAAATTGTTGTTGCGAAGTTTCTGGAGAGGCGAGCTGTATACGATTGGTTAATAGGAGTTGTAAGACTCGACAGTAATGAATGCAATAATGTATTACAAGGTAAGTAAAGTTTTTAGTAGGATGATTTTAGGAAAAAGTATTGACATTGTAATTTTTTATTGTATAGTATTAATACAAATTAAAATAATTTTAAAATATAAAAATAGGCAAAAGTAAACAAAAGGTAACCAGCAGATTTAATGGTTTATTTGAGAATAAACAGAATTAGTTAGATTTTGCAGGCTGCCTAAAAAGTAAGTGATTTTTAGTCATATTTAAAGAATGAAGGTAGGAAGGAATAAATATAAAAATAAACAACAAGGAGGCAAGATTGTGAAAGAAGAAGTTCGAAAGCAAAGAAAAAGATGGATTACGGACTGGTGGCCTAATCGATTGAATCTAAAATTACTGAAGCAGAACCATCCGTGCCTAAATCCTTATGGTAAAGACTACGATTATTTTAAGGAAGTACAGAGTCTGGATGTTGACGCAGTTATAAATGACCTAAAGAAACTAATGAAAAGCCCGCAGGAATGGTGGCCTGCTGACTTTGGACATTACGGCCCACTTTTCATTCGTCTTGCATGGCACAGTTCTGGAAGTTACAGAATTTACGACGGCAGGGGAGGGGCAAGAAATGGGAGTATTCGCTTTCCTCCTAGAATAAATTGGCCGGACAACATAGGACTTGATAAAGCATTAAGGTTACTGTGGCCTATTAAAAAGAAGTACGGTAGAAAGATTTCGTGGGCTGATCTGATAATTCTTGCAGGAACTATTGCACTTGACGACATGGGACTTAAGATATCAGGTTTCTCTTTAGGTAGAGAGGATATATATGAACCAGACGAGAGTCCAGACTGGGGGCCTGAGGAAAAAATGCTTACCTCAAAGCGCCTAAAAGAAGGAGAATTGGAAAAACCTTTTGCAGCTACTGAGATGGGTCTTATTTATGTTAACCCAGAAGGGCCTGGTGGGAATCCTGACCCAGCAGAGTCAGCCAAACAAATTAGGACCGCCTTTAAGCGGATGGGAATGAATGACGAAGAAACTGTCGCTTTGATTGCTGGGGGGCATGCTTTTGGTAAGTGCCACGGTGCATCTTCTGACGTATATCTAGGGCCAGATCCAACATCTTCCCTTATAGAACAACGAGGTCTGGGATGGAAATTTAACTATAAAAGTGGAAAAGGTCCGGATACATTTACTTCTGGCTTCGAATTGACCTGGTCACTAACTCCTACGCGGTTCGCTTCTTACTTCCTTAAGTTTTTGTTCGAGTATGAGTGGGAGCTTACGAAGAGTCCTGCAGGCAAGTATCAATGGATCGCTAAAGATGCACCGGAAATGTTGCCCGATGCTCACGATCCTTATAAAAAACACAAGCCTATGATGCTTACTTCGGATCTTGCATTAAAGTTTGACCCGATTTATTCTAAAATAGCGAAAAGATTTCTTGAGAATCCTGATGAGTTTGGAAAGGCTTTTGCTACGGCATGGTTTAAACTGACTCACAGAGATATGGGACCAAAGTCTTGCTATATTGGCTCTTATGTTCCTAAAGAAGAGTTTGTCTGGCAGGATCCCCTACCCAAGCGAGATTATAAACTAATTGACGAAAATAATATATCGGAACTAAAGAAAAAAATACTTACCTCTGCTTTAAGTACTTCTCAATTGGTTTATACAGCTTGGTCTTCTGCCTCAACATATAGAGACTCTGACAGAAGAGGCGGAGCAAACGGGGCGAGGATTAGACTTTATCCTCTAAACCAGTGGAAGGTAAACCACCCTGAGGATTTGAAAAAAATCATTAATGTTTACGAAAAAATTCAGAAGGAATTTAACGAGAAAGAGGAGAAGAAAGGCAGTAATCGTAAAGTTTCTATTGCTGACCTTATAGTCTTAGGTGGAACTGCTGCCGTAGAAGCTGCTGCTAAGAAAGCGGGGTTCGATGTGAAAGTTCCATTTACTCCTGGCAGGGTAGATGCTACTAAAGACGAGATAGAAACGGAGTTCTACGAAGAAATAGAGCCGTTTGCCGACGGCTTTAGGAATTACTTTAGCAAGCCAGATAAAGTGGACGAAAGTGACATATACACGACACCTGAATACTTTCTCGTGGATAAGGCTCAGCTTCTAAAACTGACCGTCCCAGAGTTAGTCGTACTGGTAGGTGGTTTAAGAGCACTTGGGGCCGTGTATGGATACGAAAAGTACGGCGTTCTTACCGGTAGGCCAGGGATACTTACAAATGACTTCTTCGTAAACCTTCTGGATATGGGTATTGAGTGGAAACAGGCAGATAAGTATCGCTACTTGTTTAGTGGATACGATACAAACACAGGAAAGCAGAAGTATGTTGCAACGAGAACTGACTTAATTTTTGCCCATCACGACGAATTAAGATCTGCGGCTGAGGTTTACGCAAGTGACGACGCAATGGAAAAGTTTGTTAATGATTTTATAACAGCGTGGAATAAGGTTATGAACCTCGATAGATTTGATCTGAGATCGAAAGGCTAAAATAGAAAACTTTTGCAGTAAACGGAACGCCTCTATTAAGAATGCATAATTTTAATGGGGGTGTTCTGATTACCGCTGTGTTTTTAAAATTGTTTTTACTGATAAAGAAAAAATTTATTACACAATACATCTGTACCTAACGATAAAAAGTCTTATAACGTGACGATAGACAAAGGCGTAGATGTATTACCTTCCGATACTTAACACCTGCCAAAAATTTACAGGTGTGGTTGAATGTCCGTAAATCTCTGGCGATTTCCTGATATTTAGATAATTTTGTAAACAGAAGCTGCAAATAACTTGCTCGAGGAATAGACAACTTTTATTGCCTGTTTATTAAAATTTATTTAAAGAATTGTGCTGAGAAAAATATTAATGGATTTCTGAATTTTTTGTTGTTAGTGGTAACTCAGATTATCTTTTCTATTGACAAAAATCTCCAGTGTGATATTGTATTAATACAATAATACGATAAGGAGGTGTGCTATGAGGAAAGTTTTTCTCGTTACATTGTTAATTGCTTCTTTAGTTGTATTTAATGGCTGTGCTAAAAAAGTTGATGCAAGCCAGGTTCGCTCGTTTGCTGATCCTATGACTGAGAATTTGCTTATTGCAATGAACAATAAAGATTACCGAATGTTTTCCAGGGATCTTGATAGTAAAATGAAGCGGGCTATTCCTGAATCCAGGTTTTACGCTCTTGTTGAACAGGTAAATGGGAAGGTTGGTATGTACATTCCAGACTCAAAGCAATTTTACCGTGCATATAAAAGCGGTAAGTTTGTAAATGTTGTTTACAAAGCAAAGTTTAGCAGGGAAAACAGCCCTGTGACGGTGCGTGTCGTTTTTGATGTAGAAAACGGAAAGGAAAAAATTTCCGGGCTTTGGTTTGATTCGCCCACATTAAGAAAGAGGTAGTCTATGGCTCAAAACATTATTATATTGTTGATATTCTTTGTATTCGCCGAGTTTCTCGTAGGTACTGTTTTGTCTGTGTGGAAAATAAGTAAACGCACGATCTGGTTTTTATTCGTTGGTAGTACATCGTTTATATCGGTTTTTCTTGTTCAGATGCCTTTGCAAAAACTTACTTCGATAGTGTTTGCACTGAGCCCTGCCTGGAAAGCCCTGGCGTATGCGGCAGTTGCAGGTTTCGTGCAGGAATTTTTCAAGTCTGTTTCCGCACTTTATCCAGAGGGTAATTCAACTTCCGGATTTTTAACGGGTACGGGCTTTGGGCTTGCAGAAGTGTGTTTTATCCTTTTGCAGGCCCCATTTATCTCTTTTATGCTCGTAGTGGAGCGCATATTTACACTGCTATTTCACTGCTCTTCTTCAGGAATTGTTCTTTATTTTAAGGAAAAGGAACGATTTATTTTAGGATATATTCTTATGTCTCTCGCGCATACTGTTATGGACTTTGTGGCAATTTTGTTCCACATTGGACTTGTGAGTATCGTTCTTGCGGAAGCGTTCGCTGGAGCCGTGTCTATTTTCGTGTTTATTTCGTTTTTATTCGCAATTAAAAAATTTACTTTTAAAAGGAAAACATCGAAAGGATTGCAAGCATAATACCAGTAGTTATTAATAAAAATGGAATAGAATACTTATGAAACAACAGAAAGATCTTCTTTTTAGAAAGCCTTAAAGCAATAATATTTGCAAGTGAGCCTGCGATAAATCCGTTTCCTCCGATGTTTACTCCGTAGGCAATAATTCTGTAGTTTTTACTGAAGTGCGTAATAAAAATACTTGCAGGAACATTGCTCATTATCTGTGAACTCCCGACAGATAGCAAAAATAAGTTTTTAATACTTTCAATGTGGGATAATTGGACGAGTCTGTAAATCTTGGGAAACTTTGCAATAATTCCGAAGTCGATAAACATAATACAAAAAAGAACGATCAAACCCCAATCGGTTTTTGCAATTACTCTGGTGAAGAGAACTAGGTAAAGAATTACGATTATTACCGTGAAGTACAGTAAAAATATTTTATTTGCGTTAATAGTTAGAATGTATGCAAATAGAAAGACGATAGAGGTATAGAAGAGAAATTTGTTTTCTTTTTTGGTGTTTTTATTGAAGCTATTATCAGTAAATGGAATTATTTGCTTACTTCCCGAGAAGATTATCAATACAAACAAAAGCAAGATAACGATGAGTATTACTTCCATTGGTATCATCGTCTGGACGAATTTTGTAAAGGAAACTTTCATAAGACGAAACAGGTATATGTTCTGTGGGTTTCCAATGGGCGTAAGCGCAGAGCCTGTGTTTGCTGCTATTGCTTCGAAGATTATTAACTTGCTGATGTCGTTTTTAATCAGCGTCTGCAATGTCAGAGTAAGCGGGACTACTATAAACAGAGAGATGTCGTTTGTTAGGAAAGCGGATAAAATTAGTGTGAGTGTCACGAGTTTTAGTGCGAGCATTCTTTCGCTCGAGGTTTTACTTACAAATCTTTTTGTAATTCTGCGTAGAGACTTGCTTTCTGCAACGCCCGTCGTAATGACGATAAGGCCTGTAAGCATTAAGATTGTATGCCAGTCTATAAATCTAATGTAATGTGGTATTTCTGATGGGGCGATTATTACAAGTCCAATTAGTAGAAGCGTAAATATAACGAGCAGGGCTTCTTTTTTTACAAAGGGTATGGCGATTTTTAGTAACTTTTTCATACGCTTATGTTATCACTTTGCAGAAAGCCGTCAATACGCTTTTGGGTTGTGAATGTGGTGTCGTGTGAGCTTTTTGAGTTGCTGAATAAGCCCCGAGAAATAGGGGGCTTATTGTCTAATCTTTTCTTTCTTGCGTTTTTCGTTGAGCGCAAATCCGATTAATGCAAATATTACTGCAAGAATTATAAGCCACACAATACTCCAGTGGATGTTTCCTCTCACGCTGTTACTTAGGTGTGCTGTAATGCCCTTGTTTGTATTGGAGAAGTTTTTCATCTTGGTAACAAACTTACTTTCTTTAAACGGAAACGCAAGGATTTCAGTTGCGATGTACACGATAACTGCAAAACCAATTCCGCTCCATACCGCACCGGAAGTTTTTCCCGAAGTCATGTAACCTGCGATAAACGCAAAGGCTGATACGATTGCAAGTGGAAATACAAACAGTAGTGCAATAATGGTAATTACTGGTAGCGTTTCTTTTCCAATAATTGCAATTAAATAGAATATAATTACCAATATAAGTGATACTATACCAACTTTGTAAATACTCTTATCCATGTGTTTCACCTCCTTCCAAAATAACAAATTTTCTATTAACCATTATACAAAAACTTCTTAATTTTCCAATATTTTTCACGGATTTA
The DNA here is from genome assembly GCA_015489815.1 of Caldisericales bacterium. Lineage (GTDB taxonomy): Bacteria > Caldisericota > Caldisericia > Caldisericales > Caldisericaceae > S143-107. The sequence continues at coordinate 11,081 of WFZA01000025.1, read as the reverse complement.
GTTGCGTAAATTATCAAAAAATCTGTATAATTAAGTGTGGAAGGTGATAGCGGATGAATAGGAATTACAACTTTTTACCCATTGCATTACCGTTTTATTTAATGCTATTTTTAATTTTAATACTTTTACTGCCAGTGCTGTTTTTTATTTATGCGGGTAGCATTGTTGCAGTGTTTGCGCGTTTGGGCTTATCTCCTGCTGTTGGGTATTCGCTTTTCTGGCTCACGCTCTTTGGAAGTATGATAAACATTCCGATAAAGCAAATTGAGTCTAAAAAACCAATTTATCAGGAAAAAGAAGTTTACTTTTACGGAATGCGATATGTAGTTCCTACCGTCCAAAAGCAGAAAACCGTCATTGCAGTAAATGTTGGCGGAGCAGTAATTCCCGTGCTTTTGTCTATATACGAGTTGGTGCGGCTCGTCGTAATGGGTAGGTTTTACCTCTTTTTTGCTTCACTTCTTGCGGTAGCTATAGTTGCTGCAGTTTGCCATCACTTTGCAAAGCCCGTTAAAGGGCTTGGTATTGCAATACCTACCTTTATTCCCCCGCTTGTGACTGCTGCCGTAGCGCTTATACTTGCGTTCCACTCACCTACGATCGTTGCTTATGTGGGCGGCACACTGGGGACACTTATCGGGGCGGACCTGATGAATCTTAATAGAATTACTGACCTTGGTGCACCTGTTGCAAGTATCGGTGGTGCTGGAACATTCGACGGTATATTTTTAACAGGTGTACTTGCCGTATTGCTCGTATAATTTTTATCTGCTTTAACAAAAAGTGAATAAATTTTTTGGTGAGGAAAGCTATTAGCAGATTTTTAAGGAATAACTTCAACCCAACAATTGTCTTTTTGTATTGTCGTTCTGAGCGTAGCAAAGAACCTCTACCGTAACAGTAAACATTTTCGGGTAAACCAAAGTTGGATAGACAGAAGAAATTTAATAATTGTTTCATACAAACCAATTTTATAAAGCTTAATCCTATTTTTATTGCTGTTTTCGCAGGAAGAAAAGATGGAAAGTAAGCTTTGTGTACTTTCTAATGTAAGGTCCTTCGCAAAGACGGCTCAGGACGACGGGGGAGGGGAGAACGCTCATTCGAGGATGACCTTTTTCTCATCACTCTGAGCATAGCGAAGAGTCTCTGCCCTAAAGGCAATGCAACAAAAACACCACATTTATACTATGGTTTTTACTATGTTGAGAACTGATTTCAAAACTTTTCTAAAAATTCTCACAAAATTCTTCCAGAATCGCGGAACTTTTTCGTGAGTTTTCCGTCTAATATATAGGAGAGGAAAAAATTAATGGGAATTATGCCTCTAAGTTGCACGAGTTTTTAGCAGAGTTTTAAAACAAAAGTTAATTAAGGAGGGAAATTATGAAAAGGATTTTTAAAGTTCTTTTGCTGGTGCTATTGGTGAGTATGTTTATCCTTCCCCTTGCGGGGTGCAGAGCGATTAAGCAAAGTGCAGGTAACGGGAACACACCTTTTACGAGCCCTCCAAAAGTAGAGGTGGAAAAGGTAGCGCTACCTGAAGATGTTCTGCCTTTGTACATAAACGAGCAAAAGCGCATTATTATCGCAGCAAAGCACTTTTCCAGCACGGGGAAAAGCGAGATCCTTAGAGGAAGCAGTATCCAGAACCTTAAAACAGTGCTAAATGGAGTTGACTTTCCAGTATATGAGCTTTTTGTAAACCCGTTTAACGAAAGCGAAATGTGTTTGTTAGGTCTGGATAAAATTTACTTCAGCAAAGACTTCGGAAAAAGCTGGAACTTAACAGGCAACTCGTTTAACTTTTCCACTATGGGGTTTTTCTCCTGAGCGGACGATGTACTTTGCAGGGCCTGGCGCAAGGAGGCCGTGCTACATTTACAAAACAAAGGACGGCACACACTTTACGGAAGTTTACAAACCGCATCCGTACCACGATGCCGTATTCTTTACATTCAACCCTCGCGATGCGCACACTATCTGGACATTTGGGGAGTATGGAGTTTTCGTAAGCAAAGATTCTGGCAGGACATTCAAGAACTTAAACGCACCTGACAGGGCATACACACCCGGCGCACTCAACCCGTATAACTACAGCGAAGCGTATGTGGGACTGGGCAACTACGGCTTATACAAAATAAGTGAAAGTGGAACAATAACGCCTGTTTATGTGACAAAGCAGCCACTGGAGCGTTTCGTATCCGTGGTAACGGACTTTCAGCGCAAGATTACTTATGCAATTGACAGTAGCGGCAACCTTTTCTGCATTTTGAAAGATAAAGCCTACAAACTCTACACGATAAAAAGCATAGATCCAATAAAGCTGCTTCTGGAAAAAGATTCAGGCAATTTATACATACTTTGCTATTCTGCTTACTACAGGGTAAAGGTTCAGCGGCCCTGACGAAGTAATTTTGCCTGCTTATTTATGGGCAGTGCAGTATTGTTTCTAATTTACGGGAAGAAAGAAGATTCACGTACTTTCTATTCATTAAGATCCTTCGCTCGCTTACGCTCGCTCGAGGACGGCAGTGGAGGAGAAGGTTCTTCGCAAGGACGGCTCGGGACAACAAAATAATGGAAGATTCTGTTTTTCCAATAGTATCAGACCGTGATCTTAACAACAAAGATTTTCTCAGTGTCACTCTGAGCAAAGCGAAGAGTCCCTGCCTTAACAACCTTGCATCTTGTTAAATAATGTCGAAATCACTCCTTACAAACCCTGTATTTATCAGCGTTGCTGAAAAATCGCTAATTTAAGGCCCGTAGAGCGCGATCTTGAGAAAAATCGGGTAAATATACCTTATTTTAGGGCATATAAAAATTACAATAAAGCCTGTATTTATCAGCGTTTCTTAAAAATCGCCCTAAAATTATCAATTTGAATAAAAATGCTCAAAATAAGAGCCCCCATAAATAGAGGCTTTCTTAACTGTCAAAAATGGGCAAAATTCATCCGAAAATAGAAAAATTGTTCGTATTTAGCGAACATAAGTAGAACATAATCTTTGTTCTACAGTACAGATTTATCATTAGCTATCCCAACTATCTGCGTGAAAGTGATGCAAAATCCATAGAAAGAACCATACTTTGTGACATTTTGTTATTTTGTTATTAGTTAGGGATTTACTAATTAGAGCTTTTATTATATAGACTTCTTACATTTTTCTAATTCTTAAAAAGATTTTTGAATTATACTCCCATAATAAATCATCTGTGGCTAACTACTGCAACGAGCGTTTAATTTTTTTATATGGAAGTTTTTAACCCAATCTCATACTTATTTGCAATTAAAGTTTTATAAATTAAATATCTTTCGTCTGTGTTTCCTTGCAGAAGTTTTGCTTTTTAGTTAAAATGAATTGTTATTAAATAATTTTGTGAAAGGAGCTGATGTTCTGTGACGAATGTTTCTATTATAACGGCTGTAATTGCTGGGTTCTTATCGTTTGTTTCTCCCTGCGTATTGCCTCTTATCCCGGCATACATTTCTTACATTTCTGGGGTATCCCTTCAGGAGATGCAAAGCGGGAATGTATCGTCTAAACGCATCGTAATTAACTCAATTGCCTTTTCTTTAGGATTTTCCACGCTGTTCATTATATTTGGTGCGTCTGCAACATTTATAGGCAAAGCACTTGCGCGCCACATGAATACGCTAAAAGTAATTGCGGGCATTATCATTATTATTTTCGGATTGCACATTGCAGGTATTGTAAAACTCAAGTTTTTAAATTACGAGAAAAAAGTGCAGGTAAAAACGCGTAATACATCTTCCTTAATTGGGGCTTACTTTCTTGGATTTGCATTCGCCGCTGGATGGACGCCGTGCGTTGGCCCAATTCTTGGTGCGATTCTTGCAACTGCAAGCACATATACGACTGTTTCAAAAGGTATTATCTTACTTTCCTTCTACTCTCTTGGCCTTGCAATTCCGTTTATCCTTACTGCCTGGGCTATTAACAAGTTCTTTGCTGCGTTTAAAGTAATTAGAAAGTACTTCCATGCAATTGAAGTAACCTCAGGTTTACTACTTATTGGTATGGGGCTCTTGCTTATTTTCTTTAAAGGGATACACTTTTAAGTATGAGTGAACTAAGAAAAGCAAGGATACGCTCTGCAATAGAGCGTGAACTTTCAAAGTACTTGCACAGTCTTGACGACGAGAGGCTAAGAAGTATTACCGTAACAAGTGTGGTACTGTCAAAAGATTTGCGCTACGCAAAGGTGTACTTTACATCGCTTGGGCACGAAGAAGAAAAAGACGAAATCCTCGAAGCACTAACGAAGGCGTCACGCAGAATTCAAAAAGACATCGCAAACAGGCTGAAGAATATGCGATATGTACCGCTGCTTTCTTTCCACTTTGATTTATCCATTCAGAAGGGAAATAAAATGCTCAACCTGCTTGACAAAGTTCAGGAAGAAATTGACAGACATCCAGAAGAACTTTCTGAGGAAGAACAATCAGAGGGAAGCGGTGAAGATGCCGACTCTTTTAAAAGTAATACTGGAAATAAGGAGACTGGTGAGACATTATGAAAAAAAATAACACACTTGAAGAAATCGGGAATGTAATAAAAGAAAACGAGTCTTTTGCAATTTTTAGCCACGCAAATGCAGACGGAGATGCTTTTGGTTCGTTGCTTGGGCTTGGGCTTATGCTAAAACGACTCGGCAAAAAAGTTACATACTTCCTTCCAGAACCGGTGCCTACGCGTTTTGCGTTTCTGCCTGATTACGACGAGATAAACAAAAATGCACCTTCTGCAGATGTGGGTATTGTAGTGGATGCAGCAGATCTTGGCCGTATAAACAATCTTTCTGAAAAGTTCAACAATTTTAAAACTACGATAAACATCGATCACCACGAAACAAACGATTACTTCGCAGACTTCAACTATGTGGACAAAGATTCTCCGTCTACGAGTTGCTTAATTTACAAACTAATAAAAGTGAATAACTTTCCTATTGATGAGAAAATTGCTGAGGCACTGTACACAGGCGTCTTAACTGATACAGGTGCGTTCAAATATGCAAACGCTACTGCTGAAGCGTTTGAGATTGCAGGTGAACTTGTAGAACATGGAGCAAATCCTGAGTATGTCGCTAAGATGTGCTTTGAGTCAGATACTGTGGAACACTTAAAACTCACAGGTATTGCGCTCCAGCGGCTCGTTATTGAGAAAAATGTGGGTTATTCTTACATTTCTTACGACGATAGAATGAAAATTGGTGCAAGCGAAGAAGATATGGAAGGCATTATTGATACGCTACGAAAGTGCAAAGACATAGAGGTTGCCGTGCTGTTTAAAGAGGCAAATAGGGACGAGGTAAGAGTAAGTTTCAGAAGCAAAAACGGTATTGATGTAAAGAGCATTGCAGTAAAGTTCGGAGGGGGCGGGCACATTCCGGCGTCAGGGTGCACGGTAAGAGGCAATCTTGAAGATGTAATAAAGCAAGTGATTCAAACTGTACACGATATGGTCGGTAACAAAAGTGAGGTTAATAGTCCTTAGCGGATTTGTATCTTACATTATAGGCGGAATTCCAGTTGGTTTTATCATTGCAAAAGTTGTGCGCAAAGTAGACATAAGGAAATTAGGTAGCAAGAGCATTGGCGCAACGAATTTTTCCTACATTATAGGCAGGGCGTACGGAGTATTCACATTTTTTCTTGACACGGCAAAACCTATAGTGGCGATGTTCATTGCACACTTCTTACACTATCCTGAGTGGAGTATTCCGTTGCTTGGTGCGTGTGCAGTTATTGGCAATTTGTGGAGTATATTCTTGAAACTCAAAGGCGGTAGCGGGCTTTCTGTTACTGGAGGCTACTTTATCTGGGTGATGCCCAGAGCAGTTCCGCTCGTATTTCTTATCGCATTTATAGTTGCTTTGCTTATGAAGTGGAACCTTCCCGTTGCAGGGCTTTCGCTTTACATAGTAGAGCCGATTATTGCTGTAAAAGTTTATCATTATCCGCTATGCAATTTTAATAACGCTTTATCTGGGCCTGTTTGTTTTTATAAAGTAAATCCCCTGGATGTTTATCCATCTGGTTAATTACTATAAAAGGAAGAATGCAATAATGTAGATGGTCCAATTTTTGTTTTATGGAGTTTTATCTTAAAATGTAGTCGTGCGGAGGTGCAAAATGAAAAAAGAAAGTATTTTTGGCTGGGTAATGATTGGCATAATTATTTTTGTCGTAGTATTTGCATTTGTTAAAGCTCGTTCTGTAAACAAAGGTGTAGCACAGACTCCTGCAACAGTGAAGAGCGGTGACGCAATATCCGTAATTAGTTTAAACGGCGTTATCGGTATGGGTTCGTCCGCTTCGCTTGGCTCAAGCGACGAGATTACCGTAAAAGAAGTTCAAACTTTGCTTAACGAAGCAAGAAGCGACCCTTCTAAAGCACTAATTATAGAAATAAACAGCCCGGGTGGTGCCGTTGAACCCACACAGGAAATTTACGACGCAATAGAACAATTTAAGAAATATACAGGCAAAAAAGTGTACATATGGATGAGGGGTTTGGCTGCATCTGGCGGTTATTACATCTCCTGTGCCGGTGACAAAATTATTGCAATGCCCACTACACTTACTGGTAGCATCGGCGTAATTATGGAATTAGTTAATTATCAAGGACTGCTTAATAAAATCGGTGTTAAAGAAGTTGTAATTAAGAGTGGAACTTTTAAAGATATGGGCTCTCCTGTTCGTCCCATGACGCCTGAGGAGAAAAAAATGTTCCAAACGATTATTGATCAGACATACCAGCAGTTTTTTAATGTCGTGGAGAAGGCACGGCACATTCCACCTGACAAGTTAAAAACAATTGCGCAGGGGCAGGTGTTTACGGGTATTCAGGCAAAGCAAAACGGACTCGTCGACGCAATTGGCAACTTTCAGTTTGTCGTTGATACGATCAAAAAGGACTTAAATTTAAAGGGGACTCCGCGGATTATCAGACATACTGTAAAGAAAAGTTTTCTTTCTGCTTTGTTTAACGAAAAAAGCGTGCTTTCGCAGCTGAGCATACTTAACTCTCTTACGCCTGTGAAAGTAGAATATAAATTTGCACCGTAAATAAGGAGGTAGCGATGAATAAAACACTTGAATTAATGTGGAAGGTAATAGTAAACCCCGTGGAAGCATTTGACGAAATACGGGAAGAAAAGTCGATTTACACATCTCTGATTTATCTGCTAATATACGGAATTGTAGCAGTAGCTGCGGGGCACTTTGCAGGCCTTATTGCACAGAAAACACTTACTACGCCTCCGAATGCTAGCAACTTGCCGCCTAACTTAACACCGTTTTTTAAAAATTTTGATTCTACACTGAAAGCACTTACAAGTTCGAGCTCGTTTTTTATCCTTGGACTTGTAATGCCGTACATAAATGTTTTCCTTACGGCGAGTATTTACGATCTGCTTGCACAGTTCATAACGAAAAAAGCGAACGGCCGTGTGTTGTTTACCGCTTTTGCATTTGCTTCAATGCCGATTCTTATTTACAAACTTATACTACTTGCCTTTGCTGCGCTAATGAGCTACACAATTCCTGCCTGGATAGAACTCATATTTGTTATCTGGGGTATAGTGCTTTACATTCTTGCAATTCGCGAAACTTACGAAATTGACAGCGGTACGGCGATTGGTATTTACTTTACTCCAATCGTGATATTAATTATTATCGTCGTAATTTACATTTTATCCCTCGTGCCGTTTATTATGAATTTGCTTAAAACTCTACCACACGGAGCGTTTACGCCTTGAAAGACTTTCTTGCTGACTTAAACGAGCCGCAAAAGGAAGCAGTCCTTTACAACGAAGGGCCGCTTCTTATTTTTGCAGGAGCAGGTTCGGGAAAAACAAAAGTCATTACTTACAAAATTGCATATCTTGTGGAGAATTTGCATGTTTTTTCCTCAAAAATTCTTGCGGTTACTTTTACAAACAAAGCGGCAAACGAAATGAAGGAACGCGTTGAAGCGCTGATTGGGGATAGTACGCGAGGATTGTGGATAGGTACATTTCACTCAATTTGTGCGCGCATTCTGCGGAGGGATATTGACAAATTAGGATATAAGAAAAATTTTACGATTCTTGACGAGGACGATGCGGTGCGCGTCGTAAAAGATGGTATAAGACAGGCAAATTACGACCCAAAGTACTTTGAAGCAAAAAAGATTAAAAACTTTATCTCTAAACTGAAGCGTTCTTTTGTTACGGCGAAAGAATATGCTACATTGAAACACGATTACTTTGAAAGCGTCGTTTCGGATGTGTTTTTAAAGTACGAAAGAATGCTTAAAGAAAGCAATGCACTGGATTTTGACGACCTCATAATGCTTACCGTAAAGCTTTTGAAAGAACACTCTGATGTTGCGTTTTACTACACGGAAAAGTTTAAGTACTTTCTCGTTGACGAATACCAGGATGTGAATCGTACTCAGTACGAACTGATAAAGTTGCTTTCACAGAAGAGCAGAAAAGTGACCGTTGTGGGGGACGACGACCAGAGTATTTATTCTTTCAGGGGTGCTGACGCAAATCTCATATTTAAGTTCCAGGAAGACTACCCTGATGCAAAAATTATAAAACTCGAGCAGAATTATCGTTCCCCTCAGGAAATCCTTACAGTTGCAAATGAACTGATCTCGCACAATTCTGCGAGAAGCGGTAAACAGTTATTTAGCAAAAAGCACGAACTTAATGCAGTAAATTTATACGAAGCGGCTGACGAGATGGATGAAGCGCGTTTTGTTGTTCAGACGATTCGAAACCTCCACAGGGATGAGGGTAAGCACTTCAGGGACTTTGCTATTCTTTACAGAATGAACTTTCAATCCCGTGTGTTTGAGCAGTATCTGCTTGAGCAGGGTATTCCTTATCAGATCATAGGAGGTGTGCGTTTCTACAGCAGAGAAGAAATAAAGGATATCATGGCGTATCTTTCTGTGATAAACAACCCGGACGACGAAATTACGCTGAAGCGAATTATAAATGTCCCTCAAAGAAAAATCGGGCGCAAGACACTTGAAAAGATTGAAGAGATTAAAAACGAACGGGGCATTTCTTTGTTTGATGCGCTAAAAGTCGCAGTGGATGAAAAACTATTAAGTACCCAGGCACTGAAAAACATTGGGGAATTTTACGCATTAATAAACGAATTGAGAGAAAAGGCAGAGAGCGTAAGTATTTTAGATCTTACAGAAGAAATTGTGCATAGGGTCCACTACTACGACTACCTTGCGCATAAAAAAGATAACAGTGAGAGTAAAATTGAGAATGTAAAGGAATTTATGAATGTAATTGCCGAATTTATGAAGGAGTCGGAAGATAACTCTCTTGAGGCATTTTTAAATTACCTTGCACTCATAACGGACCTTGACACTGCAAAAGGTGGGGATAGGGTAACGCTTATGACTCTGCATGCAGCAAAGGGGCTGGAATTTCCAGTCGTATTCCTCGTTGGCATGGAAGAAGGTTTTCTTCCCCACTACAGGGCATTTGAGTCAAACAAAGACCTTGAAGAAGAGCGGAGGCTTTGCTATGTGGGCATTACGCGTGCAAAGGAAAAAATATACTTTACCTATGCGTACAGGAGAAATCGTTACGGTGTTTACGCACCCACACAACCTTCTCGATTTCTTTCGGAAATTCCTATCGAAAAGGTTGAAGAAGAGCGCCAGGCAGTTAGCGTTAATAGTGACATACATGTGGGTGATAAAGTGATGCACAGAGTCTGGGGCATTGGAAAGGTAGAGGAGATTTTTACAGACGAAGACCCACCCTATGCCGTAATAGACTTTATAAAAATAGGAAAGAAGAAACTGGACTTAAGATATGCACCAATCGAAAAATTGGAGTAAGGAGTAAACGATGGAAAAAGCAAATTACTGTTTTGTGTGCAGCAAGACGAACCCAAAGGGCTTGCACATTGACTTTCACTATCTCGAAAATGGCATTGCAGTTGCTAAGTTTAAACTTGCGCGAGAATACGAAGGCTATCCGGGGATTGCCCACGGTGGAATCCTCTCTGCAATTTTAGACGATGCAATGGGCAATGTAAAGTACCTTGAAGGGTATGTTGCTTACACGATAGATATGTATGTAAGGTTTATTAAACCCTCCTACATAGGAGAGGAGCTCACCGTGCGCGGCTGGGTAAAGTCTGTCCACCTGAAAATCGTAAGCACAGAAGGGGACATCCGTGATAAAGACGGGAATGTGAAGGTGCGTGCCCATGCAAAGTACTACATTGCAGGAAAAGTTGAAGATGTGTTGAAGTAATGTTGTGAATTTTTACTTTCAATGCGAGAAATTTTTGTTTTACCAATATTCGTTGTATAATAAATCAAAAACAAGGAGGGGTAAATGGACGACTTACGCAAAAAGATTGACGAGGGAGAAAATTGGTATCAGAAACTTATTGAGAAGATTCCTGGTTTTGCTGGTTACTTCGAGCGTGAAAAAAGGCGAACTGCTGATAAACTTTTAAGGGATTATCTTGCAAATAGGTTGAGAAACTCAAAGGATGCACTGATGAAGTATGCAAATGTGCTATTTAAAGCGCACGACTTTGACGCGATTAACGAACTTAACGACCTCGTAAAAGAGTTTCAGATGGTAATCGACAAGATTCAGTACAGTCCTCATGGATATTCAGGATTCTTTGGCGCAATCAAAGTGGATACGCCTGAGCTTGACAGGCTCTACAATATCGATGCGACACTCGTTAGTTTAATAGAGGAAACGGAAAACTTTCTGAAAGACGAATCGAAATCTCCAAAAGAAAAAATTGCATTCGTAAAGAGTGAATTGGAAAAGTTTAAGGAAAAAATTACGGAGAGGGAAAACGCTCTTTCCGGGATAAAGTAGGGGGGATAAAAAATGGCATTGGAAATTATTCAGTGGTTTGACCAGACGGGCACTGAGATGGTGCACCGCATTCCCGAGTCGGGCTCTACCGACATAAAAATGGGTGCCCAGCTCATAGTGCGCGAAACGCAGAGTGCCGTATTCTTCAGGGACGGAAAGGCACTTGATGTATTTGGCCCTGGCAG
>WFZA01000024.1 GCA_015489815.1 Caldisericales bacterium | reverse complement strand
TCGGCTCTGCATTTGCAACGACCGGAGTGATGCTCCCTTCAATTATCATTATTATTGCAATTTCCCTTTACTTTAAGTCTTTTATAAAAAACCCGTATGTGCACAAATTTTTCCTTGGCATACTGACAGGCGTGGTTGCAGAAATTTCCTATATAACGGTAGATTTATGGAAAAGAACGAAAATTGACCTGTTTTTCTGGATAGTGTTTCTTCTATCCCTCGCGGAAGTTTTTTTACTACACATAAACCCAATTTACGCAATTCTTATTGGCGGTGCGATAGGCATTATTTACTATGGGTTTATCAAAAAGGAGCAAAATGGTTAGCTTTATAAAAATTTACCTTGAATTCTTCAAAATTGGCGCGGTAACATTCGGGGGCGGCCAGGCAATGCTTCCAATTCTGAAACATGAATTAGTGACGAACCTGCACTGGATTGACATGAAAAACTTTCTTTACTTCGTATCCGTTTCACAGGTTACGCCCGGCCCAATTTCAATAAATATGGCGACATTTATCGGATATTCAATGCGGGGATTTGGAGGCTCGCTCGTTGCAACGACAGGCGTCGCATCGCCTTCGTTCATCGTGATCCTTTTGATAGCGGCTGTGTTCAAAAAATTTGCAGACAGCAGAATTTACAAAGCATTTATAAAAGGCGTAAAACCAGTAATCGTGGTGCTGCTTATTGGAGCAATTTACTTAATCATTAAAGGCGCATTTGTCGGCGCAATTCCGTTTGTCTTGGCAGCTGCTGCATTTGCCGTATTTATCAAATTTAAGCCAAATGCATTTTTGTTTCTTATTGCAATGGGTATAATCGGCATATTTCTCATTCCTTAACCTGTTTTACAAACATGCCGTTAAGAACTATTCCCAGAACGATAAGAAAAAGTCCGACAATCGTTTGAAGTGCGATCGTTTCCCCTAAAAATAAGTGAATAAATAAAAGCGAAACAAACGGTGAAAGGTAAACGAGATTACTCAGCACGGCCGTGTTATACAGAGAAATTGCCTTGAGAAACAGCAAATAGGTAATACCCATTTCAAATACGCCCACGAAAATTGCAGGCGGAATCCCTTCAGGGGAAATTTGAAAACCTCCAGTAAGCAAAAGAAAAACGCCGACGTAAATAGTACCGAACAAAAAATTCAAAAATAACTTCAGAACGGCAGGGAGTTTATTTTTCACATTTAATATCCAGAACGCTGCCCAGATGAATGCGCTGAGAAGTGCAAGTAACACCCCGAAAACGCTTATATGGGAAAATACGCCAGAGTACCCTTCAGCTACGATAATTGAAGCACCGATAAAGCTCAGTAAAATTGCAAGCATCTGAAAAATAGAAACCTTTTCTTTAAGAAAAACTACCGAAAAAATCGAAAGGACGATCGGCCAGGTATAATTAAGGGGCTGCGCTACCTGTGCAGGAAGCAGTGCATACGCCTTAAACAAAACAAGGTAATAAAGCAACGGGTTAAGAAGCGATAAAAGTGCAAAGTAAATAAAGTTGTGAAAACGCAAGTTTTTTAATAGGACAACGCCATTTGTAAAAATTAGCACGGAAAAAAGCAGCACAAGTGAGGTCAGCGATACAACAAAAAGGAGGTTTGCAACACTTAGATAACGCAGCCCAATTTTGAACGCCGTTGCAACAGTAGACCAGAAAAGTATAACAAGTGTAATTAAAAAATACGCCTTTTGAGCTTTTTTCATAGAAAGATTTTAAAAGATTTACGGGAAAAATAAAGCCCCCTTTTTGGGGGCTGACATTTAAATTAGATCTTAAGATTTTGTGCCCAATCGTAAATAAAGGGAATCTTCCAGAATTTACCCATCAGCGCGTAGATTAACCCGATCAAGGAAACAATTCCTATTACAACCAGAGTAATCCATACAAGGACTGTAATAATAAAGCCTAAAACAGGAATCCATCCAAAAATAAGATCCACAAGCCAGAGTATAATTTCCGCAATAAACAAAGCCAATCCCTGTTTTGCGTGTTCTCTAACAAACCTGCTGTCTTTTTTTACAAGCAATGGAATAAGCACAAGGATACCAAGATAACTGATTGCAGCAAGAACTTTATTTTCGTCAACATCTTTTTGGTCAAAGCCGGTAATTTCTTCCATCTTTTCCTCCTTTCTTTTTTATGATCGTTTTTATTATACAGAAAATCTTGCAAATATCAAAATGACAAAGGACATTTGCTTTTTCTGAAAATATTATTATAATGATTAAAAATATATGGAGGCGAAAAATGAATAAAAATTTTGAGATAAGTATTATTTACGCTATTGTTGCAATAATTTCACTTGCAGCTGTTATGAAACTAACGGCATTGCCCGCATCTTCTATGGATAGTAGTATGAAAAAATCCACCACTGCAAAGAGCCTGTTTGAGAAACAGCTCGAGATATCGCTGAAGAATGCAGACAAAATTACGAAAAACAGCGAATTCTTCTCGGTCAGCATAAAAGGCATACCAAAAATCGACATTACAAAGTACCGCCTGCAGGTGAGCGGACTTGTAGAAACCCCGCTTAACCTCTCATACAACAGCATTATTAATATGCAGCAAAAAGAAGAAACGGAAACTCTTACCTGTATTTCGCTGATAAGCGACAAAGCAGTATGGAGCGGAGTGCCGTTAAGCGAAATCTTAAAAATGGCAAAACCGAAGGACGGCGCAACAGAAGTCGTTTTTTACGCAGCAGACGGGTATTCTTCGTCTATCCCGTTAAAAAATGCGATGAAAGAGAACGTCATACTTGCAACAGAGATGAACGGAGAGATATTGCCCGCAAAACACGGTTTCCCGTTAAGGCTCGTTTATCCCGGGTATTACGGGTATAAATGGGTTAAGTGGATTACCCGTATAGAAGTTATCAACTACGACTATAAGGGTTTCTGGGAATCGCAAGGGTACAGTGACGAAGCGAAGATAAAACTCCCGTAGCTTTCCGTAGTTTTAGGTTATAGCGTTTGCAGTTTTGTCGCGCCTAGTGAATTCTGCAGTAATAGAACCGTCCGCGTTTCTTGTAATATTGATTTTGGTTTTCTTTCCTGTAATCGTATCGAAAATACCTGCGAATACGCCACTGCTGAACTTTAAACTGCTGTCTGTCCCAATCGAGTTGGCACTTTCAGTTTCAAAATCGTTGTATACCTTTACCCGCATATAAGGTTTTTCATAATCGATTTCTTCAATTTTATCGACAGACCAGCCGGCAACAACTGCAGCAAACGCAAGTACTATAGGCAAAATTTGCTCTTTAGGGACGCCCAATTTTTCGTATCTGTGCACCACTTCCTCTCCATACTTATAGCCAAACCAGTGAATGAACTGATCTGCCATAGGCCCGACGATTTCGCTCGTCGTTTTTACAAGCAGTGCAGGAAATATGGAGACGTCAAGCATCACCCAGCGCTTGCCACCAAAAACGATTTTTCCTTCTTCGTTAGTAAATTGTTCAAGGTCTTCTCCCAGTACTTTTTTAAGCAATTCTTTGTACTGTTTTACAAGGGCAGATACTTCTTCCTTATTAGACTCCATTTCTTTACCCCCTT
>WFZA01000023.1 GCA_015489815.1 Caldisericales bacterium | reverse complement strand
TTTCCGTCTATTGTATAGAGGTGCAAAAATTTAACGAAAGATTTGAGTAAAGAAAGTGGAAAATTGTGAAACATTTTTGGAGAAATTTCATCTATATAAGTGAGAGGAGAAATATGAAAGAGAAATTTGAGAAGTGGAAAAGAAAAGCAGAGGCTGATTTCACAGATTACAAAAGCGCTTTTTACAAGGCGGTGGTGTAATATGAATGTAGGTAGCATAAAAACAAAATGCTGAGCAAAGGTAAAGTACAGAGAGGTTATTCATAAAAATAGGCGTGCTCGTTGAAAGCCTCAATGCAAATTGCCTTTGTAAATTCTCCAGAACCACTTTTTGAACCTGTTAATCTCCGCACCAGAACCTGCACCCCAATAAGTGCTTTGCAAACAAAGTGCAAAAATTACACCGAAACATAAACTCGTTTGCAAAGTCTTTAAAAGAAACTAAAATTCGAAAGGAGAAAAATTATGAAAAAGCTTTATAAGGTTTTATTAATCGTAGGCGTTATTTTGGCAATTGTGGCTGGTTTTTCTGTTAGAAATCTTGCCAATGCAAAAACATACGATACAAAAGCAATCTCTCAAGAATTGTCAGATGCCTTGCAAAACTGGATTGTCACAAACTACGCGCGGTATTACAAAAATATTGGCGTATCTATAGTGCCGGAAGGCAAGGTTACGATTAAAAATGGAGTTGCAAGTGAAGTATTTAATACAAAAATCGACTTAACACTAAAAGCTGAAAGTGTGAAAGACCTTCCTTTTATGAAAGGGATGCTAAATTACTTTAACTCCAAAAAGGCAACTGCTACAAAAGCACAGATTGAAGCAGCAAACAAGTTGATAGATGATTGGGATTTAGAGCTAAAGGATTATATCGGCAAACCAGAACCTACTGCTAATGCAACATATAAAATAGTTGCAAAGATAACTAACAACGGGATCGAAAAGAGCACCGTCCGATTGTATATTGAAGAGCCCTCCGAAAGTGGCCCTGGTGACGCCTTTTATCCTGTTCCTCCGTCCATATTTGAATCACCTGAGAAAGAAGAAAAACTTGGTGAAGAAGCCGTAAAAGATGAAATGAATATGGCCGTAAAACACAATCCGCTGTTAAAAAACGATACTGACTCCTCTTATCCTTATAATAGGATCGCTGCACGGGATTATGCAAATAGATATACTTCCGAGTGCCAATCTGGCGGTAAGAATACTAACTATTGGAATAACAATCAATACAAACTCTCTGTTTATTTTGCCTCTGATTGTGCGGATTACGTTTCCCAGGCGCTCTATGCAGGTGGAATACCTATGGACTCAATCCATGACAAGAGTCATTGGTGGTATGATAACTCTGAACCCATTAATTCTTATAATTACTGCCCCTGGGTATACGTCTCATCGCTTAAAAACTATATGATTGATAATGGATATTGGTATAAACGTTCAACAGACAACTACGAAAACTACTATTGGACAAATGCTGGCAATGTAATAGTTATACCAAACTATCATACAATGGTAATCGTATTAAATGACACACATACCAGGAGATTCAGTGCGCACACAACCGATAGAAAAGAACACATTTACTATTATCATTCTGACTGGGAGTATTATACTGTCCAAAACCCTAATATACATTAGTAAATATAAACGCAGGTAAGTATGTAAACCACCTGCTAACCTTATATATGAAAGGAGAAATTAGATGAAGAAAAAGTATATTTCTGTTATCGTAGTTTTAGTCATTTTGATTTTCGGAGCGCTTGCTTTACGAAGCGTTTTTAAGCACATAGAGAAAAGCCCGAAAGAGAGCAGCTCGAAGGAATCTCGCCCAGTTTCGCTTTACGAAGATTCTGCGCGTAATTTTGAGTATGTTTACCTGAATCCGATCGATTCTGAGCGTGTTTACCTGGATCCAAACAATGCTAATGTATTATACCTTTTTCACCCCAGCGGAAGTGGTGAATTTTACAAAGGAGAAATATACAAATCAACCGATGGTGGGAAGAATTTTAAGAAGTTAAGTGTAAACGGTTCAGTTGTTGCCGTAAGCCCAAAACACCCTGAGGTTGTTTTTGTTGGTGGAAACTCTGGCTTGTTTAAGTCCAACGATTACGGAAAAAGATGGATAAAAACTACACTTAACGGTGTTAGAGATGTGAAGTTTTCAGCAGGTGGCATTCTGTATGTGATTGCGGATAAAGGCTTATTCGTATCGTATGACGAAGGAGGACACTTTAATAATGTCGGTTTGAACAAGGATGTATATCAATGGAATATATTTCCTGCAAATAATAAAGACAATGTCGTTTATGTTAGTGCACAACTAATGCATCCAAAACCTGAAATGAAAATGGGTAATATATTCCTAAAATCTCTGGATTACGGAAAAACATGGAAAGAAATTGACAGAGGTTTAAACTACCATCTCGTTACGGCTTTTGCAGATAACCCAGACAATGAAAATATGTTATTTGCAGGAGCATCCATTACCAGCGGAGGGCCAGGGGCGCCAATAACCTCAAAAACAGAAACAGGTATCTTCAAGTCAACTGACGGCGGCTCTTCCTGGAAAAAAGTCCTTCCACTTTATTTAGTAAATGCAATTGTAGTAGATCTGGATAACACAAATACGATATATGCAGGAGCGTACAATGGTCTGTTTAGATCTACCGATTGCGGCAAGACCTGGAGCAAAATAGAGTTAGGCGATAGCTCAAAAACTGTAGTTGACGATGTAAAGCAAAGTCCTGTTTCACACGACATTTACATCTTACAGAATGGAAAGCTCTATGTAATTCGCAAACACAGGTAAACCTCGCGTGCTTTCTTAAAGATCGCAGCTACTGAAGTATCTTTGCCTTGATTACGAATGCTTTTCAGGGATTGTCACTCTAAGCGTAGCGACTGAAGTATATCTGCTTTAACAAACAATTTTTTTCAAGGTGAGTTATACTGAGCGTAGCGAAGAATCTCTGCCTTAACAATCTTGCTTTTTGTTAACATTAAAAACATCAAATAGCACACCAATTGCTTATGAGGTCCTTCGCAAAGACGGCTCAGGACGACGGGGGAGGGGAGAACACTCATTCGAGGACGACCTTTTTCTCGTCACTCTAAGCGTAGCGAAGAGTCTCTGCCCTAACCACTTTCCTTATAAACCCTCGCTCCAGCGAGATTTTCTCCTGCCTCATAAAACTTTTTTAAAATTCTTTCAAAATCGCGGAACTTTTTCGTGAGTTTTCCGTCTATTATATAGGAGAGAAAAAATTTAATGGAAAAGAGAGAACACTTTTTGAAAAGTTACGCCTACACAAGCAAGAGAGAAAACTACAGGAAAGATTAAAGGTTCTCTTAAAGCGCGCCAATGTGCAGGGGAAGTAGCACACATAGCAGGCTTTAGTAGAAAGAGTAGTAAAAGTAAATTTGCAAAGTTTCTTGGACGAAATAAAATTGATTGGGAGGTAAGCGTGAAAAAAGTAAATAACGAAACACTCGTAAAGTATGCAACGACATTCGTGCTGGTGCTCGTACTTCTCATAGGAATAATCAGTCCGATAAGAAGATATGCCAGTAACTTAACTTTTAATACAGCACTTGCAATGAATAAAGCATATTCTACAGTAAACATACACATCACTGCACTCTCTCCAGATGGAAAACAGAGTATTACTCCTGAATGCTTAATAGTAAGAGATCTGGACGGCAAAATAGCAAAAGGACAGAAAACGAGGATATCGTCATTTTCTCCCAATGTAAAAAAGATTGTTGCTGCAAAGTGGGTTAGTATGGAATTTGGAGGATTTGACCAGAAAGGAAAACCGATATACCACTACATCTTTATACCTCGACACTTTGAAATAGTTATAATGTCTCCTGATAAAGGCCTTATTGGCTCAAGGATTGTATCTGTAATTCCTGATAAAGCATTTATGCCTATTAATGTTAAGATAATAATGCACAAAGCTAAATTTAA
>WFZA01000022.1 GCA_015489815.1 Caldisericales bacterium | reverse complement strand
TTTAGAAGGCAACAAAGCCTGTATTTATCAGTGTTTCTTTAGTATCGTCCAAAACTAAATATAATTCCATAAGTTATAATTTTTAGAAACCCTTTATTTATCTGCATTCTTTAACGACCCGATTTCCCACTTTTTCGAACAAAAATTCGCTATTTTAAACCTATAAAATATAATGATAGTAATTTTCATTCAATGCAGAGTTTCCTGTACCTTTTTCAGTTACCGACCTTACTATTGCACAGTCAAAACAGTCAGTAAGCACAGTTCACTCCTCTTAAAACTTATAAGCAATTCACACAATGAACGGCAAAATGCAGCAACGGCCCAGGTGAAATGTAAAACACTTACAGAATAGTTAAAGTTATAAAAATTTTAGATGCACCGTTATAGACCAAAAAACTTCTTTCGCAGTACCTTGCAACTCGTCCTCAAAGAACAGTGATTGCAAAGAGTGCGGTCGACTGTCCGTTCCGGGACTTTCCTACCCGAAAGAAAATCTTTCATGTCTTTAATCTGTTTTCGAATGCCAGAGATAACGAGTGAATATTCTTCTTCTGTAAACACTTCTTCTTTTAACTCACCGTCCAGAATGTAAAGAAGCACTGGCTCTGCATCTACACCAGTAATTTGCTTCACGGCATACTTGTATAGCGCAATTTGCACGGCATCTACTTCAGGATCTCTGTCGCGCGTTTTGTAATCTACAATCCTAATTTTTCTCTCATCACGCAACAACAGGTCAAAGCGGCCACATATTTGCGTGCCGAAAAAATTTACCGAGAACGAACGCTCAGAAAGGATAAACATGTCTCGAATTTCAGAAGTGCTTTTCCCTACCGTAATACCTTCAAAGTACGCTCCTATTGACTTAATGTACTGCCAGGCATCTTCCAGGTTCGTTCTGTAACTTTTACTCTTAATTGCCACATTGTAAAAACTTCTGTAGAGTGTATTTTCAACGACATTCAACTCGTTTTCACTCTCGAACAGTGTATGGGTAACGAGCAAGTTTGCAAATTCAGAAAGCACTTTGTGGACAAAACTTCCCACACTTTTTCCACCGTAGTAAAAGTGGGCAACTATTCCTTTCCTCGAAAAGTAGAACTGCAACGGACACTTAAAAGCAGTAACGACATCACTTACCGAAAAGTCACAATCCGCTAAAGACCCACTTTTCTCCATACTTTCTATCAATAATTCTTACTTTATTACGGCTCGCAAGGTTAAAAAGCGCAGCGTCAACTTCCTTTGCATTTTTCTTTAAAAGACTTAAAAGTTTGTCGTAAGAAATAATTTTGCGCGTTTCAAGAATTTTTTCTATCTGCTTTTCGACCGCATTCAGGTCGTTTTTCCTGGGATTATTCCTCTTTTTAGCGTGAACAGGTTTTCTATTCCCTACACTTACTTTTGTAGGCACTTCACTGATACCTGCGAAAACTGCCCGCGCAACCTCTGGAAGCGCTTCCTCAATTTTTCCCCTGGCAAAGCGCTCCACTTCTTTCAATTCTATGTCCAGATCTCCAGATTCTGCATCTCTCAGCATCTTCGAAACCGTAATAAGGACTTCGCCTACCTGTGTAGAATAGTAAACGACTTTTATTTTGTGCTTTCTGAGTAGTTCATTCGTTTTCTTCGCAGTAGCACGCACCGGTAAGCTGTCGCTTCTTAGAAGCAGTGCAAATCTAATCGTGCGCTTTCTGATAAATCGCGACAGGTGGCTGACACAACTGTACAAAGAATGCTTCGAATTATTTACTGCAAATCCTGTTTTTCCGAGTTTCAGAATTGCGTATGTAGGAGTTTCCTTCAGAACATCGTTTCCTTCTACGATTTTTGCAAGTAAATCCGTAAATTCTTTCCTAAATTCACTGTCGCTGTATTCTACATTCCGAATGTAATTTTTAAAACTACCCTGGACAGTATCTTTCTGTTCCGTAAGCTCACCGCTTTCCAGCAGGTAGTCCAGCGCTTTGATAAGTTTTCTCGGATTTTTATTGCCTTTTCTGTAAAGGGTTTCTATCTGGCTTTCAGTAAAAGGAAAGCAAGGATCGTCAGGCACAGTGCCGATTTTACTAAAGTAGTACCTGTTGCGCGCTTTTACGATTTCCTTTGCCTGTTCAAGGTTGAGCGGCAAAATCGTCGTTCTCTCTGAAAGCCTGTCCAAAATGTCTTTTGCCAGAAACTTCGTCCACTTTTTAAATGTTTGTGTCTGCACAGAAAGAAGAAACAACGAGTTATTCGTATTGTTGTATATGCTAAGTATGTTTTCAAAAAACCTCTCTATACCTGCTGAATCCAGATGCCTGTCCAGCGTCTCTACCTGATCTACTGAAATAATAAACGGAAACGGAGAAAACTTTATCAACGAACACAATACATTAAATGCTCCTCTCTCGCCAAGTGCAAAGCGTTCGTCAAGCCCTATCTTCTGTAGTTCTTTTTTGCCAAGCGTTTCGCCTTTCATCAGTTCAAGTGCAAGAGGCGCTTTCTCTTTATCTTCAAGAGCAAGCAAAAGAGTAAAAAAGTAACGGGGATATTCCACATAACGCGCGGACAGTTTGCGTGCCATTACATTAAGAATAAGCCCTTTTTTGTTCTCAGGTATACTGTTAAAAAGACTTTTTGCGACGAACGGCATTCTTTTGTTGTCCCTGATCATTCCAACGATGGAAGCTGCAGTAGCATCGCGCAGTGCCTTCGTATTTATCAGCCGTGCACCCTCCTGCAAAGCATAACCAATAAGGTGGTCGATCGGGCGCGAGCGCAAATTCGGATGTTTCTTCTCAAGGCTTTCCACTGCACTTTCAAGTATCGTGTAAAATGTAATTCGCTTTATGTATGTATAGGGCACTATGTTTACGAAAAGAAATTTTTTACTTTCAGCGCTGCGTGCAACGCGCCACAAAAAGTGTGACTTTCCAGAGCCTGGCTCACCCTGAAGCACAAAAATAAGCGATGCCCTACTTGACTTTACCGTATCCAGTGCATCAGTGAGCTTTTCAAACGCCCTCCTGTGGATCGTCTTTACATCAACGACTTCGCTGTCCCACGGAGTCCTTATTATACTGTTTTTGTACGGTGAAAGGGCTTTAAACTTCTCCGCTAAAGTCTTTTTATCCATGTAATGTAAAAGAGGAAACCTCTTTCCTTATCGTTTATGCCTCTCTTTCGCTCACTCTCCTCAAGCGTTTCGGGATTATTCGCCTCCTGCAGATAGATAACCTCATTTTTATCCATTTCGAGCAATTTTTTATTCATCTCTTCGTCTGTAAAACGGAAACCCATTTTTTCTAACTCTCTTTTAAACTCTGCAATAGAAACAGAATCGCCAGCATTTTCGCGCTCGTTGATGTTGTCGTACGCAATACGCATTTCTTCCTCATCGGGAAAGTCCTTTGCACCTTTTGTTTCTCCTGTACTTTTTTTACGCGTTACAAGGAACACTTCGTCCACATATTCGTAAACACGGTCAATCTCGTTTTTCAAAGCAGAAAGGTCTTTGTATACTTCCCTCAAGACTTCTTCAAATTCCTCTTTTGTGATGTAGTTTACTTTTTTCTTTGGCGCCTTTTTACCCCTTACGCCTGCAAGATAGTACCTACTGCCAGACTTCACTATAAGGTGCTGAGATTCAAGGTCTGCAAGAAATTGTTTTGTAAGTTTGTATTCCGCGCTACTTCGTTTTCTCGTTCCGGAAAGCTCGGTTAATGTCATTCCTTTTTTACCAGACTCCCTGATAAGTTTCAACATCTCTTCTTTTGTTTTCATCTTTCCCCCTTTATATGAGTTTTACTTTTAGTACACTTACAAACTGCTTTTTCATGTAATCCTCGTCTTCTTTGGTAAGTCCTTTTACACCCATCAGCGGAACGATCACATTATAACCACGCATCCTTGCATCTGCAGCCGTATAGTGCACACATATGTTCATTGCAACGCCTGTAATGTAAAGCGTGTCTATCCCCATTGCTTTGAGCTTTTCGTCGAGGTCTGTGCCGTAAAAACCAGAGTATGTAGTCTTTTTAATCACGGTGTCGTCAGGGTCAGGTTTCAGTGCAGGAACGACTTCCGCACCCCACGAGCCCTCCACGCAGTGCCGCGGCCACAGGTCAAATTCGGGGTCGTTTTCTTTGTGGGAATCGCAGAGGTAGAAAACTTTCCCGCCTTCCCGTTTAAATGCCACTTTAAAACCTTTTATGTAGGGCACGATCTCTTCTGCATCATCCACCTTTAAAGCGCCTTTTTTATCGACGAAGTCGTTCAGCATATCGACGATAAGGAGAGCCTTTTTCATCACATCACCTCCAATCGTTATTATACCAGAAAGACTTTTTCTTTACAGGCCCGCTCCAGTACGCTTTCTGCAGAAATTACATAAGGCCCGTTTTGCGTGACCCGAACGGAAAAGTTATCACCATCCACTTTTACGATACGCTCTCCGTCCGCTGCAATAATCGAAGGTACATACTTAATCCTGTACGGAGTGTCAACGGGAATTTTTTCCAGAGAACGAACTCTTAACTGAACGAGTCTTCCAGGAAGAATGGGAGCACTCACAGCACGCCCGTTCCCGTCAAATACGCAGTGGCCACCTATTGGTACATCACGCCCAACAGGCATTGAAAATGCAAATATCGAGGAAAGCCCTGTTTTGTCCCACCGGGAAAAAGTAACAAACAATTCCCTTAATTTGTCAACATCAAAAATTGCCTTCGAACCAACGAATTCTTCTGCAGTAACTGCAACATCCACCAGAGCGATGTCTATCAGTTCGTCGCCTCTGAAAATTTCAATGCGTTTTTGCCTTTTTAGTTCAGACGGCTTTATTCCAATTTTTGAAATTGCGTAGAGCACCATACCAACTGCAGAACCGTCTGTCGTAAACGGAAATGCGTTGTTCGTACCCGTTGCAACGGGTATAAGTGGGACGCTTCCTGCTTTCTTTGCGACGAGCCTGTTCGTCCCGTCGCCTCCAAGCGTAACGATGCAGCACACGCCACTCTCTGCCATAAGCGCAGCAGCCCTTTCCGTGTCGCTTTCACCTGAAGGTGAAAAGTCAAGGACTTTTATTCTATTGCCAAACTCTTCCTTCGTATATTGACCAAAGCCAAAGAGTTCCGGCATAAAAACAAATTCCGTGCTCTCGTTAGAAAGTGCAATGCGGACGATTCTCTTTATAATGTTAAGTTTCTCAAAGTTGTTAAAAGTAAACGCATCCGAAACAATCCTTCGTATGTCTTTGCCAGATTCCGGATTCGCAATAAAACCTATTTTCACCATTTACCTCCGCGGATATTATACCGCTTGCAGTTATTCCTGCAACGAATTTTTTCAGAAAAAAAGTGACCGTTAAAAACTATTGAATTAATCCTTTGCAAGTTTTTTTACGATCTCGGCAAGTTCGTCTTCAGAAAAGTAAGAAATACGGAGTTCACCTCTATCTTTTCCTCCGACGATTTTCACTTTCGTCCCAAGTGCCTTTGTTAAAAGTTCCTCTGTTTTTGTAATAAGACTTTCTTTTTGAGAGAGTTTCCTTGCGAGTTTTTCCGTGTCGCGCACGGAAAGACGGGACTTTACTATTTTTCTATAGAGTTTAATTGCGTCGCTTTCACTTACTGAAAGTAAACTCCGCGCGTGCCCAAAGGAAATTTCACCGTTGCGCAAAGCACTTTTAATTTTTTCCGGAAGTTTTAATATTCTAAGATAATTCGTCACCTGCGGCCTGCTCATTCCAAGCATTTCTGCAACCTGTTTGTCGGTCAGGTGAAAACGCTCTTTCATACTTTTAATTGCACCTGCAACCTCAAGCGGATTAAGATCTTCCCTCTTCAGGTTTTCTGAAACCGCCATACGGAAAGCGTCTATGTCAGAAACATTTTTTACGATCGCAGGTATTTTTTCCCACTTCAAAAACTTTACTGCTTCAAGCCGTCTTTCTCCTGCAATGAGTTCAAAGAAGTCACTTTTCTTTCGCACGACGATAGGCTGAATTACGCCAAGGTGTTCAATAGAAGTTGCAAGGTCAAGAATAGACTTCTCGTCAAAGTGCATACGCGGTTGAAACGGTGAAGGCAAAACTTTCTCTACCGGAATAAAAACAACTTTTTTACTATCGTATTCAGCTGTGCCCATTTCTACTTACAGAAGATTTGAAAGCACTTTCGAGCTTTTGTATATACCTTTCTGCCCAACGAGCAGCAGTTTGCACCGCGCCCGTGTAAGCGCAGACTTCAGCATGGCATCGTCTACGAAGTCACCGCCTACTTTTTTCGTATTTGTAAAAGAAATAAATATTACATCTTTTTCCACTGCACTCTGAGGTTCAGATACGAGAATGTCAGGTATTTTTGAATCCAGGAACAGACTGTCGAGCAATGCTTTCTGCCGTTCATACGGAACGATCACCCCAATATTTCTGCGCTCAATACCTGCTTTTACAAATTCTTTTACTGCCTCTACTATAAACGAGGCTTCCTCTACATTCCACTGATTGTTAACACCTCTATGATACCCCTTCACATAAATTTCCTGCACATACTTTTCAGGATTTACTACTTCTATAAACTGCGGCGAGATGTTTTCTTTATTCAATACTTTAAATTCTTTATCGTCACTCTGGAAAAGTTTGTCAGATAAAACGGGCTGAAGGAAGTGTAGAATGTGAGCGCCAAAACGATGTTCTGTTTTTAATACGGTCTTTGAAGATTTCGGCAGTAGATTTTCAAGGAATTCGCAATCACCTGGAGAAGAGAGAATAAAGTTTTTTGAGAGCCCCATAACAGACTTTACCGCCTTCTCGTCTGCCGTTCCGTTGGATAAGAATGCCACATAGTCAAATAGTCCTTTTCTGCCGTAAAGTGCCGGGTCGTTTACAGAATAAACAGAAATTTTACCTTTCTCAAACCACGGAGAAAGTGTTTCCCTGAAAAATTGCTCTGCTTCTTCCTTCCTCGACTCCGCTGCGATACTAACCGTGTTGCCCCTCTGCAAAAGCTCTTGGAATGCTTTCCTTAGAACGAACTTTTTTCCTGTGCCATATTCGCCTTTCAAGCAAAACGCGGTAGAAAATCCCAACAATTTATTTATTGCCTCGTTCTGTTCCTTATCGTCAGTAAAGTGTTTATCTTCACTTACTTTGACCTGCGCACCTCTTATTGATTCATCCGAGAAAACATTTGAATAAAGGTATTGGAATAATCCTTTATATAAGTGCGTGCCTGCCTGTGGGAGAGGAGATACTTTCTCCGGAGAAAGAATTCCCTCTGCGCTTTCTGCTATAATCTCTCTAAAACTTACACTCTTACTTTTTGCAAATACTCTTCGCTCAAGAGGAGGTTTCTCGCTTACGAGGAAGTCTTCTCCACTTTTAATTGCTGCTTCGTTACTTAAAATACCGAGTTTATAAACACTTTTATCGGGTTCGTCAGCTTTTTCTTTCAGTACTACGCGGGTGGACAATCTCAACGGGTTTTCACCGTTCTTTATTGTTTTAAGCAGGAGAGAGCGATACTTCAAAGCATCCTTAGCGGCATCTACAAAGTAGCGTTCAAATTCCTCTCTTTTCTTGCCGTCTCTGTGCACCTTTCTGCAAAATTCCTTTAAAGGACACTCAAAGTAACAATCGTTTTCGATATCCTTTTGCCAGAATTCCTTCAGATCGGGAGAGAAAAGTTTCCTGGCAAAAGCATTTTTACGCGACATTACTTCCGATATGGCCTTTGGCGTAACTGAGTGCTCCTTCATCTTTCCACTCGCTTCGTCAAGAGTAACGAACTTATTTTTATTTTCCTCCAAAGCAACGAGTACGCCTTTCGTTTCGTCTCCGTCAAAAACCACGGGAAACTTGCCAAAGTGTAAAATGCTTCTCAAAAGTACGCCGGACTTTTCAGAGAACATTACAGGCCTATACGAAAACTTGCCTCGCAATTCCTTTGGATATCTGTTTGCAAACTCCGCGATTCTATTTCCCTGAAATTTGCCCTTCGCACCGTTGTAAAACATAACTTCTTTGTTTTCTTTGCGTTCTTTGCGCACATCGAAAAATGAGAAAATAAGCGCATACTCACAAAAGTGCGCATACCGTAGGTCTTCGTAAAGTACGGGGACATTCGTATAAGTAGAAACTATGCTTTCCGGAGTCACTTTGTAAGTCGTCCCAAGAAAGTGTTTTTCTTCTTTTACATTAATAAACGAAACACCTATTCCTGGCCGAAAATCGTATTCTTTGTCTGCAATTACTCTAAAGGTGTTCCTTCCGTCTTTAACTACAATTAACTTTCCCTCTTTCGTGCCTCTTACAGATTCTATCGCTCCCTTTACATCCATTGCGCACCTCCTTGATAAATTTTATAGCAATTTTACATTATTGCAAACTGTGCAGGCAGAGAAGTTCATAATGTCAAAAGTTTTTATATACATTCTTATACAACTCACTTAAAAATTTTAAATGAACGCCCAATTTTATATCTCAACAATTTTCACATAACACCTATACATTGCAATACTTCTTACGCCTTGACATTTTAGTTTTTTGGGATATAATTAAACTAAATTTAGGAATTTTTGAGCGGAAGGAGGGATTTATATGGCAAGGCTATACACGAGGAGGCAGTTATACACAAAACTTACGCGAAGGCAGAGGGAATTCCTCGAAGTACTCGTTGAGCTATACAACGAAACAGGCAAACCCGTATCGTATAAAGATGTTGCTGAAAAAATGGATGTAAGCAAGTGGACTGCCTACGACATCATTCAGGAACTACTGAAAAAAGGGTTCCTTAAGGTGGAATATCGGCTAAGACCAGGACCAGGTCGTTCTGAAGTGCACTACATACCAAAAGATGCTTCAATGGTGCGCGTTGGCGCAAAGGACAGGAAGGCTTCTCTTGAACTTATCTCGAGCTGGATCAAGGACAAGATCGAAAAGTACGAAAAAATGGGAATCTCCAAGTCAATTTCTATTATCTCAAGGAAAGTAGAAAAAGAAAAACACCCGCTTTCAGTCGTACTATACACTGCTTCCTTATTCATAATGTTTGCCAAAGTATTCAAAATTGACATCGACAACTTCGTGAACCTTAACGGTTTGATGGCGTCAAAAATGCAGCCGTCGGTGCTTCTGTCTTTCCTTACAGAGTTAATGTTTACACTCTCTGAAAAAGAGGAAAGCGTTTTAGAAAAAATGAACCTGAACAGTTACACATTACAGAAGTTCAAAGTTTTACAGGACAAATTTAGAGATAATCTGCCTCTCGTGACTCCGGAAGAGCAGCGCAAGGTCTTGAGTGTAATTGAAGAATTGATATAATGGGAAACAATACTAAAACTGAAAGGAGGTTTTAACGATGAGTTTAGGTGAAAATGCGAAAAGATTGGTGCTTTCAAAGACCCTTGATAGTATTGTGAATTATCTGCAGAAAGATCCTGAAAGAAATGTATATAAGGCAATTGATACACTTGCTGCACTTGCAAATAAGTTTTCTTTCCTCCCCGTATTTAAAGAACAGATAAACGGAATTAAAAAACTTGCAGAAAACGACAGGCCAGGTATCCACCTTTTGATTAACTTGCTTAAAGATACGCGTCCAGATGTTGCAAGAAAACTCGCCCAGAACTTCGTCGTAAATGCCGCATGGATCGGAATTCCAAAACAGCGTGCATACACGAAGAAGGAAAAAGTAAATGTGCCGTGGTTTATGCTTATTGACCCCACAGAAAAGTGTAACTACAACTGTATTGGTTGCTGGGCAGGCTCGTACGATCAGGCGAAAACGATGTCCTTTGAAACACTTGACAGAATTTTAACAGAAGCGAAAGAGATGGGTATTTACTTCATCGTACTTTCAGGAGGCGAGCCAACACTGTATCCACACCTGTTTGACATCCTCAAAAAGCACAACGACATGGCATTTATGTTCTACACGAATGGTTCCATCATTACTGAAAAGTTCGCAGAGAAGTTAGCAGATGCAGGTAATGCAGTACCGTGCATAAGTGTAGAAGGGTTTAAAGAGAAAACCGACTGGAGAAGAGGTAAAGGTGCTTGGGACAGAGTAATGAAGGCAATGGACAACCTGAAGAAAGTTGGTGTCCCATTCGGATATTCAGTAACTGAAACGAGCGTGAATGTCGACGAAATCCTTAGTGACGAATTTGTTGACTTTATGGTAGACAAAGGTGCAAAGATTGCGTGGTACTTCCAGTACATTCCCATTGGTAGAAACCCTGATGTCAGTTTAATGCTTACTCCAGAGCAGAGGCTTAAGTCCTACCATAGGATCCATGAAATCAGGTCAACCAAACCTCTGTTTGCTGCAGACTTCTGGAACGACGGACCTTATACGGGCGGGTGCCTTGCAGGCGGAAGAAGATACATCCACATTACGGCAGACGGTGGAATTGAACCGTGTGCATTTATTCACCTTTCCCAGGGCAACATTAACGATATGTCCCTGAAAGAAGCACTGCAACTTCCGTTCTTTAAGGAAATCCAGAAACTTCAGCCGTACTCCGACAACCTGCTCAGCGTATGCTTGCTCGTCGACCATCCTGACTACTTCAGAAAGATTGGTTCTTTGCCAGGCGTAAGAGGTACGGACGGCACACTGGAAAATATGTACAAAGATGTTGGTAAACACCTTGACAAACTTTCTAAAGAGTGGGAAAAACTTTCGCGTCCTGTATTTGAACACGACTTCCCCGATGTTGCGAAGAAGACGAAAGAATACAAGAAGAAAAAAGAAGAAATCCTTAAGAAGAACGGAGGAGACATCGAACAGTTCTACGTTTCCGACGAAATTGACAAATAGTGTCACAGTAAAATGAGTGAAGAAAAGAAGGGTGGCATTGAGAACCTTGAGAAGAGGATTTCGCAATCCACCCTTCTCGTGCTTTTAACAATCATCGTTATCGTATTTTTTATATTCAGAGAAACAAACTTTAAGAACCTGATTCACAGAATAAATCTATTTTATCTGTTCCTTCTTATCCTGTGTCTTTTTGCCGTATGGTTTTTTAACGGAGTAAAACTATACCTCGTCGTAAAACTTTCCGGTGGAAAAATTCGCTTTCAAAAAAGCGTCGAAATAATGTTTGCTTCTATATTTGGCTCAAACATCACGCCGTTTTATTCAGGTGCAATTCCCACTCAGGTGTACTTTTTATCCAAGTTTGCAGAATCTGTAGGGCGCTCCACAGCGATCAGCGTCGTCTACATGATCCTTACACTTATCGTATACCTCGTTTTTTCCGTAATACTCATCGTTACCCCACATCAATTCATAAGCGGCGGGCGAAATACATTCTTTATGAGCCTTGCAATCTTCGTATTCGTATTTTCATTTTTTACATTCTTCTTTATGAAGTATCCCAAAAAGATAAAACGGGTAATAGAATTCGTCTCAAAGAAAATCACAAACGAAAAGTTCAACCCTTCATCTTTAGAGCGTTCTATAGACGAATTTTCAGAAGGGCTTACGCTATTTTTTTCAACGAATAAACTACTTGCTGCCGTAACACTCTTTATTGCATTCGTTTCACAGTCGTTTTTCCTTATGCTCACGCCTCTATCGTTCAAAGCGCTCAGTATATCTGCACCTCTCAGGGAAGTTATTCTTACTCAAATTGCAATGCAGTTTACGACGAGCATCGGTGCAACACCCGGAGGGATTGGCATTATGGACGCTGCATTTGCTGCATTCTTTAAACCGCTTGCACCGCACGCAATTGCACAACTTACATTTCTCTACAGAATGGTTTCTTTCTACATTCCTACGCTCGTTGGAGGTTTGTTCTTCTATAAACTTCTAAGGGAAGAAAAAGCGCTCCACAAAAAGGCGAAAAGTAAAAGAGCTAATCCTTTGAACAATCCCAACAGTTCCGTATAATAGAATATGGAAATTGGTATAATTGGTGCAGGCAGAGTTGGCGGTGCACTTGCAATTGCGCTTTCAGAAAAAAACTTTCCCGTATGTCTTGCAAGCAGGCATAAAGAAAGCGCAGATTTTATTGCATCTGTTTCAAAGGCACGCAGCATTTCTATAGAGGATGCAGCGCAGTGCGAAGTCGTACTTCTTACCGTAACGGATAGTGCCATAAAAATCGTTGCAAAACAAATTGCGGATTTCGTAAGCAAAGAACAGGTCGTAATACACACGAGCGGTGCCTTATCGTCCAAAGAAATTAGCTTTCTAAACGCACGCGTGGGTTCCCTGCATCCACTAAAGTCTTTTGCAAATCCGGAGGATGCAGCAAAATCGTTAAAAGGTACGATTTTTACTTTCGAAGGCAGTAAAAAAGCAGAAGAAGCAGCAAAAAAAATTGTCAGCATAGTAAACGGCAGGTTCATTAAAATAAACCCGAACGATAAAGTACTTTACCACCTTGCAGCCGTGCTCACCGCAAATTATACGGTCACACTCTTTTCGCTTTCCCAAGAAATATTAACTTCCATTGGTTTTTCAGACGAAGATGCAAAAGAATCACTGCTTACTCTGGTAAAAGGCGTCGCGAGAAACATAGAAAAAAACGGGGTAGATAATGCACTCACAGGCCCAATTTTGCGGGGAGATGTAGAAACGATCCGTATGCACCTTAACGCAATAAAAGACAAAACTTTGAAGGATATTTACATTTTCCTCGCTTTTGCTACACTAAAAATAGCTGAAAGACGGGGGCTCAATAAAGAAAAAATCAAAGCGATAAGGAAGGTGTTAAATGGGTAAAGTTACCGTACCTAAAATTAAGAAAATGAAAAACAAAAAGATGATCACGGCGCTTACTGCGTACGATTATCTTACTGCACGGATTCTGGACGAAGCAGGTATTGACCTCATCCTCGTAGGAGATTCCGTAGGAACAACACTTCAGGGGCTCGATTCTACAATCCCCGTAAAAATGGAAGAAATGTTGTACCATGTACGCATCGTAAAACGAGGTGTAAAAAATGCTTTGCTCGTCGGAGATATGCCTTTCCTCTCTTATCAAACATCGGAAAGCGATGCGTTAAAAAACGCAGGCATGCTGCTTAAAGAGGGGGCAGAAGCAGTAAAGTTAGAAGGCGGTGTGCGTATTGCGCCTCTTATAGAAAAAATGGTTTCTTACGGTATTCCCGTTTTAGGGCACATAGGTTTAACCCCGCAATCGATAAATGTATTTGGCGGATACAAAATACAAGGAAAAACAGAAGATAAAGCAAAAATGCTCGTTAACGACGCAATTGCGCTGCAACAGGCAGGTGTGTTCAGTATCGTTCTGGAAGGCATGCCAGAGGAAATTGCAAAAGAAGTTACGGAGAGCATAGAAGTGCCCACGATAGGAATCGGTGCAGGCAGGTTCTGTGATGGGCAGATACTCGTAATTACCGATGTGCTGGGAATGGATCCTACTTTTACGCCACGATTCGTTAAAAAGTACCGCAATCTGTACAAAGAAATTTTGGACGCAACGAAAGAATACATTACTGATGTGGAAAACAAAAAGTTTCCTTCAGAAGAACATGTGTTCCATCAGAAAAAGGAAACTTCTTAAAGGAACGGAGATGATACAATGAAAATTATAAGAAGCATATCAGAAATGAAAGCATTTTCTGACGAAGCAAAAAAGAAGAACAAAAAAATTGGTTTTGTTCCTACGATGGGCTACTTGCATGAAGGGCACCTTTCACTGGTGCAGTGTGCAAAAAAAGAAAACGATGTCGTCGTCGCAAGCATATTCGTAAACCCCACGCAATTTGCGCCAAACGAAGATCTGGACAGTTATCCAAGGGATGAAAAAGGAGACTGCGAAAAGTTAGAAAAAGAAGGCGTAGACGCGGTTTTTATCCCAACGGCAGAAGAAATGTACCCGGAAGGATTTCAAACATTCGTTGAAGTAACAAAACTCACCAAATACCTCTGTGGACGCTTCAGGCCTACTCACTTTAGAGGCGTAACGACTGTAGTACTCAAGTTGTTCAACATCGTAAAACCGGACAACGCATACTTCGGGAAGAAGGATTATCAGCAGTTCAGAGTACTGGAAAGAATGTCGTCGGACTTAAACCTCGATGTAAAGGTGGTTCCCTGTCCAATTGTGCGGGAAAGTGACGGGCTTGCGATGAGTTCGAGAAATAAGTACTTATCTCCGGAAGAAAGAAAAGAGGCACCGCTTATTCACCAGACAATAGAAAAAGGAAAAGAACTCATACTGAAAGGCGAAAGGAACAGCACAAAAGTCATACAGGTAATGAAAGATATGCTGAGCACGGCAAAAACGCTGAAGAAGATTGATTACATTTCAATAGTAGACATCCACACACTAGAAGATGTGCCTTACATAGATAGAGATGTGCTTATCGCAGTTGCCGCATACTTTGGAAAGGCACGACTCATAGATAACACGGAGGTATTCCTCAATGCAAAGAATAATGCTTAAGTCAAAAATACACCGCGCCAGTATTACGCGCTGCGACCTGAACTACGAAGGTAGTATTACGATTGACCTTGCACTTGCAGAAAAAGCAAATCTCAGAGAATTCGAACGCGTTGATGTATACAATGTGACAAACGGAAAGCGCTTGTCCACTTATGTGTTATACGGAGAAAGAAATTCAGGGGTTATCGGATTAAACGGTGCAGCAGCACGACTTGGCGAGGTAGGCGACCTCGTGATCATTGCTTCCTATGCGGTATACGACGAAGAAGAACTAAAAAACTTCAAACCTGTTATATTGCTCGTTGACGAAAATAATAAAATAAAAGAAATTAGATAAACGAAAGTACCATTCAGGTAAAAACACGACGAAAAAGAGCGTTGCTAATAGGCAATGCTCTTTTTTACTAAAGGTGTTTCTCACCCAACTCCCCGTTAACATCAGAAGCTAAAAGATAAATCTTTAAGTGCTTTCACTTCCATAATATAACTTTACTTACGACACATCCAGAAGTAAAAACTCTGCACAGGTGCAAACAACTCTGTAAAAAGTGTTTTCTGTAGTTCCTACTGATTTTTCACTACAAAGGTAAGGACCGAAGGCATTGCAATTTACACTGCTAAAAAGAAAACGGTACCCGTTTTTCCACGATTAAAAGAACAGTGCCCTTTAACACATTTACAGAAATTCTATCTAAAAAAGCAACATTACTCAGAGTGAGCGTTTTTGACTTCGTTATGACCTTATTGTAAAGAGGATACTTAAGTCCCGTAGTTTTCTCAACTTTTGCGCGCATCGTAAAAGGATAAATAGAAATAGTGTTTCCTCTATTTACTTTCACACTCAGCATCCCGTTTGTAATATATATGTCCTCATTCTCTTCACAAATCCTGGCTTTTTTGCCTCTTTTAAGGAGAGAGTACAAAACAGAGAGGTTAAAAAGCAGATGGTCTGTGCGTTTACCACTCATACCAGTAAGAGTAAAATCTTCAAACCCTCTGTTTATTGCGTACTGAACGGCAAGCTCCGTATCTGAATAGTCCTTTTCACGAGGGTACTGTAAAATCTTCACATTTTTTTTAATCTTTTTAAATACCCTCTTGTCTATTGAATCAAAGTCACCGATTGCAACATCCATTTTTATTCCGTAATTAAAAAGAACACCTGCTCCGCCGTCCACACCTATTATAAAGTCTGACTTCGTCGATAGGCTTTTCAGAAACTTTTCAGAATTTACTTCTCCGTTAGCAACTATGAGCACCTTCTTGCTATCTTTCATAAGCAAATTATACGACAAAAACGATAAATACATAACACACCTTAGAATAGCACATCTTACATTAAAAGAAGGTTAAAAGGTGTACAAGACATTCCGTTTGCTTTTTACTAAAGCCACTTACAACTTTATTTTTACCAAAAATATCGTATAATTAAGTACAATGTGTGAAAGGGGGTGATGTAATGAATATGGGCGGTTTATCAGGGAATGTTCCACTAACAGGACTTGCAGCAATTGGAACAGTCATAGGACTTTATCTCGTTATTCTTCTTTTCTTACTGATTTTTGCAATAGCAACAGCTGTCGTTGCGGGCAAAAAAGGAAGGAACGCTTTTGGATGGTTTTTTATCGGGCTTTTTACCGGATTATTTGGACTTGCAGTAGCATTAGCAATGCTTCCAAGAAAATATTACATCCAGGGCGAAGAAGACGATTTTTAATTTTTAATACGCTGCCCTCGTAAAGCGAGGGCAGTATTTCTGAAGATTGTTCAATAATTTTCATATACCATTAGGGAGGTGGGGCAAATGAAAATCTTTATCGACACAGCAAACATCGATGAAATAAAAGAAGCATTTTCATGGGGTATTGTGGATGGAGTTACAACAAATCCGTCTTTAATTAAAAAAGCTGTAAATTACTACAAAGAAAAGGGTAAAACCTTTACAATGGAAGAGTACATAAAGGAGCTTCTTACATTCGTAGGCAAAGGAAAGCCCGTAAGCCTGGAAGTGATTGGGAATACAGAAGATGCAATGTACAAAGAAGCACATATTCTATTCGATAAGTTTAACAATATTGCATCGAATGTTGTAATAAAGATACCGGTAAATCCCGAAACAGAAAGGGGCGGAGCACGCCTTTTTGACGGGCTGAAAGTAATCCGGAGACTGCACGAAGACGGCATACCTGTTAATGTAACGCTTATTATGAATCCTTTGCAGGCACTCCTTGCAGCAAAAGCAGGCGCTGACTATGTAAGCCCTTTTGCAGGAAGAATTGACAACTACTTACGCACAAACGCCAAAATAGGATTTGAAAAGCACGACTACTATCCCGCAGAAGGAGTAGAATGGGGAGAAAAACTTCTTAGTGACGACGGGATCGTAAGCGGAGTAGACCTTGTTGCAAGTATCCGTGATATATTTGACAATTATGAATTTGAAACAAAAATTCTTGCAGCAAGTGTAAGAAACGCGCGGCAAGTGAGAGAACTTGCAGAAGTCGGGGCAGACATTGCAACAATTCCTTTCACCGTACTGAAAGAAATGATCTGGCACTACAAAACAAGCGAGGGAATGAAAAAATTTGCAGCAGACACTGTTGAAGAATATAGGACACTTTTTAACAAATAACAAACAACTTGACAAAAAACGCACTTGTAATAATATTTTTACGATATAACTAAATTTGCTGAAAGGAGAAGCATATGGAAGAAATAAACGAAAAAGAACTGCAGTACTGGGACAAAATCGGAGATGTAGTCGACCAACTTATCGATTTAATGATTAACTACAGACAAAGCGGCCACCCAGGAGGTTCCCGCTCAAAAAGGCATATGCTCATCACGCTAATGCTTTCTGGCGCAATGAAGTGGGATATCAGAAACCCTGTAAAGAGATTTTCTGACAGATTTATTCTTTCCGCAGGCCACACAATCCCACTCGTTTACGCAGCACTTGCTGTAATGAACGGCGCAATGCAGAAAAGATTTGAAGAAACAAACGATCCGCGCTTTGCATTGAAAAGAGAAATTGCCCTTTTACCGGAGGACCTTTTAGGCTTTAGAAGAAGAGGCGGATTATCCGGGCATGCAGAATTTGCAGGCAAAACGCTTTTCATTAAGTTTAACACAGGGCCATCCGGGCACGGGCCAACAGCTGCAGCAGGAGAAGCAATAGCACTAAAACGCGCAGGCGCAGGCAGCGTAAAGGTAATTGCAATGGAAGGAGACGCAGGGCTTACCCCCGGCGGATTCCACGAAACGCTAAACTCTGCATGGGCATTAGGGTTGGACAACCTATTCTTCCTGATAGATTGGAACAACTTTGGAATTGACGACCATCCATTAAAATCCACAGTTTACGGCGGGCCGACGGAGTGGTTCTCCTGCCACGGCTGGAGAGTACTGGGAACTGAAAAAGGTTCGGACTACAAAGAAGTTTCGCGTGTGATTAACGACCTTTTCGACCCAAATAAAATAGAAAAGTTCGTGCCGAATGCAGGATGGTTCAAAACGAGAAAAGGCAGAGGATACTTAAAGTACGACAACAAGTCCCACGGTTCACCCCATCCAATGAACTCTGAAATTTTCTGGGAAACAAAACGCCCGTTCCAGGAAAAATACGGAGTTGAATTCGTGGGATTTGGAAAACCGGCACCTGCAACTGAAAAAGAAATTTACGAACAGTTCAGGGCAAACATAGAAGTTGCAATGAGCGTCATCTACAACGACAAAGAACTTATGGAATACCTCACAAACAAACTCGTCGAAATTGGAGATTCCGTACCAGAAGAGATACCTACACTAAAGATTTCCGACAAACCAGATGAAAATCCAGTTTACGATAGCACACTTACAGACTACAAAAATTATCCGAAAGAACTCTTTGCAAAACCCGGAACAAAGGCCGCAAACAGAGAAGCGTACAGCAAGTGGGGCGCATGGGTTAACGCCTACACGGCAAAGAAGTACGGAAGGCCGCTATTTATTGCAATGTCCGCAGACCTTGCGGATTCCACAAAGATTTCAGGATTTGCAAAAGCCTTTGGTGACTTCCCTGGATACGGATGGTACGACAAAGAGAAAAATCCTGACGGCGTACTGCTCCCTCAGGAAATCACCGAATTTGTAAATTCAGGTATATCCGTTGGCATTGAAGCAATAAACCTTGCAAAAGACCCGTATAAGGAGTTCCTCGGATTCTATTCCACCTGTTCTACATACGGCTCATTCGCTTACCTGAAGTACGGAATGATGAGGCTTTATTCACAGATGGCACAGGATTGCCCCGTAAAACTTGGAAAAACAATCTGGGTAGAAGGACACTCAGGTCCTGAAACAGCAGACGACTCAAGAACCCACTTCGGTATTTATTCTCCTGGAGTAAGGGATTTATTCCCGGAAGGAAAAGTAATAGACCTGATACCATGGGAGTTCAACGAAGTTCCCGTACTACTTGGAAGGGCACTACAGTTAGATGTCCCCATTATTGCACTTGTACTCACAAGGCCAAAAATCGAAATTCCAGATAGGGAAGCACTCGGGCTTGCATCGTACATGGAAGCAGCACACGGCGCCTACATTATGAAAGACTTTGAAGAAGGAAAAGAAAAAATGGGTACCATAATCGTCCAGGGCACGAGTTCCACGCTGGGCGTAGTAAAAGTATTAGACGAACTAAAAAAAGCGGGTATTAATGTCCGTATCGTTGCTGCTCCAAGTTACGAACTCTTTAGAAGAGAAAGTGAAGAATACAAAAACAAGGTACTTCCGTGGAAGTACTTCAACGACGCAATGGTTATTACAAACGAATCTATCAAGCTGATGCACCACTGGATTGCAAACCCGGTTGTGAAAGAGTATTCACTCTCGTCAGACTGGGACAACAACTGGAGAAGCGGCGGCACTCTCGACGAGGTCCTTGAAGAAGCACACCTTGATCCAAAACACATCTTTGAAGGCATTGAACGCTTCGTAAGAGACCGCGAAAAAAGACTTGCAAAACTCAAAGAAATTTTATAAAGTTTTGCCCATTATAAAAAGACTAAAAGGCACCCCAAAGTGGAGGTGCCTTTTTTAATGTAACTTAGTTATGAAGTTAAAACAACGGGATCATGTTGAAACTTTTCAGCCCCATTTCGTATTTGGATGCGCCAGATAGAGACAGGTGAAAGTGCTTTCTTAAATTTTGTACGGCATCCCTGAGCGCCTCTTCGCTGCCTTCCTTTAATTCCAGTTCTAATTCATTGTACGGAATTCTGCGCTTACCCTTCATAAAGTACAGGAAATCAAGAGAAGCTTCGATAAGAGCATCGTCTTTTTTAAAGTGCAATAGGTGTCTTTCGTTGTCCACTATCAAGCTTTCTCTTAAAGGCTCGCCATCTATAATTTCCAGTATTTTAGGAAAGTTTTCTGCCAAAAATTCTCTGGATGTTACATCCTCTCCGTCAAGAAGAATCTTGTTCTGTTCTTCTCTTATGTAGATACCGTCCTTTGCTCTGCCGTTGCTCTTAAGCGTTACCACTTTTTTTCCGTCCTCTTCCCTTAACCGATAAGCAAAGTTGTTGTAGAGCAAATGAAAATTCGGCGTATCAAAGTAATGACTTACGAGGTGCAATACCCCTCTTTTTTCAACTTCCCATCCGGACAATTCTTCTAATTCTTCTACTCTTTCCAGCGTTTTTTTAGACGCTGCAAACTTTACTTCAATCTCCGTTCCCATAAGCCCCTCCTCTTTGAAAGATTTATTTATTATCTTTCTTTTTATTTAATTCTTTCAGGTAAATCGTCCGCCTGTATGCCGCATATATTGCTTTTTCTATTACCGTGCGCAATCCTCCTTTCTCAAGTTCGTACAACGCTTCGGCAGTAGTCCCGCCTGGCGAAGTAACCATGTCCCTCAGCTCTGCAGTATGCTTTGACGAGTTGATCGCAAACAACACAGAACCAAGTGCCGTTTGATAGACGAGTTCTCGTGCAGTATGTCGGGAAAACCCCAGATGAACGCCTGCCGAAATCATTGCTTCGAGAAACAAAAATACATAAGCGGGCCCGGTTGCACTCAATGCCGTTGCCATATCAATGTAATTCTCTTCTTTTACGAATAATTCCTTACCCATAGAGGCAAGAATCTCTTTTATGTGTGTTCGCTCTTTCTCAGAAACTTCTTTCGTTGCCGTCCAAACGCTCATTCCTTCCCCAATTTGTGCAGGCGTATTGGGCATCACGCGGATGACCTTTTTATGGAGGAGCTTTTTTTGTAAACTGTCTATATCCACGCCTGCCATTATGGAAAGCACTATTTGACTGTCCTTCAGTGCGTCTTTTACTTCTTCGGCAACTTTCGGAAAAACCTGAGGCTTTATAGAAAGAACGATGATGTCCCCAAAATGCGCAGCCTCCACATTATCCTGAGTCATCTGTATGCCAAATTGTGCTTTTACTTCGTCAATGCGTTTTTTCCGCGGAGCACTTCCTAAAATGTCTTCCTTCTTATATAAAGACTTACCGAGAATACACTTTATCATCGATGTAGCCATAGTACCTGTGCCAATAAAAGAAATCTTCATCTACTTCCTCCCTTTTCTGTTAAAGTTTTCAAAGAAATCTGTAAGTTTTAACCGTATAAAACCTAATTCTATTGCTCTAAACAGCGCAGCAAAGTCAATGTAGTAAAACTCAAAAGAACCCGTGAAATCTTCACCAAACGCGATCCTTAAAAGTTGTTTTTCTTCCAGCTCTTTATTCTCCTCGGCAAACATAAACTTTAGTTTGTTCAATTTTGCAACGATACCTTTTCTGGTCCTCGTCGTCCTGAAGTACTTTTCCTTGATGATAAGGATGTCTTCACACATTTGTGCCTGCTCTTCTGCAGGAATTGCCTTCCATAGCTTGTACTGCTCCATAAAGAACTTATCTGGATCCCCCGTTACGACGCCCAGGACAAATGGAGAAATTTCCCTGCCGAAGTTTTTCTGCAACATAACGAGAGCATTGAAAAAACGAGTATCCCAATACTCAGGGTCAGTATTTGTATCAATCCCAAAGTCAAATACCTTCACTTTGCCTTTACTTTTCGTATTGTACGAGACATTGTAGGAACGCGCGATAGTTCGGCAAACGCTTTTCATTCTTCGCGCACTTTTGTCGTCACTAATCTTCGTGATAATGTGTAAAGACTCAGGCATAACGACAACGACAGTTCTATCACCGATCTGGATGTTGTCAAATACCACGGAGTTCTGGTTTGCAATCATCGCAAAACTCAGTTTTAGTTGCCCAAGCATACTCTCAACTTTCTTAACTGCATTGCCAAAGTCCAAGCCGTTCACCTCCGTTTTTAATATTATACTATTTACCTTAGTTTTGACAAGTATTAATGTTTATAACGGTTTGTTTTGTATGTAGTGTTTTCATAATAAAAAACAAAATTTTGGCAAAACGCTTTCCCGCCGCATCATATGTAGATACGCAGCGTATAGACCTTGACAACTCAATTTTAAAATGCTAAAATACCTTTGCCAAGAGGTGGACAATGGAAGAAATTATAGAATGCGTGCCAAACATAAGCGAAGGCAGAAGAAAAGAAGTCGTTGAAGAGATCGTAAAAAA
Organism: Caldisericales bacterium; assembly: GCA_015489815.1. Classification (GTDB taxonomy): domain Bacteria; phylum Caldisericota; class Caldisericia; order Caldisericales; family Caldisericaceae; genus S143-107. The sequence goes on along the minus strand of WFZA01000022.1, from coordinate 30,443 downwards.
TCTCCGCTCTACTGGTGTTAAAATTCTGGATTATTCGTCAGACCCTGACCACAACCGTTCCGTGATTACATTTGTAGGCGACAAAGAAACCGTCAAAAAGGGTGCCCTACAGGTTGCAAGAGACGCCGTTCGCCTTATTGACTTACGAAAACATCACGGCACACATCCGAGAATGGGTGCAGTAGATGTCATTCCGTTTATTCCCATTAAAAACACTACGATGAAAGACTGTATAAAAATAAGTAAAGAGGTAGGAAAACAAATTGCAGAAGAACTTCGCGTGCCTGTATATCTCTATGCAGAGTCTGCAACGACCCCTGAGCGGAAAAAACTTCCAAACATCAGAAAAGGGGAATTCGAAGGCTTCTTTGAAAAGATAAAAGAGCCGGAGTGGGCACCAGACTTTGGGGAAAGAGTAGTACACCCGACGGCTGGAGTTACAGCAGTAGGCGCACGAGAATTTCTCATTGCCTACAACATAAATCTTGCAACTACAGACTTAAAGATTGCAAAGAAAATCGCACGCTCTATAAGGGAAAGCTCTGGTGGCCTGCAGTACATACAGGCAAAAGGCATGGAACTAAAAGAAAAAAACTGTGTACAGGTTTCTATGAACATATTGAACTACAAAAAAGCACCACTTTACAGAGTATTTGAAATCGTAAAAATGGAAGCCGCACGGTACGGAGTAAACATCATTGAAAGTGAACTCATAGGCCTTATGCCAATGAAAGCAGCTCTGGATAGCCTTGCATTCTACCTGCAATTTCCAAAGCTTTCCGCTGACCAGATAGTGGAAACGAAAATTTACGAATAGGAGGGAGCAATGGAAAAGCAAATTGCCGATCTCGTTATCTTAAACGCAAAGCAACTCCTTACGATGAAACCCATACCGCCATTGGACGACGAAGGCGAGGAAAATCCACTGGGACTCGTAGAGGACGGTGCAGTAGCGGTAAAAGACGGAAAAATCATTGCAGTAGGTAAAACGAACGATGTAATAAAACAGATCGACTTCGGGAAAAATACAGTGCACATAGATGCAAATAAAAAAGTAGTAATGCCCGGGTTTGTCGATCCACACACGCATGTCGTCTTTAAAGGAACAAGAGAGAGGGAATTCCTTTTAAGGCAACAGGGCGTACCGTACGCAAAAATTAAAAAAGAGGAGAACACGACGATTATTTCGACTGTGCGCTGGACGCGTAAAGCAAGTTACGAAGAATTACTCGAGATCACCAAAAACCACATTTACAAAATGATCGATTGGGGAACCACGACGCTCGAAATAAAGAGTGGATACGGGTTAAACCTCGAAGAAGAAATAAAAATACTGCGTATTGCAAAGTACTTCAAAGAATATTCCCCTCTAAACATTCGCTCTACTTTGCTTGCTGCACATGTCGTGCCACCAGAATACAACATGCGCAGCGAAAAGTATGTCGAACTCGTAATTAACGACATTATACCGATCATTACGGAAAACAAACTTGCCGACTTTAACGATGTGTGGTGCGAGAAAGGCGCATTCACGAGAGAGCAAACAAAGAAAATTTTAAAAGCAGGTTCCAATTACGGGCTCAGGCCAAAAATACACGCAGACGAAATAAGTGACGCAGGAGGCGCAAAACTCGCTGCAGAAGTAGAAGCAATTTCTGCAGATCACCTGGTACACTCGAGTGAAGAAGGACTGAAGAAAATGAAAGAAGCAGGAGTCGTTGCAGTGCTGCTACCAATTACGACCTATTCACTTGGAGAGTGTACATTTGCAGACGGAAAAAAGATGCTCGACATGGGACTTACCGTTGCACTGGGAACAGATTACAACCCCGGCACGGCAATGTCACCTTCAATGCCACTCGTTATATCGTTCGCAGTGGTACGCCTGAAGATGGACATCGTAAGCGCTCTTTACGGCGCTACACTTAATGCAGCAAAAGCAATAGGCATGGAAAAAGAAGTGGGTAGCCTTGAAGTGGGAAAACGCGCAAACATCAATGTGTTGGACATACAAAATTACGAAGAAATACCCTACAGAATTGCAGAGAATTATGTAGAAATAGTTATATCAAACGGAGAAGTTCTCAAAGGTGAGCTCTAATAGGAGGCAATGATGGACGAATTAAAGCGTACTCCACTTTACGAGGAGCACAAAAAACTGGGTGCCAAAATGGTGCCGTTTGGCGGATGGGAAATGCCTATCCAATACACGAGTATCATCGAAGAACACCTCAATGTCCGAAGTAATGTAGGCGTGTTTGATGTATCGCACATGGGAGAAATAGAACTCCACGGGGAAGATGCGTTGAGTTTTGCAGATTATCTCGTAACGAACTCGGTAAAGAAAATGAAAAACGGAAAGGTAAAGTACACGCCTATGTGCTATCCAGACGGAGGCGAAGTGGACGACCTCTTCGTCTATAAAATCAAAGACGACTTCGTACTGCTCGTCGTAAATGCAAGCAACTACGAAAAAGACCTGGAGTGGGTCTTGCAGCACAAAGAAGGTTTTAATGTCGATGTACAGGGGAAAAGCTTTGACTACGGCGAAATCGCAGTACAAGGCCCAAAAGCAGAAGCGATTCTAAAAGACTACTTTAAAGGTGAAATTCCACTTACAGAACTCAAGTACTTCCACTCAGAATACGGCACTCTCTTCGGGAAAAAAGTGCTGATTTCGCGAACAGGTTACACTGGAGAAGACGGCTTCGAAGTATACTCTGATGCAAAAGACATCGTTTATTTGTGGCAAACGGTACTTGATAAAGGAAAACCATTCCACATTATGCCAGCAGGGCTTGGAGCGCGAGATACGCTTCGCTTTGAAGTCGCATACTGGCTATACGGAGACGAAATTGACGAAACGACAAATCCTTTTGAAGCAGGACAGGGTTTTGCCGTAAAGTTAAAAAAAGAAAAGTTCATAGGAAAAGAAGCGCTTGCAAAAATTAAAGAAGAAGGTATAAAGAGAAAATTGGTAGGACTGGAAGTTCCTCACGGCGGGATACCTCGCCACGGTATGAAAGTCCTTAAAAACGGACGAGAAGTAGGATACATTACATCGGGAAATTTCTGTCCTTCGCTGAATAAAATATGTGCAATGGCATATGTGCCCGTAGAATACAGTGAAGCAGGAACCGATGTAGAAGTCGAAATAAGAAACAGAAAAGCAAAGGCGAAAGTGGTAAATCTTCCATTTTTAGAACCAAGAGCAGGTAAAAAATAATTGAAGGAGGTACGCATGAAAGTATCAAAACTTGTACAAAGAGCAGGCACAGAAACGGCATTTGCCGTACTTGCAAAAGCAAGAGAGATGGAAAGGCAGGGGAAAAGTGTCGTTCACTTTGAAATTGGTGAACCAGACTTTAACACGCCAGAAAATGTAAAGCAGGCAGGCATTAAGGCAATCCAGGAAAACTACACCCATTACTCCCCTGCACAGGGCATTCTGGAGCTTAGGGAAACAATTGCAGAGTACATTACAAAAACACGCGGAATAGAGGTTTCGCCAGAAGAAGTCGTTATTACTCCCGGTGGAAAAGATGTTATTCTATTTACCGCAACGGCAATTCTCGACGAAGGCGACGAAGCAATTTATCCAAACCCCGGTTATCCTATTTACGAGTCAGCAATCAAAATCGCAGGTGCAAAACCTGTCCCTATGCCTCTTAGAGAGGAGAACGACTTTGCTTTTGACCGCGAAGAGTTCAAAAAACTTATAACTCCAAAAACGCGTCTTATCATCGTCAACAGTCCGGGGAACCCGACGGGTGGAATTTTGTCCGTAGAAGACCTCGAATTTATTGCAGACATAGCAAAGAAAAACGACATAATGGTATTATCCGACGAAATTTATTCGAGAATTATTTACGATGGAGAATTCCACAGCATCGCATCTCTCCCAGGAATGAAGGAGAGAACGATAATACTTGACGGCTTCTCAAAAACTTACGCAATGACGGGCTGGAGGTTAGGTTACTCAGTTTCAAACAAGGAACTTGCCAAAAACTTCGTTAAACTCGCAACGAACTCCTTCTCCTGTGTAACGACATTCGTCCAGATGGCAGGTATAGAGGCACTGAAAGGACCACAGGACGCAGTTGAAGAAATGAGAAAAAAATACGAGGAAAGAAGAAACCTCATCATTAAAGGGCTTAACGAAATCCCGGGCTTCAGGGTAAAGATGCCTAAAGGTGCATTCTATGCATTCCCCAATATCGAAGGGACAGGAAAATCCTCTAAAGAACTTTCCGACTATCTACTTAACGAGGCAGGTGTTGCAACGCTTCCCGGTACTTCGTTCGGAAAGTACGGCGAAGGATTTATTCGTTTCTCCTACGCAACTTCTTTAGAAAACATTGAAGAAGGATTAAAGAGAGTTAAAGAAGCAATGTCAAAACTGTAAAAAGTTTAACTAATAGCATCTACTCAATCCGGGCCTAAAAGCCCGGATTATTTATTTTCAATTCACATTGCCTTCATAATTGCCTTCTATAATGAGTCAGGTGAAAAGAAAAATCACCCCTAACACAACAATATCAAATGCAGGCGTGCGTTTCCTCCTCCTTTTTCGTACGCCTGTTTTCTTTTTCAACACCCCATACTTTTTAGTCGTATCTTAAGAACTCATACTTTAGCAACGAGGTGTTTTACGAAGAAAATTGCCCGTTCTTTGTCGTATTGAGTAAAGTACTTCTAACTTAGCAAATTTACCTCTTCTAAAAAACAAAACTAATAAATCTTAATATTCCAATCAAAAATTACTTTCAAAAATACTTTTTATGCTGATCCTTCTTTGAGAAAAACACTGCACTTAACTTTCATAAACAAAGAATTCTCACCCTAGCGGTAAAGTGGCTTTACGACATTCTGTTTACACACACTTTATAAATCCCCCGTCAATTGGGATTGCACTGCCCGTTATGTACGAGGCCTCTTCAGATACAAGGAACGCAACGACAGAAGAAAATTCTTCTACGAGTCCAATCCTTCCCATGGGAATATCTTTAATAATTTTTTCTGCTTCACTTTCAAAAGTCGTGCCTTTTTTATTTGCACCACTTTCAATCAAATGTTTTACCCGGTCCGTCATAGTATATCCGGGAAGCACGGCATTCGCAGTGATATTGAATGGCGCAACGGCATTCGCCACACTTTTTATAAGCGTAATGACGCCTGCTCTGGAAACATTTGAGAGAATAAGGTTATCCAGAGGCTGTTTAACGCTTACGGAAACAGAAGCGATGATTCTCCCCCACTTATTCCTTTTCATATACGGAACTGCTGCATAAATCCCGTAAATTGTACTCATTAGGTTTAACTTAACGGCAGAAAGATAGTCCTCTGGCTTTACATCAAAAAACCCTCCTGGGGGCGGGCCTCCTGCATTTGTGAATAAAATGTGCACCGTGCCAAACTTTTTTGCAGCAGTTTCTACAGCACGAAAAACATCTTCCTTCTTAGTTACATCCCCTTGAAAAATTGCAACTTCCCTTTTTGTCCTGCTTTCTATTTCCCCCTTTGCCCTGTTAAGATTATCCAGATTCCTGGACATAATAAGAACACTTGCACCCTCTTCTGCAAGTTTCAAGGCAACACCTTTTCCAAGACCTTTACTGCCTGCCATAATAACCGCGCTTTTGTCTTTTAATCCAAGATCCATCGTTCCACCTCCCAAAAACATTATAAGATTTTCAAAAAATTATTATAATGCAATATGCATCTGAGCGGGACGATCGTAAATGTAATAACTGTGATAGCGGGAAGCGCACTGGGACTTCTCGTCGGAGAGCGTCTGTCAGAAAGATTCAAAACAGTTATCATCCAGGCAATAGGACTCTTTACCTTTCTCATTGGGACATCAATGATGCTTAAAGCAGACAACTTTATCGTAGTTTTTTTGTCGCTTATCCTGGGCGGGATAACAGGCGAAGCACTGAAGTTAGACGAAGGACTGGAAAACCTCACAAATAGGTTAAAGAGCAAAGTTTCACCCAATTCGCCGCACTTTACTGAAGGTTTTATAATGGCAACACTTATATTTTGCGTGGGCGCTATGACAGTCGTGGGGTCCATTCAGGAGGGCTTAACAGGAGATGCAACGCTTCTTTACACAAAGTCCGTTATGGACGGAATTACCTCTCTAACTCTTGCATCCGGGCTGGGAATTGGTGTAATGCTTTCAGCGATTTCCGTTCTCGTCATCCAGGGAAGTTTAACACTCCTTGGCAGCGAACTTCAATTTCTTATGGGAAAACCGTACTTAAACAATCTCACCTCAGCAGGCGGCTTGCTTATTATAGCACTGGGGCTTGAACTGCTTGGCATTAAAAAACTAAAAGTGCTAAACCTTCTGCCCGCACTTGTTTATGCACCTTTATTCGTATACATCGCATCGCTCCTGTAAGTCCACCTTTCAAGATAGATTTAATCACTATTTTTCTATGTAAACTCCGTATTGATTTTTAAATTTTAACGCATATAATCGGATTGTGTGCAAAATACGAAAATCGAAAGGAGATGAAAAAATGGGTTCTATTTTAATCAAAACGGAAATTCCGGGACCGAAAAGCAGAGAGATTGCCAGAGAGAGGGAGCGTTTTGTGGCGTCACCTATGGGCTCACTTGCACCGTTCTACATTGAAAGGGGACACGGCGCAGTTGTAGAGGATGTTGACGGAAATAGATTTCTTGACTTTACAGGCGGTTGGGGATGCCTCGTCGTTGGACACTCACACCCACGCGTTATTAGCGCAGTTAAAGACCAGGCTGAAAAGTTTCTTCACACTGACTTTACCGCAGTTCCTTACAAACCATTTGCAGACCTCGCAAAAATGATCGCAGAACGCGCACCTGGCAACTTCGAAAAGCAGGTTGCTTTCTTTAACAGCGGAGCAGAAGCCGTAGAAAACGCAGTAAAGATTGCTAAAGGCGTAACGCACAGAAAGGCAATTGTCGTCTTCGAAAATGCGTTCCACGGCAGAACGCTTCTTACTATGACGATGACGCACAGGGCAATGCCCTATAAATATATTTACGGGCCGTTTGCATCGGAAGTGTACAGGCTTCCGTTCCCAAATCCCCATACGAATAAAATGAAAATTGGAGGCTTTGAGCAGGTTTTAAAGGACAATGTGTATCCGGAAGATGTTGCAGCAATAGTAATTGAACCTATTCAAGGCGAGGGAGGATTCAATGTTCCACCGGAAGGTTTCCTTGAAGAATTAAGAGCAGTTTGCGATAAGTATGGTATTATGCTCGTGGCAGACGAAGTACAGAGCGGATATGGAAGAACAGGAAAACTCTTTGCAATACAAAATTGGAATGTCGTTCCAGACCTCGTTTCCCTTGGAAAGTCTATTGCGGCAGGCTTGCCTCTTTCAGCAGTAGTAGGTAAAAAAGAATACTTCGACAAACTACCTGGAAGCTCTATAGGTAGTACATTTGGCGGAAACCCCGTTGCATGCAGGGCAGGGATAGAAGTGCTGCACATTATAGACGAAGAAAAACTTCTTGATAGAGCAGTTGAATACGGTAAAATCATCGACGAAAACTTCAAAGAACTTCAAAAGAAGTACTCAGTCGTGGGTGAAACACGCGGAATCGGAGCGATGCGGGCAATTGAATTCGTAAAAGATAGGGATACCTGGGAACCAGATTCCGAAACAGCAAAAGCAGTTATTATGGAGTCTTTGCAAAACGGCCTGATTCTCGCAGGTGCAGGCATACACGGAAATGTTATCAGATTTCTTATCCCTCTCGTGATGAGCGAAGATGAACTCAGAGAAGGGCTCGAGGTTTTGGATAAAGCAATAGCAAAAGTTATGGGCAAGTAGTAAAGAAAGGACTATCTTTTTCACATTTATCCCGACTTTATACAGTGAGGCTGCTGGCAGCCTCACTGTAGTTTTTAGAAGCAATTCGCTCTTTTGTATTTAATACAACATACAATTGCACTTTTTAGATCGCAATTGCTGTATAGTTTTATATACGCTCTCAACGCTATTTCAAAAGAGAGAAGCAAGTAAAAAACATCTACATTAACAAAATGTTTTTTAGGTGTGTTATACCAATTACAGCAAAATGCTTTAAAAATTTGCATTCCGTTATAACCTTAAAAACATCGGGTAGTATGCTGTTTCTTATAAGATCCTTCGCAAAAGCAGCTCAAGTATGACAGATCACCTCAACAAACCCTGTATTCATCAGCGCTTTTCTCAAAATCGCTAATTTAAGGTCCATAGAGCACAATCTTGAAAAAATCAGGCAAATATACCTACAAAACCGCTTAAACTGCCTTATTTTAGGGCGTACAAAAATCGCAATAAAACCTGTATTCATCAGCGCTTCTGAAAAAATTCTACAAAATTATCAATTTGAACAAAATGACCGAAAATAGAAACCTGCATAAATAAAGGCTTTCTTTAGTGTAAAAAATGGGCAAAATTCAGCCAAAAAGCGAAAAATTGTTCGGTTACTACAAACAGCCTATGTGTATCTAATCCGTAGTTTCCTTACTTTCTCCATTACCAATAGGGAACATTTTCTTCAAAATCTGTTCTGCGATAACTGCAAAAACCAGTAACCCGATTGCAGTCCATTGGTTTGGAGTAAGGCGTAAAAAGTGCACCGGGATGTAGCGCACAAATTCCACGAGGAATAAAAGCGGTGCAAAAACATAAATAAACTTTATAAATAACTCTCCTTTGTACTTTCTCCTCTTCGCAAAGTAAAAAACGACGGCAAAAAATGCAATCCATCCAGCAAGAGAATCCATGAGCTGCGCAGGCATAAGTGGTACATTCAGATTGTAACATTCAGACTGGGGATTGGTAAATACATTTACCAGGGGAAATACATGTGGCCACCACTTAGGCGCAGGAAGTCCGTAGCAGCACCCATTGAAAAAGCAGGCAAACTTTCCAACGCCGTAACCAATTGCAATGCCAGGCGTTGCAATGTCCATAAAATCCCAGAAGTTAATTTTATAAATTTTAATTGCAATGTATGTAGCAATAATACCCCCAAACACTGCACCCTCAAACGACATACCGCCTTCCCACACGGCGATAAAGTGGTACGGATTTTTTAAGTAAAAAGAAAGATCTGGAGAAACGAGAATCCAGAAGATGCGTGCACCTAAAATGCCGCCTATAATTGCCCATATAGAAACAGACAAAAACGTGTCTTCATCAGTTATGCGAAATTTATTGGAATAATGCAGTGCAATAAGAATTCCTGTTATTATAGCAACTGCAACGATTACTCCATAAGTCCTGATTGTAAAGCGTCCTATATGTAAAAATATTGGGTACACTTTGTCACCACCTTTCAATAAAGATTGTCTGCATCGTCAGGTGAAGGTTCAGAGCTGCCTTCCTTCATCTCGTCGTAAAAATTCGTGCCATACTCCCTGACACGCATAGGAACAGGCGCCATAACTGCATAGCCAAAGAGCAAAACCTCCTGAGGCTGCAGCGTGCGGAGAATTTTCTTTAGCCTGCTCCCTCCGCCTACTCCCTGAAAAACGGCATCCATATCCTTCTCGTCCATAAGCTGCATAACAAAACGCGTGCCTACCTGCGATAGAACCTCAGAATCGATTTCTGAAGGCCTCTGGTCTATTACAAAAAGCGTTACATTGTACTTTCTCATTTCACGTGCGATTGTGCCAAATATGTTTTTATCTTTTATATCGCTGGAAAGAAGTTTGTGCGCCTCTTCTACTACAATCATAATCCTTTTATTTCTTTCTTCTTCGCTTGCGCTTGCATAAAGCTCGTGAATCCTTCGTGTAATGATATTTGCAACGGCGAAGTACGCAAGCGGTTTATTCGCATATTTGCCAGAAAACTGCACGACGACCGAAGTACCGTTTTTAAGGTATTGGAGTATTTTTTTCACACTGCTATCTTCGTCTTTGGTAATATCCTGTATAAAGTCCAGACTCAAGAGTTTATCAAGATGTCTGATAAGAGCCGAAAGAGATGAGGGGTTTACTCCCAATTCTTTCGCTTTTTCTTCTCTTTCTGCTTCGGTCACACTTCTTAACTCTTCAACATGCTTCAACCACTTATCTCCAAAACGCTTATTAATTATCCGAGCAGTTTCTTCCGAATGCTGAGAATAGGAAAGTAGCGAAGAAAGCATTGCAACATCCGCTGCTGTAATGTATTTGTATGGAATCTTAATAAAGTCATCTGCATCGCTATTTTTATCAGACACATCGAATACCTTTACTTTAGCATCAAACAAACCTTTCAAGGACTTAATCTTTCCTTTCTTCTCGCTTTTTGCAAATTGCCCGTACTCGTTGTGCATATCAAAAATAAGAAGTGATGCAACATCGTGTTTTATAAGGCCTGAAAAAATAATTCTTCCAAGAAATGTTTTACCAGAACCTGTAATGCCAAAAATCGCATTATTCCTCTTTGCAAGTTTTTCAAGGTCGATGTAAATCTGCTCGTCCATCGTAAGAGGACTGCCTACATAAAATGCTTTTTCCGCGTTCCCCCCAAATACGATCCTGATGTCGCGCTCGTTTGCCTTCCTTGCATCCGAGAAGTGTTCCGGAATTGTTTTTATAGTGATTACCCTATTAGTTGCTTTCTCTATCATAAGATACGGTGTAACGAGCAATTCGCTAAAAGTAATAGCACCTTTTACGGCAATCTTCTGGACTTTATTCTCAGGAGGATTAAAAAATATGTCCTCGTTAGAAGAACCTATTCGGATGTCTTCTATAATGCCAAAGTAATCGTAAAGGTCTCCCTGAACGACGATAAAATCACCTATCTGGAGCGATTCCGAGTTAACCGTTTTATTCAGCCTGATTAAAAACCCATCGCCTATTGAACCAGACTTTAAGAAACCTATTGAATCATTCATATACCTACACCATCCATAATATATTTAAGCGTCTGGTAATCGTTTCTTAATATCTTTGATATATAAGAAAAAATTCTTATATATTCGTCTTCCTTTACTTCCAATAAATCGTTCAAGTAGGCGTTAACAAGCGATACAATGATTTTATCTCTTTGTGGAAATACACTTTTATCAATAGAAAATAGAAAGTCAAAAAAACGCAATTCTTTAAAGACGAGATCCCTTTCTTCCTTCCGTGTTTCGAATAATAATGTATGTATTTCTACCACCTTATTAAGAAACAATTCTACAGAATCTTCACTTAAAGTACCAAAAGGAATCGCCTGAAACATCCACTTCATAAGTGCAAACACCTGGGGTTGTTCTCTTTCCAGTTGCTCTATGCTCTTTCCGTATGCAATTGGCATACGGCCAGGAATTTTGTTGTCTATAGAGTGCGAAACGACGAGACATAAAACACCACGATCGCTTTTCAGGATAGTCCCAAGAGGCGGAAGAGCACTTCTCTCCCCCTCAGCAACGAGTACATCAGAGCGAACCGTGATTACTTCTCCTATGTGTTTCATATTCGTATTATAGCATTTTATTGCAAAAATAGTATAATAGTATTCAAAAAACGATAGGAGGTGCATTATTAGCAAGATAATTGACGGGAAAAGCTTATCAAAAGACATAGAACAGGAACTTGCTTTAGAGGTTGGAGAAATTAAAAAACACGGAATTACTCCGTCTTTATCCATTCTTCAAGTAGGCGAGAACAAAGCAAGCGAAACCTATGCACGCAGTATTAGAAAAAGAGCTGAAAAACTCGGCGTATATGCAGAGCACTTCAGAATGGGTGAAGAGGCATCAGAAGAAGATGTACTTTCAGCAATTAAAAAGTTAAACGAAAGAAAAGAGATAAACGGAATTATCGTAGAGTTACCTTTACCAAAAAACATCGACAGTAAAAAAGTACTTACAACTATCAATCCCGACAAAGACATCGATGCATTCCACCCAATAAACATGGGAAGATTGCTTGAAGGAAATCCTATTTTTATACCGGCAACTGCACAAAGTGTAATCGAAACGATAAAGCGCACGACGAGCATTGACGGAAAGTCCGCAGTAGTTATTGGGCGCAGCAATATCGTGGGCAAGCCTGCTGCACTTCTTTTGCTTACTGAAAATGCCACAGTCACGATCTGTCACTCCCATACAAAGAATTTGCCACTCGTTGCAAGCAAGGCAGACATTCTCGTCGTTTCGACAGGAAGACCTAAAATGATAAATAGGCGTTTCGTAAAGCGTGGTGCCGTAGTAATAGATGTTGGAATCAACAAAGTAAACGGTAAGATCGTAGGAGATGTAGACTTCGACGATGTAGTGGATGTCGCAGGCGCTATTACGCCAGTCCCAGGCGGAATCGGGGTACTCACCACATTAATGCTTATAAAAAATACTATAAAGGCTGCAAAGATTCAAAACAATATAGAATAAAATTTGCCCCGCCTTAGCAAACGAGCATAAAAGGGTGGGGCAAATTTTCTATTATAAAACTTTCAGATAACTCTTCCTGTTAATTACAAGTATTTAACAAATGTTTTTCATCATATAGTGTCCATTATCTATGTATTCAATACGAAACTGAGTTAATAACTATTACGCAAGATTAAAATGCCAAAAATACATCACAAAAATTAATCTCCAACCTGCTTTATAAATTTCAGATCTTATTGTGCCCAACAATTTTATATGGTCAGGTATTTTCCCTCTCTTTTTCTTTATTATCCCCACTTCCCTGCATATATTCAAGGAAAAATGCAAGCAAAATAGCAAAGAAGAATCCGGCCGTCCCTGCAACAGCAATGTTAAACAGCTTTTTGGGCTTGATGGGATGTGTAGGCACAACAGGCTCTTCAGCAATTGAGAGGGGGGTAAGCATATTGTCCTGAGTTAATTTTAATTGCTCATAATTGGCAGCTATTTTTGAATAATCACTTTTTGCAATCGACAACTCCCTATTTAACTCATTTAATTCAAGTTGCTTCTCATTTATCTCCTCGTCCAACTTATGAATCTTATCGCGTGCCTGCAATATAAGAGTATTTAAAGATTCTTCCTGTGTTTTCAATCCAGACAGTGTTATCGCATAATTAACCAACTTTACTTTAAGGTTGATATACACAGGATTTACTTCCTGAGAACTCACTTTAAGTTCCGAAAGGGAAACTATGTCTTCGTTTGATAAGTCCTGTGCAAGCTGGGAAAGTAAAGGATCATCAAGAATTGACTTCTCAGCAGTTATAAACTTACTTTCGGATTTTAACTCTCTTTCAGTTGTGGAAAGCTGTTCCTTATATTGATTTATTTTAGAATTTAAAGAAAGAAGTTGGGAAAGATAACTACTCAAGGCGCTCTTATAGGAACTCCTTTCCTGTTTTAAAATACTCAGATTATCCTTTTGGGAATTAAATTCTGCAATAGATTTTTCAATATTCTCCAATCTTGTATTTGCATCCAAAAATTGTTTCTTCAGCACATCTCCACCAGAACGAAGACGGGAACTATTCAGAAAGTTTACATATGAAACAGTTTCTTTAAGAAGATCTTCCACAATTTCTTTTGCAACTTTCGGATCTTTGTAATCTACATATAACTTAATTAAGGATGTGTTCTTTGGATTCTGCACCTTAATCATTTTGTTAAGACTATAAAGTGTAATATTGTATGGAGGAGAATCAAGCTTTAATGCATTAAGCACATTCTCTTCTATATTTGCGCTTTTAATAATCCCCATATATGTTTCTACGGACATCTGTGGCAGAAAAGTTAACGGGTTAAGAAGCTGGTCAGGCGTGGTGATACTTATGTCGGCATTTTGTGGGTTAATAAGAAGTGAACCCGAGGCTTCATATACTGGTTTTACTACAACATAACTATACACACCTGCAACAAGCATAGAAATAACCGTAATCCATATGATAAGCCACTTCCATTTCACCAGTACATTAATATAATCCCTTAAATCAACCTCTTCTTCCATAATCCCTCCACACACTGATTATTTTCAAGTAAAGAGTAAACTTATTTGGAAACATTGAAATAACCCGTTTCCCTATACGAAAGCCAACCGCCAAATTTTCTCTGCATAAATTTAGGTGCCACTGCGTATACCCTTAATTTATACTGGCCTGGAGCTAAATTCGCGGGCACCTCATATGTATATGAATTTGCATTTTTGGCAACACCTGACTTTACTGTTATCCATTTTCCTCTCTTAGGAATAAAGAATATATTGTAATACTCTACATTTTTCGTATTTGATGCTGCCCACTTAATTTTTAAGTTGCTTCCCACCTTTATATTTTGGTTCGGCATAGGTGATAAAATCGTAATAATTGGTGCGTATTTTTCAAATTCAGTTTTAGCTTCCTGTAAAGACGGGTTGTACTGGACTGCGTAGAACAAATTATGCACAGCTTCAGGCAACTTTCCCTGTTTTTCATAAAGAATGCCGAGCCTGTAGTACGCATAAGCACTCTTTCTGTTATACTTTATTGCGAGCTGGTAATTCTGTATTGCTTTATTTAGATCACCAGTTTGTTCATATAACTGCCCAAACCCGAGATATGCATCGGAATTTTTGGGATCTAATTTTAACGCTTCTTCAAACTGCACCTTTGCCATCACAGTATCTTTATTCAATTTTAAATACGCAAATCCAAGTGCTGCATGTCCTCCTGCATCAATCGGATTTAGCTGGACAGCTTTAGTAAACTCGTCTATTGCCTTTTTGTTACCAGTTTGCAAATAAAGGCGGGCAAGTTCAAAGTGATACAGAAAAAATTCCGGGCAGTGTTTTATTGCGGCTTTATACTGTTCCTCTGCTTTTGCTATAAACTGAGAAGGGTTTTGAGATGCAGGAACAAGGTTTTGAAAATAAAAATGTGCAAGGTCGTAATGATATTCAGAACAAAGCGGATCCATGTCAGTTGCTGTGTTAAACATTGAAACAGTTTTTTGCCAGGGCACACGCCTTATACTTCTCTTTGCGTTAAAATCTGCTCGCGCTCCTATAAATGGAAATAAAAACACAAAGAACATTACAGTGATAATAGTGTAAACACCAACTAATTTACCAATGTTACTCTCCTTTTTGCTATGTGTATACTTTTTTGTTTCTACCTTTTGTTTTCGCAAAGGGCATACAAATGTAAAATATTCCCGCTCTTCTGTTTGTAAAAGAATAGCAAACCCAACAAAGAAAAGAAACGGCATAAACATAAGTGACCAGTCAAAATCAATAAACGCATGTATAAGCATTCCCATTAAACCGCTGAACAGTGCAACATCTAATATGCTATAATATTTTCTAATCTTTATAATCGCCTTTCTGGTTAAATCGTAAAGTACATAGAGAAATGCAGCAGCGCCAATGATACCCATTTCGTCCAACACCTGGAAGAAAATACTATGCGGAAACTTTGAAAAGAAGTAAACAGAGCGATATTTCATGTACACATACTGATAAGTGCCATTGCCGGTACCAAATATCGGGTGCTCTTTCAAAATTTTAAAACTGTCTTTTAGCATATTTTCACGATTGCCAAGCGAGGCATTATACTTTCCATGCAAAAACGCAAGTAGTGCGCTTACCCTTCCCCACAATCCTTTAAAAACAGGTAAAAATACATTCTTTTTTGCTACAACCACAACAGCAAACACTATAATAATTCCAACAACTCCCAGTGCGCTTATCTTTCTGTCGTTTCCTTTGGCGAATATAAAATAAATAATCAAAGCAAGAATAAATGCAATAATTCCTCCCCTCGACTGCGTAAGCAACAGTGTAACAAGGAATAGTAATGAAAGCACTCCATAAACCACTCTCAATATTACATTCTTTTTCGCTATTAAAAAGCCTACCGAGACAAAAAACTGCAAAATAAGGAACGCGGCAAACGTGTTCGCGTATTGCAGGGTAGATGAAACACGCGATCCCTGCACAAACCCATTGTTTTTCAAAAACACAAAAAATGCGCTATGCAAATTATTCTTAATACCAATGAACGCAAGCACACCCAAAATGGAAAGTATTAATCCAAGAAGTAAAACTGAGTTAAGCAGGAACTCTACATCCTTTTTACTGTTTATACTATCATAAATGATATAAAACAAAGAAATGTATATAAGTACTTTGTAAAACTCTGTAAGTGTTGCATGAAAATACACCGTAAAGAACAAAGAGATGAATGCTACAATAAAGTAGGCAAAGATTCCTTTATCTGCACCACTTTTTCGGAGCTGCTCTTTTTTGTAAACTTTTTTAAACAAAAATAGAGCTATTGCAGGCAAAGAAAGAAGCAGGGTTGCATAAACCTCCCACGGAAAATAGCCACCCTGAAATAAGCCTGCAAAAAACAGTGGGATAAGAGCAAGAATAATAATTACGAAATTAAGATTAATTTCAAACTTTTTTTGTTCGATAGTTCTCTTATTCTTCTGCTTTTTCTTTTTCATAACAAAAATTATAAACCGAAATGGAAAAAAGCAAAACGTTTTCAAAAAAAGAGAATAAGTGTAAAATAAAAACACCTAAAACAATAAACAGGAGGCAAAAATGGATAAAAATTCAGGTAAACTGAAGATGGAATGGGCAATGAGAAACATGCCTGTTATGAAAAATATCGAGAGACGCTTTAAAAAAGAAAAACCTCTCAAAGGAATAAGAATTGCAATGGCGCTGCATCTTGAAGCAAAAACCGCGAACCTTGCCTATATATTAAAGGAAGGTGGAGCAATAGTTGCAATCACAGGCTCGAATCCCTTAACCACACAGGACGATGTTGCAGAAGCACTTGCAAGGAAAGGCGTAAAAGTTTATGCAAAATACGGGGAAAACGAGAAAGAATACTGGGAGAACTATAATAAAGTACTCGACATCAAACCAGACATTATAGTAGATGACGGCGGAGATATGGTATATCTTGTACACACAAAAAGAAAAGAATTGCTTAAAAATATCATTGGCGCAAGCGAAGAAACAACCACTGGCGTAATCCGAGACAAAGCACTGCAAAACGAAAACAAATTGAAGTTTCCTGTAATCGCCGTAAACAACGGGCAGTGCAAATATCTATTCGATAACAGATACGGAACTGGGCAGTCCACATGGGACGGAATAATTAGAACAACAAATCTTACAGTTGCAGGCAAAAATGTTGTAGTTGCAGGTTTTGGTTGGGTAGGCAGAGGTGTTGCCATGAGAGCAAAAGGGCTCGGCGCACGCGTATTTATAACAGAAGTGAACCCAATAAGGGCAATGGAAGCACACATGGAAGGCTTTACTGTACTCCCAATGAAAGAGGCAGCAAAAGCAGGAGATATATTCGTAACAACTACGGGTGACACCAATGTAATTGATAAAAGACACTTTGCACTGCTTAAAGACGGTGCAGTCCTTACAAATGCAGGACACTTTAATGTAGAAATAAATATGCCAGAATTAGAAAAGTTCGCAGTTAAAAAGCGCATTGTCCGAAAAAACATTACAGAATACACACTGCCAAATAAAAACAGGGTTTATGTCCTCGGGGAAGGCAGGCTTGTAAACCTTGCCTGTGCAGATGGCCACCCAATTGAAATAATGGACCTCTCGTTTGCGCTGCAATCACTTTCCGTTGAATATTTATTAAAAAACAAAGGAAAGTTACAAAACAAAGTCTATAACGTTCCAGAAGAAATCGATACAAAAGTTGCAGAAGAAATGTTAAAGGCAAATGGAATAAAAATTGACAAACTTACGCAAAAACAGATAGATTATTTAACAAAATCACATTAAGGAGGCAGAAATGTCATTTATTATAACGGTTTATGTGCCATCAGGCATAGTGATGGCATCAGACAGCAGGCAGAGTATTACTATACAGAGAAAAGACAACAATGGAAAAGAATATCCGCCAATACAAACGGTAAGCTCCGACTATGTTTATAAAACATACTTGCTAAAAGCACAAAATGTAGGAATCAGCACATTTGGAGAATCGCTATTGGGTAAAGTGCCTATGGATTTCCACCTAAAAGAGTTTGAAGAAGAAAAACTTGATGCACGTGATGATGTTGAAACTGTTGCTGAAAAACTGCTAAATTTCTTTAAAGTAAAGTTTCCTAACGCAGATACTTCCTTCCATATTGCAGGATATAGAAAAAAAGGTAAAGTAAGCATACCGTTCGTTTACCACTCTAATATAAAGAGGGGAGAGCTAAAAAGGCTGAATTACTCCCAACAAATGCAAAAAGTACTTTACGGGGCAAGCTGGGGTGGAGAAGGCGATATTATTGCAGAAATTTTACAACCTGCATGGACGCGAGACCCAAGAGGACAATTTGTGCAGGTGCAGAAACCACCGATTATCTGGGATGCAATGCCTCTGCAGGACGCAATCGACTTTGCAATTTATGCAGTAAAAACAACGATTGACACAATTCGCTTCCAGGCACGGCTCAAAACAGTTGGCGGCCCGATAGATGTATTGCTTATAACTCCTGAAGGGACACGCTGGGTTGCAAAAAAGGAGCTCCACGCATAGAAATAGCTAACCCATAGCTTCTACATAGGTTATAGTAATACTACGCGTTTTTGGATCCCACTCCACCGTACAGCCAAGAGATTCTGCAACAAATCTTACAGGAACCATAGTGCGATCATTTATTATAATCGGGGTAACTGCAGGATTCTTATTATCAATAAGCGTAAACTGTCTATTCACCTTTGCACTATTTTTGCCAATCCAGAGCTCTACTTCATTATCGTTCAACTGAATGGCGACTTTCCTTTCTTTTGGATCCCAGGAAATTTTTCCGCCAAGTGACTCCACTATTGCGCGTATCGGAACTACCGTTCTATTCCACTTTGGTATAATCACAGGTTTTGTGCCTCTTCCGGGATCTACTTCCACTACATTTCCATTTACGGTCATATATGGATCGCCTATTCTAAGAACAATTACGACTTTTTTAGGCTCTGGCTTTTCCTTATACAATCCTGTAAAAGTAATAATATCATCTGCTTTTAATTCCTTCTTAATTGGCCGGGGAGTAATATACCCTTCCACTGGTTCAAAAGTTACTGTATAAATGCCCACCGGTACCTCTTTAATAACGAAGCTTTTGCCGCTACCCTGATAGTTTTTGGGCCCTTCTATCTTAAACTTTGCATTATCAAGATTAGTCACCACTACAATTGAACCAGTGCTTACCTGCGACAATTTTTCGTAAATGCCTTCAAAATGTATAGACGAATTTCCTTTCAATATCTTTGTTTCACTTTTAGGAGTTTTATACCCGGGGACATCCTGGTAAGTAATCGTATATTCTCCTTCCGGGGCATTGTGCACAATGTAATTTGTTCCTTCGCCATAATAGTGCCTCGGGCCTTTAATAAGAAAGGAGGCCTGGTCAAGATTAGTCGTAACTGTAATAAAACCCGTTTTAGAACTAAGGGCATAAACCCATCCCAGATCGTCGCCAAAATATAGCGTACCGTCAGCGCCAATTACAGGAGAAGAATGAATAGCACTCCTTGCAGTAAAATCAAAAATCTCTTTTCCATTTTTATCAACAGCAAACAGGTCACCATTATTTGTTCCAAAATAAATTGTGTCGTCCGATGCAACAACAGGTGCAGATTCTATTGGGCTATTCGCATTAAACTTATAAACTACTTTTAAATCTTTAGAAAGAATGTACAAGTAATGATTGCTCGACCCCACAGCAAGGTTTCCATTAGAAAGTAGTGCAGGTGAGGTAAAAGATGCACCCTGCACTTCGAAACGGTTTAAAATTTCTCCCTCAGTGGAAATTTGATAGATACTTCCAGAAGTAGTAGCTACATAAATATTTCCATTATGCACAAGCGGGGCCGTTCGTATCTTACCAGAAAGCGATTTTTTCCAAACTTCCCTTCCTTTAATAGAAACTTTATAGAAGTCGCCGCTATCGTTCCCAAAATACACAAACCCTTCGGAATACGCGGGTGAAGACCATATCGGGGCGCCGCTGTCAAACTCCCATTCAAAAGATGTTGTATTACTGCTTACATCTTTAGCATACAGATATCCATTGTCATTGCCTACAATAAGTAATCCCTCAGCAAGAAGTGGAGACGAATGAAAATCACCATTCACAGAAATCCTGTACAATTTAGAAGCTGAAAGAAGGTTATACTTGTATATGTACGAAGGGTTGCCTCCAACGACAAAAATATAATCTCCATATATTGCAGGAGTAGAGTAGATAGACCTCCCAATCGAAATAGAAAACGCGCTTACACCCTTATTTGGCTCAAAACCATAAAGAAGCCCTTCAGTAGTTGCAAAATATACTACACCGTTTTCTGAAAAAACACCAGAAGAAGACACTTTACCGGAAATTCTGTGTTCCCATTTAAGCCCGTTGCTCTTTGGTCCTTCGACATTCTGATGTGCAGTTCTTTCTGCATTAACTCTGTACATCACGGGAGGAATGTAATCTACAGCGATAGAAGTAGGAATTTGCAAAATAGAAAGTGCAAAAATTAAAGTCATCAATAAATAAAACATTTTTTTCATAGGAATCATCTCCTTTGTTTATTATACAAAATTACACAAAGAAAACAAATTCGGATGAACTTAAGACTCATGAATTAGATCTGAAAACAACTTCTCCTCAAGTAGAAAAATGCCGTGAGAAAAGTTGCGGTCCTGAGTACCGAGAGTATCGTAAAGATTGGCAAGGAAAGACATTTTCTTAAAAGTTTCTTTTGCTTCGTATATCTTGCCCCTCTTGAGAAGATATATGGATTTCGCAAATAGGTAATCAAGATTTTTATCAGAATCGTTTATCCCTAAACTTTTTGCCCTGTCAAGAAAGTAACCTGCGCGATTTGTATCGTTCGTAAGAACGGCATACGCAACGGAGCTCCACAAACAAATACGCCCATTGGAAGGATATAAATTACGGGCACGCTCAAGGCTGGCCAGGGCACTACTATCGTGCAAAAAAATCGTAATCCTACCGCTTTCGAACGGATACCTGAAGTCATTTTTGTTTAGCCGCTCTGCCGCCTCGTATTCAGATAGAGCACTCTTTATAGAAATTAGATCGTCCGCACTGTTTAAGTATTCCATTAAAGCACTACCGTAGTAATATCTGTAAACCGCACTTTCAGCATCCAACTTTATAGCTTCTTGAAAGTAACTTCTAAATTCAGAACTATGCGCGCCTTTAACTGCAAAGCGGGCTGCAACAGTCTTCGGAAACAGAGAGAAAACGACAAGCAGAATTATAACTGCTGAAATGCTCGTTAAAAAAAATTTATGCTTGCGCTTATTTGAGACGAACTCTCCGGGAATGAGTAAGGCAAGCACTGTAAATAGGACAATAAACATAATAGGATAGGTATCCACATCAATGCACATGTGACACAACAGCCCTACGAAGCCAGAAAACAGCATAGCGTAAATTACATCGTTCCTAAAGCTCATAATGTATTTAAGTGACTTTAAAAGTACATAAGTAATAAATCCGAAAAATGTTACAGTGCCTGCAATACCTGTTTCTGCAAGGAACTTAAAAAACAACGAGTGAGGATCAATTCTGAAGTGCTCTGGAATAGTTTCAAACTTCGTAAAGGTATACCTGAAAGAACCAAGCCCAAATCCAGTAATAGGCCTTTTGCTAAATATCCGTAAAGAAAGAAACGCAAGATGAATGCGATCATAAAGAGATTGATTTTGGGTCGTTCCTACAGCAAATTTTACGAGCAGTTTATTCCTGAAGAAGTTTTCCAGAATTATTTCTCTTGGTGCAGCAACTGCAATAAGTAAGGCCGCACCAATAAACACTAAGCCCCACTGTTTTAGGAATTTAACCTTCTCACGAGAAACGAGGAAAGCCGTTAAAAGCGTGACGGCAAAAGCAATATACCCCCCTCGGGAAACAGTAAGAAATATTAAATAAATAAAAAACACCGGCACGATGTAAAGTAACAATTTCACAAGAGGTCTTTTCTCTTCGTAGAAGACTCCAAATCCAAGCATCGTTTCCAGAACGAGAAATGCTGCAAATGTGTTTGCATAGCCCCATATAGAAGGTAAACGAAATATCAATAGGTTATAAAATTGGACATAGCTCATCACTCCGATTACGAGCCCAAATGTAACGAGAATGTAAACACTTACTAAAAAATCTTTTTTACTCTTAACGAGATTTACCACTACGATAAATAGCAGAATTGGAGTAATGACTTTGTAAGTAGAAACGACGGAATCGTACCTGTATATAGAAGTAGTAATAAGAAGTAAAAATACTACAATCATAATATAAACAAGCGGGCTTGCGATAAGTATGTGGATTTCGTTAGACTTAAACATCCACAGGGTAAACATCACAAAAATAAGTAATATTAACAATGCAAAAAGATAAGAATGATAGATCCAGATAAGTTCGCTATACCTGGATATAATGCCTGCAAAAAACAAAAAAGCGACTACAACGATAATAAGAATTTTTTTTAATACACCTTCCACTTCACCTTATCCTTCGTTTTCCTCGTACCAGCAGATCGTCTTCTTTAATCCTTCGAAAAGGTCGTATTGCGGTTTAAAGCCTAATTCTTTTCCTGCTTTAGTTATGTCAAGGGCAATTCTCTGCACTTCACCTTTTCTTGGAGGTGCATATCTGGGAACAATTTTTTTATTCATCACTTTCTCAAACATTTTGACGAGTTCGTTTACTGAAGTTTCGATACCTGTCCCTATATTGTAAACCCCTTCTTTGCCGTTTATCGCAAGCAAGTTTGCACTCACCACATCCTCCACATAAATGTAGTCCCTCGTCTGGTTGCCGTTCCCAAAAATTACAGGCTGCTCGTTTTTCATTATCTTGCCAGTGAAGATTGCGATAACGCCCGCTTCACCTAATGGGTCCTGACGCGGCCCGTAGACATTTGCATACCTTAAAATAACACGCTCTATGCCAAATAGCCTTTTGAAGTAATGAAGATACTGCTCGCCGCAATACTTTGAAACTCCGTAAGGAGCAAGGGGCGCAACGGGCGTTTCCTCGGTTGCAGGAAGAGTTTCTGGCTCTCCGTAAATCGCACCGCCCGTTGAGGAGAAAACAATCCTTCTAACATTGCGCCTCACGGAAAGCTCAAACACATTTATTGCACCTATTACATTCGTCGACGCATCAAACTGCGGATTTTCTACTGATTTTCTCACATCTATCTGTGCTGCAAGGTGAAAAACTACCTCTGGTTTTGATTCGTTAAACACTTTCTCAAGAGCATTTTTATCCTGAATGTTCACATTAAAAAACTTTGCAGAAGGATTCAGATTTTTCTCTTTTCCAGTAGAAAGATTGTCAACGACAAAAACTTCGTGCCCTTTTTTTACAAGTCCGTCAACAACATTTGAACCTATAAACCCTGCTCCTCCACTTACCAGTGCTCTCATTTTGCTATCCTCCTATATTTATAAATTTGAAAGACTTTTAAATCTCTTCACAAACACGCTTTAAGTACTTTTTAAGCTCTTTGCCTATCTCTTTCCTTTTTAGCGCAAATGCAATGTTTGCCTTTAAGTATCCAACCTTTTCACCTACATCAAAACGCGTGCCCTTAAACATATACGCATAGATTTTTTCCTTGTGCACAAGATTCCTTATTGCATCTGTAACCTGCACCTCTCCGTTTTTCCCTGGCTTCGTAGTTTCAAGAGATTCAAAAATAGACGGCGTTAAAATATACCTTCCAACGATTGCAATATTAGAAGGCGCCTCCATAGGATGAGGCTTTTCAACGAGATCTTTTACCTGATAAAGCCCATCTGCTATTTTCTTTCCTTCTATTACCCCGTAAAGCTTCGTGTCCTGCACAGGCACTTCCATTACGGCAAGAATAATTCCGGGATGTTCTTTGTAAACATCTATCATTTGCTTTAACACGGGAACATCAGAATCGATAATGTCGTCTGCAAGCAAAACACCAAACGGCTCGTTAGAAATAAAACCTTTTGCGTGCCAGATTGCGTCCCCAAGGCCTTTTGCGACCTTTTGCCTTACATAGTAAATTGAAACCATTTCGCTGATGCTACGCACGATGTTTAATAACTCAGTTTTATTTTTCGCTTCAAGCTCTCTTTCAAGTTCCACAGCATAGTCAAAATAATCCTCTATCGCCCGTTTGCCCCTTCCCGTTACGAAAAGTAAGTTTTCTATTCCAGATTGAACTGCTTCCTCCACGACATACTGGACAGCAGGCTTATCCACAATAGGAAGCATCTCCTTTGGCTGCGCCTTAGTTGCAGGAAGAAGCCTCGTTCCAAACCCTGCAACAGGGATTACTGCTTTACGAATATCTGTCACCTTACATCACCTCCATCACATTTTAAAAGATATTTCCTTAAACGCAAAAAGCCCGCCAGAAGGCGGGCATTAAATCTCGTTAAATCAAATTACTATATTACGCCGTATGCGAGCATTGCCTTTGCAACTTTAAGGAATCCTGCAATGTTAGCGCCTACGAGTAAATCGCCAGGTGAGCCATATGCAGCTGCAGCTTCAAGGGATGCTTTGTGGATTTTCTGCATAATCTCACGAAGCTTGCTGTCCACTTCTTCTCTCGTCCAGGAAAGCCTCATGCTGTTCTGGGACATTTCAAGCCCGGAAACTGCAACACCACCTGCATTTGCTGCTTTTGCAGGTCCAAACATAATGCCGTTATCTTTATAGATGTGAATTGCATCAAGAGTGGATGGCATATTTGCACCTTCTACAACAGCAATTACTTTGCTCTTTGCAAATGCTTCTGCATGGTCTGCATGAATCTCGTTCTGAGTTGCACACGGAAGTACGATGTCCACTTTCAATCCTTCGTCTCTAATTACATCCCATACAGATTTACCTTCGTAATACTTTGCATGCGGATATTCAGTTGGATACTCACGAATTCTTCCACGCTTTACATTCTTAAGGTTCATAATGTAAGCAAGTTTCTTTGCATCGATACCTTCTTCGTCAATTACAGCTCCGTTAGAATCAGATACGGAGATAACCTTTGCGCCAAGCTGTATGGCTTTTTCAATTGCATACTGTGCAACATTTCCTGCACCACTTACTGCAACGACTTTGCCTTTTAAATCCATTCCTTTTGTCGCAAGCATTTCGGATGTGAAGTACACAACTCCATATCCAGTCGCTTCAGGCCTTATTAAACTTCCGCCATACTCAAGGCCTTTTCCGGTAAGCACGCCTGTATGTTCGTTTTTAATTTTCTTGTAATAGCCGTAAAGGAAGCCTATTTCCCTTGCGCCTACACCAATGTCGCCTGCGGGGACATCTGTATCAGGACCAATGTGGCGGAACAGTTCCCTCATAAACGCATAGGAGAAACGCATCACTTCTCTATCGCTTTTACCTTTAGGGTTAAAGTCAGAGCCACCTTTTCCTCCGCCCATTGGAAGTGTGGTTAATGAATTTTTGAAGATTTGCTCAAAGCCAAGGAACTTGACGATACTCAGGTTTACAGATGGGTGAAATCTCAGTCCGCCTTTGTAAGGCCCAATTGCATTGTTAAACTGAACCCTGTAGCCTCTGTTCACCTGTACTTCATGGTTGTCATCTTCCCAGGCA
Source organism: Caldisericales bacterium (assembly GCA_015489815.1). Lineage (GTDB taxonomy): Bacteria > Caldisericota > Caldisericia > Caldisericales > Caldisericaceae > S143-107. The sequence goes on along the minus strand of WFZA01000022.1, from coordinate 4,898 downwards.
ACGCGGAACATAATAATTCTGTCAGGCTCAACAATTCGTTCGTAGATCTTTTCTTTGACAAATTCTGGATGTTTCTCCTCTGTGGGTTTAAGACTGGTTAAGACTTCTGTGACTGCTTCGATAAATTCTGGTTGGTCTTTGTCCACGGTTTTCACCTTGGCAATTACGTCATCAATTTGTGACATATCCTACCTCCTATAAATTTATTTTTAAGAAATCTCATGCATCCAGATTATAACACAAAACAATTTAAAGAAAAATATTTTTGCAATTTGTTTGTGTAAAATTTGTACAAAGCAAAAACTGCTCGCATTAGCAAAGATTAGTTCGTCAATCTGGATTCAGGCAATATTTCAGAGAACATCTTTCGTATTTTACCAAAGTCAAGCTCCTCCGCAAGTTTCTTCAACTTATCAAGTTTTTCAAAGAATGATTTCTCGTTAAGAGCCATATCGTCTTTAATTTTCAGAATATACGGATTTTCAGTAGGCATCACAATTTCACTTTCACTCCAGAGCTCTTCACTGAGTTTCTCTCCACCTCTGTTTCCTATGATTTTTATTTTTACATCTTTCCCTAATTCCAATCCCGAAAGTCTTATAAAAAGTTTTGCAAATTCCATTATGTTGACCTGCTCACCCATTTTCAAAACAAAGATTTCTCCACCTTTGCCAAGAGCACCTGCCTGTAAAACGAGCTGCACCGCCTCAGGGATAAGCATAAAGTATCTTTCCATTTTAGGGTCGGTAATTGTAATAACTCCTGTTTCGTTTATCTGCTTCTTGAATACCTCGACCACGCTGCCAGCACTCCCAAGCACATTACCAAAGCGTACGCTCGTAAAAACCGTGTTTGGGTTCTTTGCAGCATAATAGCGAAGCATCACTTCTATTACACGCTTGGAAGCACCCATAATATTTACCGGGTTCACTGCCTTGTCGGTAGAAATATTTATAAACTTTTTCACTTGAGACTTTGCAGCAGCATCCAGCAAATTTTTAGTTCCGAATATATTATTTAATACGGCTTCATCTGGATTCTTCTCCATAAGAGGAACATGCTTGTGCGCGGCTGTGTGAAAAACGATTTCTGGCTTATACTTCTCAAAAATCTTGAATACTTTCTCCCTATTTCGAATATCACAAATTATAGGAACGAGATTTGTAAAGTGGTATTTTTCCTTGAGTTCCTTTTCTATGTAAAAAATTCTGTTTTCTCCTCTGCCGAGCAGTAAAATTCTATCTGGGTTAAAACGACTTACCTGCCTGGAAATCTCTGAGCCAATCGAGCCGCCTGCACCAGTAATTAGCACCGTTTTTCCTGATATATATTTTTTTACCGGTTCATCGTCCATTGTTATTTCACTTCTTGGCAGAAGATCTTCAAGCTGGACATTTTTAACACTTTCTATATTAATTCTTCCTCCCACAATCTCCCAGATACCTGGCAGTGTTTTAATTTGCGCATGAGTTTCTGAAGCCAACGCAACAATCCTTCGAAGTACTGACTTCTGGGCAGAAGGTATCGCTATTAAAACAATGTCGATGTTTTCCCTATTTACATAGTATGGAAGAGAAGCAATATCCCCGAGTACAGAATATCCATGAATGTGTGTCTTTCTTTTTGTGGGGTTATCATCTAAAAAACCCGCTACTTCATACTTAAGTTCTGGGTGAGATATTATCTCTCTTAAAATCTTTTCACCTGCATCCCCCGCACCTACTATTAAAATCCTCTTTGTAAGTGCATGTTTTTGGGGCTTTTTTCGATTTCTTTCTTTATAGAGTCTGTAAAAAAATCGCGCTGAAGTAAGGAAGCCTACAAGCAAAACATAAGATATAAGATATGCACCCCGTGAATAATGCATTATCGTTCTTGAAAAATAAAAAAGAGGATAGGAAAATAATTTTGATAAAGTTGCAACCAGAAAGATATCAGAAATTTCTTTTGTACTCGAATATTCCCAGAGCTGGAGTGGAATTCTGAAGATAATCTCCAGACTTATAAATATGAGATTTTCTAAAATACCGTATATATCGTCTATGTGTAGGTAACCTGGCTTTATTGAATAGTCAAAACGGGCAAAAACGGCAATATATGTAGCAAGATTATAAAGCACAACATCTATAAGCAGCTTTTTAAGTGCGGATATTACAACGACCCTATTTCTTCTTAATTTACCCAATAATAAATGCATTATGAGTGCAGCACCTCGTAAATGGATTCTTTTATCTTATCCACCACATAATCTATTTCTTCTTCTGTAATTTCAGTAAAGAACGGTAAAGCAATCGTCCTATCTGAAACAAAATCAGTTATAGGAAAATCGCCTCTTTTATAACCGAACTTTTCTCTATAAAATGGCTGCAAATGGATAGGTGCAAAGTAATTTCTTGCCTGCACGCCTTTTTCTCCAAGTAGTTTTATAATACTATCCCGATTTGCCTTTGCAAATTTTTCACTCAGCCGAATTACATACACAAACCAGCTCATTCTATTTGCATCGGGAGATACATAAGGAGTAACTACTTCTTCTATATCTTTTAATTTTTCGTTATATAACTTTGCAGCATCAGCGCGTCTTTTTACAATCTCCTTAAGTCTCTTTGCCTGTGATATCCCAAGAGCGCAGTTAATATCAGAAATTCTGTAGTTATAGCCAAGGCGCGTATGCTGAAGCCAGCTGCCACCTTCGCCTCGCCCCTGGTTTCTCATACTTTTTGAGAGAGTCGCTATATCTTCACTATCCGTTAAAATTACCCCTCCTTCTCCGGTTGTTATTTGTTTGTTAGGATAAAAAGCAAATATTGCCGCCTCGCCAAAACTACCTGCTGGTTTGCCCTCATACTCCGACCCAATTGCTTCGGCAGAATCTTCAATCAGGTAAAGATTATACTTCTCTGCAATTTCTGTGAGTATATCCCAATCTGCAGGCTGACCAAACACATCCACTGCAAGAATTGCTTTCGTTTTCTCAGTTATCACTCTTTCTATAAGCCCTGTGTCTATGTTGTAAGTATCCTTTTTAATGTCAACAAATACAGGCTTTGCTCGCTCAAAAAGGATAGCATTGGACGATGCAATAAAACTAAACGGCGTAGTAATAACTTCGTCGCCATCTTTTATACCAAGGGAGCGAATAATAAGATGCAATGCACTCGTCCCACTGTTCACAGCGACAGCATACTTGCGGTGTGCAATTTCAGCAAGCACCTGCTCAAATTCAGGTAACTTTGGGCCCAAGCTCAAATACCGCGTCTTCATCACTTCTTCCACTGCTCTAATATCCTCTTCGATAATCCACGGTTTTGATAAAGGAACTTTCACTTATTGCCTCCTTTTATAACCTTTGCAGGCACGCCAACTGCCGTTACATTATCGGGTATATCGGTTATAACAGATGCACCCGCACCGATTATCGCCCAATTGCCTATTATTTTCCCGGGGATTACTGAAACACCCACCCCCAGAAAAGCACCTTTTTTTACTTCTACAGCACCTCCAGTATGGCTACCTGGTGCAATGTGTACAAAATCACCAATTACATTATGATGGTCAATTGACACTGACGTATTTATTATAGTATGTTTTCCTATAACAGTCCCTGTATTTATAACCACTCCGCCAATAATCATACTGCCAGCACCAATTTTCACATCCTTGCCAAGGATAACCGAATGGTGGACTACTGTAAAATATCTTTCATCAGGAAAATGCAAAAACTCGACAATTTTTTTTCGCGTAGCATTATCACCAATAGCAACAACAAACTTACCTTCCAGTTCTCTCGCTTTTACAACAGGAGCTAAAACAGGAATCTTCAGAACTGTTCTACCTATAAGTTCTTCATTGTCATCCAGAAAGCCTGCAGGAGTTATACCAATGGATAGTAAAGCATCAGCTACAACCTGCCCATGCCCACCAGCCCCTATAATGTATACTTTAGTCTGTTTTTGCAATTTCATCTGTCTTTCTATCTGCATATAACCCTTCTCCTTTTGCAACTACCCAGACCGTTTTGAAAAGGATTTTGAGATCCAGCCAGAAACTCCAGTGCTCTATGTACCACACATCCAGTTTTATTCGCTCGGGCCAGGTAAGCTTATTTCTGCCATTCACAAGTGCCCAGCCAGTAATGCCGGGCTTCATAAGCAGCCTCTTTCTTTGAAAGTCGTCGTACTTTTTTACCTGATATTCCAGAGTAGGCCGTGGGCCAACAAAGCTCATATCACCTTTAAGCACGTTTATCACCTGAGGGAGTTCGTCTATTCCGCTTCTCCTTAAAAACTTTCCAATACGCGTCACATAAGGGTTATTCTTATCTATGTAAATGCCTTTAGTTCTCTGAGGAGCTTCAGTTGTCATTGTCCTGAACTTAATTGTTTTGAATATTTTTCCGTCTTTACCCACCCTCTCCTGCAAAAAGAATACAGATCCTTTGGAATCAATTTTAATAAGAACCGCCACCACCAAAAACAGCGGAAGCAGCATAACTAAAGCAATAAATGCAACTACTCTGTCAAAAATTTCTTTTGCTAAAAATTTTTTCATTTTCATAGTAATTTATATACTAATACAAGTTTATTTTATCTACAATTATAGAACTATTTACTACCATTGGTATTATATAAGCTAAATGTACATTTGCAACTGACTGTTTATATACAAAAAGCTCTGCATATTTTTAATACCATATGCAGAGCTTAAGTATAAGTTTACTATATCTTTAATTTAATTATTAAGGGATTGTTACAGTAAATGTAGAATCAGAATTGTCATGAAGAATCCAGGCATTGTTTGAAGTATTGTAAGTTCCAACTCTTATCTTGCAGTTGGAAGAATTCACATTAGGTACCGTCCAATCGTATGAGGTTTGCGTAAGTGGAAGATCGCTTGCA
>WFZA01000021.1 GCA_015489815.1 Caldisericales bacterium | reverse complement strand
CTTCATGTAACTTATTAGACAGCTCTTGTGAGAATATATTATAAAAAAATGCTTCCATTCCATAGCGATAGTGTAAGGGCAATATTAAGGTATTATTCTTAGGTAATATTTGTATTTTAATTCTCATATAAACATTATAGAAAGTTTTAGTAAAAAGACAAATCATCGAATTGCCTCATCTCATTTATCTCGTCGGTTGCCAATAGTGCATAAATCATAGGACATCGACGACAGTTTCCAAATACGCAATAAATAAAGATATGATTTTGCATCTATGGTATTTCTATGTTATAATACTATAAAAATAAATGAAAGAAATTAAAGTGATGCTTACCTTGAAAAACATAGACAAGATTTAATAAGCAAACGGGTATGTAGCCTACCTATAAGAGATAAAAATCCTACAAAACCTACAGTTACGCCTACCATACATGAGGTATGTAGCCTACCTATAAGAGATAAAAATTTTGATACTGCGGACAATATTGAAATGTTTTACACTGTATGTAGCCTACCTATAAGAGATAAAAATCAAAACCAAGTGATGTGGCAAAACTGCTTTCTGCAAGTATGTAGCCTACCTATAAGAGATAAAAATTGCATAACGCTTTTTACGGTAAAAAGCGGAACTTTCACGTATGTAGCCTACCTATAAGAGATAAAAATTGAACACTTATCGTTCTCAGATAGACCCTGAGAGAGTATGTAGCCTACCTATAAGAGATAAAAATTTTTATAAGTATCAAAATATTCATCAATATCCATAAGTATGTAGCCTACCTATAAGAGATAAAAATCAACTGTGATGCCATTCCAACCGTACATTCCTGTGTGTATGTAGCCTACCTATAAGAGATAAAAATTTCTTTAATCTCTTTAAGGATGTCGCCTGCTAATTCTTCGTATGTAGCCTACCTATAAGAGATAAAAATCGTATAAACGCACTCCAGAAGTCCACGTTTCCATATTCGTATGTAGCCTACCTATAAGAGATAAAAATACGAGCAGTGTCCATTTCTTTATCTGCTTCTGCTCTTAGTATGTAGCCTACCTATAAGAGATAAAAATAACTCAGATGATCCTATTGAGGGAAAGCCTATCATGTATGTAGCCTACCTATAAGAGATAAAAATCTTATTGTCGTTTCTGGATCTAACACGTTCAGCCAGGTATGTAGCCTACCTATAAGAGATAAAAATTCGCTTAAGCTTGCCCTGATAATTGTGAGGATCTTCGTATGTAGCCTACCTATAAGAGATAAAAATCTGTGTACTTTGTGAATACTCTCTCCTAAGTCTCCGCACTAGTATGTAGCTCTAAAATAAAATACATAAAGAAATATGTAGTTCTCTAAACCCTCTTTTTAATGTTCTCCTGCTTCATCAGATAATCTTTTAACTGCTATATTCGTAGATAAATATTTGAAAGACTTTCTCTTTCAAGATGTACAGATAACTACTCTAATATTGCCTCAGAAAACTTATCAATTGCTTTCCTTATCTCTTTCATTGTGACAGTCGCATATATCATTGTCGTCCTTAGGTTTGAGTGGCCTAATACTTTCTGTATCTGAGGGACTGTGAGGATATTGTTGTTCAAGGCAATGGTTGCAAAGGTATGCCTTAAAACATGTGGAGACACTCTCTTTTTAATATTGGCAAGCCTGCCGTATCGTGAAACAAATGTATATACCCAGGATCTATTGTAAGGTTTATCGTGCGTTGTAAACAGATACCCTGATGTTCTATTCCGTATAACGGTCTTCTTTAACAGTTCATAGAGTTTTTGAGATATAGGAACTATTCTCTCTTTATCGCCTTTTCCCAATATCCTTACTGTAATACCTTCGTCTTCAACTGATATATCCTCTACCTTAATATTGACTAATTCGCTTACTCTTACCCCTGTATTCAGCATAAACGAGATCATTGCATAGTGGGTAGGGTTGTTCTTTGCTTTCTTAAGCAGTGCCTTTGCCTCTTTCTCTGTAAGGAATACGGGAAGCCTTACTGCTTTCCTCCACCTTGAAGCAGGAAAATCACTTTTACTAAACCCGCACGCAATCTCTAAAAACTGCTTCAGTATCTGGTATCTTACGATAACTGTATTCTTATTCCACTCGTTACTCTTATCGTCCAAGTAAGAAACAAGGCCCTGAGGTGTTAAAGGATAACCTGATTCAGCAAATTCCTTTGCAAAGTACGCATAGTTCTTTACAGTTTCCGGTGAATAGTTCTTTGCTTCCAACACATTTTTGTACTTGCCTAACAACTCTTTCACATCTTTTTCCATGCCTCATCTCCTATTAAAAAGCAAACAATATGATATATATTGTTAGTATATGAGGAATGGGAATAAAGTCAATAATGATGAGGCGAAATTAACATTTTATTTTAAAAGGCAAAATAAAAGAGTCTATTTTATAGCAACAATATATGCAGAGAGTTAACAATAGAAAAGACTTTTTAAATGATCTGTCCATATGAAATTAACTATAGTTAAAGAAGACGTTACTACGATCTAATTGAGGATTAAACACTTCCATTAGAAAAGTTTTACAAATGAGGACAAGGCAAGGTACTTTTCATCACCCCCTTCATAATTAATTTTAATATAAATTGCAGTTTAATCATTTAGGTATAGATCTTTCATTATATTTGTCTCAGATTTGGGGAGCAGGGCAGAATAATTTAATCATAATTCTCTGTTATTTTTATTTACTTACTGTTGAGACGTGCACTAAATCTAAATAACTTCCTGCATATTTAATATAAAGTTGAAGCATAAGTTATTATAGCACATTTTTCAGTAATTTCTTATTCTACAAATTACTTTTATTGGTACAAACAGGGGGACCTACTTTCCCCTGTTTGTACCAAAATCACTATCATGGCAAAAATTCTGCAAATATTCGGAGTACTCTTATAAGTGTTCTATCTGCTTATATTCTCTCAAAATCTATTTTTCCATCTTCATTTTCGCAGTTTTATAACCTAAGTTAAAAGTTCCAGGAAAACGGATGTTTTGGTTTACACTCTGGAAGAAACGGCGGCCTTTTTACTCGCGACATCTCCAGAGTTGCAACGCCTACGCCTTTGCCGTACTTTTCGTAATGGTATGCTACACTAAGCAGAAAGGTTTTCTGTTTGTTAAGGTCTGGAGTGCAAAACCTGCTGTCTATTTTAACCCAGGTGCCAGCGGGAACTGCAGGATAAGGGTCGTAATTTTCCACCCTGAAGTCGTATGCACCACCGATAGACTTGTCTAACTTTACCCATGTTTCGCAATAATACAAAGTGTTTGAGGAATGCCTGTATGCAAGATATTGCTTCAGCGTGCGGTAAGGTGTTTCAGTGTAAAGCACTTCGCATGCAACACCGTTACTTTTCCCGTAATACGCAACTTCCCAGTGCCTTGCCCTCAGCAAACTATACGCGAGCAAGACAGATGCTAAAATAACGATAAGTGTAATTACTAAAGTGACTAAAACTACTTTTCTAAGTTTCACCTCGATCTCCTTTCACTGTCTGAATTTCTTTGCTTTATGAAACCATGAGAAATTGCTTTCCTTCATTTTATTTCCTCTTTACGAGCTTTGCGAATGAGTTTATATTTACGCAATTTTATAAAACTGTGCTTTGCCTGTAAAGTATTTATTGAGATTTTAGGTAAAACCTACGCTCTATTTCTTAAGGCAATCTTTAGAAATTTTAGAGCGCAGGTTTTTTGTTCCTATGGATTTGCAGGTGAGTGTGGCACGGGATTGCAGGGCGGCAAGATCGGTGGATGAGCGGCTTTGTGCAACTGAATTGATACATAGTTTTCTTTGTTTGGAGGTGTAACGAACAGCACTTCAATCTGGATGTCTTTCAAATTGCTAACATCTATATTCTTCTCAAAAACAGCGTATCCAAAACCATATTTTATCCACTTTCCTGTGGGTAGTGGATCCACATAGCCAGGACCGCCTCTGGAAAATGCGCTGGCGCAGGAGTCTCCTCCCTTAACACTTACTTCGTATATTTTTCCTAAGTCTTTATCAAACTTTATCCATCCTTCCAGGTAGTAAACTCTGTCGTGGAACTTTTTAAAGTAAAAGTATTGCTTGAGATTTTTGTATATATCGTTCGTGCAGAGGATCTCACAGTGCACGCCGTTACTTTCTCCGTAGTAAATGCCTCTCCACCTGCGTACTTGCAAGATACCGTAAATCGAAAAGGCAGAAGCAAACGCAACTACTCCAACAACTAAAACCAAAATCCACACTTTTTTGTACTTTTGCATTTACGCCTCCCTTGCAACAAAAACATTATTAATAATAACCATTGGTTTCTATTTGCATTGATCCACCTGAAAAGTCATAGTTGACATAAAAATACCATGTCGATCCACCTCGGGTAAGCTCAACTACATTATGAGATAATGCATGGGCAGATTCAGGCGCAACATTAACCCAATTTACTTCAGAGTTGAAACTTGAATAATTATTTCCCTGTAATATGTTTTCATAATCTTTTTCAAAACCGTAATAGGTATCCCCGCGCTTTATCAGAGTAAAAGTACCGTCATAATTTTCTCTGTACTTATCGCCCATACTAGAGAATGTAAGTGCTAATTCTTTTGCAATTACTTGGGAATCTTTATAGTTCACATATACATTTATTGTGTCATAATGAACTATAAGAGGGGGTATCTCACCTACACTTTGGCTACTTAGCTGGTGTTCTCTAAAGTCTAAGGTAAATGTAGCATTAAATGAATATGTTTGGTCCCATAAATTTGTGTTGTAATAGTTTGATAAAGTTCCGTTAGTAATTGCATTTTTCACCAGACTCACATCTTTTGGAGAAAGCTGTCGGGTCTTGATAATTATTCTTGTGGTAGACAGCAATTCATATCTATTACGTTTATTATTGACTTTTATTACTTTAGCATATCCTGGCTGAAACATTATTTCTTCAAGTTCATTCTTAGAATTTACTCTATATATTGGTTTGGATTTCACAAGGTTTACTTTTATTGGTGAATTATTCTTAATGGCTTTGGATCCGGCCCAAGTAGTTGTAGGAAGTGAAATCTCAGCCAAGCTGAAAATAGCTACAAGTGTAAAAATAAGTATCATTCTAAGATATTTTTCCATAAGTTTTCTCCTTTCAAATTTTACTTTCTTTTAAAAACTTTGCAAACAGGTTTTATGTTTACGCATTTTTTACACTTTGCTTGCAAAGCACTTATTGAGGTTCTGATGTTCTGGTACAGAGGTTAACGGGTTCGAAAAGCGGTTCCGAAGAATTTTCAAAGGCAATTTACACTCGATACTCTGGTGCTAATTTACCTTTGCTCAGCATTTACTTTTTATGCCACCTACATTCATATTACACCACCTCCTTGTAAAAGGCATTTTTATTAACTGGATATATTGCTCTCTTTTCTCTTTCCTATTTCTCAATTTTTTCATTAAATTTTTGCACCTCTATATAATAGACGGAAAACTCAACAAAAAGTTTCACGATTTTGGAAGAATTTTGCAGAATTTTTAAAAAAAGTTTTAATTTGATATTTTATGCAGTTTGCACATAATGTTTGAGGTATAGTTAATTAATAAAGTGGCTTGCTACAATATAATAAGCAAACATTTTTCTTGAAGAGAAATTTTAAATTTTACAAATAGAATAAAGACGAATCTATTTATTTTATAAACATCTAATTATTTCTGTATCAGATCTGTGATAGGCAGGGAGAGAAAACAGTAAGAAATTCTCTCCCTGCTGTACAAGTTTAATTAAGGTGTCTTAGAAATGAACTTATAAGAAGGAGGATACTTTGCGTTAAATGCCATCATTCCTCCATTTTTAAATTTGTAGTAAACGATAGTTCCAACCACTTTCACTGCAGTAGGAGCACCTTTGCCAGGAAACTTAACTGTGTTGAAAATTTCTTTTCCTGTCTTGGGATCTTCTATAACATAAGAAATTATGCCAAGGTTAGGATCACCTTTCATACCAGGAGAAACAGATGATAAATCAGCCTTTTGTGAACCAGAAAATAGCATAGCATACGGTAAAACCACTGTGGATGTGAAGTCGTACCATCTCAGTTGATTCGTAGGCAGGCTTTTAGCAAAACTCATCCCAGTTGTTTTATTGGGGGTTGCTAATTCATAAGGCTTTCCTGGAGGTAAGAACGGTAACACTTTCTTTAAGTTTGCTTCTTCTTCAGGAGTGGGTTTGCTCGGAACATACGGTTTATGATTTGATTTCTGATACTTTATCTCTTTAATCTGATATTCAATTTTTTCGATAAGAGACTGCGGCGGATGTGCAGGGTCTTTTACATGTATATTCTGTATCTCTGATATGAGCAACTTCACCCTGGGATCTTTATAGTCCAGACTTCTTATCTCTGTTTGAAGATTCTTAGGAAGCCACTTGGGTATTCCTGCTTCAACAGAATTTCTTCTGAAAGTTACGAATACTACTCCTGCAGCAACAACTGCAGCAATGATTACAATAATAATTAGTTTCTTTTTGTTCATACTGGTTTACCTCCCCTTACGGATTGTAAAAATGGAACCCTTCTGGTTCCATCCACGAATTATACACAAATCCTGATGCATAGGTGCGGGAGTCTTGCTGTAAAGCATTAAGCAAAGCGTAATAAGATTGAGAGTCAGTGTATGAATTATTAATCCCATTTTCGGATAATACTCCATCAAAAAAGATGCTGTAATTCTTATTATTATATGCCCATAAACTTAACGAATACCACTCGCCTTCATCATCATAGTAGTAAATTTCAGCAATAGGACTGCTGGACACTGCACCGTTTGCAACATACCATACATCTTCGGCAGTCCATCCGTTTTTTTCAGCGCTGCCCGGGTTTGTACCCAGTTCGTCGTCTCCAAAGTCGTACATGCTGTAATAACCAGGTACATATTGTTCGTTAAAACCGTCAATAATTGGCCTTACCTTGCTTGGAGGCATCCAGCCGTATCCCTGTTCTGCATCAATAGCAGCAGATATTTGAGTGATGTGACCCACAGGGGTAATATCTGAAAGTAACACTTTTAAAGCACGCCCAAAGTCATAAAAATTTCCACCATACTTGGTGATACAATCAACTGATGTGTTAAATCCTATTGCAAGTTCCATATCCTTTGTATGGGTTGCGTTATAGCCTCTCATAAATTGCTCTACATCATTTTTTATGCTGTCAGTTCCAAAAAATGGTGTATATTGGCCATATATCCACTTCCATACTTTCCAATACCATAACCATTAGAACCGTACTGAGGAGCCCCAAAAGATAAAATTATTACTGCATAGGAAGTGTTTGGGTCTCCGTATTTATAATAATATCCCTCCTTATACATATCTTCTCCGGTAGCTGTTATATAAATTGATCTGCTGAAATCGTACACAGAAGCACTTGCTGTCATAGGCTGTCTGAATACTGAATACAATCCTGAGAACAGAAAGACCGCAATAATTAAATAAAGTAAATACTTTCTCACTTTTACCTCCTTAATAAAATTTTAGTTTGTTTTAAAAACTTTGCAAACGAATTTATGTTTCGGTGTGAATTTTCGCTTCATTTGCAAAGCACTTATTGAGGTTCGGGCTCTGGTGCTACGGTTAACGATTTCAAAAAGCGGTTCTGGAAGTTTGCAAAGGCGATTTGCGCTGAGGTTTTCAACGAGCACATTTTTT
>WFZA01000020.1 GCA_015489815.1 Caldisericales bacterium | reverse complement strand
TTTAGAAGGCAACAAAGCCTGTATTTATCAGTGTTTCTTTAGTATCGTCCAAAACTAAATATAATTCCATAAGTTATAATTTTTAGAAACCCTTTATTTATCTGCATTCTTTAACGACCCGATTTCCCACTTTTTCGAACAAAAATTCGCTTATTTTACACTCTTGTAGTTGAGAATGATTATCAATTATACATGTTTAGCTTATTTGATAAATCGGCAATTTACCTGGACACTTTTTAGGTGAAAATAGTTTAATTTTTCAAAACTGTTAAAATAATGGCTTTAAATTTATCGCGACTTATATAATAAAATTAATTTCTGCACATCGCTTTCGACTGAAACGCTCTGTTAATTATGGCCGTATAGGCACTTTGTTTATCAGTGATATAAATAATTACATCTGGTATATATATTTGTTATAGAGCGTGAAGTTGCAGAATATATGGTTTAAAGTATATTTGCAAGTAAAATTGCTTTGCCTTAACTCATACAGAGAGAGAAAGAAACAGTTTTTAATTATTTACTGAGAAGTAAATTTGTAGAGCCTTTTTAATGCACGGAGTTTTTCGTATTCGCCTACTTTTGCTTTGTTTACTGCCTCTTTCAAGATTGCTATAGAGCGGTCATAAGTATCTCTTTCTACGGGGAACGGGTAGCCGTCTTTTCCTCCATGTGTAAACGAAAACAGTGCAGGGTCTTTAAATGAAAGCGGTGAATTGTAGATAAGGTGCACAAGTAAGGAAAGCGCTCTGAGTGTTTTTTCGCCCAACCCTTTTACCAGTAATAAATTTTCAAAGTTTTCGGGTTTTAATTCGTGTGTTTTATTCAACACTTTTGTAAGATACTTCTCGTTGAAGTCCGTCCTCAACACGGGATGGTGTGCAGGCATTTTTAGGTACTTTGCTTCCTTTAATACTATCTCAGGTTTTTCTTTTGCAATTTCCGTGATTTTTGTTCGCGTTTCAGGTATTTCGCCGTCCACGAGGTTTAACACAGTTTCCTTTGAGCGGGAAGTTTTTGCTATACCTGAGTGGGGATCTGAGACAAAGCTTTTTACCTGTTCGGAAATCCAGTGATACCTCCGCGCGCGTTTTGTATCTCCTTTCATTCCCTGCTGGACAATTGCCCACTTTTTATCTTTTGTGAACACGAAGAAGTGGTGGTAGAGTTTGTATCCGTCCTGCAGGGCAACTGAGTCTACTTTTGCAACGAGCCGCGAGGTGTGCTGAAACTCTTTTACAGTTTGTAAGGAGAGTATGCCTTTTTCTCCCCACAGTGCGATGTCTTCTGACGTGTGGAGCGCGCGTCTTCCTTTTCCGCCTGCAAAGAATATGCCGAGATCCATTTCGTCGTTTTTTAGCCCTTCCGCAAGTGCGCCTGTAACGGTCGTTGTAACTCCAGAGCTGTGCCAGTCGAAACCGAGTACGCATCCAAACGACTGAAACCATATTGGGTCAGAAATGCGTCTTAAAAATTCATCTGTTCCGTATTGAATAACAATTGCTAATGTGATTTCTCGTGCAAGCTTTTTCATTCGCTCAAAAAGCCACTTTGGTGCTTTGCCTCCGTGCAATGGAAGGTCAGCGTAACCGTTTCTCATATGCTTATTATACCTCTGCAAAAGAAAATCTGAAATTTTCTGTAAATGAATTTAACTGGGAGATTTTTCCGGGTGAGCGGTCAAAATCTTTGGTATGAAAAAACCTAAAAGTTTTATATGGACGATTAATTTTTTGCAGGGCAATTTGAATTTCCCCCATCTATTATTTACTTTTGAAAGTGGATTTTTAACGGCGCAAAAAATCAGAGCAAAATCAGTAGGCGGAAACCTATGTGCCATTTTATTCATCTCCTGAATACATTTTATTCATAGTGTGAATAAAATATACCACAGCTTTAAAAACAGTAAAGCACACTAAAGGCTTTAAGAATGTTTGGATACGAGAGATGATACTTTGCGGTCGCAGAGCAGATTTTGTTTAAAAGTGCCGCACGCATTTTCTCACCATTTCGTTTGGAAAAATAAGAAAAATTTTTATAATCAAACTTAATATGAAAAGGATTCTGAAGTGTGTGAGGTGTGGCAGAGAATATCCAGTTGATGCTCCTCGCTACAGATGTAATTGCGGCGGGCTATTGGATGTTGCGCTGAAAAAGGAAAACTCAGACGATTTTTCCTCTATCAAAGATGTGTGGAGGAAGAGACGCTGCAGCAACAAAGCAATTGACCAGAGCGGTGTGTGGCGGTTCAGAGAACTCGTTTACGACTTTAACGAAGACGAAATCGTTACATTCCCCGAAGGCAAAACGAACCTCTACAAAATTCCGTCTGCTTTGCTTGATGTGGACAGTGCTTTCGTAAAGCATGAAGGAGAAAACCCTACCGGCTCTTTCAAGGATAGGGGTATGACTATTGGCATTTCGTTTGCAAAGAAATTGGGTTATAAAATGGTAATTTGTGCCTCTACCGGTAATACATCTGCATCGCTTGCTGCCTATGCTGCACGTGCCGGGTTAAAAGCCGTTGTGTTCATACCAGACGGGAAAATTGCATTTGGAAAACTTTCGCAGGCGCTTGCGTATGGTGCAAAAACTCTTCAGATTCAGGGAGACTTTGACGATGCAATGAAGGCCGTGCAGGAAATTGCCGCAAAGCACAGGATATACCTGCTTAATTCCCTGAACCCGATACGGCTTGAGGGGCAAAAAACCATTATGATCCATACACTTGAACAACTTGGCTGGAATGTGCCCGACTGGTTTGTTCTGCCTGGCGGAAACTTAGGCAACACAACGGCGTTTGGAAAGGCGCTGATGGAATTAAAAGAATTCGGCATTATTGAGAAAGTACCACACCTTGCAGTGATACAGGCGGAAAACGCAAATCCGTTTTACCGCGCGTATAAAAACGGGTTTAAAGAATTTGAACCTGTAAAAGCGGAGACGATCGCAACTGCAATCCGCATCGGCAACCCTGTGAACTACGAGAAGGCAAAAAGGAGTATAGAATTTACAAAAGGCGTTGTGGAGCAGGTAAGCGATGCGGAAATTATGCTTGCAAAGTCTGAAATTGACAAACTTGGTATAGGGTGTGAGCCTGCATCTGCTGCATCTCTTGCAGGTGCAAAGAAGTTAAGGGAAAAAGGCATAATAAAGAAGGGCGATTCTGTCGTAATGCTCTTAACGGGTAATTTGCTGAAGGACCCTGGTGCAACGACAGACTTTAACCTTGGGAAATTGAACATACCAGAAGCGATGCCCAATGCACCTGAAAAAATCGGAAACAGTCCAGAAGAAATAGAAAAACGCATCAAAGAGATTTTGGGAGAGCGGTAATGGTCGTAATGAAATTTGGCGGCACTTCCGTTGGCAGCGGAGAAATGATTCTGCGCGTTTCAGAAATCGTTTCAAGTGTTGCGGAAGAAAAGGCCGTAGTCGTTTCTGCGGCAAGTGGCATAACGGACCTTTTAATTCGTGCGGCAACGTTTGCATCAGAAGGTAACAAATCATACAAAGATGTTTTTTCTGAAATAAAGTCAAAAGAATTTTCCATATCTGAGTATTTATTTAACGAGGTGCTTCCAGAAGTAAACGAACTTTTAGAAGACCTTAATAACATACTTAACGGGATTTTTGTGATTGGGGAACTTACGGAGCGGGCGCTTGACACGGTTAAGTCGTTTGGAGAAAGGATTTCTGCGCGCATCGTTTCCGAGCAGTTAAAGAAAAAAGGAATGAAGTCAGTTGCGGTGGACGCAACGCGCTTTCTTATAACAGACGAAAATTTCGGAAATGCTTTCCCTATCTTTAAGGACTCCAGAGTCCGTGCTGAGAAACTATTTTCAAGATTTTTCAAGGATGGAGTAACCCCGGTCGTTACAGGTTTTATAGGTGCAACGAAAGATGGAAGAACTACCACGCTGGGGCGCGGGGGAAGTGACTTTTCTGCAACGATTTTAGGGCGGCTGCTCGATGCAAGGGAAGTGTGGATCTGGACGGATGTAAATGGAGTAATGACGGCAGACCCACGCATTGTTAAAAATGCCCGTTCGTTAAAAGAAATTTCGTATAATGAGGCAAGCGAGCTTTCTTACTTTGGCGCAAAGGTAATCCACCCAAAGGCACTCCTTCCAGTTGCAAGCAAAGGAATCCCCGTGCGTATTCTCAATACTTTTCAACCCGACTTTCCTGGTACTCTCATTACTAAAAAAGAAGAGCAAAAAGGATTTGTAAAAGCAATTACGCGTATCAAAGGTACCGCGCTTATCAGCATTAACGGGCGGGGAATGCTGGGTATCCCCGGGATTGCTGAGCGCGTGTTTAAGTGTACTGCCCGCACGAAAAGCAATGTGTTTATGATCTCTCAGTCTTCCTCTGAACAGAATATTTGCTTTGCGGTAAGCAGTGGTGATGTGCGAAGGCTTGTAGAAAACCTCAGGGAAGAATTTTCTGAAGAGTTAAAAGAAGGTGCGATAGACAGCATAGAAAGCGACAATAAGATTTCCGTTGTTTCTGCTGTGGGTGCTGGCATAAAGAGTGCTCCGAATGTTTCAGGTAAAATATTTTCTGCGCTTGGAAGAAACGGCATAAATGTGCTTGCAATTGCCCAGGGCTCTTCTGACTACAATGTTTCGTTTGCAGTAAAAGAGAAGTTTTCACAGGATGCGGTAAATGTCCTACACAGCGAACTTGGCCTCTCAAGCGAGCAGCACAGAGTCAGAAAGATCGTGAATGTTTTTCAGTTTGGGACAGGCACGGTGGGTAGCGCGCTTTTTGACCTGATAAAAAAGAATAAAGAGAAAATTGCAGATAAAACGGGTATAGAAATTCGCTACATCGGAATTGCACGGAGCAATGGTTTTTATATGGGGCAGGATGTAATTGAATATGTAGATAAAAACGGGTTTAACTTTAAGAGTGCAAAGTTAAGCGAGGAAAGGTTGCTTGCCCTTCCCTGGAATACCGTACTCGTCGATGTAACAAACAGCGACGTCCTCATTCCTCTTTTAATAAAAGCACTGAATAAAGGATTGAATGTTGCAACCTCAAACAAGAAAAACATTACCGACTTTGATACATTTATGCAGTTTACAAACAGCAGGGGGATTTTTAAGTTCGAAACGACGGTGGGTGCTGCGCTTCCCGTGATAAAAACTATTAAAATGCTTCTTGAGAGTGGGGACAAAATCGTAAAAATTACTGCACTTCCCAGCGGCTCCCTATCGTTTATTTTTGGGCAGTTTAACAAAGGTGTTTCCTTAAAAGATGCAATAGAAGAAGCAAAAAAACGCAGATATACGGAACCGAACCCAATTGACGACCTCAAAGGTACGGACATTTTTAGGAAAGGGAAAATCTTACTAAATTTGCTGGGAAAAAATGTAAACCTGCAGTTTGAGGAATTTGTACATTCTGCAACACTTGAAGAGTTCGAAAAGGCAGAACTTTCTTCGTTTACGGAAAAATTAAAAGTGCTTTCTGAAAAAGGAAAAGTGTATCCTGTTTTGAAAATAGAAGAAGGTGGTGCATCAGTTTTAATTGAACAATTCTCTGAAAATTCTTCTTTCTATTCGCTGCTTCTAGGGGAAAACATTTTTGAAATTTACACGCAAAGGTACGGAGATGTGCCCGTAGTTATTAAAGGAAAAGGTGCAGGTGCAGAGGTTACTGCATCAGGTGTGTTGAACGACATTATAGAAATTGGGAGGGAATTATGATTGAAGTTTCCGTGCTTGGTGCAACCGGTATGGTCGGGCAGAGATTCGTTGAACTGCTCGCAAATCATCCGTTTTTTAAGATAAAGGCGCTGTTTGCTTCAGAAAAACGCAAAGGAGAAAAGTACGGGGAAACGGTGCAGTGGTTCTTGTCGGGCGATGTTCCTGAAAGCGTTAGAAATATAAGGCTTAGTGCACTTTCAGATAGCGTCCAGACGAAAATTGTTTTTTCTGCACTTCCTTCCTCCGTTGCAGGTGAAGTGGAAACAAAGCTTGCAGAAAGCGGGCACTATGTGTTCAGTAATGCAAGCGCGCATCGCTATGACAGATTTGTGCCAATTATCGTCCCCGAAGTAAACCCTGAGCACTTTGCTGCAGTGGATTTTCAACGGACAAAAGGATTTATCGTAACGAACCCGAATTGTTCTACAGCGGGCATCGTAATACCGTTAAAGGCAATACAGAATGCATTTGGACTTGATAGTTTTATTGTGTTTACCATGCAGGCGCTTTCTGGTGCAGGATTTCCAGGTGTTCCATCTCTTGGAATTTACGATAATGTGATACCCTACATAGAGAACGAGGAGGATAAAATCAAAAAGGAAACGCGGAAAATTTTAGGCGAATTTGACGGTGAATTCGTCCCTGCGAACTTTAATGTCGAGGCACGGTGCAACCGTGTTGCCGTGCGCGACGGACACACAGAAGTGTTATTTATAAAAACGAAGAATAAACCATCGCTCAAGGAATTGAAAACTGCCTTGAGGGAATTCTACGGTGCTCCGCAGAAACTAAATTTGCCCACTGCCCCAGAGCAACCGATTATCGTAAAAGACGATAAGTTCCGCCCTCAGCCTATTCTTGATAGAAACAGCGGAAAAGGAATGGCAATTACTGTTGGAAACATCAGAGAAAGCGATATTTTTGACTTTACACTTACCGTCCTTTCACACAATACGATCAGGGGCGCTGCTGGCGGAAGCGTATTGAACGCAGAACTGCTTCTAAAAGAAGGAAAACTCAATGTCTGAAAAACTTTACAGAAGAGGAAGGCTCAGCGATTTTTTTGAAAATAACATCGTATTCAGGGAACTTAAACCCGTAAATAGAAATTTGCCAGGTTTTTCTGCCCTTAAAGGAGAACTTGGGCTTCACGTTTTGCCGCGAAAAAAAGACAAAGAGTATGTAAAAGTGCTTTCAGAGATGTTCCGTGCTACAGGCAGCTTCTCAAAAATTATTTACATAGGGGACACTTTAATGAGCGACCTATCAGTTATTAATAACTTTGCAAAAAGCGGGCTGTTCAAAACTATGGGCATTATTACGAGGGAGGGCGAAGCGGACGGTTTTGAAGAGAACGAAAATTACATTTTTAGCGGCAGCTGGGCAAACTTGCCGAATGCTTTAGCATACATAGAGAATAAGTTTTTTAGCGTGGACAAAAGTACCGTAGTGATAATTGACATCGACAAAACGGCAATTGGTGCGCGTGGAAGAAACGAAAAAGCAATTGACCGGGCGCGCATGGATGCAATTTTTATGCTTGCTAAAATGACTTTTAAAGACATTTCTGTTGAAAAGTTTTTATCCATATATAACGAAGTGAACAAGCGAGAGTTTTTCTCTATCACAGAGGACAACCAGGACTTTGTTTCCATTCTTTCGATGTGCATTTACGGCGGAGCATTAAGCCTTGCAGATTTACACATCGCACAGAGTATTTCAAATCTCCTTATGAATGTTAAAACTAAAGATCCCGTCCTTTTAGAGTATGCGAAAACTGTGCTTCAAAATGTAAAAACGCAAAACCCCACTGCATTTCCGCAGTTCAGAAAAGCAGAATTTGAAAAAACAATTGCAAGGATGGACTTTATGCAGGATGGAACGCCGGTGGAAACGCTTTTAAGTGAAGAGATTATGATTACTGGCGAAGTGTATGATTTAGCGCTGGATCTAAAAAATAGGGGGGCACTCGTGTTTGGTGTTTCAGACAAACCTGCACTTTCCTCTATTCCGCAGGATGGAAGCACACTTCCGCCAATTTACGAAAAAGAGATGAAAATCTACGGAGGAACAAGTGAAAGAATTTGAATGCAGAATCGTAGAAAAAGGAACAGACGAAGAAGGCGCATTTGTCGTGCTTGACGGAGACCCGTTTTACCCGGACGGAAAAGGCGGACAGCTTGGCGATAGAGGTAAAGTAAACGGTGAGGAAGTTCTATCGGTAAAAGAAAAAGGTGTTTCTGTGAGGGTGTATCTTTCGCATTTGCCTGAAACAGATGTCGTAAAGTGCATGCTTGATGTGAAAAGAAGGCATACGATTTCTGCACTCCACACAGCCCAGCACATTTTATCCGCTGTTTTGGAGGATAAGTTTTCTGTCGTGACTGTAAGCTTTCATATGAGCGAAGAAAACTGCACGATTGATGTTAAGCCTGTATCTGTAAGTAACGAAACGCTTGAGCGGGCAGAGAATTTTGCAAATGAAGTGGTTTTTGCGAATTTGCCAGTTAAAAAGTACTTTGTAACTGCAGAGGAAGCAGAAAAATTACCCTTAAGAAAAAAGGCAGATATAGAGGGACGCATACGGATTGTGGAAATCCCCGGAGTGGACACTTCAATGTGCGGCGGAACCCATGTGGATTATACCGGCGAAATAGGATTAATTAAAGTTTTAAAGACTGAAAAGATTAAAAAAGAGTTTCTCAGAATATACTTTGCAGCTGAGCGGCGTGCTCTGGATGCTTTCAGGGAAAAATTCCACACTCTAAACGCTGTTTCTAAACTCCTTTCTTCTGGTGAAAAAGAAATTCCCGATAAAGTAGAAAAAATGCTTATTGAAATTAAAAAACTAAAAAAGGAAAATAAAAAATTAAAGGCAGTACTTATTAAAAATTTTGTTTCTGTTCTTTTAGCCGAAAATGGAAATGTTGTCAAAAAAGAAATGGATTTAGAAAAAGGAGATTTCATGAGCTTGCTTGCAATGCTCTCCTCAGAAAAAACTGAAAAAGTTTTTCTTCTCTATTCTTTTAAAAATCTTTTATTGGGTGTTGCGAAAGGGAAGGAAAGCGGCATCTCTCTTAAAGAAAAGTTGTCAGGTTTTGTCGATAGGTTTGAAGGAAGGGGCGTCCTGCGGGATAATTTTGCGTTTGCTGAGTTTAAGGATTTGGAATTGCTTAAGGAAGCGTTAAGCTATATAAAAGATGAATTAAGCGGATGATCTTTATATAAATTTTTGTGAGATTAATTTTTGTCATTTTCTGGTTGCTTGCTATCGTGGAAAAAGCATAGGTATAGGGCGTATTATAAAATGGCATAACTATAACAAGATATATTCCCCTGTTTATTGAATTTAGTTGGTAATAGTGTATAATATTTGTAAAAAGATTATTAAAATGATTGGCATAGATTTAGACATCTGGGGTGGTTTAACTTGTTTTCAGTGCTTGTTTGCACAGTTTCTCAGATTGGTTATACTTAATTCAAACATAGAGGTGATATGAGTGAAGTTTAAATCTAATCTAAATGGCAAGGTTACAAAAAGGAGAGGATTTACTCTTATTGAGGTAGTAGTTGCACTGGCAATTTTGGTTATAATCATTGCCTCAACGATGAGTTTACTTACCTCTTCGTATACGAGTTTAAGAAATACCGAAATGAAAGGTATTGCAAAAAATATCGCGACTTACGCTGTGGAATACATAAGAGCACGAAATGTTACAGAAGATAATTTATTGGGGCATGCTTCGTCTGATCTGGGAAACGATGCATCTCACTATTTCCCTGGACTTGAGGATTTATGGGATATACCTCTTACATCAATAGGCCATCCTTACGGTTCCACTGCTGGAATTGGCTTTGCTGACCATTGTATAAATGTAAACCCTGCACTTCCTAACCAGACATTTAATGATTCACCAGATTCATTTTACTATTCGCTGCAGGGATACGATTCTTTAGGTGATTTTGACAATCTTACGGCAGCTGACCCATCTCCAGAGGATGCCAACCTATTTATTTGCGCGTATAGTACTCACCACTATCATGTGCGTGATGTCTATAGTTACAACGGAGGCATACATACTTATAATCACATTTTATGGAAATTCCCTTTGATATCTACAAATCCCGATGCAATAAAATCTTTTACGGGTGGGACAAATTATTTACCAATGATATATACTCCTGATACAGATAAAACTAACAAAAATAATCCGGAATATTCACCGTTTTACACAAATGATACTGCTTTAAAGAAAAGAACTCAAAATTACAGAGGTTTCAGAGTTTTAACAACTGTTGTTGCAAGAAAACGAAGTTCTTCAGATCCTGATCATGTTCAGTATTACGATGTTAAAGTCGTTGTATTTTGGATGGTTGGCAATTATGAACACAGCTACACGCTACAGACTCAGATTGTTACATACGGAGGCTCGTAATGAGGAAGCGTAAAGGATTTACCTTAATTGAACTCATCGTTGCTATGGCCATATTCTTTATTCTTATTTATATGGCATTTGCAAGTTTTACTTACATTCTTGCTTTCTCGCAGTATAACAGGCAGCGTGCAAATGTGCAGGACAATATGCAAACTATTTTAGACCAGATTACAAAAGAGGTAAGGCAAACAGTGACGGAAGATATTGGAGTTCCTGCAGGTGCATACGGTGTTCCGTATCCATCCTATGACAGTTCGTCCGATTCCACGCGAAATCTCGCTATAATTTCTACTCCTGATGAACCACTTAGTAATTTACAATATTTACAATTTGGCTCAAGCGATACAGATACCGACGATGATCCTCTAAACCCAATACTACAATTTTATATAATTGATAGCAATGGTGTGAAGCACAGGATTTCCTACACGCTAGGAGTTCCAACGGATGGAAGTGGTTATTCTCCTCCTCATTACAAAGGAATACCAAAAAAGTATTGGCCGTCTAAGGAATACGAACCGTGTGAGATCCTATACAGTAATGAAACATGGGATTCTATGACGGGTACTTGGACTGGCATCCAGGACCAGCCTGTTACTGAACAGGTAATAACGAACTTTACAGTGGTGAGACCTGCATGGTCTGATAAGGTCATTCAGGTTGTTATTGAAGGAATGGTAAAGTCCCCTACGCGTTCAGGATACGAGAAAATCAAGTTGATTTCGCAGATTACTTTGAGACAATAATACTTTGTTCGGCAGATATAAATATTGTACGATTTAATGTGGGATAAGTAGTAACTCTATAATATAAATTTAAATTCGATTTACCTAGTTGGTTTTCTGTTCATTGCAAATGTGTTAACCAGATTTAAAAAGTAATTAAACAGTTGTTTGAAAAATTTTTTTAAAATTAAACAAATGTGGATAGAAAATTGCCAGGAATGTATTTCTAAATAACTAAATTTGTTAAATAATTTGGTTGTAAAAAAGGCTGATTTTTTTATAATATAAAAGGAGGCGATATTATGTGGACTATAAGTAAAATGCGAAACCGCAAGGGCTTTGCTATGGTTTTTGTTGTTTTAATTGCTCTTGCGATGATTATTCCTGCGATGATACTTGCGTCGAATGCAGTGTCTCGAAGGAAGGTTATAAGTGGAGAAGCTGTATCTGATAGGGCTCTTTCTGTTGCTGATGCAACTATTGATAAAATACTTAACAAAATAAACACTTTTAACTTTACTTTTACTACTCCTACAATTATAAATTCTGATGGTGATGTTGATACAGCAACGAAGGAAGCACAGGACTATCTAATTGGGTATTACATCTCAAAAATTAATGGTGGTGTACCTAGTTCTTCAGATCCAACAGGAAGCCTTGCCACAATCAAAAAAAGTGTGTCCACATTTCTATATAACTTTTCAAATCAGCATTACTATGTAGTATGGGATAGCACTAATAATAATGTTGCTCCGGTTTCTACTGTAGGCCCGGATGGAGATATTAAAACAAAAGAGATAAAAGATTTGAGCACAGGAGATATATACAATAATATCTTAGCAATTGATCCCGAGTATAAAACGGATAATATGTGGGCAGAAATAGATGTTAGGGCGGATTATGTTGCAGATCAATGGATTATAAATGACACTGCATATCTTTTAAGTAGACCAAATGTGAAGAGAACCATACAGGCTGTTGCCGAGAGAGGGCAGGTTGTTGCCAATGGTGGAGAACTGGCAAATGGTAATTGGTATACGAGAAGTGAAACGACACAGGATAAAACAGTTTATTTTAGTGACTTTTCTGGTTTGTATCATACAAAAGTGTATTTTGGACAATTTGAGACGACGAGAGGTCCTATAAGAAGCGATAGCAGTGTTTACATGGGAGGATGGGCGTACGATCCCGTATATGCACATAATAGAGTTTACGATTATGCAATAGACGACGGCTGGGCGCATGATGGTCGTTTTGGGCCAGATAAGAAAAGTTTATGGTGGGCTAAAAACAATGGATATGCAGTTGATGGATATCCGCAGGCAGATTGGCCGAATGGAGATGCAGCCTTATTCGGAAGTGCACCTTTTAGAGATCCCACAGATCCGAATGGTGGACTGCAGGACAAGGCTTTTGATCAATACTATGTAAATGGAGATGCTACTATTGTATTTTCTGTTGTTACTGATGCCGATGGCAACAAGGTGGGAAAAGTTACTATAAATGGAAATACATACGATATACCTTCGAATGGCGCTATTTTTGTAGATGGAGATGCTACTGTTAGTGGAACGATTAAAGGAAGATGTAGTGTAGGTGCAAGTGATGATATTTACATTGGTGGAAATATCGTATACGAAGATCCGCCTCGCATTGATAAGGATACTCCAATTCCTCCTGGTTATACACCTGATGCGTTGGGTCTAATAGCCTACGATGATATATTGATTCCTGGGAGTACATTTAATGTACACCATCATCTTGAGATAGATGCTGCAATGCTTTCAGTACACGGAAGTTTTGGTGTAACAAGCGATGTACCTTGGCATCGCATAAACGGTTCCGGAGAATATGAAGCGTGGTGGAATGGATGCCAGGCAGAGTGGAGTACTGATAATGCGCCGGCTATTGTTAGTGGAAATTGGGTGAAAGGATACGACATCCAGCACACGAATTACGACTGGAATTTGTACGATTACGGAGCACCGCCGTTTTACCCTGCTACAAACAGTAGGACGGAAACTGAACACAGTGTAAGGTATAAAATTGTAACAGATGCTGGATTACTGAATCATCTGCGTTCTTTAACGAAGGACCAGCTTACGCCAATTAGCTCCTCTGCTCCTGATTATAATCCAGATTATCCTTATAAGTACACATATAACGGTGTTACTTACTACTACGGGACGCACTTTAGCTTTGGGGCTACGGCTTATATGAGAAAGACAGCTCTTTACAGGATATCATGGAAGGAGCAAATAGCAAATCCTGTTAAACCAGAACCGTAAAAAGGTTAAAATGAAAGTGCTTTTATCTGGCTATAGGACCCTGCACGAAGAAAAGCGTGCGGGGTTTACTTTAATAGAGACGCTTGTTGTTATTGCAATCATAGTCGTACTTACAGGGATTGCAGTTCCTTCTTTCAGGCATCTTACTTCATCTGAAAGATTGCAATCAGCTGCATATAAAATGGTGCAGGATCTAAGGGTTGCAAAAGAAGATGCAATTCTTTACCAGCAGGATTTAAATGTTTACTTTAATTACGACAACTCTCCCGTTGACTCTAAAAGCTCTACAAATTTTAACAATAGAGAATATTACTTTGAAACATTCCAGTATAATTCTCTTGCTACTCCTCCAGAACATTACCTCCCAGGCGATTCTATAAGCCAGCATTTTATGAGGAGACTGCTGGATTACCACATTATAATAAAGGATATTTCTTCGGATACATCTTCTCAAATTAGTATTGGAGGAAAAAACTATTTTGTAATCACATTCCGTTCTGGTGCAGGCAATACTTTTAGAGGCGAGTGTGACCTTGTGACGGGGATGAGTAATAGGACTGTAACTACAACCCACACAATCGGTTCTACTCCGGTTATAGTCACCCTGGAAGATCCCACCACAGGAATGAAATTTTATGTGAGGGTTTCTGCAGCAGGTAAAATTTCTATGTATGGTAGCCCAAGGCCATACTGACCTTTAAATGGGAAATTATCCATCAGTAAAAATAGGACTTGTTTATTACATCCTTTCAGTGCGCCAATCTGAAATTTTAACGCTGCCCTTTCCAAAAAGTTTTTCTGCTTTTTCCATTAGCACTTTTGAAGGTGTTACATAGTATCTGGGAGAAACCTCTATTTTTATGTCTTTGTGGTCCGTTAAAAGATGTATGAATAACGGTGCTTTGCCGTGGTGTTCTTTTATTTCTTTTTTAAATTCTAAAAACTTCTCTTTTATGTTCTCGCTTTCTCGTGCGTATATGTGTAGCGCATTGTACTCTTCTCGTTTTTTAATGTCTTCTTCCGTAAGGAATTGGACTACATTGCTTGCAATAATTGTAAATCCGTTTCCTTCCTTTTTGGCTCTGCCGTCGATGATCATTACACCTTCTTTATCTGCGTATTTAGAAAATTCTTCGTAGGACATCGGGAATACGACGACCGTTGCTTTTGCATCTGTATCCTCGATTTCGAATTTGTACATCGATTGACCTTTTCTCGTTTTGCTGCGCTTAAACTTACCTTTTATGCCTGCAATTCTTACATTTGCACCGTCGTCTTCTTCTGTAAGTTCTGAAACGGTACGGACATCTTTTAAGTCTCGAAGCAAAATTTCGTAGGAGTTTATCGGATGGTCTGTAATGTAAAATCCAAATGCTTCTTTTTCGTATTGGAGTATTTCCATTGTGGAGGCTCTCACCGCTTTTTTAATTGTCCGCGGTTCTGGCACGCCAAAAAGAGAAAGTGTTTCTTCCTGCTCCTCCCCACCATTTAGAAGCAGCGCTTTTCTGTCCTCTCCAAGTGAATCAAAAGCTCCTGCTTTTATCAGACTATCGATAACTCTTTTATTAACTTTTGTTCCTTGAACCCTATTTTTGAAATCTGCAAAACTTGTGAATTCTCCGTTTTGTTCCCTTTCTTTGATAATCTCCATAAGTGCTTTTTCGCCGGTGCTTTTTATTGCAAGTAGACCAAATCTTATACCTTCGCCTTCAGTCTTAAAGAACACATCGGATTTATTTATATCTGGTGGATACAGAGGAATTCCTCTCCTCCTTATTTCGAATATTAATTCTTTAGTTTTGTTTTCGTTTCCTATGTAACCGTTTAGTAATGCAGTGAAGTATTCAACTGGATAGTGAGCTTTGAGGTATGCCGTCCTGAATGCAATTGTTGCATAACATACTGCGTGGGACTTATTGAATCCGTATCCCGCAAAGAACTCTATAAGGTCAAAAACTTTTGTTGCAGTTTGTTTATCTACGCCCTGCTCTACCGAACGCTTGATAAATGTATCTCTCTGCTGGGCAAGAATTTCTTTTTTCTTTTTTCCGATTGCCTTTCTCAAAAGGTCCGCTTCTGCCATTGTATATCCTGCAAGTACATTTGCAATTTGCATGACCTGTTCCTGATACACAATGATGCCGTATGTGCTTTTTAGAATTGGTTCAAGGCTTGGGTGCGGGTATGTAACTTTTGTTTTTCCGCTTTTTCTGTTGATATATTCTTCAATTCCGCCTGCACGGATTGTGCCTGGCCTGTACAGTGCGACGACTGCAGTAAGGTCGTCAATGCTTTCTGGCTTAATACCTCTTAATACTTTTCTCATTCCGCTGCTTTCAAGCTGGAATACGCCTGAGGAATCACCTCTTTGCAGCATTTTATATGTTTCAGGGTCGTCTGTCGGTATTTTGTCAAAATCTACATCAATGCCTTTCTTTTTTAACATATCAATGGTGTCCTGGATGACTGTTAGGTTTTTAAGCCCAAGGAAGTCCATTTTCAGCAGGCCTATATGTTCTATAACATCTTTATCGAATTGCGCAATTACTGAGCCATTTTTATCTAATTGCAGAGGTGCGTATTCTGTTAAAGGTGCGTCACCAATAATGATACCCGCTGCGTGTGTGGAAAAGTTTCGTGCGACACCTTCTAATTTTAATGCTGTTTCAAAGAGTTCTTTGTATTCTTCCTGTGAAGCTTTGTCTTTTAATTCTGGTACTGTGTCAATTGCTTCCTGAAGGGAAAAACCAAATGGGATGAGCTTCGCAATTTTATCGATTTCTGCATAGCTAAAGTTTAGTGCTCTCCCTACATCTCTTATTACTGCCCGTGCTTCCATTTTACCGAATGTTGCGACCTGGGCGACATGGTCCATACCGTACTTTTCGCGGACGTAACGGATTACTTTATCTCTGTCTCTATCACCTATATCTACATCTATATCTGGCATAGAAATCCTTGCAGGGTTTAAAAATCTTTCAAAGAATAGGTTGTACTTTATAGGGTCTATCTCAGTAATGCCAAGTGCATAAGAAACGATGCTCCCTGCTGCAGAGCCCCTGCCCGGACCTACGGGGATATCGTGCTTTTTTGCCCAGTTAATAAAGTCTTGCACGATAAGAAAGTAATCGACAAATCCCATCTGTTTTATTATGCCAAGTTCGTGTTCTGCACGCTTTTTTGCTTCTTCTAATTGCTCTTCCGGGTAAAGTTTTTCAATGCCTTTTTCTACGAGCGTTTCAAGGAGTTTTATATTTTTTTCTTCATTCCACTCTTCTCCTTTTTCTGTGAAGTGGGGGAGGTGGTATGTGTTAAACTCAAACTTTACATTGCACCTTTCTTTTATAATTTCTGTGTTGTCTACTGCTTCTTCAAGTCCCGGGAACATTGCTTTCATTTCCTCTTCAGACTTTACGAAGAATTCGTCTGTTTGAAAGTGCATTCTGTTTGGGTCGTCCACCTTTGACAGTGTTTGTATGCAGAGCAAAATGTCGTGCGCCTTTGCATCTTCGCGCCTCAGGTAGTGCGCATCGTTTGTTGCAACGAGTGGAATATTTTCTTCTTTTGAGAGTTCTGCCATTACGGGGATTACGCGCTCCTCTTCTGGAATTCTGTGATTTTGCACTTCAAGGAAGAAGTTGTCTTTCCCGAATATGTCAATGTATTTGTGTATTGCTTTTCTTGCACTCTCTTTCCCTTCGTGAAGAATTTTGTAGGGAATTTCTCCCTGTAAACACGCTGATAAGGCGATAATTCCCTCGTGGTGCTGAGAAAGTAGTTCGTAATCTACACGCGGCTTGTAGTAAAATCCCGTAAGATAACTTTCAGAAACAATCTTTAATAAATTTTTGTATCCTTCGTTATTTTCTGCGAGCAGAATGAGGTGATACCTCCTGTTTCCTTTTTCTTTGTTTTTTCTTCCTCTTTCTGCAAGATAAACTTCCACGCCGATGATCGGTTTTATACCTTCTTTTACCATTGTATCGTAGAAGTTTATCGCTCCATACATATTTCCGTGGTCGGTTATAGCAACGGCATCCATCCCCAGCTCTTTTACGCGTTTGGCAAGTAAGGACAGTTTATTTAGCCCGTCAAGTAAACTGTATTCTGTATGTAAGTGCAAATGTGTAAAGCTCATATTTCCTCCTATTCCGCTATTATTGTAACGGTAATATTTGCGTTTTCAATATCTGTTGAAACGATGTGCACGACTTCTTTTGTAACTGTTTTATTTTTCATTGTAAGTTGCACAGTTTCTGTGTAGTTTCTCTTCTCGAATGTCCGAGTCCCTGAAAATAGAGCGCTTTCTGAGGAGAACGAAACAGTTTTAAGTTTTGGAAGGGACAGATTTAACCCAAGCGCATTCTTAATCGTGTTTCTTGCAAATGTTAGTGCAGCAATTTTTTCGGGATCTGTTACTTCTTTTTCCTCACTGTTTACTACTATATGCGGCAAGTTATTTTTAAATGTGTAGTGGATATTTTTATCCTGAACTTCAACAACTTCTCCATTTTGTAATTTTGCTTGCAAGTTATAATTAATATTATCTGCGTCTACTGTGCCAGTTATTGAAATTTCGATTGAATTGTTTTTCAAATTATTAGGGAAGACAAGGCTGTTCAAATAGCTTTTTATCTGTTTTTCGTTAAATGAAATTTCTATGCTTACATCATTCTCTCCGTTTTTAATTGGAAGTAATACTTTATCACTTTCTGCAAAAGGCGTTTTTATCTGCAAGGTCGTTGTTCCTGTTTGGACTGGGCTTATAATTACGGAACTTCCCTGTGGCGAAAATGCAATACTTGGCTGAGGCACTACTTTATCGTTTACAAAGATTTTTGTTTCATAGGGATTTAATTTAATAGGGCTTCCACTGTCGTTCGTAAATGAAATATTAAGAAATGCCACGGGCACAAGTTTAATTATTCCGCTTTCTTTGCTTGAAACCGTTTTTCCTATGTATCCATCTTTTCTTATAGTGAACTCTGTTTTTGTCGTTTCTATAGTTCCGTTTTCAATAGTAACTTTTCTGCCGTTTATCAGCACTGTGCCGCTTACCGGTTTGTGTGTTTCTGCATCGAGGACTTTGTATGTGTAGTTGCTGCTGCAACCTATTGAGAAACTTATCGCAAGAAGCACAGCAAGTATTGCAACAATCAAAGTAAACTTTTTCATAAGTTCATTTTACCCGAAGTTGCCTGTTTTAGCAAAGAGTAATCTTTACCTGTGTTTGGTTACGCCCACTTTGGGGCAGTACTGTTCAATAGGGCAGATAGAGCATTTTGGAGATATTGGCGTGCAGATGTTCTGCCCCAGTGTTACAAGCAGTGTATTAAAAATAATCCAGTATTTCTTAGGCAGAATTTTTCGCAGGGCAAATTCCGTTTGCTCTGGAGTTTTCGTTTTTACAAGTCCAAGCCTGTTTGAGATTCTGTGCACGTGGGTGTCCACGCATATACCAAGTTTTCCAAACCCTTCGTTTAAAACGAGGTTTGCAGTTTTTCTTCCCACTCCTGGCAGTTTGAGAAGTTCATCCAGGTCGTCCGGCACTTTTCCGTCGTATTTTTCGATAAGAATTTTTGATATTTTCAGTATCTGCTCGGCTTTCCTATGGTAGAAACCTACTGGATATATAAGCTTTTCTATTTGTTCTTTGGAAAGCTTTAGCATTTTTTCCGGTGTGTCTGCTACTTTGAAAAGCCGCTCGCTTGCTTTTAGCGTTGTTTCGTCTTTTGTGCGTAAACTGAGTAATGTGGATATAAGCACTCTGTAGGGTGAACGCTTTTCTTTTGCAACTTTCGTTACGACCGGGTCGCCGTACTTCTTCAGGGCGGCTTTTAATGTT
Source organism: Caldisericales bacterium (assembly GCA_015489815.1). Classification (GTDB taxonomy): domain Bacteria; phylum Caldisericota; class Caldisericia; order Caldisericales; family Caldisericaceae; genus S143-107. The sequence continues at coordinate 64,103 of WFZA01000020.1, read as the reverse complement.
TCTACAATTTTTTCAATACGCTTTTGTTCGTCCATTATTTCTGCGTTTGTATTCCTATGCCAATCCAGCGCGGACCTGCGTATGTGCCGACTACTGCGCCTAATTGCTGCAGGCGTGGTTCTTTACCTATCAGTTCTTTTACTCTGCTTGCAAAGTCTTTTGCTTCTTCAAGATTTGTACCATAGATTACGCCGATTTTTTCTATGCCGCGTTCTTCGTTTATTCTCCCAATGTATTCAAGCAATTTCTTGAGTGCCCTTTTCCATGTGCGTGGCGTTTCCTCCGTTTTTACTACTCCGTTTGTGAATGACAGTATTGGCTTTATGCTGAGGACAGAACCAATTACGCCTTCTGCTTTGCTCAATCTTCCACCCTGGACGAGATACTTTATATCCTGAAAAGTAAAACGGGTAATCATTCTTGGAACGAGTGCTTTTGTTGATTCGTAAACTTCCTCAAGCGTTTTTCCTTTTTTAATTTCTTCAAGCGCATGCTCAGCCAGGAATACGAGAATCATTGATGTGTGCTGAGAGTCTATTAGTTTTATTTTTTCAGGATTTACCTGTTCTGCTGCCATTCTTGCTGCGTTGAATGTGCCACTGAGTTTCGAAGATATGTGTATAGAAAGGACTTCGTTACCCTCTTCTAAAATTTTTTTGTAGACATCTACAAAGTCCTGAATGGACGGCTGTGAAGTTTTTGGCAGTTCTTTGCTCGTTTTGAGCAATTCGTAAAATTCGTCAGGTGTTAAGTCTACACCTTCCCTGTATGTTTTTTCTCCAAAGCTTACTTTCAAAGGCACAACTGTAATGTCGTTTTCCTCACAAAACTTTTTGTCAAAGTATCCTGTGGAATCAGTAACAATTTTTATCATTTTCGCGCCCCCTTGTTTTAATTTTTCATTTATCAATTATAATCGGAAATTGATGAAAGAAAAGATTAACGATTTTATTGAAGAGTTAAAGTCCAGAGGCATTAAGTGCGGCTATGAACTTATAATTGAGATGGCTGCTGTATTGAACGCGAATAATACATGTGTTCTTGTTAGCGAGTTAAATGCGCTCAGTGGATATTCCACGCGTTTCCTGTATAATTACGACTTTCCTGAGGTTTATAATTGTAGCGTAAACTTTATCGTTTTGAACCTGAAAAAATTTGCAGGTATAGAATTTTCCGTTTCAGAAGAAAATAATTTAAACAATCCGCCTTTTATCGTTTACCCGCAGAATTTACTCGTTTACGATGTAAGTGGTGCCAATCTGAATGCTTACAAAGGAGTATTTACCCGCTCTGTTAAGGCAGGTAAGCTTGCAGACTTCAAAGTTATCCGTCTTTTGAATACTGAATTTAACAGAAAGTCTATTTACTCGAAAAAGGCACTCGTTCAATTTGCGGAACTCTTAAAAAAAGAATTCTATACAGAAAGACAAACTGTTTGCGGACATACTGTTTTTTCCGGGAAAAAGGCGATAAGGGAGTTTGCTGAGGCACTGAGAGATCCTGTAGTTTCTTTTCTTACCGAAAACGGAAATGCTCGCTCTTTGTGGTTTGGTGGCGCCGTTTACCCGCAGTGGAGTGCGCTGAATGGGACAATTGTTTATCTGCTTGGCCTTCACCACTTTCTTGAGCGGAAGGTGCAGGACGAAATGTCCAGAGCAATAAGACACTTTGAAGATGCACTAATGTTCTGGAAAGAATTTGACAGACTTGTTGGAAGAAAAGCGCTCGTCCCCGAAAGCAAGCCCATTCCTATGCTGAATAGGCGCAGGGCGGCCAATGCACTCCTGAAAGTAATTTCTTCTTATGAACGCGGCATTGAAAAGCTGCTTTTCGTTTTGGGCAGTATTAAAATGTAAGTAAATTTTGCTATACTATGAAGAAAAATATTACAGGAGGTGGAATAAAATGACTGACCTTGAAATAGCACAGGCTGCACACATGAAAAATATTGCAGATGTTGCAAAATCGATTGGAATTAATGAAGACGAATTGAGTTTCTATGGAAAGTACATTGCTAAAGTGGAGCGCGCTGCTGAGCAAAGAGTTGCAAATAATCCAGATGGAAAGCTTATTTTTGTTACGGCGATTACGCCTACTCCGGCAGGTGAGGGAAAAACCACTACAACAATAGGACTTTCTGATGCACTAAATGATCTGGGTAAAAAAACGATGGCAGTAATCAGAGAGCCTTCCCTTGGGCCTGTGTTTGGCGTAAAGGGCGGAGCAGCAGGCGGCGGATATGCACAGGTCGTTCCTATGGAAGAAATCAACCTGCAGTTTACAGGCGATATACCTGCTGTGGGTATTGCAAACAATTTGCTTGCTGCAATGATTGACAACCACATACAGCACGGAAACGAGCTGAAGTTTGACATTCGCAGAATTACCTGGAGAAGAGCGGTTGATATGAACGACCGTGCGTTGAGGCAAACAATCGTTGCACTCGGCGGGACAAGCAATGGGTATCCTCGTGAAACAGGTTTTGACATTACTGCTGCATCAGAAATAATGGCCATTTTAGGTATGGCACACGACCTCAAAGACCTCAAGGAGCGCCTTGGCAGAATTATAGTTGGGTATACGAGAAAGCGCGAGCCAATTACCGCAAAGGACCTTAAAGCCGTTGGCGCAATGGCGATCGTTTTAAGAAATGCAATTAATCCAAACCTCGTGCAAACTCTGGAAAATCACCCTGTGTTTATCCACGGCGGTCCGTTTGCAAACATTGCGCACGGTGCAAGCACGATCAGGTCTATAAAACTTGCTCTGAAACTTGCCGATTTCGTAATAACGGAAGGCGGATTTGCATCTGACCTTGGCGGTGAAAAGTTTATGGACATCGTAAGCAGACGCGGCGGCTTCCATCCGTCTGTCGTTGTGCTCGTTGCAACGGTGCGTGCTTTAAAGATGCACGGCGGGCTTGCAAAGGACGAACTAAAAGAGGAGAACATCGAGGCACTAAAGAAAGGCCTTGGCAATCTTGGAAAACACATTGAAAATATGCGCACATTCGGTTTGCCCGTGGTAGTTGCCCTGAATAAATTTGTTACGGATACCGAAAAAGAATTGAAAGTTGTAGAAGACTTCGTAAAAGAACAGGGTGCGCGTTTTGCGCTTTCAGAGGTATGGGAAAAAGGCGGCCAGGGAGGAATTGCCCTTGCAAAAGAAGTGCTTGATGCAATTAAAAACGACAAAAACGACTTCCACTATCTCTACGATGTGAACGAAAAAATCGAAGACAAAGTTTACAAAATTGCAACTAAAATGTACGGCGCAAAGGATGTCGTTTATACAGACGATGCAAAGAAAGACATAAAACTTATAAGAAAAATAGGCTACGAAAACCTTCCCATCTGTATGGCAAAAACGCAACTTTCACTTTCCGATAATCCAAAACTTATTGGCAGGCCTGAAGGCTTTACCGTAACGATAAGAAATGTCAGGCTTTCTGCAGGTGCTGGATTTATTATTCCTATTTCAGGCAGCATAATGACGATGCCGGGGCTTCCAAAGCATCCTGCAGCAGAGAATATGGACATCGACGAGAACGGGAAAATTACTGGCTTGTTCTAATGTATCTTGAAAAGGTTACACTTTACGGGTTTAAAACCTTTCGGACGGAAACGGAGTTGCTGCTTTCCCCGAAGGTAACCTGTATAGTTGGTCCTAACGGCTCAGGAAAAAGTAACATCGTTGACGGGATAAGGTGGGCGCTCGGAGAGCACCGCCTTTCATTTTTAAGGGCATCTTCGATGGAAGACCTGATATTTTCCGGGTCAGCCTTTAAAAAGCCTGTTAGCGTTGCATCTGTAAAACTTACATTCAATAACGAAGACCGCACTTTTCCAGTGGTTAATACTCCGCGGGTGAGTATCGAAAGAAGGATTTATCGTTCAAAAGAGTCCGGCTACTATCTCAACGGAAACCCGATAAGGCTTCAGGATGTAATGAAAATTTTCTATTCAGCAGGTATTTTCAACCACATGTATGCAATAGTAAGTCAGGGAAAGGTTAGTGAAATTCTTCTTGCAAAACCGGAACAAAAGAAGAATCTTATTGAACAGGTTGCAGGTGTTGCCGTTTTTAAGAAACAAAAAAGAGAAGCACTTAAAAAACTTGCAGAAACAGAACAGAATTTACTGAGGGTAAAAGACTTACTTAACGAATTAAGAAAGCGTGCAAACAAAGTTATATCAGAATCGAAAAAGGCACACATCTATTATTTCTTAAACGACAGGCTAAAACAACTCGAAAGCATTCTGTTTAATTATTATCTGAGTCGAATGTCGAAGGAAATTGTGCTGCTTGAGAGTGGAGTGAAAGATATAGAAACTGAAATTAAAGAACTAGAAGAAAAACTTACAGAGCGCGAAAATATCCTCACGAATTTAAACGACGAAAAGAGAAAACTCGAGGAGGAAGTTGATACAGTAAGGCGCAAAAGAGAAAACCTCAGAGTGGAGGAAGCAAAACTTTCAGAGAAGGAGAACCGCCTTGAAGAGCAAAAGGAACTTCTCGAGGAAAAAGTTGCACAGGCAAACAGGGAAATTGAAAAAATAGACAGGACGGTTCAGTATGTAAGTGAGGAATACAAAAAACTCCTTTCCGAAAAAACACGCGTTGAAAACTTACTTCAAAAAGAGAAGGAAGAACTTGCCGAAGTAGAAAAAGAATTTGCGCGCGTAAACGAAGAAGTTGCTCCAATTATTGCACAAGAAAAGGAGAACGAAAGAAAACTTTCCTTGCTGAGGGACGAGCGCCTGAAAAAGGAAAAAGAAATTTCTGCGATTGATTCTGCAATTTCGCACACAAAAGAAAAAATTACAGAACTAAAAATGCTTATCCAGAGTGCGGAAAATATGCACATTGAAGATGTAGGTGCGTTAAAAGAAATGCTCGCTTCACTGCAAAAGGAAGTGAAAGATTTAGAAAACAAAAAAGAAAAAATGTCGCAGGAAGTTGCACTTACGCGGTATAAAATTTCCGAACTGAACGATTTTATATCACGCCATATGCCTGGAAAGCGCAAGTTTAAGCAGGGCACGCTTGGCAGTATCGTGCAGGTGGAAAACATTGCAGAGAAGATAGGTGAAGAATTAGAGAATTTCGTCGTAGAGAGAATAGAGTACTTAAAAAACAGGAAAAATGGAGGTTTTTTTGTTAAGGAAAATCTCGTAAAGTTTCGCATTAAAGAGGACGCATCCATAAGGCCTATTTCCGTAAGCTCTCCGTTCCTGCAGGGCATATACGAAGCGGACACACTGAAAGATGCGGTGAGGTTTTTCAAAGAGAATGCAGAGAGTTTGTTTATCAAAAAAATCATCACGCGCGACGGGTTCGTCCTTTTTTCTCCGTTTGAAGTGAAAGTAAATGCCGGGATACTGATAAACGAAAAAAAGAAGGAATTGAACGCTTTATTAGATAGAAAAAATACTTTATTAAAGGAAATTTCTGATATTTCAATACAGTTAAAAAACAAAAGAGCGAAAATAAAGGAAGCCGAGGAGCGGATTCGCGCTGCCGAAGAGAAGCTCAAAAAACGGAGCGAAACACTTTCTAAAGAACCGCTTATAAGTGGGATGGAAAAGGATCTTGCAGAGCGGATAAGTAAAAAGGCTGCACTTGAAAGTGAAGTAAAGAATATTCTCAGCGAAATTGAAAAACTTCAAAATACAAGCAAGCAAAACGAATTAAAAGAAAAGGCAAGTCTTTTAAGAAAAGAAATTTACAATAGAAAGCTTCGCATAAAGGATATTGAGTATAATCTTTCTCGCACCAATGAGGAGTTAAAGAGAAAGGAAAATAAGAAAAGCGGGCTTCGGAATAGGAAAGCGTTGCTTGGAAAGGATATTGAAAGTGCGAACGAACAACTTGAAAATATAGAAAAAGAAATTTTACAAAACGAAAACGCATTGAACAAAGTAAAAATAGACCTTTCAGATGCAGAAAAAGAGGAAAAGTCCCTCAGGGAAAAATTGGTTAGTATTTCAGAGGAGGTTAAAAGGCACACCGTCGAGATAAGCAGGTTGAATGAGCAGAAAGAGAACTTATTCAGGAAAATGGAAAAGCAAAATGTGAAACTTGCAGAAAAAAAGACTAAAGTGCAATCCATTAAGGAGCAGATGGCGGAAAAAGGCCTAAAAGAAAAGGAAGTTTCCTATGCGGTGGACGAGCGGAAGATTCGTATTGAAATTGCTTCCGTTAAGGCAAAAATCAACGAATTGGGTGCAATCGACTTTACCAGTGTGGGTGAAGAAGAAAGCATAAAAGAAGAATTAGAGAAAAAGGAGGGCGTGTATAAGGATGTACTTTCCTCAAAAAAAGAGCTTGAAAAGTTTATAGAAGAGCTGGATAAAAAGGCAAAAGAAGAGTTTGAAAAAACGCTTTCCGGAGTGGAAAAGTATTTTTCAGAATTTTTCAGGAAGATGTTCAAAGGTGGAGAAGCATCTATTGAAAGGATTTTTGACGAATACGACGAAGTGAGCGGCATAGAGATAAGCGTGCGGCTTCCCGGCAAAAGGAAACAGTCTTTGCCACTTCTTTCCGGCGGGGAAAAGTCTCTTACCGCACTTGCATTTTTGTTTGCAATATTTAAAGTAAAGCCTGCGCCGTTCTATGTGCTTGACGAAGTGGATGCTGCACTGGACGAGGAGAATGTGGTGAAGTTCAGCGAGCTTCTATCTGAAGAATCCTCGTTTGCACAATTTATAGTAATCACTCACAACAAGGAAACGATGCAGCGCGCCGATATGCTCTACGGAATTACGATGCAGGAAGACGGCATTTCCAAGGCCGTATCTTTGAAACTTGTTTAGTTTTATTGTAATTATCCATCAAAATTATATAATACATAAGGCTTAATGTAATAAGTTCATTTTTACTTAGGAGGTTTGATAATGAAAAAGGTAGAATTAACAGCAGGAAAATTAAAAGGTTTGAAAATGCTTGCCGATAGGGAAGGCAAGTTCAGAATGCTTGCAATCGATCAGAGAGGCTCCCTTCAAAGAATGCTTGCCAGTGCGTCCGGCAAGGATAAGTCAGAAATTGGGTACAAAGACCTTGCACTTGCAAAAAGGCTCGTCACTCAATATCTCTCTCCGTATTTTAGTGCTACGCTTATGGACCCGCAGTTTGGCGTTCCAGAATCATTGAAGTATCTTGCAAAAACATCTGGTTTACTTATCGCAAGGGAAAAGAGTGGTACCGTTGCTGCAGGATACAACAACAGAGAAAAGAAAATTGTTTTGCTCGACGGCTGGAGCGTGGAAAAAATCAAAAAGACAGGCGCAGATGCAGTAAAATTGCTTCTTTATTATCGTCCTGACAGCACGCCTGAAATCAAAGAATATCAGGAAAACATCGTGCGTCAGGTAGGCGAAGAGTGCAAAAAGTTTGATATGCCGTTCGTGCTTGAACCGGTAGGATACGCTTTCAAAGACGACGAACCGTCTACTGATTCAGCAGTCTACGCAAAAAAGAAACCAGACATCGTTTTGAAGATTACGGAAGAATTTTCTAAAGAGGAATACGGCGTTGACATTTTAAAACTCGAGTTCCCTGTGAACCTCAAGTATGTAAAGGAATTCCACAACGGTTACTTTGACGGCAAAGAAAGAGAAGCCGTTTACACGCTTAAAGATGCAGAAGATATGTGCTATGCAATTACGAGGACTTCCCGTTTGCCATGGGTAATTCTCAGCGCAGGCGTTGACATTACAGAGTTTGTTTACAATGTAGAAATTGCATCCAAAGAAGGCGCTTCTGGGTTCCTTGCAGGCAGGGCAGTGTGGAAAGAATTTGCAAAGTATTATCCAAACGAAGAGGATATGGTTGCATGGCTTTCAACTTCCGGAGTAACAAACTACTGGAGACTTTACGAAGCAAGCAAAAAAGCTGTGCCTTACTTTGAAAACAAACAGTTCAAGAGTTTTGCAAACATACAGCTTGCAGATAGCGGTGAAGACTGGTATAAAAAGTATTAATCGCTTTTTAAGTCGTTAAGGTAAATATTTGTGCCCTCTGTGTGAAAAGCGGAGGGCATTTTTATTTTTGAGTGAACGATTTTGCAATTTGTGATGTCTAATATATGGAACAAATTTAAGAGAGGGAGGTGTAGAATATGAAGAAAAAGATTATCGTAGTTGCAATTGTTGCTGCGCTGCTTGTTGGATTCTTTGCACTGCCAAAAATGACCTTTGCGCAGAGCAAAAGTTTTGACGAAGCGCTTTCAAACTACAACAGTGCGGTGACGGAGCTAAAGAACGAACTACCTGCTTACAAAAGCAAGGTGGAACAGATAAAAACTCTTTCTGAACAGGTGCGGGTACTGTTAAAGGAAAAGAAAGAAAAGGGTGAAACTCTTTCTGATTCTGTAAAAGCAGATGTTAAAAAGCTAATGGTTATAAGGCGTAAGGTGGAAAGAGAAAAAGATATTCGGGATGCATGTGCGTTTTATACAAAGCACCTTACGGAAGAATTGAAAAACATAGACAAACAGATTAAGGAAAAGAAGCATAATGGCGCTTCAAAAGACGAGTTAAAACCTTTAATTAAAAAAAGAATAGCCCTTCTCAGAAAAATACAGAATGTTGCACCGTTTGCTCCTGAGTTTATAGCAAAGAACAGCAACAAAGTGGTGCAGAGAGCGGAAAGTTTGGATAAAAACGGAAAAGAGAAAGAAGCAATTAGATTGCTTGACCATGCAACAAGAAAGGTTAAAGGTGCAACAAAAGTGATGCAGGCAAGAGAGAAAAAGATGGATGAACTTATTGCGCTGCTTAATAAAGTGAAAGGAGAGTTAGGACAATGACACATCCCTTCGTCGGATTCCTTACATTAAGAATGGTTATCTGGCTGGGAGGAGTGATTGTAGCGCCTGTTGTGCTGATGGTCCTTTCAAAACAGAAAGAAATTAAGGGAGAGCTGGACTACTTCGAGAGCCTTGTGCTCTCCCTGCTATTTTTTATTGTGGCTTTTGCACCGATTATATTTTTCAAAGGTATATTCCTCCCGATATTTAAGAGGCATCTGCTGGTTGCAAGTTTTATATGGGCGGTTGCAGGTTTCTTTGTTGATGCTTACCTGCTGAATCTTTACAAGCGGATAGGATACTGGAAGTCGTTCCTTGTGTGGATTCTTACATTTATTGTTTCTTACAGCGGTGGCTTTGTACTTGCTTCGTTTACGATATTTTTGCTTAAAGCATTGAGATGAGCGAGAGTGCAAATACACTATCTTTTGAAGAAATTGTTGAAGAGCATTACCGCGACATTTATAAACTCGCATTTATTATGATGAAAGATAGAAACAGCGCAGAGGATGTCACGCAGGAAACATTTTTGAAAGCAAAAAGGTATTTAAATAATTTCAAAAATACATCCTCAATAAAAACGTGGCTTTACAGAATTGCGATGAATGAAGTAAAAAATTTTATTAAACGATCTGAAAAGTTCAGAAATGCAAAGCCGAGATACACATCTTCGACTAAAGATGATTTTAGTGATATTCGTAATGCAATGGAACAACTGGACAGGCAGAGCTATGAGGTTTTGTTCTTTAAGTATTTTAAGAACTTAACGGATAAAGAAATTGCATTTATATTAAATATTCCTAAGGGAACTGTAAAGTCACGCCTGCACAGTGCAAAGGAAAAATTAAAGGAGGTTCTGGAAAATGGAGGATAAAATTGAGCAATTTTTTAAAGAAGAATACGACAAAATTAAAGTGCCGAGAGGCTTAAAGCGGAGAATTCTGTCCAGGGAAAACAATAAAATATTTATTATAGCGGCAGTTTCTGCGTCTGCTTTTGTACTGTTCCTTGCACTCACTTTTGTGCAATTTTCCCCTATGTTTGACAGTATTATTACGGGAATTACGCTGCCGTAAAAAGTGTTTAATCGATCGTAAAGACTTCTGGCAGGAGCTCTACGCAGAGCATACAACCAAAGCACATTTTTTTATCTATTGTGTAGCCCTGCTCTGTCCTTTTAATTGCTCCAATGGGGCAGGCGAATTCGATTTTCTCAATACGCTTGTCGTTCGGATCTGTGATCGTAGGTATTCGCCTCCTTTTTTTGCTCCCGTACTTTAGCAGATTTTTTAGCTCTTTTCTAAAGCGAAGGAACTCATCTCCATAAAGAGAGACATGCGCAAACAGTCCTGCGCCGAACCCCATATCGTCACCTGCTTTGTTTGTTTTTACATCTCTTGAGCGGTATCCTATAAGAACTGCCGAAAGTGAATCGAGAGCGAGCCCGTCTTCGGAAAATAGAATTGCGCCTATTTTATCGAGCTCTTCATCGGCCGTTAAGTCACCCTGCACAGCATCCACCACTCCGAATGCTATGCGGTCTTTTATCAATGCGTATGTTTCTACCAGTGCATTTTCAAATTCCCCAAATTTTAGTTTTCTTACGAGGATTTCGTTTCTCGTCATCGTCGGAACAAGAGAAAGTGTTGCGTTTACAACTCCTCCAAGCGTAGAAACAGGGGAAACTTTTAATTTAACTATTGGGACAATGTAATCTGAATCCACGATTGTTATAGGAATAAACGCATTTTTTAGTGTTCGTTTGCCTTTTATCCCCATTTTCTCTATTTGCTTTTCTTTACTGTATTGCACTGGAGAGAGAAGCCCAAATCCCCTGAAGTGGTCTGGCATTTTCTCAGTGTGAAGCGGCACTGTGAGCTTTACATACCTATCTTTTCTAAAGTCTACAAAGCGTATACCGTATTTTTCAAATATGTTTTTGTATTCTTCTGGCAGGTTGTGTGCAAATATGGAAGTGCCTGCCGTAATTTCTTTGACGCCGCTTTTTTTGAGGAATTCTATCACTTCTTTTAAAACCGTTAAGTGAGGCAGCGGAAAGTCGAAATATATTACAACACTTTTGTCTTTCAGGTTTTGTGCTTTCTCTTCTGCAAAAGGTGTACTGATAACTCTAAACGCTTCTTTTACATCTGCTTCGTCGTAACTTTTGCATTCTATTATTCCTACTGAACTCATTAATTCACTCCCTTTCTTTTGCAAATTTCATTCAGCGGGCAACTACTGCATAACGGTTTTGTTTTGCAAAATAGTTTTCCTTCTGCAACGATTAGTGCATGCATTTCCTTAAAAATGTATACGCACACATCCTCTTTTGGTTTTATATTTTTATTTATGTATTCCGTAAACTTGTTTTCGCAAAGCGTACTTTCAAACGTTTTTCTGACCGTTTCGTAATCTGTGCTTTCACATACACCTAACCTGTTGTATATGCGTTTTGTGTAAGCGTCTACCACAAATATTTTTTTATCCAGAGCGTAAAGCAAAATTGAGTCTGCTGTTTCCCTGCCAATTCCTTTTATAGAGAGAAGTTCTTTTCTTAATACACTTAAAGACTTCTCTTTCATTTTTGAAATATCTCCGCCATATTTTTTGATAAAGTATTCAACGAAAGTTTTTAGCCTTTCTGCTTTTATATTGTAGAAACCCGCAGGCTTTATAATCTGCGCAAGTGCTTCTGTATCTTTATTAAGGATTTTTTCTGGGGAAAGCAACTCCTCATTTTTCAGATTATTGATTGCCTTCTCCACATTCTTCCACGCCGTTTGCTGGGTAAGGATTGCCCCCACCATTACTTCAAACGGCGTGTCGCCTGGCCACCAGTGCTGCGGGCCGAACTTATTGAACAGCAGGAGGAATGTTTTTTGAATTATTTTCTGTTTCTTTATTTGAACCTGTTTCTTCGTTTGCCTTCTCCTGTTGCGTTTGTGGAGTTTGTTCTTCTTCCCCAGTTTCTTTTTTAACTTTTGCAAGAAGGTTCTTCAATTCTTCACCCTGAAGAGTTTCTTTTTCAAGGAGCGTATGCGCAATCTCAAGAACGGTATCTTTTTGTTCTGTGAGTACATCCTTTGCGTGTTTATAGCAGGTTTCTACGATCCGTTTTACTTCTGCATCTATAAGGTCGGCTGTCTTCTCACTGTAGTTTCTTTCTTCTCCTAATTCTTTGCCGAGGAAAACGAGTTCGTTTTCTTTGCCAAAGGCAATAGGCCCAAGTTTTTCGCTCATTCCGTATGCGCGCACCATCTTTCTTGCGATGTCTGATGCGCGTTGAAGGTCGTTTGCTGCACCTGTTGACACTTCGTGCAGGAATACTTCTTCTGCTGCACGCCCTCCAAGCAGGGCAGATATTTTATTCATCAATTCGCTCTTCTTCTGAAGGTATTTATCCCGTGCAGGAAGCTGCAAGTTGTATCCAAGTGCCATACCTCTTGAAACAATTGATATTCTATGCACGAGGTCACCTGTTGGCAGTGCCGTCGTGATTACCGCATGCCCTGTTTCGTGCAATGCAACTGCCCACTTTTCTTCGGGTGATAGGACGAGAGATTTTTTTTCTGGTCCTGCAATGACTTTGTCTATTGCTTCTTCGATTTCCTGCTGGGTAATTTTTTCTTTATCTTTTCGTGCGGCAAGAAGTGCTGCTTCGTTAAGCAGATTTTCAAGGTCTGCTCCGCTGAACCCAGCTGTTTGCTGTGCAATCGACTTTAAGTCTACATCGTCTGCAAGTGGCTTATTCCTTGCGTGAATTTTTAAGATTTCTTCGCGTTCTTTCGTATCTGGCAAACCTACCACTACCCTTCTGTCAAAGCGGCCTGGTCTGAGCAAGGCGGGGTCAAGTATATCGGGTCTGTTTGTTGCAGCAATTACGATGATGCCCGTGTGTGGGTCGAAGCCGTCCATTTCCACGAGTAACTGGTTGAGAGTTTGTTCTCTTTCGTCGTGCCCTCCGCCAATGCCTGCGCCTCTGTATCTCCCTACTGCGTCAATTTCGTCAATAAATACAATACACGGTGCGTATGTGCGTGCCTGGTTAAATAGGTCACGCACTCTTGACGCGCCAACTCCTACAAACATTTCGACGAATTCAGAACCAGAAACAGAAAAAAACGGTACATTTGCTTCACCTGCAACTGCCCGTGCTATAAGTGTTTTTCCGCATCCAGGGGGCCCTACGAGCAAAACACCCTTTGGTATCTTTGCCCCGTAGCGTGCGAACTTTCGAGGATTTTTAAGGAAACTGATTATTTCCTGTAGTTCCTCTTTTACTTCTTCTGCGCCTGCGACATCTTTAAATGTAACTTTCGGTTTGTTATCTAAAAATAATTTTGCTTTACTTCGCCCGAAGTTAAATGCCTGGCTTCCACCTCCGCCTGCACCTGCCATCATTCTTTGCATGATAAACCACCATACACCTATGATAAGTATCCAGGGAACGATATTCCAGAAAATTGTCCAGAACATTGTGCTTGAGGGGTTTACATCGTAGTCTATGCCTTTTTTAAGAGCAATGTTTTCAAGATAGTTGATGTCTGAGGTCGTATAAGATTCTACTTTATTACCGTTCTTCAGTGTTCCTATAACGAGTGCAGGCACACTGTCGTTTGTTTTTACCACGATACTTTTCATTTCACCGTTTTCGGCATACGAAATAAACTGAGAATACGATATTCTCTTTATTGGTGTGCCACTACCGAAGTTAAACATTTTTGCGACGGCAAATATCATTCCTATTAAAATAATCCAGGCAATAACCTCTCTTATAATTAATTGCTTATCAGGCCCTTTTTTATTATTTCCCATAAATTATTTGATTACTCCTTTCTGTAAATTTTTTCTTTCAGTATTCCAATGAATGGCAAATTTCTATACCTTTCTTCATAGTCCAGGCCGTAACCCACGACGAACTCGTTTGGCACTTTAAATCCGTAATAATCTACTTTAATGGGTAAAAGGCGTCTTTCCTCTTTGTCGAGTAAACTCGCTATTCTTAAGCTTGCCGGTTTCCTTGTGCTGAGCAGTCTTGTTACTGCATCCATCGTAAGCCCTGTATCCACAATGTCTTCTACGATAAGTACATGCCTGTTTTTAATGGATGTATCAAGATCTTTCAATATTTTTACCTGTCCTGTTGAATCTGTTTTGCCACCGTAACTTGAGATTGCCATAAAGTCTACCGACATTGGGATGTCAATTTTTCGCACGAGGTCTGCAAGGAACATAAATGCTCCACGCAAGATACACACGAGTAAGGGGAATTTTCCTTCGTAGTCTTTGCTGATTTGCATTCCAAGTTCTTTAATTCTTTTATTTATGTCCTGTTCGCTGAAAAGTACTTCTTTTATATCGTTTTTCATAGGAATTATTATAGCATAAATTTTTTAATCAAAAAAAGAAAATGAATATTGTTAACCTCCTTCACTTTTTACTTCGACGATAAGTATTATCTTTGTTTTCTTGTTTACTTTGTAGAGTGCACTTCTCCTTATGCCAATTACCCAGAGTATCTTATCGTTTGCATCCACGAGAATGGGTACTTTTGCGCGCTTTTCTGCTGGTATTTTGGCATCTGTGAATAAATCCTGTAATTTTTTCGTGCCGTTTTCTATCTTTATTCTGTCTCCTACTTTTCTGAACCTTACTTTCAGTGGGAGTTTTAGTTTTTCAAGGTCAAATACAGCTCGATTTTTACTTAGTTCCCCGATATTCTTATTACTTGTTGTGTATAGCCGGATTGTTGCATTTGCTTCCTTAATAAGTTTTGTATCTGGTATGTCGAGTTCGTATTCTTTATTTGTCGTAAAAGGAATTTTCTTTTCCTCGTCTATAAAGAATACATCGTCTTTTTTGAATATAAACAAGTTTCCATAGAAGTTTTCTTTACTTTCTTTGCCGTGTAGGAATTTAAGAATTCTCTCTATGCGCTCAAACGAGACATTTTTTTCTCCAAACAGTTTCTTGATAATGCGGCGCTGCTCGAATTTGGGCAGCGAGAGAAAAATCTTCATCGAGTAATAAACTTTTCCGTTTTCTTTAAACGAAACGATTTCTTTATCTTTTTCTACTACTTCGCTAAGGAAGTTATTTTCCTCACGAATTATATCACTCATTGAAGCAATGTTGTCCTTAAAAGATTCGTTGATAGCCGTTATAAGCGGAATAATCTGGTGTCTTATCCTGTTTCGTGTATAATCCACAGAAAAATTTGTCCAGTCTGTTTTGTATGGGATTTTATGCGTTAAAAGGAATTCTTCTATTTCGTGTTTTTCAGTAAAGAGTATTGGATGTATGATCCCGTTAAAGCTTTTTGGACTTATGCCTACGAGCCCTCCCATTCCACTTCCTTTTATAATGTGATAAAGGACTGTTTCGATGAGGTCGTCTTTGTTGTGTGCAAGTGCAATTTTATCAAACTTGTATTCTTCTTTAATTTTGAATAAGAAATTGAGCCTTTCTTTTCTTGCTGCTTCTTCTATGGTAAGTTTTTCTTCTTCTGCTACTTTTTTAACATCAGATTCTCCGTAAAAAAAATTTAGGCTTAACTTCTCGGTAAACGACTTTACGAAGCCTGCTTCCTCCTTAGCCTCTCTGCGTAACTTGTGGTTGAATGTTGCGACTGCTACTTCAAAGTGGAATTTACCTTTTAATTTATTTAGGGTGTAAAGCATAAACATCGAGTCAGATCCGCCGGATACGCCAAGCAGAACCTTATCTCCACTTTCGATCAAATTGTATTTTTCAATCGTATTCTCTATAATTTTTATTACATTTTTTCCTTTAGTCATCTCTGCTTGTTACTTTCAAGTAATCGTTTAAAGGTATCCATTACTTTTTGCCAGATTGGTTTATTTTCTTCTTTTCCGTAAAGTTCTGAATAGCTTTTTGCTGCTGCTTCAATCCCAACATCTTTTCCTGCCTTTTCGCTCAAGAACCACTTGTGGTCCAGAATTTCAAGGTAAATTTTTACTGGATTCTCATTTGGAAAGTATTTTTTGAATATTTGCTTTGCGGGCAAAAATTGTTTGTTGTACCAGTCCCTTGCTGCATCGCTGAGTTTTACCTCTTCACCTTTTGCTTTTGACAGTTTATAGCGGTATTGAAGGATTTCTCTGAAGATTTTTTTAGCTTGCTCTGGTGTAAACGATACATTAAGCATGTCTTCGAGCATTTGCACAAACCACCCCTTCCTTGGCGTTATGGGGTGTGCAATGATTTTTAGTTTTGGTGCTATGCGCGTTGGTTTTATTGTGTATCCAAGGAGAAACAGGTCGTCGATCCTTTTGATGAGTTTGTAATACTTTTCGTCTTCTATGTCTAATTCTCCGCTAAGTAATTTTTTCAGTCTTTCGTAGCGTTCAAGTATATATTTTTTTCGTTCCTCAAATATCTTTTCACTTGCCTCATCTTCAGTTACAGAATAAGCAAATAAGGATTCAAATAGTCTTTCGAGGTCTTCTTTTTCTTTTGCTTCAGACAGGAAATCGTAAAACTGTACGGTTTCGCAGTCTATTAACAGGGCTTCTACTTTATTCTTGTAGAGTTTTATCAGTATATTGTCCAGCGAAGGGTCACCCCAGAAGATGCCTTTCAGGTGCATCACGACGAGTAGCGCAATAACTGCGTTCCACACGAGGTCTCTGTAGTATTTGTTTTTTAATATTTTTATGAGGTGCGATTGCGGAAGTGTGTCTTTCTCGTATAGTGTGAGGAGATATCCTTCACTTTCTTCATTTTTAACCTTTCGGACAAATCCTATAGGGGCAATTGTTGGTATGCCCATTGCTATAAGTTTTTTGTATGTGTAAAATTCCTTTTCTGCAGTTTCTGCAGATGTTTTTTTAATTACTATGTCGCCTTTTTCTGTGCGAAGGAAGTAAAGAATGTGCCTGCTCTCTCCTTTTCTTCTTTCTATGAAGTGATAGCCCGTCCACTCTTCTACTTCTCTATTCCACGGGAGTTCTTCTATTTCTTCCCATCCTTTTTCCGAATAAATTTTAATCTCTAACATACTTCCATTATATAGATTTTGTACGGTTTGAAAATTTGCTAATTTTAAAAATAGGATTAAAATTTTAATATGGAAGTTAAAAATTATATTGGGACATCTGGCTTTTCCTATGGGCATTGGAGGGGAATTTTTTATCCTGAAAATTTAAAGCAAAGAGACTTTCTGTTGTTTTATGCACGATATTTCGATACTGTAGAGATGAACAATACTTTTTATCATACACCCAGAGACAGCTCCATTAAAAAGTGGGTAAGTGAAACACCGCAAAACTTTGTTTTTAGTATTAAAGCGAATAAGTTTATAACTCACATAAAAAGGTTAAAAGATGTGGATGATTCGCTTAAACTGTTTATGCAAAAAGCAGAACTTTTTGAGGATAAACTTGGAGCGATGCTTTTTCAACTACCTCCTTCGCTAAAAGTAGATATACCACTACTTAAGGAGTTTTTATCGCTTTTGCCAAAAGAACGACGCTTTACCGTAGAATTCCGGCACAAAAGCTGGTTGAATGACGAAGTTTTTTCGCTACTCTCCGACTATAATGTTGCATTTTGCATTTCAGATACTCCTCGCTACCCGTATGCAGAGGTTGTAACTGCAAGCTTTTCTTACATAAGACTTCACGGACACGAGGTTTTGTACACATCTTCGTATTCCGAAGAGCAGCTTGCGCACTATGCAAGTTTTATTAAAACATGGAACGAAAAAGGTGTGCGGTTTTTCGTATACTTTGATAATGACTTCTACGGCTATGCGGTGAAAAATGCCCTTAAATTAAAAGAAATTCTTAAATAAATAGTAGGTTGTAAAATTTCGTCTTTACAAAATAATGAAAAGTGCTAAAATAGCAGGCTATGGTGCACGGAGCTACGATTAGTTTTTGGGTATTTGTAGGATTTACGATGATATTTCAAATGATTATGGGAGCAAACGACGGTGGCGTGCTCCTTGGGTCTATTATATCTTCTAACTTTATTCATCCAATTGTTGCAACTTTGATTTTATTTTTATCTCTTTCGGCTGCACCGTTTATTTTTGGAACTGCAGTAGTTAAAACTCTTGGCACAAAAATTTTCCCGTTGCAGGATATGTCTCTTGCCGTGCTTTACGGCGTACTGTTTGCTACGATTACCTGGGTTATTATTGCCCAGAAAATTAAATATCCCGTGAGTATCTCTTATACATTTGTTGGTACGCTTGTAGGCGGCGGCCTTGCTACAAGATATGCGCATGATATCAATACGATTGAAGTTTATAAGGTTTTTGGCGGTTTGCTTGTTGCAATTGGTATTAGTTTTGTTTTAGGCTATCTCTTTTTGAAGCTTATTAATTTGTTTTTAAGATTTGCAACGCCGAAAGTGTCCATTATATTCCGAATTTTGCAAATCTTTACTTCAATTTTGCTTGTTTTAGGTTATGGTTCTAACGATGCAGAAAAAACATTGAGTTTGGTATATATGGCGGCTATTATTACTAAATCGCCGATTAGCCCGAACGCGAAGAGTCCTTTCATAGTGATTTCTCTTGCATTACTGTTTATTTTGGGGACAATGCTTTTTGGTGGAAATTCTGCTACTACTTCTGGATTCAGGATTATGAAAAGCAATCCTAAACAGACTTTCTTAACCCAATTTATTACATCATTTACCGTTCTTACTTTTGCAAAGATTGGCTTGCCGATAAGCAGTACCGAAACTTTGAATATGGGACTTGTAGGTGTAGGATATGCAGAAAAGCCTTATTCTGTAAAGTGGACTGTAGTTAAGAATCTTGTTCTTACCTGGCTTGTTACCATTCCTATGTCTATTTTGATTTCCTTTGTTTACACGCTAATTTTGCAACTAATTTTCTAAGATTAAAATATATTAAAGGGGTTGGTAAATATGAAATTATGGGAAGCATTATTTAAAAAGGCTGATGCATTTCAGAACCTTATAGAAAAACAGGCTGAGCTTACCGTAGAAGGAGTAAACTTGCTGTATGAGTTTATGGGGATTTCTGAGGATGCGCAAAATCCAGATGTATTGAGGCACAATTTGAGGATTCAACTTAAGAAAGTTGAAAGCGAAGGGGATAAAGCACGAAGGGAGTTGATTGGTGAATTAAATAGAAGTCTTATAACGCCGCTTGATAGACAGGACTTATTTAATTTGTCCAATGTGATTGATAACATTCTGGACTATGCACTGAGCACGGTTGAGGAAATGCTCGTTTATAAATTGTATCCTAATTATTATTTGAGGAAAATGATAGAAAAGGTATCAAGGGGCGCAAACCACATTAACTATGCTGTGCAGCAACTATTTAAGGACAAGCAACTCGTAAACAACAATATTATTGCTTCAAAAGTAATGGAAAACGAGATCGAAGAGACTTATCGCGAGGCGCTTGCAGACCTGTTTGAGAAGTCCGACTTTCATTACATTTTCAAAATGAGGGAAGTTTACAGGCACATTAGTAATTCTGGCGATAGGCTTGCAGAAGCTGCTGAGATTATTGGAAACATACTCATTAAAGAAGTATAATCTATTTTAAATTTGTGTATATTAAAAATGCCCTCTCCTCAGGAGAGGGCATTTGATTTCCGCTTTTTTGGTTTACTTTTATTTTACTTTCTCTTTAAGCCCCTTACCTGCCTTGAAGAAGGGTACTTTCATTGCAGGAATCTGAATGGGTTTTCCTGTTTTTGGATTTACGCCTTTCCTTGCTGCTCTTTCGCGTACACCAAATGTGCCAAAGCCAATAAGTGATACTTTTTCACCTTTTGCAAGAGCTCCTTCTACGGATTCGATAAATGCCTTTACGAAGCTTTCGACATCTTTTTTCTTTGCACCGGTCTTCTTAATAATTGCCTCTACTAATTCTGATTTCTTCATACTTACCTCCTTCGTGTTAGTCTTTATCATTCTATACCACTATTCATTTTAGTCAAGTTGATTATAAAACTCTGCAATGATTTTGAGGGTGACTTTAACTCGTTTAGTAAATTTAATTTGATTTTATTACCCAGAATTATTACAGATTGTTCCTCGTCTTCTGAGTTAATTACGATGTAGTTTGCCTTTTTAAGAAAATACTTGGAGCTTTCTTTAGCGATTTGTTCATTTTCTCTTTTTACAAAAAACAAAGTCCCATTGTTTATATATTGGGCTGTGGAATTCCCTTCTATGATTATAGGTTCTTCGGATAATTCTAATGCTTTTTTAAGAAGTTCTTCAATGCGGGACCTTTTTCCGTGCACCCATAGGACGGACTTTGCCCCATCTTTCAAAAATAAAGCAGTATCTTTTCCTTCTTTACTGAGCACAGAGATGTCTGTTTTTACTTTGTCTCCGAGTTTGTCAGAAGGCGTTACTTTTATTACTGTGAACTTATCTGGCAGAATCTTAAGCAGTAACCGTATGAATGTCGTCTTTCCGCTCGAGCTTTTTGCTCCACCTACAAGAATGATCATTTCTTCTTTGCAGTTTTTCTCTTTGTGGTTTTCTTTTTTGTCTTTTTATTTTCGAACTCAAACTTTACCGTATTTGTTTTGGGGTCAATATATAAATAGGCTGAAAATGGTTTTCCTCTTTTGGAGGTAAATCCCGTAAGGAGCTCGGTTTTTCCGTCTTTCAGGAGCTTTTCGGCAATATCTCTTGTTATCTCCATATTGCCCATTGTTTTTTTGATGTAGAAAGTGCAGCCCTGGTCTTTTTTAGAACAGAAGTACGAATACGAGCCTTCTAACACATCTGCCCCACACTTTGGGCACTTCCCTACAGGTTTATCACTTATTGCTGTGTCGTTCTTTATGTTTTCTGTACCTTCAAATGTAATGTTTCCGTCTTTACTTAGTACAATATCTGCATCAAAGTAATACTTGTTTTTTCCTCTCAGCTTTGTAAGGTGTACTTTTTCACCTTTTAGAAGTTTTTCTGCCATTTCACGGGTGAGAGTCTTGTTTAGAAATTTTTTCCATATAACAAAATCACATTTGCCAGTTTTTTTATTTTCGCATTCAAATGTATTGGGAGTTTCGTATACGTTACCTCCGCACTTTGGACACTTACCTACAGGGGTTGTATCTCCTGTTTTTATGCTATATCCGCCTTTGTAATTCTTTACCTTTTGTACTATTTCTTTTGTAAACTCCTTTATGCCATCCATAAACTTTTCTGCTTTTAATTTACCTTTTTCTATATCTCTTAACTTCTTTTCCCATTCTCCGGTTACGAGTGGTGACAAAATTTCTACTGTTCCTACTTCATTTGCGAGTTCTATAAGTCTCAATCCTTTGTCTAACGGTTTAAGAGATTTGCCTTCTCGCTCTATGTATTCCACTTCTATAAGTCTTTCGATAATACCTGCGCGTGTTGCAGGTGTGCCTAATCCTCGCTCTTTCATTGCTTCTCTTAGCTCTTCGTCTTCAACGAGCTTGCCTGCAGTTTCCATTGCTGTAAGTATCGTTGCATCTGTGAATCGTGGCGGCGGCTGAGTTGTTTTTTCCTGAATATCCGCTTTTTTGAGCAGTGCCTGGTCGCCATTTTTAATTTCTATGAGTGCCGCTTTTTCTGTACTATTGTAAACCTTCATCCACCCGGGATTTTTTAGCCGAGAGAGGTTTGTTTTGAACAAGTATTTTTCTACATTGGTAATAAATTCTAACTTTTCGGTTTCAGCATGTTCGTAGAATACAGACAAAAATCTCCTTGCTATAAGGTCAAATACATTATGTTCTTCCTTTGAAAGCGTTCCTATCTGAGAAGTATTTCCCGTAGGAATGATTGCAAAGTGGTCTGTTACTCCCTTGTCGTTTATTACGCGACTGTCAAGTTTAATCGGTTTTGACAGGATTTCTTTTACGAACACTTCGTACGGACTTATTGCGATTCCTTTTAGTATTTTAGGTAAATCTTTTTTTAATGCTTTTGGTAAGTACCTGCTGTCTGTTCTCGGATATGTAATAAGTTTTCTACTTTCGTACAGGCTTTGCGCAATGTTCAGTGTCCTTTTTGCAGAGTATCCGAATTTTCTGTTTGCATCTCTCTGGAGTTCTGTAAGATCGTATAGAAGCGGGTGTACTCTTTTTACGAGACTTTTTTTGACACTTTGTATGATACCTGTTTTGCCTTCTGTTTTTTCTTTTATTTCTTTTGCTTTTTTAAGTGTTTTTATCCGCGTGTTGCCTTTTTTATTGAGGTATGTTCCGGTATATTCATCGTTTCCTTTAAATTGGCCTTGAATTTCAAAGTATTTTTCGCTTTTAAATGCTTTGATTTCTTTTTCTCGCGAGCAAATGATGTTTAAGGTAGGTGTTTGGACTCTGCCAATTGAAAGGATTGTCCCCCATCTTCTTGTAAATGCACGCGTTGCATTTATCCCTACGAGCCAGTCGCTCTCCATACGGGCCGTTGCAGACTCGCCAAGCAGATCAAATTTTTCCGAGTCGTAAAGATTTTTAAAACCTTTTAAGATTTCTTCCTTTGTCATTGCTGAAAGCCATAGCCTTTTTATTTTTTTATCTTTTGGCGGAACGAGCCTTAGTATGTTTCTAAATATTAGTTCTCCTTCTCTGCCTGCATCGCAGGCGTTTACGATTTCTGATACATCTTTTCTGTCAATTAGTTTCTTTACGGTATTAAACCGTTTCTTGGTTTCCTTGATGGGTTTAAACTTGAATTCTTCTGGAATAATCGGGAGGCTCTGGAGTGTCCAGAACTTTAATTTTTTGTTGTAGTCGCTTGGCTCGTATAGTGTGACGAGATGTCCTAATGCCCAGGTAACTATAAAACTATCGTTTTCCAGATAGTCCTTTTTGTTTTCGAATTTGCCCAGAGCTTTTGCTATGTCCATCGCAACGGATGGCTTTTCTGTGATAATTAATGTCTTATTTTTTTCTTTTTTCATATGAGTAATATTAATATAAAGTGATTAAAAATAAAAGTAAAAATTGAAAATCCCCACTCGTTAAAGTGGGGATTGAAAGTTCAATCTAAGTGAATCAGCTGATTTACTCGGATACTACAGTAACATTAACGGCTTTTTCGCCCCTGTCGCTCTGCTCTACTTCAAATTCTACTTTCTGGCCTTCTTTTAAAGTCTTGTAGCCGTCTGACTGGATTGCTGAGTAGTGAACGAAAAGCTCTTTGCCGCCGTTGTCTGGTACGATGAAACCGTAACCTTTCTGGGCATTGAACCACTTCACTGTGCCTGTAAGTCTTTCCAAAATACTAAACCTCCTAAAAAATTTCTGCATCCTGCCTGCAGATGTGAACATTATAACAGATTAGAAATAAAATACAATAGAAATTTTTATTTTAATGTTTCGCACAAAATATTTGCTTTACTTCTACATTTGCTGTATATTTAAATAAAAAATGGGAGGTTTGAAATATGAAGAGTGGATTGGTTGCCTTAATAGGAAGGCCAAATGTAGGAAAGTCAACACTTATGAATTATATTGTGGGCAGTAAGGTGTCTATTGTTACACCTAAACCACAAACTACACGGTTCAGAATTTTAGGTGTAAAGAACCTGGAAGGTGCACAGATCGTTTTTGTTGATACTCCAGGCGTGCATCAGGCAAAAAGCGCTCTGAATAAATATATGGTTGAGGTTGCTATAAAAAGTATTGAAGGGGTGGATTTAATTTACCTTATGGTAGAGGCAGGTGATTATATAGGAGAAGAATACAACTTTATTTTTGATGCGCTTAAAAAACAAAATGTCCCTGTATTTCTTGTTATAAATAAAATTGATAAACATAGTAAGGAAGAGATAGACAAAACTGAAGAGGATTTTGCTAAACTTTTTGAGTTTAAAGAAGTATTTCGTATTTCTGCTCTCCGCGGGCAAAATGTGGATAAACTTCTTGAAAAAACCATTGAATATTTAAAAGAAGGCCCAGAATATTTTCCACGAGATGTTATAACCGATATCCCACTTGCGCTTGCAATTGCGGAAATTATACGAGAGAAACTCTTTTTAAATCTCAGGAAAGAACTTCCTTATTCTTCTGCCGTTAATGTGGAGGAATTAAAAGAAAGAGAAAATGGAATGCTTTATGTACGAGCTGTTATTTCTGTTGCAAAGAATTCTCAGAAAGGCATCGTAATAGGCCAGAACGGTAAAATGATTAAAAAGATCGGTAAGGATGCTCGTATGGAAATCCAGGAGATGGTAAAAAGCCCAGTTTATCTTGAATTGTTTGTAAGAGTAGAAGAAGACTGGCCAAAATTTGAGTCCAAATTGAAAAAGTTAGGATATGTGTTACCAGATTAGTGTTATGGAAAATAATGTATTATAATATTAAAAAGGAGGTGATAGCGTATGAAAATTGAAGAACATATGGAAAAAGAGCGCATCATCTTACCAAAACCTTCAAAGAGTCTTGGAAGTTATGTGCCTGTTGTAAAGTCAGGAAGTTTTGTTTATCTTTCTGGCGTTATCCCTCTTAAAGGCGATAGGGTTGTATCAGGTAAATTTGGTAAGGAGTTTGACGAGAAAAGCGGCAGAGAAGCCGCAGAACTATGTGCCCTCCAACTCATTGCAAATCTGAAAGATGCGATAGGTGATCTGGACAGAGTTAAACAAATCGTTAGGATAGAGGGATTTGTGAATTCAACGGATGATTTTAGTGCTCAATCAAAAGTATTAAATTATATTTCAGATCTTTTAGTACGAATCTTCGGAGAGAGAGGCAAGCATTCTCGGATAGCAATTGGAGTAAATAGCTTGCCGCTGAATGCTGCTCTTGAAGTAAGCGCTATCGTAGAGATTTAATATTAAAGCTGTATTTCGCGGGGTTCTGCTTCATGTATCATTTTGCCCCACACTTTTCCTATATGGTTTAATGCGATTAAGTTTTGAAGGAGGTGTACATAGAACATGCCCTTTCGTGTGAGTGTGTAATGTGCACTTCTTGTTTTTATAAAGCTACCTGTTTCTAATGCTTTAATTAGAAAAAGTGCTTTCTTATCATTTCTGAAACGTTTTTCGAATTCTGATTTTTGAAAATGTGTTTCGTATATCTTCCAGTATAGCCAATAGTAGTTATCCATTCTTTTTGTGTAGTCCATTTTTACAACCTCTGCAAAGTGTCCGCTGTTTACTCTTTCAATGTAATGCGGTATCGAAAATGTATTCATGTAAAATTTTCCTGGCACTTTGGTAGCTGCACTCGCTCCGAGCCCTATGTAGTACATACGTGAAACTGAAGAAAATTCAGTCCCGGTGGGTTTCTTAAATCCCCATACGGAGGCAGGAACATATTCATTTTCTGTTAGTAT
Source organism: Caldisericales bacterium (assembly GCA_015489815.1). Lineage (GTDB taxonomy): Bacteria > Caldisericota > Caldisericia > Caldisericales > Caldisericaceae > S143-107. The sequence goes on along the minus strand of WFZA01000020.1, from coordinate 39,001 downwards.
GTTATACATTAAATAGAACATTCTTTTTCGAGACCGAAAAGATGGTAATTTTACAGAATTTATCTTTAAAAATTTTCCTACCTGTGAGTATGGGAATGTGAATAGAGGATAAGCGGTAATTTGCTGTACATCCGCCTCAATCGCCTTTTTTAAGTCATACTCAAAGTCTTTTTCACTTTGTTCTGGTAATACGAACATTAAGTCTATATTTATATTGTTTATATATTTTTTGACAATTTCGATTGCTTTCATTGCGGTTTTTGCATTGTAATTTCGTCCTATTGCTCTGAGAAATTTATCCTGGAAAGATTGCACTCCTATGCTTACCATCCCGATACCTAAATCTTTTAACATAGCCATTTTTCCTTCGGTAATGTCATTAGGATTTGTTTCTATAAAAATTGTATTTTCTTTTATAAGAAATTCACCTTTTATTTTTGTTATAATCTTTTCAAGATTTTTACCTATTGTTGTTGGGGTACCACCGCCTATGTAAAGGGAAGTAATTTCTACTTTACCTACTTTGTCTTTAATGAGTTCAATTTCCTTGATTACGGCATTCGTGTAGCGTTCTGATAGTGTCTTTTCGAAAAGAATTCTATCGTACGGACAGTACGGGCAAAGCGAATGGCAGAACGGTATGTGTAAATAAAGTCCAATCTTTTTTGTTTTTGGAAGGATAAAGTCTCGGTCTTTTATGTGTGTGAACTTTCCGTATCTGCGTAGTTCTGGAAGAAAAAAATATTCAACTAATTTCCATATTCTCATCAATCCAGATTGATGTTCGGGACGACCATAACGGGTATTGTTGAGTGCCTCAACACATTTATTGCAGTAGAACCAAGGAGAAATTCCATTGTTGCGCTCCTACCCTGTGCGCCTATTACAATAAGGTCTGCTTTTTCAGTTTTTGCTGTACTTAAAATAACTTTGTAAGGAATTCCAAAATCGATTTTTGTGTGAACTGTAAATCCGCTTTTCTCGAGTGCTTCTTTAACGGGCGCAAGCCGCTCTTCCATTGTTTCTTTTAGCCGTCTTATTTCGTTTTCTTTAAATAGGACTTTGGTGAAAAACTCTTCGTATTCAATCACGCTTACTAATACCACATACTTTGCGCTCATTTTTGAAAAGTCGGACACATATTTTGCGGCCGTTTCGCTAAACTTTGAGAAATCGTAAGGAAAAATAATTTTATCTATCACTTTCCTCCTCCTTTTTATTTGTTTATGCAAATATTAAGCCTAAGATACCAAGCAAGATACAGTAAATTGCAAAGTAGTAAAATTTTGTTTTCTTTATTACTTTAAAGAAAAATCCTATAGATAGAAATCCTACTATAAATGAAGTTATAAACCCTGCTAATATTGCAGAATGAGAAACTCCCGAAACGGAAGCATTCAGCGCACTTTTTATCTCAAGCAGCCCTGCGCCGCCTATCGTGGGAATTGAAAGCAGAAAGGAAAAGCGTGCTGCATCTTCTCTATTAAGACCTGCAAAGACTCCGCCTGCTATTGTAGAGCCAGAACGCGAAATGCCAGGGAACAGTGCAGCGATTTGTAAGAATCCTACGCTTAATGCATGTTTTATTGAGACATTTTCAATACTATCCCACTTTTTTCTGAAGTCTATACTGGAAAGGATTAAAATTGCTGCTGTAACGAATAAAAATAGCGATACAATGTGCGGTTCTGAAAATACATTTCCAATTTTATCCGCGTAGAGGACGCCGACAATTCCTGCCGGCAAAAGTGCGACAAACAGCATCCAGAATAACCTTACATAGGCACTCTCTTCAGGAGTCCTGTTTTTCTTGAATGTATTGAAGAATGCAAGAATTAAACGCCATACATCCTTTATATAATAGAAAAAAACGGCAAAAAATGTGCCCATATGAAGTGCCATTACGAATGAGAGCGTAGGTGTGCCCCACTTAAAAATAGCTGGATAAATTACAAGGTTACCTGAACTGCTCACTGGAAGGAATTCTGTTGCACCCTGAATAATGCCAAGTATGATTGATTGTAAAATGTTCATAGTTTCTCCTTTCCACAAAAGAATTTCTTACTCATTATATTATAAGTTTGTTTTTATTGAAATAGTGATAAAATTATCCTGGAGGTGAAAGATATGAAGAAGATCGCAGTGTTAATAGAAGACAACTTTAATGAATTCGAACTAATTTACCCTTATTATAGGCTTAAAGAAGCAGGTTTTGAGTCTGTGCTTGTTGGGCCTGAAAAGAAGCCGTATCATTCTAAAGCAGGGCTTGTAATGAACGCGGAGAAGTCTATAAATGAAGTTAACTTTGAAGAATTTGACGGCGTGGTAATACCTGGCGGGTATGCTCCAGACAGGCTAAGAAGAAGTGAAAAGATTTTGCAATTTGTAAAGCGGATGTTTGATGAAGAAAAAGTAGTGGGTGCAATTTGCCATGCGGGTTGGGTTCTTATTTCTGCAAAAGTGGTAAACGGCGTTACGATGACCGGGTTTTATGCGATAAAAGACGATTTGAAAAATGCTGGTGCAAACTATGTGGATGAAGAAGTGGTTGTTGACGAAAATCTTATTACTTCAAGAGGACCTGACGACCTGCCTGCTTTTATGAGGGAAATTATTAACTTTTTAAATAAGGAGTAGTTTATGAAGGTGCTTACAGAGAAAAATGTAAATGGTGTGTTGATAAAAGTTATTGAAGGAGATATTACAAAAGAGAAAGTTGATGCAATAGTAAATGCGGCGAATAAATACCTATCCCATGGGGGTGGTGTTGCTGGCGCTATCGTCCGTGCTGGCGGATACGAGATTCAAAAAGAGAGTAACGAAATTGTTCAAAAAAGAGGGCCATTGGCAACGGGAGATGCCGTAATAACGGGTGCAGGCAACCTTCCCGCTAAATTCGTTATACATACCGTGGGGCCTGTCTGGGGTGAAGGTGACGAGGGTGAAAAATTGCGTAAGGCCGTGCTTTCTGTTTTGAAGTTAGCCACAGAGAAAAATCTTCAAAACATAAGCATTCCTGCGATAAGTTGTGGTATATTTGGTTTTCCAAAAGAACGGGGTACGAAAATTATTTACGAAACTATTAAGGAGTTTTTAAGCAAAAACAAAACTTCACTTAAGGAGATACACCTTATAGGTATAGGCTCTGAAATTCCAGAACTCTTCAGAAAAGTAGTTGAAAATGATTGAAGTTTACACAGACGGGGCTTCCAGAGGAAATCCCGGGAGAGCTTCGTCTTCATTCCTTTTTGTTGAAAACGGAAGAGTGCTTTACTTTTCCTCCCAGTACATAGGAATAGCGACGAATAATGTTGCTGAATATACGGCAATAATAAATGCTTTAAACTTTGCCATTTTTAAAAACATTGCTCCTGATGTTCTCGTATCTGATAGCGAATTAGTTGTATCTCAGGTAAACGGAATTTACAGAGTGAAAGCCTCACACTTAAAGAAATTACTTGACGAATTGCTTGTTCTGAAGAAGCGATTTCCTATGCTAAAGTTTGTTCATTCAAAAAGAGAGAATAAGTACATAAAAGTAGCCGACAAATTGTGCAATATGATGCTTGACCTGTAAAATACTAACGATTAGATGTGCTAAGTGCGGAAAAAAGTTATTTCGATATTTAAAAATAGGTAAAGGGGAACTTCACATATGTATTAAATCCCGAATTGAAAAGGATTTTACGGTTAGAGATGGTGAGTTTGTAAAGTGTCCGCGTTGTGGAAGTGTTGTTGGTGTGGATATGGGTACTTACATTAAGATGAAAAAGGGCAGATTTGTGTCTTCTGGCACTAAAGTAAACAAATAAAAGTAAATAAAGTAAAAAGTAAAATTTATATTCTTTACAAATGTAATATTTCCTGTATAATTTCCTCTTGTGAAAAAAACAATAGTAATTGGTGGCGGTGCAGCGGGCATAATGGCTGCGATTCAAAGTGCGTCTTGTTCTGAAACCTATATAGTAGAAAAAATGCCTCGCTTAGGCTTAAAAATTCTCGTTTCCGGAAAAGGTCGTTGTAATGTTACTAACGCGGGAAGTGTCGACGATTTAATCAACGCGTTTGGACGCAACGGGAAATTTTTGTACCATGCGCTGGCAGAATTTTCAAACAGTGACCTGCGTAATTTTTTAAGCAGTATAGGAGTCGAAACAAAAGTCGAAAGAGGTAAAAGAGTTTTTCCTGTTTCTAATAGGTCTAAGGATGTTTTGAATGCACTTAAGGCGGAATTAGAACAAAGAAATGTGCGGGTAATTACCGGTAAGTCTCTCGTATCTTTCGTAATAAGCGGAAACAATATAATAGGTGCAAAACTTTCTGACGGTTCCATTCTGAAGGGTAATTACTTCGTGCTTGCAACTGGTGGAAAAAGTTTTCCAGGCCTCGGAACGACAGGTGACGGGTTTTCAATTCTTAAAAAGTTAGGGCATACAGTTACTCCTCTGTACCCTTCGCTTGTGCCACTTGTTCTTAAAGAAAAATGGGTGCCGTCTCTGGAAGGTCTTTCGTTAAGGAATGTAAGAATTACCGTATTGCTTAGAAACAAAAAGTATACGCATTTTGGAGATATGGTCTTTACATCTAAGGGAATTTCTGGCCCTATAGTGCTTACGCTTTCCTCTGAAATTGTTCCTTTGATAAGCGGCGAGATATCTGCAGAAATTGATTTTAAACCTGCGCTTAGTAAGGAGATTCTCGAAAAGAGACTAATCAGGGAATTTTCTGAGAACGGAAAGAAGAAGTTAAAGAATGTACTTACGCACCTGCTGCCTGCAAGAATTATTCCTGTTTTTCTTCAAATAACTGGCGTAAGTGGTGACAAACGATGCAGTGAGATTACGAAAAATGAGCGCGAAAAACTCGTTTATACATTTAAACACTTTCCTATAACTGTTACTGGGAGCGAGGGTTTTGCTCATGCAATTATTACAAAGGGTGGGGTTAGTTTAAAAGAGGTAGATCCGCGAACGATGCGTTCTAAAATTATTAATAATCTCTATATCGTTGGAGAATTACTCGACCTTGATGCAGTTACTGGTGGATATAACTTACAGGCATCTTTTTCTACTGGTTATGTGGCCGGGAAGAGTATCTGCGGAAAGAATGAATAAGTGCGAGTATTTGATTTTTACAGTAAAAATAATACAATAGTAAATTGAGGAGGCGTGTGCTTATGGAAGAAAAATTTGGTACCGTTAAAGTTAAAAGAGGCCTTGCCGAAATGTTAAAAGGCGGGGTTATAATGGATGTTACTAATGTAGAACAGGCACAAATTGCTGAAAAAGCAGGTGCCGTTGCGGTTATGGCGCTCGAGCGGATTCCTGCTGACATCAGGAAAGAAGGCGGAGTGGCCAGAATGGCAGATCCAAAACTTGTTAAAGATATTATGAATGCCGTTTCTATACCAGTAATGGCCAAGGTAAGAATAGGGCATTTTGCCGAAGCCCAGATTCTTGAAGCAATAGGTATTGATTTTATCGACGAGAGTGAAGTTCTAACTCCTGCAGATGAAGTACACCACATAAATAAGTGGAACTTCAAAGTCCCTTTCGTTTGTGGGGCGCGCAATCTAGGCGAAGCGTTAAGAAGAATTTCTGAAGGGGCAGCAATGATTCGGACGAAGGGAGAACCTGGTACTGGTAATATTGTTGAAGCGGTAAGGCATATGCGCATCGTAATGGACGAGATTAGAAAGGTTCAGAATATGTCAGAAGAAGAATTGTATGTAGAAGCAAAAGAGCTTCGTGTACCTATTGACCTTTTGAAAGAAGTAAAGGAGTTAGGCAGACTGCCTGTCGTGAATTTTGCTGCAGGAGGTATAGCGACGCCTGCTGATGCCTCACTTATGATGCAACTTGGCGCAGATGGAATATTTGTTGGATCTGGCATATTCAAGTCGTCCAATCCAAAGAAGCGTGCAGAAGCAATAGTTGCTGCTACTACTTACTTTGACGATCCCAAAATCCTTGCAAAGATATCAGAAGATCTTGGCGAAGAAATGCCAGGAATTGACATAAGGGATCTTACAGATAAAGATAAAATGCAATTAAGGAGTGAGTAATGAAAATAGGTGTGCTTGCTCTGCAGGGTGCCGTATCTGAGCATATGGATATGCTTAAAAGAGTAGGAGTTGAATCCTATCCTGTGAGGAAAGCAGAAGAAATTGAAAAGGTTGACGGCCTCGTTATGCCGGGTGGTGAGAGTACCACTATGGGTAGGCTTATTCAGGCTTTTCAATTAGAAGGTGTTATAAAAAAGCGTTTTGAGGAAGGTATGCCAATTTATGGAACCTGTGCAGGCATGATACTGCTTTCTAACAGAATTGAAGGATTTGACCAGTTTAAGTTTGGATTTATTGACTTAAAGATTATAAGAAACGCGTTTGGCAGGCAGGTGGATAGTAAAGAAATAGATCTTAATGTAAAAGGGTTTGATACTCCCTTCCACGCAATATTTATCCGTGCGCCTGTAGGGAAAGACCCCGGGAAAAATGTAGAAGTACTTGCTGAAGTGCCAGAAGGTATTGTATTTGCTCGTGAAAAAAATGTTCTTGTTTCGGCATTTCATCCAGAGCTCGGGAATGATTTAAGGGTACATTCGTATTTTGTAGATATGGTTAAAAAATTTTTAAAATAATAGGAGGTTTTTAAGATGTCAGGACATTCAAAATGGCATAACATTCAGGCGAGAAAAAGCTCGCAGGATGCAAAGAGAGGTAAGCTTTTTACAAAGTTAACGAAAGAAATTATTATTGCTGCAAAGCAGGGGGGTGGCAATCCAGAAACAAATGCCCGTTTGCGTAACGCAATAGACAAGGCAAAGAAGTTGGGGATGCCAATGGACAACATTAAAAAGGCAATTATGCGTGGTACGGGCGAACTTCCCGGTGTTACTTACGAGGAATTTACATATGAAGCATATGGTCCTGCGGGTGTTGCCTTTATTTTAAAAATTTCCACGGATAACAAGAACCGAACCGTTGCTGAATTAAGAAGAATTTTAAGCAATTACGGCGGCAGCCTTGCAGAGTCTGGTGCGGTTTCCTGGAACTTTGAAAACAAAGGTGAAATTGAAATTGATCCAAACGGTATGGACTACGATGAACTCTTTATGCTCGTTGCCGATGCAGGTGGTGAAGACTTAAAAGAAGAAGAAGGTGTATTTACTGTTTACACTGAACCGAAGTCTCTGGAGGATGTGCGTAAGAAGTTAGAAGAAGAAGGTGTTGTGGTAAAAAGCGCTGAAGTAGTGCTTGAACCAAAAACAACTGTTAAAGTTACAGGCGACGATGCAGTGAAAGTGCTTAAACTCTGTAATGCACTGGAAGACCACGACGATGTTCAAGACTACTATACGAACTACGATATAGACGAAAACGAATTAAAACAGATTAGTGAAAAGATCGGATAGATGTCTGTTATTTTAGGAATTGATCCGGGGCTTGCCAGTACAGGGTTTGGCCTTGTTAAGGAGAAAGGTGGAGAACTAACACTTTTAAGTTATGGTGTGATTAAAACTCCACCTACAAGAAAGGTTCCGGATCGCTTATTTGTTATATACACGAAGTTACACGAAATTTTTGAAAAATACGATATAGATCAAGTGTCTGTAGAAAAAATTTTCTTTAATACGAATCTAAAAACGGTCGTAAATGTAAGTGAGGCGCGTGGTGTTGCAATGCTCGTCATATCAGAATTTGGAAAAGAGATTTTTGAGTACACACCACTGGAAGCGAAAAAGGCACTAATTGGGAATGGGCGCGCGTCAAAGCGCGATGTGCAATTTGCCGTTCAAAGAATCTTAAATATGAAGAAAAAACCTACGCCTGATGACGCAGCGGACGGTATTGCTCTTGCTCTGTGTCACATATATACGCTTCCTTATATTCGCTCCATAGAGGCTTAGCATAATGGTAGGGTTGCTTACAGGGATAATTAAAGAGATTGGTGAAAGTTCTGTAATTGTTTTTACTAATGGAATCGGCTTTGAAGTATTTGTTTCAAGGCCTGGTAACTTTCTTATTGATCGAACTTATACCTTGTATATTTACGAGAATATTAAAGAAAACGAAATTACTTTCTACGGTTTTGCGGACCGCTCGGAAAAGCGCCTGTTCGACTTGATTATAAAAAAAGTGAACGGCATCGGTGCAAAAACTGCTATGAATATTTTTCGTGTAATGAGTAAAGATAAGTTTATTAATGCCGTTGAAAATGGGGATTATAAGGCGTTCAAGCCTGTCCCTGGAATAGGTGAGCGGACGGCAAAGCGTATTGTCATCGAGCTTGGTGGGGAACTTAAAGTAGAAGAGAAAAAAGTGGAAAGTGAAAAAATAAAGCTCGTTCGTTCTGCGCTTGCTTCACTTGGATACAATAACGAGGAAATAAGAAAAGTTATTAAAGATATAAAAGAGGAAGAGGGGACAGTAGAAGAACTTGTTAAAATTGCTATCAAAAAGTTGAGCAATGCAAAATAGTAATAAGACTATAAGGCCTCAAAAACTCTCGGATTTTGTTGGCCAGGAATCAATTAAAGAAAGTCTTAAAGTTTTTATAAATTCTGCAAAGTCGCGCAATGCTACATTGGACCATACTTTATTTTACGGTCCTCCGGGCCTTGGCAAAACGACGCTGTCTGGCATTATTGCGAATGAGTTGGGTGTTTCTATTAAACATACAACTGGGCCTGCAATCGAAAAAGTGGGTGACCTTGCTGCAATTCTTATAGGCCTATCAAAAGGGGATATTCTATTTATTGACGAGATCCACAGGCTTCCAAAGTCTGTTGAAGAGGTGTTGTATTCAGCTATGGAAGACTTTAAGCTTCCTATCGTTGCAGGTTCGAAACGCTCTGCCCATACGATTGTTTTAAACTTAAACCGCTTTACTTTGATAGGAGCTACCACGCGTTTTGGATTGATTTCTCCTCCTCTGCGTGATAGGTTTGGTATAGTGTACCATCTCGAGCTATACACGCCAGAAGAATTAAAAGAAATTGTACTTCATGATGGCAAGATTCTTAATATAAAAATTTCTGACGAGGCAGCACTTCTTATAGGGAAGCGTGCAAGAGGAGTGCCAAGAATTGCGATACAACTTCTTCGAAGGGTAAGAGACTTTGCTGAGGTTAAGAACAAGCGTATTATAGATAGCGAAGTTGTTATCGAAGCGTGTTCCAGTTTACGGATAGACGAATTTGGATTGAACGAATTGGATAGAAAGTATCTGCATAATCTCGTTGGAAAGTTTAAAGGCGGACCTGTTGGTATAGAAACGCTCTCCACTGCTATGGGGGAAGATAAAGGAACGATAGAGGACATAATCGAACCATATTTAATGAAAATAAATTTTGTATTAAGAACTCCAAAAGGCCGGATTGCTACAATAAAAGCCAGAAAGTACATTGGCAAAAGCGAGGAGAATACTCTTTTTTAGGAGGCAATATGAAACTTTTAATGATTTATTCCGATAAATTTAAGTACAATGTAACGACAAAAACATTGCCAGATTTCCCTGATGCACAGGGCTCAAAAGAATTTAACGATGTACTCGTTGCTTTCATTCATGTGGAGAAAGAAGACGAAGAGGAAGTACCTAAAAAGGTTAAGAAACTTATAAAAAGTATAAAGTGGGCTGCTGGTAAAAATAAAACGAAAAGAATAATACTCCACTCATTTGCTCATCTTTCCACGAGTAAATCTGATCCGTTAGTTGCAAAGGAGATCCTTGATAAGTCTGAAGAAAGATTAAAGAATGTGGGATTCGAAGTGTATCAAACACCTTTTGGCTACTTTCTTGACCTGGATATTTTAGCGCCTGGAATTTCACAAGCAAGGATATTTCAGGATTTGTAATAACTTTATTTTACTCTTGCATACTTAATAAATCTTGTTATAATTATCGCGTCGGGGCGTGGCGTAGTTTGGTTAGCGCACCTGCATGGGGTGCAGGGGGTCGGAAGTTCGAATCTTCTCGCCCCGACCATTTTATGTGCGGGATGTGGCTCAGCTTGGCAGAGCGCTTGGTTCGGGACTAAGAGGTCGTGGGTTCGAATCCCACCATCCCGACCATTTTTATTTAAGGAGGCCTAATTGGATCAAAGTAGGGCGCCTTTATACGAGGCAGTTCGTAGGTATATAAAAAAAGATATGGTGGCATTTCATATGCCCGGACATTCGCGAGGCAGAGGTGTGCCTCGTATTATAAAAAGAATTTTTCGTCAGGATTTTCTGAAGTTTGACCTTACAGAAGTTTCCGGTCTGGATTATCTCCACTATGCAAAAGGCGTAATAAAAGAGGCCGAGGATCTTGCAGCTGATTTGTACGATGTAAATAGGACATTTTTCCTCGTAAATGGCACTACTGCTGGCGTTCATGCAATGATTCTTGCAACCTGTAAAGAGGGTGAAAAAATTATAGTTGGCAGAAATTCTCATAGATCTGTTATAGGAGGAATTATTGCTTCAGGTGCTAACCCTGTATTTGTCCATCCTGAGTTTAACGAAGAATATGGTATCATAACGAATCTTACGCCTGAAGCACTCGAGAATACTATAAAACAACACCGCGATGCTAAAGCAGTTTTAATAACAACTCCTAATTATTATGGCTTTCAAGGTAACTTGAAAGAAATGATTGACATAGTACACAGATACGGAATGTATGCTCTTGTTGACGAGGCACACGGTGCACACTTTCCTTTTAATAGTAAGTTTCCAAAGTCTGCTATTGAATACGGAGCTGATATGGTCGTGCAAAGTGCGCACAAGACACTGCCGACACTTACGCAAACTTCTCTTTTGCATATCGTATCCGATAGGATTAATTCTGATATGGTAGAACAATCTCTTGCAGTTATAGAAACATCCAGTCCTTCGTACATCTTTATGATTTTTCTGGATCTCGTACGGCGCGAAATGGCATTGCACGGAGAAGAATTGTGGGATAGAGCAATTGATGTAGCAAATTACGCGCGTGAGAGAATTTCTACTTTGTCGCATTACAAGGTTGTAGACGAGAATGTCGTAAATGGGAATGACATATTTGCTTTTGACCCTATAAAATTAACGATAAATGTAAAAGAAATAGGTATGTCAGGATTTGAATTTGAGTCGTTTCTAAACAGAAATCGTATAGAAATCGAGCTTTCAGATTTGCAAAACATCCTCCTTTTTATTACAATAGGCAACGAAAAGAGAGATATTGATTATTTGGTAAAGGTACTTAAAATGGCTAATAAAAAAGAAGTTAGCAAGATTGAAAGGATGCCAGATTTTCCAGTAGCGGGGAAGCAGGTATTTTCCCCCAATGATGCGTTTAACATGGATTATGAAGTGCGTGATATTATGGATTCTAAAGGAAAAGTTAGCTGGGGGATTGTTGCTCCGTATCCCCCGGGGATCCCAATTCTTGCACCGGGAATGGAAATTACAAATGAGGCTGTTGACTTTATTATGACTATGTATAGACGCGGCGGAATGATTCAGGGTGCAATAGAAGATAGCGGCAAAATTTATGTGCGTGTTATAAGGGAGGCTTAAATGATTGAGCGTGATTTACTTTCTATAGTTCGTGAGGCAGAAGAGCAAGCAAAAGAAATTCTTAAAGAATCAGAAGAAAAAGTTTTGAAACTTGAAAAGTCCCTTGAAGACGAAAAGAAAAAAATTATTGAGCGTTTTGAACAAGAACTGAGAGAAAAATTAGAAATCGAAAAAGGAAAAGCAGAGGAAGAGTTTAGGGTAAGATCTAAAGAGATTGAGAAAGAAACTCAGGCTTTGCTTGAAAAACTGGAAAATACTGTTTCTGAGAGAAAGTCGGCAATTGAAGGCGAAATCGTTCGTAGAATACTTGAGGGCGTGTAATAGCATATGGCGATTGAAAAACTCACAAAAGTACACATAGTTTGTTTCAAGGAAGATAGAGATAAAATTATCGACGAGCTTTACAATCTGCATCTACTTCACATAGACAAGATTAATCCTGATGTCGTTGATGGAGGGGATAAGTATTTTAAGTATAGTGTGCCAAAGTCGTCAGTTTCAGATAGGATTACTCAGATTAATACAATATTGTCTTATTTTGATCAAATGGGGCTCAATGAGAAAGGGCTAATAAGTTCTTTTTTACCAGAAGACGAAAAGTTTACAGAAGAAGAATTTAACGATATTATAAATAACTTTGGACTAAATAGCTTTTACGGAAAAACCACGGAGCTGTTTAATAAGTATACGGAGCTTCAGGAAAAAGAGAATGCTCTTAATGAGGAAAAGAAAGCACTGATTGCTGTACAAGAATTTCCGTTTGAATTTGCCTTACTAAAGGGTACTGAGCAGACGGAAAGTTTACTTCTCTCGATGAACTTGAAAGACTTTTCGAAAATGATTTCTGAAAATGAGGATCTGTTCAATAAAAATGCCGTTTACCAATTTAGTAAAAAAGGTGCTAAAGTCAGCTTTGTTGTTGTTTACTTGAAAGACGACAAAGATACAGTGCAAAGTGTTTTGAAGAAATACAAAATTGAAAAATTACAGGTCCCTTCCGCATTTAGCGGTTTTACGGAAGATGAGGCACGAAGGATTGAAACTGCACTTAATGAGATAAGTAAAGAGAAAAACATTATATATTCAAAATTTAAAGAGTTTAACAAAGAAAGAGGGAAGTTATATGCCCTTCTTGATTATTACGAATCTCTGGAAAGTAAATTCAAACGCACTAACAATACGCTTGAAGGTGAGAATACCGTCGTAATAAAAGGCTTTGTGCGTACATCTGATGTTTCAAAGCTTAAGAAGATTGAAGACAAATTCGATGTCTCAATTGTTTATTCTGATCCAGAACACTATGATGCAATTCCTATTTCTCTGAAAAATGCACCATTCTTTAAGCCTTTTGAAATGCTTACGAAAATGTTTGGGCTTCCTTCGTATTTTACTCTCGATCCTACGCCTATCCTTACGATCTTGTTTTCTCTATTTTTCGGCATTGCACTCGGAGATGCATTTTATGGGCTGCTGCTAGTGATAGGTAGTTTATTTTTCCTTTATAAGTACCGCGGAAATAGAGGTGTGGAAAACTTCTTTAGTGTTTTTCTATATGCAGGTTCCGTAACAATTGTTGTTGGGTTACTTACGGGTTCAATAGGTGGCAACTTCTTGCCTGCATACTTTCCTCACTCTCAAATTACGCACTTTTTAATGAGTATTCGCATTCTGGATCCAGAATCTGCAGATGGTTCTATAAAGTTTCTTACTTTTGCTATCTCACTTGGTATTCTTGTTCAGTTGTTTGGTATTGTATTAAATATCATTATCAACTTCCGCAACAAACTGTATGCCGAAGCTATATTTAATGGATTTGGATGGTTGTTCTTTATTCCTGGTTCAATTTTGATATTTTTCATAGGACAATATCCGCAACTGAAAATTGTTACCTACGGACTGCTTATTATTGGCACAATCCTCCTGCTTGTTGGCGGATGGATGTCTGTGAGGCAGCCACTGTTTAAGCCAGTTGCTGCGCTTGTCAATATCTACGGTATTAGAAGTTCCTATGGTATTACGGCATTTCTTGGAGACGCCCTTTCCTACTCGAGATTATTTGTACTCGGACTAAGCACATCAATTCTTGCATCTTCCTTTAATCTCGTCAGTAAGTTAATTGGTGGATTATTTGGTACTATAGGTATATTTATTTTGCTATTTTTATTACTGTTTGGACATGCACTTACATTTTTAATGAATTCCTTAGGTGCGTTTATTCATTCAATCAGGTTAAACTTCTTAGAATTTTTCGGCAGGTTTTACGATATGGGCAGTGGCGAATTTCAACCAATCGGGTTGGAATTTAAAAATATAAGAATAATTTCCAAAAATCAAGGAGGTAAAAACTAATGCAAAACATTGGTTTACAGACTTTAAGTAATGGTCCATTCTGGGTAGCAGCAGGGGCGGTAATTGCGGCTGCGCTTGGAGGCATCGGTTCTGCTATCGCTATCGGAAACACTACTTCTCATTCTGCTGGTGTTCTTTCTGAAAAACCGGAACTTTTCGGTAAGTTGCTCGTGCTTATGTCTCTTCCCGGAACTCAGGGATTTTATGCATTTGTTGTAGCATTTCTTACTATGCAGAGATTTGGATTTACCAGTGGTAATCCGCAGGCATCTCTTGGACAGGGGCTTGCAATTTTTGTGATGGGTATTTTTGTAGGTTATGTACAATTAAAGAGTGCTATTGCTCAGGGTGTTTCTGCCATTGGCTCTATCGACCTTACTGGCAAACATCCAGAGGAAAGTGGGCGTGCAATTCTGCTCCCAGGACTTGTTGAGATGTATGCTGTCCTTGCACTGCTCGTTGCTGTTCTCGTCATAATCTGGGTAAGCGCGAAGCCGTTCTAATTTGAATATGAGTGTAGAAGACATTAAAAAAAGAATTTTAGATAAAGCCGAATCTGAGGCTAATCTTATAGTAAATAAGGCTAGTGAAAGAATAAAGGAAGAAAGAAACACATTTGAAAACGAGCAGAAAGTGATTTTCTCTGGAAGAGCACAAAAAGAGATTGAAAAAATCCGTAGTGACCTTAAAAAGCGTATTGATCAAGAAAAGTTAAAAGAAAGCAGAGCCATTTTAAAGAAAAAGAACGAATTACTCGAAGGCTTATTCTTAGAAGTAGTAGAAAAGATTGCTTCTTTACCAAAAAAGCAGTATAAGAAATTTTTAATAGATTTGATTGTAAAGGATGCCCCCAGGGGGAAGTCTGTATTATTTATGAATAAAAAGGATATGGGCCTTTTTACGGAAAAGGTGATTTCTGAAATCAATAATAGTTTAGGAAAAGGGCGTGAAATTACACTGGGTACCCATTCTATTGACATTAAAGGGGGTTTTGTACTAAAAGGAGAAGAAGTAGAGATAGACGATTCTCTGGAGACAATTGTTAAAGATGTTAAGGAAAAGGAAGAAATTAGAATTTCTAAAGAACTTTTCGGAGATGTATAAATGAGGAAGGAATTCTTAATCGAAATTGGCGAGCCTTCTCAATACAACTATATATGCGGTAGAATAAAGGTACTTGAAAGTTTTCTTCTGAGTAGCAGTGATATTGAGAGAATTACGCTTGGTGACATTGGAGATGTGAAAACAGTCCTAATGGATACCCCGTATAAAAATTTTATTAAAGGGGAGAGATTCTCTGATATTTCAGTTGCAGTGTTCAGGAGATTTAATGCTGAGCTTGTCGATGTGGAAAAGTATGTTTCTCAAGGGTTTATAAATGCTTTCTTCCGTAATAAAGAGATCTTTTTAGAAATTAAGAAGTGGGCATTGTTAGGAGAACTGCAGAGTGAGAATAAATTGTATGAGGAACTTTATAAATTTGTAAATGGTGGAAGTGGAGATTTTCCTGTACTGTTTAGGGAGGCTTATCTAAGAATGCTTTCATTTAAGGCCAACCCACTGAGTGTGGGAACAATTCTTGATATCTATCGTATAAAATATCTTACAAAGTCTGCTGAACAAACTGGTTCTACTCTTATATGTAAGTATTATAATTCTTATGGAGAAAGCAGTGTGGAAAATGTGCTTTCCAGGCTTAAGGACTTTTCTGAATCTGGTATTATAGACGATAAAAGCCTGGTGTCTATGCTCCGCATTATGTCGGAAATGTTGCCAGGTTATAATCTCTCAAGAGAAGTATCAGAAGTGAGAGATATTGAGGAGTTTAAAAATTTTGTAAATTCTCGGATAAACGAAAAAAATTTCACTAATTCTAATAAAAGGTTGTTAAGTATTCTTGATAGTGGAAAGTATTTTAATTCTGGCGTTGAGGTTGTATTCGTATATTTAAAGCGTTTACAACTCGAAGTTTCCGCTATCTCTATGATTTTAAGTGGAAAGATGACTGGAATGAAAAACGAAGATATTCGTGAAAGGGTGAGTTTAGCACTATGAGCAAAGCAGCATTTGTAGGTGAAGAAAAACTTGCTTATTTATTCAGGAGTTTTGACTTTGAAGTATTTTCAGTTAAAGATAGCGAAGAAGCCTTTAAGACAATTCAGAAAATATATAGCGAAAAAACTGCTGATGTAATTATTACTACTGAAGATTTTGCGAGTGATGAACTGGGAAAATTTATTCGTGGAAAAGTTGATGTAATGCCAGTAATCTTTGTCCTGCCTACTCCGTCCAGAAATGAAGGGCTTGGAATAGAGTGGATTAGAAGGTCTGTGGAGAAGGCAGTTGGTATTAATATCCTTTCAAAAAATGAATAGGGGTGTGAGATATGAAAGAAAACATTGGAAAAGTTGTTAAGGTGTCCGGTCCCCTGGTGGTTGCGGAAGACATACCCAATGCGAAGATGTATGAAATGGTATATGTAAGTGACAAAAAGCTATTCGGGGAAATTATTGAAATAAAGGGCAATAACGCATCCATTCAGGTTTATGAAGATACGAGTGGCGTAGGCCCTGGGGACCCCGTTTACTCTACTGGAATGCCGCTAAGTGTGGAACTTGGTCCAGGTCTTATAGGCTCTATTTACGATGGTGTACAGAGGCCTTTAGATGTTTTAAAAGAGAAATACGGAGATTTTATCGTGAGAGGTTCATACGAGCCTGCATTAAGTAGAAAAAAGAAGTGGCATTTCGTACCTCTTACGAAAAAAGGCAGTAATGTTGTTAGTGGTGATCCAGTTGGATATGTTCAAGAAACTGTTGCAATAAAACATTACATTCTAATTCCTATTGGATTGGAAGGGGAAATAGATTTTATTGCTGACGAAGGAGACTACACTGTTGAAGATATCGTGGCCAAGGTAAAGACGAACGGTGGCGAAAGAGAAGTTAGAATGTACCAGAAGTGGCCTGTTCGTATTGGGCGTCCTTATGCTAAGAGGCTGCCTCCCAACGAGCCGCTTATTACAGGCCAAAGGGTTATTGACGCTTTCTTTCCCATCGCAAAAGGTGGAACTGCATGTGTTCCGGGGCCGTTTGGGAGCGGTAAGACTGTAATTCAGCATCAGTTATCCAAGTGGTCTGATGCAGATATTATTATATTTATCGGGTGTGGTGAGCGAGGAAATGAAATGACAGATGTATTAATGGAATTTCCTGAACTTACTGACCCACGGACTGGCAGACCGTTAATGGAAAGAACGATCCTTATAGCAAATACATCGAATATGCCCGTTGCTGCGCGCGAAGCATCTGTATTTACTGGGATAACAATGGGTGAATATTTTAGAGATATGGGATATACAGTTGCGTTAATGGCAGATTCAACATCTCGTTGGGCTGAAGCAATGAGAGAAATGTCTGGAAGGCTTGAGGAAATGCCGGGCGAGGAAGGTTATCCTGCTTATCTTGCGTCAAGGATTTCGTCTTTTTACGAAAGGGCTGGAAGAGTAATTGTTTTAGGGAATGGAAAAAAAGAATCTGCACTGAGCGTTATTGGAGCAGTATCTCCTCCAGGTGGTGACCTGTCAGACCCCGTTGTCCAGGCTACACTTAGAACTGTGCGTGTATTCTGGTCTCTTGATGCACAACTCGCTTACGCAAGGCACTTCCCTTCAATTCACTGGCTGAGGAGTTATTCGTTATATGCGGACTCGCTGAAGGACTTCTACACAAGCAGGCTTGGAAAAGAATGGGCTGAGATGAGAAAAGAATTTATGAAAATTCTTAGAAGGGAAGCAGAGCTTCAGGAAATGGTAAGGCTCGTCGGTATAGATGCACTTTCCCCTTCGGATAGGCTGATAATGGAAGTTGCACGATCCATTCGTGAAGATTTCCTTCAGCAGAATGCTTTTATGGAGGAAGATACATACACTTCTCTTGAGAAGCAAAAAAGAATGATGCGCTTGATACACTTGTTTTATGTTTATGCACAGGATGCTTTGAAGAGAGGTGTTAGCCTGGATAAGATAGTTGATTTACCGGTAAGAGTTGATATTTCCCGTTCCAAACTTATTCCTGAAGATAATCTTGAAAAATTTGACGAAATTGAAAAGAAATTGAAGGAAAGTTTTGAAGCGTTGGTAAGTGAGGTGCAAAATGGCTAAAGAATACATTACTACGAGAAATATTGCGGGGCCTCTTATAATTGTTGACAGTGTAGAAAAGGCAACTTATGGAGAAATAGTTGAGATAAAAGCTGCTGATGGTTCTATAAAACGCGGACAGGTGCTTGAGATTGACAGAGACAGAGCGCTTATTCAGGTGTTTGAAGGGACATCTGGACTTAATTTAGGTGAAACGAAAGTTAAATTTTTAGGTAGGGGCGTCCAGGTGGGTCTTGCGCCATCTATATTGGGACGAATTTTTGACGGATCTGGTTCTCCTATAGATGATGGACCTGCAGTTATTCCTGAGAAGATGGCCGATATTAACGGAGTACCGATGAACCCGTATGCAAGGAATTATCCATCCGAATTTATTCAAACAGGTGTGTCGGCGATTGACGGTTTAAATACGCTCGTAAGAGGACAGAAGCTTCCTATATTTTCGGGTTCTGGTCTTCCGCATGCAAAACTTGCAGCGCAAATTGCAAGACAGGCAAAGGTAAGAGGTGAAGGAGAAAAATTTGCCGTAGTATTTGTTGCTATGGGTATTACATTTGAGGAAGCAAATTATTTCATTAATGACTTTAAAGAAACAGGTGCACTTGAAAGATCTGTTATGTTTATTAACCTAGGAGATGACCCTGTTATAGAAAGAATTGCAACTCCGAGATTTGGGCTTACTGTTGCAGAATATCTTGCTTTTGACCTGGGAATGCATGTGCTCGTTATTATGACTGATATGACAAACTATTGTGAAGCTTTGCGTGAAATATCTGCTGCAAGGAAAGAAGTTCCAGGAAGAAGAGGCTATCCAGGTTATATGTATACTGACCTTGCTTCAATGTATGAGCGCGCCGGCCGAATCAAAGGAAAAGAAGGTTCGATAACACAGATACCTATACTTACAATGCCCGAAGACGATAAAACACACCCTATACCGGATTTAACGGGATACATTACTGAAGGACAAATTTTCCTTTCAAGGATCCTCCATCAACAGGCAATATATCCACCGATAGATGTACTGCCTTCCCTTTCAAGGTTAAAGGATAAAGGGATTGGCAAGGGAAAAACACGAGAAGACCATTCGGATATTTTGAACCAATTGTTTGCTGCGTATGCAAGAGGGAGAGAATCAAGAGAACTTGCTACTGTGTTAGGTGAAAGTGCTTTAACGAAAACAGACTTAATTTTTGTAAAATTTGCCGACAGATTCGAGCAAGAATTTGTAAAACAAGATGAATACGAAGATCGTTCAATTGAAGAAACGCTGGATATAGGCTGGAGACTTTTGTCTATGATTCCTGTAGAGGAACTGAAGAGGATCAGGCCTGCCTTTATTGAAAAGTATCTTAAGCGTTATTTAAAAGAGGAAGAAGGTAAGGATGCTGCTCAACGTTAATCCTACCCGTATGGAGCTCCTTAAGTTAAGGGAGCGTTATGTAATTGCTAAGAAAGGACATAAACTTCTAAAAGATAAATTAGAAGGTTTGATGAGAAACTTTCTGGACATTGCACGCACTTATATGGAAAAACGGCGCATGCTAAATGAGAAATTTATTGCATTGCAAAGAGACTACTCAATGGCTGTTGCTGAGAATTCTTCCAAGGAAGTGAATGCTTTGCTTATGGGTAGTAATTACAAACTTACGATCAACACTGAAGAAAAATCCCTTATGAATGTGCGTTATCCGGTGTTTTCTGTAGAAGGTAAAGGTGTTCCGTTTGCTTATCCATTTACACTAACTAATGCCCTGCTGGATAAAAGTTTTATAGAACTTAGAGGTATCATTACAGAGATTATTGAACTTGCTTATATTGAACAGGAGCTTTATCTCGTAGCAAACGAAATATCCAGAACGAGAAGAAGAGTAAATGCATTAGAATACATAATGATTCCTGACCTAGAAGATACGATAAAGTACATTACGAACAAGTTAGAAGAAATGGACAGGGAAAATATAGCAAGGTTGCTTAAGATGAAGGATATAATCAGGGGGCATTGATGGAAATTCTTAAAAAAGAAAAGATTTTTAAAGGAAAATTGATTAGCATATATAAGCGTCTCGTTAAGCATGACGACGGTTCTGTATGGGAGAGAGAAACTGCAAGTTACGATGGGAGTGCTTCTGCGATAGTTGCAATTGACGGAGGACAAGTTGTTTTGATTAGGCAGTTCAGGCCTTCTGTTGAGGAAACTTTGCTTGAAATTCCTGCAGGCAGGATTGATCCCGGAGAAACTCCAGAGCAGGCAGCAAAAAGAGAATTAGAGGAAGAAACAGGTTTAATTCCATTAAACTTAAAAAAGCTCGTGGAATTTTACCCTACTCCTGGTTTTGTAGATGAAAAAATTTATATCTTCTACGCTGATGAATTTAAAAAAGGTAAAGTGCATCTTGACAAAGGCGAAGTTTTGGATATAGTGCGAATATCAACTTTTGAGGTGGGGGAGTATATATTAAACAACAAGATTAAAGATGCCAAAACTTTAATTGGATTATTATTATGGAAGGATGTGGTGCAAAAATGAGTAAAGACTTATTTGAGGAACAAATAGAGAAATTTTTAAACTATGTTAGGAGAACGAAGAAATTTTCTAAAAACACTGCTGAAGCGTATAGAAATGACCTCGAGAAATTTGTTAATTTTTTAAAGAAAAAAAGAATTACCAGTTTCTCAAAAGTTGATAAAAAACTCGCGCTTGAATATGTGGAATTTCTGAAAAGCAACTTAAAAGAGAGGAGCGTATTCAGAAATGTTTCTTCTCTTCGAGGATTTTTTAATTATTTAAGGAAGAAGAAGGAGTATAAGAACGAAAATCCTTTCTCTCCAATAAAACTTAAAAAAACTGAAGATCAAAAACCCGTCGTTCTTACCGTAAAAGAATTAAAAAAGTTAATTAAGGTACTAAACGAAGATGGATTTATTAATTTGCGCAACAAAGTTATCGTATTGTTTACTTATAGTACTGGGTTAAGGGCAACTGAGATAATAAATGCAAAAGTGAGCAATCTAAATTTGCGCAAAGCAGTCTATAAGTGTGAGATGAATCGTAAAAGGGTTATTCCTTTTAGTAAAGAATTAGTACCTCTATTAAGAAAGTATCTAAAGGAAAGGAAAAAGTTTATTGCTTCCTCTAAAAGTAAAGTTAAAGATGCCGGGTATCTTTTTGTAAATAAGCGCGGTCGTAAGTTAACGAGACAGACTATTTACATAATAATCCAGACTGCTGCGGAAGATGCTGGGCTAAAAGTAAAAGTTACACCAAGCGTCTTAAGGAACTCTCTTTCGTGGCACTTACTCTCAAGTGGTACTAATTTAGAAACCTTAAAAAATATATTTGGTTATAAAACGATCATACCGAATTTCGGGAAGAAAGCCAATGTAAAGAGAGTTAGATTCGATTTACTTACTAAGCATCCTGCATTTAGAAAAAAATAATTCTGAATGTTGTACTACTTGTATAAGATTGGAATATTTATAGCGTTGCACTTCCCGCACTGGTTTTCGTACGGAATAGCGCGAATTATAGGTGCGGGAGTATTCATTTTTAATGAGAGGGGTAGGAGGGCTGTCTATAAAAATCTTTCTGTTATCTTAAATACAAATGATAAAAGTATTTTAAGAAGAGCCACTTTTAGAACATTTATCAATGCCTCTATTCACATTGCCTCAGATATAATGCTATTCGGATGGAATAAGAATAATTGGCTTGACTATGTAGAATTAAACGGTGTAGACGAAAAAATGCGTTATTACACATCATTTGGAAAAGGTGTAGTGGTGCCTACGGCACATCTTGGCGATTGGGAAGTAGCAGGCTTTATAGTAGGGTTTATGGGATACAAAGCACATGGTATCGGTCTTCCACAGCCGGATAAAAAAGTAGAAGAGCTTTATAGAGAGGTAAGAGAAAAAGGTAATGTATATGTTCATCCATTCCCTGTTGGTATTGCAGGTGTTTTTAGGGCTTTAAAAAACAATGAAATTGCGACTATTGTGAGCGATAGAGACCTTATGAAAGATGGCGTAAAAGTGAGATTTTTTGACCGATGTGTTACTTTTCCTAAAGGTGCTGCCGTACTTGCATATAGAAGCGGAGCAAAGAGTGTTTTTGGCTGTGCGATACGCATGAAAAATGGTAAATTTAAGGCATTCTTAGAGCCAGAAATAAAGATTGATAGGAATAAGGGGGAGGAGGAATTTGTTAAGGAGTATGTACAAACATTTGCTTCTATTTTAGAATCTTTTGTCAGAAAGTATCCTGACCAGTGGTTTCATTTTTTTGATTACTTTGAGGAATTTAAATGCGAGTAGTAGCGCTTATACCTGCCTATAACGAAGAAAAAAATATTGCAAGTGTAGTAGCAAGAGCCAGGAAGTATGTTGATGTTGTATTGGTAGTTGACGATGGTTCTCGGGATAAAACCAGGGAAACTGCTAAAAGTGCAGGTGCAGTTGTGATAAGCTATTCTCAGAATAAGGGAAAAGCAGAGGCAATGAGGGTCGGATTTAAGGAATGTATTAAAATGAAATCAGATGTTATAGTTGTGCTGGATGCAGATGGTCAGCACGATCCTGATGAAATTCCGCGGTTTTTAGAGAAAGTAAACGAAGGATCTGACATTGTTGTGGGAGCAAGACAATTTGATAAATCTGTAATGCCTAAGATCCGTATATTTGCTAACTCATTTTCTTCGTGGGTTACCTCTCTTGTGTGTAGGACAAAGATTTTAGATAGCCAATCTGGATATCGGGCTATTAAGACTTTTGTAGTTCGAAAAATACCTCTTACTTCACAAAGGTACCAAATAGAAACCGAAATGTTAATAAAAGCAGCAAAGTGTAACTTTAAGATAGCATTTATTCCCATAAAGACGATTTATAGAAAAGAGGCAAAGAGCAAAGTAAATCAAATTATAGATCCGTTAAAATTCTTGCTTCTTGTTTTTAAACTTTCATTTTGGAAGTGCAGGGCGTGATAGAAATAGTCGATCTTCACATGCATTCGCATTACAGTATGGCAACGAGCAAAAATATGGACCTTACTCATATTGCGTATTTGGCAAAAAGAAAAGGTATTACGATACTTGCAACAGGAGACATTACTCACCCTTTGTGGATTAGTGAATTAAAAAGAAATTTTAATAATGAAGAAAATGGATTTTATACATTCCACGGCATTCGGTTTTTACTTGCGGGTGAGGTAAATTTACAGTTTGAGTACAAAGGAAAAGTAAAAAAGGTTCACATAGTAATAGCAGTTCCTTCTTTTGATGTGTTATCTAAAGTGAATAAGTTTTTGTCGAAATATGGAAATCTTTCTGTGGACGGCAGGCCTACCCTTTTTATAAATGGTGGGAACTTTGTTAAGGGCTTAAAAGACATATCGCCTGAGATTCAAATTATACCTGCTCACATATGGACTCCGTGGTTTGGATTGTTTGGTTCTAAATCGGGTTTTGAAAGCATAGAGGAATGTTTTGGTGAGGAATCTTATAATATTACCGCTCTTGAAACAGGGTTAAGTTCTGATCCACATATGAATTATATCGTAAGAGACATTGACAACTTTACTCTTGTTTCGAATTCGGATGCTCATTCTCCGGAAAATCTTGGGCGCGAAGCAAATGTGATGAAAGACATAAATTCTTATAAAGAATTGTTTGAAGTAATTAAAAATGCCGATAAGGATAAATTTCTTTTTACTATAGAATTCTATCCAGAAGAAGGCAAGTATTTTGGTGACGGACACAGAAAGTGTAATGTGAAGCTTATTCCAAAGAGTAACGAAAGAAAAATTTGTCCCGTTTGTCATAAACCACTTACTTACGGAGTTTTTCATCGAGTAATGGAAAGTGCTCATTGGAAAGAGACAGAAAGAAAAAATAAAAAAATTCCTTACAAATATATCGTTCCCTTAAAGCAAATTCTCTCTCAAGTATTGAGGAAGGGTGTAAAAACGAAGGCTGTAAGCAACTTTTATGATAAGATAATCGAACAATTTGGAAGTGAGTTTAACCTACTAATTTTTGAACCTGAGAGTGAGTTGAAACAAAAGCTTCCGGAGAGCATTTTCAATGCGATTTTTAATATGAGACATGGGCTTGTTCAGAAAGTAATAGGTTATGATGGTGTTTATGGAAAAATATTATTGACGGATAAGAAAGATGTTGGATTATTTGATAGATAATTTTGGACGCAGGATTACATACATCCGTTTTTCAGTTACACCTCGTTGTAATTTTAA
Organism: Caldisericales bacterium; assembly: GCA_015489815.1. Classification (GTDB taxonomy): domain Bacteria; phylum Caldisericota; class Caldisericia; order Caldisericales; family Caldisericaceae; genus S143-107. Next base: position 14,698 of record WFZA01000020.1, on the reverse strand, counting down.
TTGCGTATATTGTAATTCCCATACGGGAGAAACAGATAAAGATGAAGAATTTTCTACTAAGGATATAGAATTTTTGTTTAGCGTTATGCCAGAAGTGGGTGTTAAAAAAGTCAGGCTTACTGGCGGAGAACCACTACTTAGGTATGATATTTTGGACATAGTAAAAGCATTAAAAAAGGATAAAATTCAGGAGATAGTTCTAACGACAAATGGTTTTTATCTTAGTTCCGTCGCAGAGGCATTGCGTGAAGCTGGGTTAACAAGAGTAAATGTAAGCCTTGATACGCTTAATAGAGATACATTTGTGCATGTTACAGGAGTAGATGCTCTTGATATAGTAAACTCTGGCATAAAGGAAGCGATTAAGTATGGACTAACTCCGGTTAAAATTAATACAGTCTTAATGAGGGGCATTAACGAAAAAGACATACTTCCTATTGCGGAACTTACACTAAATAGTGATATAACTGTGCGTTTTATTGAATTAATGCCCGTAAAGGATAATAACTTTTGGAAAATGCATTATATAAATTTTAGAACTGCGTTAGCCCTCATTAAGAAAAAGTATGAATTGATTAAATCTACAGGTGGCAGTGGGGAAGTGGCTTCTTATTATAGAATTAAGGGTGCGCCTGGTAAGATAGGCTTTATTACGCCGATAAGCCAACACTTTTGTAAGTATTGTAATAGGATAAGGATTACGGCAAAGGGTGAGATCTACCCCTGTCTTTTCTCTAAGGAGTACATCTCTATACGAGATGCTGTTAAAGATAGAAATAAAGATTTACTTGTTTCTCTTATTAGGAAGTCAGTAGACATCAAACCTAAGGAACACGGTGTGATAAGTTTAAGCAGTCAGGACTTTATTAATAATATGAGAGAGTTAGGGGGATAGTCTATGGGACAAATTGATAAAAATGGAAACATTAAGATGGTTAATGTGACGGAAAAAAGCGAGACGCACAGAACGGCAAGGGGACATGCACGCATATGGATGAGCCCGGAAGCATTCCGCATGATTTTACAAAATAAAGTAAAAAAAGGTGATGTGCTGACGAGTGCTAAGATAGCAGGAATAATGGCAGCAAAAAAGACAGGTGAACTTATTCCTTTGTGCCACCCACTAAATCTTACTTTTGTAGACATCTTGTTTAAAATGAGAGAGTCCGATAATAGTATAGAAATTGAGTCGTTTGCTGAGTTAACTGGTAAAACTGGAGTGGAAATGGAAGCGCTTATTGCTGCCTCTACCGCTGCACTTACAATTTATGATATGGTAAAATCGATTGATAAAACAATACAAATTGGTGAAATTTACCTTCTGGAGAAAACAGGAGGAAAAAGTGGACATTATATAAGAAAAAATTAAACTCAATTTAGTTTGACTTTTTATTGACAAAAACTTAAACCTGTATATACTTTTTATTTGCTATGTTTTTCTGAGAAGGAGGCCTAATGGAGAGAGTAATAGATTTTACGAAAACTAAGCCTGTTGAAGAATTGCCAGATTTAGTGGGGATTCAAAAAAGGTCTTTTAGAGATTTTGTAGAGGTAAAAATTGGTGAAATATTAAAAAAGTTATTTCCTATCGAAACTAAAAAGATTTTGTTAGAATTCGTGAGTTACCGTGTTGAAGAGCCGATTAGAAGTGTAGAGGATTGTTTGCGCATGGGCTCTACTTATGAAGCCCGCGTAACGGGTAAGTTCCGTTTGACATATAAAGATACTGGTGAAATAAAGGAACAGGAAGTATACCTTGCAGATATACCTCTGCTTACGAGTGAAGGATGCTTTATAGTTAACGGGCGAAAGAGAGTTGTTGTAGAGCAGCTTATTCGTTCGCCAGGTGTTTTTTATCAAACGGAAAGAGATAAAGTAACAGGTTTCTTGAATTATAATGTGACAATTATTCCTGATCGTGGTAACTGGATGGATATGGAGGTCGGTAAAGACAATGTAATTTACATGCACCTCAAAAAGAAGCTTAAAAAGTTACCACTTACTCTTGTGCTTAAAGCTATAGGTTTTAAAGATAACGAAGAAATTAAAAAATACTTCTACAGAGATATGACTCTTACCGTGCTTACGACATCTCCGTTTTCTTATGAAATAGCCCTTGGAAAAATTCTTACTGAAGATATTGTTCTTGATGACGGTAAGGTAGTTGCAAAAAAAGGAGAGCCTTTCACTGAGGATATACCTCAAAAGCTTCTAAATAAAGGAATAGAAAAAATTACCGTAAAGGTAAAAGGCGTAGATTTCTGGATTGAGCAAACCCTTAAAAAAGATAGAACAGATACTCCAGAAGAAGCTAAAATGGAGATTTATAAGATGCTTCATCCTAAAGAGAGGCCAACATTAGAGGCAGCTGAGGAATTTGTTCAATCTTTACTCAGCGATCCAAGGCGCAACGAGTACTATCCTGTTGCAAGATACAAGATTAATAAAAAATTTGGCAGAAAAAGCGAAAGTAAAATACTTGAAAAGCAGGATTATATAGATATAGTTAATTATTTAATAGACATAAGAGAAGGTATTAAGTCTGTTGATGACATTGATAATCTTTCTAATAGGCGTGTGCGTACTGTTGGTGAATTGCTTGCTGAGGAGTTTGAGCGCGGTGTAGTAAAGGTGCAGCGTCTTGCGAGAGATAGAATTATGACTTCACAAAAAGAAAACCTGAAGTTATCTGATATAATAAGTGCGAAGAGTATTTCTGGACAACTCAGGCAATTTTCCGGGACAAACCAGCTTTCCCAGTTTATGGAAGAAACTAACCCTCTTGCATCGCTTGCGCACAAAAGGAGGTTAAGCTCACTTGGTCCTGGTGGGTTGCACAGGAAAAGGGCTGGTATTGAAGTACGAGATATTCACTCGTCTCACTATAGTAGGATATGTCCTATTGAAACACCAGAGGGACAAAATATAGGATTGATAAACTCGCTTGCTTCGTATGCAGATGTAAATGAATATGGTTTTATTACGGCGCCGTATAGAGTTGTTGAAAATGGGCGGGTAACAAATAAAATTATTCGTGTAACTGCAGATGACGAAGAAAATTACATTATTGCGCAGGCAAATACGCCACTTGATAAATATGGCAACATTATATCTGACCATGTAGTGGCAAGAGAGAAGAGTACTTCTGGCGAAATTCTGCCGCATCTCGTTCCTAAAGAAGAAGTGCAATTAATGGATATTGTACCACAGCAGGTAATTGGTGTTTCTGCATCTCTTATTCCTTTTTTGGATCACGATGATGCAAACAGAGCTTTGATGGGCTGTAACATGCAGAGGCAGGCAGTACCGCTTGTTCATCCGGATCCCCCGCGTGTTGCTACTGGAATAGAAAAGCGTATTCCGCGAGATAATCTGGATATACCTATCTCTCATGATAATGGTATAGTTTCGTATGTTTCTGGAAGTGAAATTCGTATTGTTCCGAATAATGCAGAAGTAGAAACTATTTCTGTTTATAGAGAAGCACGCGACCTGAGATTAAACTTGCAGAATAGGCTAACCCAAAAAGACATATATCTGTTTGATTTTTCGCCTAAAGTAGCGGGTTACGAAAAGTATATTGGCGAAAAACTTACTGTAACAATTCTTGACAAATTAATATCTAAAGGGATTGAGGATATTGCCGTAATTCAGGCAGACAAATTGCAAAAGTTTCCCATAGCAAGTTGTTTTGATCTACAAAAAAACGAAGAACTTGTTGGAAAAATTTCAGGTGAAACTATTCTCAGCAAGCGCAAGAAACCTATTATAGAAGAAGGACAAAAAATCTCTGACACTAAGTTAAACAGGCTGTTTAATAGTAAAGTTAAAGAGATTAAAGTCAAAGAAAATGGTAGTGTAGAATCAAAGCCCATTTTTACGATCAATCTTACTGCTGTTGGGAAAAATATTTTGGGTAAAGGATTATTTGCTACTTATACGAACGGAAGAAAAGATAAAGAGATTAATTCCGAAATAACGATGGACTTACTTAAAAAACTATATGAACGCGGAGTTACGGACCTGGTAATCTATTATCCTTCGGAAGTAGAAAGATTTTCTCTTGGTAAGTTAAATACAGATCTTATAGATAGGGTAGTTGCTACTTCCTACTTTGAAGGTAGTGGCAAGAAGAAAAAACTTATCATTGAGGAAGGAGATATAATTTCTGAAGATGTTTTAAGAAAACTTGCTGAAAGTGGAACAAAGAAAGTTAAAGTACGCAAGGAAAAGGTATACAAATTAAAGAAATTTGTAAGGACTAATCAGGACACCTGTAGAAATGAGAAGCCTATTGTCAAAAAAGGGCAAAAGATTAAGGCCGGTGATCCTATTGCTGATGGCTATTCTGTTAAAGATGGTCAGCTTGCATTAGGTATAAATGTACTGGTTGCATACATTCCGTGGTACGGATATAACTATCAGGATGCCGTTATCATAAGCAGAAGATTAGTAAGCGAAGATAGGCTAACTTCTATTCATGTAAAAGAATACACTATAGAAGTTCACGACACTGAGCATGGCCCAGAGGAGCTTACCCCAGATCCACCTGATGTCTCAAGAGAAGCAAAGAGATTTTTAGACGAAAACGGAATTGTAAAGATAGGTTCTAAAGTAAAGGCTGGGGACCTGCTCGTTGGTAAGACTACGCCGTTTCCTGAAGAAGAAGAAACGAGTGAAGCGCGTTTATTTAAGAGCCTATTTAACGATAGGGCAGGAAACATTAAAAATAGTTCGTTCAAAGTTCCTCCAGGTGAAGGAGGCGTAGTAATAGATGTTCAGGTATTCTCTCAAGAAGAAGGACTCGAACTTACCAAAAATGTAAGAAAACTTATTAAGGTATTTGTAGCAAAGAAAAGAAAGATTATCGTTGGAGATAAAGTCTCTGGAAGGCACGGAAATAAGGGTGTCATTAGCAAAATACTTCCAGAGGAGGATTTGCCATATCTGGAGGATGGAACTACGGTGGATGTTATTTTAAGTCCCTTGAGTGTACCATCCAGAATGAACTTAGGACAGATCCTGGAGACAAATATTGGCCTTGCTGCGCGCAAATTAAATGTTCAGGTTATTACGCCAGCGTTCAATGGTGCAACTGAAAAGGAAGTAAAAAACCTTCTTAAAGATGCTGGTTTACCTGAAAGTGGACAGTTTAAGATGTACGATGGGCGTACAGGTAAACCTTTTGACTATAAAGTAACTCTTGGCGAGTCGTATCTACTAAAGTTGAATCACCTTGCAGAGGATAAGTTACATGCCCGTGCTGTAGGAAAGTATACTTTGATAACTCAGCAGCCAGTTGGAGGAAAAGCGCAGTTTGGTGGACAGAGACTTGGCGAAATGGAAGTCTGGGCGCTTGAAGCGTATGGTGCAGCTAATCTGCTTCAAGAGATGCTTACTGTAAAGTCTGATGATCTTGAAGGAAGGAAGCGGGCTTATGAACAGATTTCTAAAGGTAATACTATTCTCGAGATGGGAATTCCCGAGTCATTCAATGTATTGCAGCGGGAGCTTAGAGGCCTTGTGCTTGATTTAAGGGCATTGCCTGAGAAAAAGAAATCATCTCCAAAGCGTGAGAATCTTACATTAAAAATACGCAAACCAAAAATAATTTTTAAGGAGGATAAGAATGAGTCTGGAAACAAGCAAGATTAGGAATGTTACTGTTGTATCGCATGGCAATGCAGGTAAAACTACACTTGCAGAAGCGATCCTTTTTGGAAAAAAGCTTATTTCTCGTATGGGGAAGGTTGAGGACGGTAACACTGTTTCTGATTATCAGCCAGAAGAGAAAGAGAGGAAGTTTAGCATTAGTCTTTCGATTATCCCTTTTGAACATAAAGGTGTAAAAATTAACTATATCGATACGCCTGGCTATGCGGACTTTTTTGGAGAAGTTCTTAGCGGTATTAGAGCTGGAGAGAATGCTTTAATTCTGGTAAATGCTATGGGCGGGGTTGAGATTCAAACAAAAAAACAATGGGAGGTATTATCCAAAGAGAACAAACCGCGTGCTTTTTTTGTAAATAAACTTGATGTAGAGAATACTGATTTCTTTAAAGTTGTAGAGCAGATAAGAGCAACTTTTGGTAATAAGGCGTTTCCTATTATTGTACCAGTACTTAATGGTAAGAAAATCGAAGGTGTTAAAAACTTACTAACGGAAAATGTAGAAGGTGCAGAGTCTTACAAAAAAGATTTAATGGAGTTTGCAGCGGAGAATGACGATGCTCTACTTGAAAAGTACCTTGAGGGCACGGAACTTACGCCTGATGAGATTAAAAAGGGTCTTAAAAATGCATATGAAAATGGAGAATTCTTCCCAATACTTTGTGGTTCTGCCTTAAACCAGATAGGTGTAAACGAATTGCTTGACTTTATTGTTGATTTTATGATTTCGCCTGATATGGTTGGAACGGTAAAAGGTAAAAACCCAAAAACGAATGAGGAAGAAGAAAGGAAAGTATCCAAGGACGAGAATTTCTCTGCTTTTGTGTTCAAAACTTTAAGCGACCCGTATGTAGGAAAATTATCTTTCGTAAAAGTATATTCTGGTATAATTAAATCTAATACATCTGTGTACAATAGTTCTAAAGATACTATGGAAAAAGTCTCACAACTTTTATTCTTGAGAGGTTCGAATCAGGAACCAGCGGATAGTATTATCGCAGGGGACATAGGGGTTATAACGAAACTCGTTGCCACGCAAACCAATGATACACTTTCTGATAAGAATGCCCCAATTGTCTATCCTCCTATTCAATTCCCGGAACCAATGCTTTCTAAAGCAATGAGGCCTAAAACAAAGGCTGATGAGGATAGAATGAGTATTGGGCTTGCGAAAATAACGGACGAGGATCCTACCGTTAAAGTTTCCAAAAATAACGAGACTAAAGAACAGATCCTTTCGGGCATTGGTGAAACGCACCTCTCGGTGGTCGTAGAAAAATTGAAGAAGCGTTATGGTGTAGATATTGAGCTAACTACGCCCAAAGTGCCTTACAGAGAAACAATTACTAAAAAGACTAAAGTAGAAGGTAAGTATAAAAAACAGACAGGTGGTCATGGGCAATATGGCCACTGTTGGCTCGAAGTAGAACCGCTTGAAAGAGGCAAAGAGTTTGAATTTGAAAGCAAAATTTTTGGTGGCGCAATACCCAAGCAATACATACCGGCTGTTGAAAAGGGCGTAAGAGAAGCAATGGAACACGGTATACTCGCAGGTTATCCTGTAGTAGACATCAAAGTTACTGTAGTGGACGGATCTTACCATCCGGTTGATTCATCGGAACTCGCATTTAAAGTGGCTGGTTCTATGGCTCTTAAAAAAGCGCTTGAGCAGTGTAATTCTATTATTTTAGAGCCAATAGAGAAATTGGAAATAATTGTGGATGAACAATACATGGGAGATGTAATAGGTGATTTAAACAGTAAGAGAGGTAAGGTTCTCGGTATGAAGTCTGAGAATGGGAAACAAATAATCGAAGCCCTCGTCCCTCTTTCGGAAGTTCTAACATATGCAAATGACTTAAACTCTATTACTCAGGGAACAGGAGAATTTAAAATGTCACACTCCCATTATGAACCTGCTCCTCCAAAAGTTGCTGAAAAAGTCATTGCAGAATCAAAGCGTGAGGAGAATGAATAATAATCGGAGGTGAATTCTTTGAAGAAAAATGATATTGAAGCGCTAAAGATACTACTTGCTTCAAGTGACGATATTTTATCGTGGTCGCATGGCGAGGTAAAAAAGGCCGAAACTTATAGTTATAGGACTTATACTCCTGAGCCTGATGGTTTGTTCTGCGAAAAGATATTTGGTCCCGTGCACAGTTATCAGTGTCGTTGCGGCAAGATGAAGGGCATACAGTACGCTGGTCTTACATGTCCGCGGTGTGGTGTAGAAATTTTGCCTTCCAGTGTGCGTAGAGAAAGATTTGGTCATATAGAGCTTGCCTCTCCAGTCGTTCACATATGGTACTTTAAAAATAATATTAATTATGTGGGGTTGCTTCTCGGAATGCCCTCAAAGGATGTAGAAAAAGTTATATACTTCGTTTCTTATATCGTAGTGGATCCTAAAAAAACGAAGCTAAGAAAAAAACAATTATTGAGTGATGACGAATACAGACTATATAAACGCGAAGGTCTCGACTTTGTTGCTGAAAAAGGTGGAAGTGCAATTCTAAAGCTTTTAAAGCAAATTGACCTTCACAAATTACGGGAAGAAGCAATAGAGAAACTGCATAAAGGTTCTAAACAGGAGCGTATTGTAGCTGTAAGGTTACTCGGAGTTGTTGAGGGTTTAATTAAAAATAACAGAAAACCAGAAGATATGGTATTAATCAGGATTCCTGTTATACCACCTGATTTAAGGCCTTTAATTGCGTTGGAAGGGGGCAAGTATGCCTCTGATGATTTAAATGAGCTTTATAGAAGGGTAATTAATAGAAACAACCGGCTTAAAAAGCTTATAGAAGTAAACGCACCTGATATTATGCTGCAAAATGAAAAAAGAATGTTACAGGAATCAGTGGATGCGTTATTTGATAATGGGAGAAGAACATATCCAGTACTCGGTGCTTCAAGAAGGCCTTTGCGTTCTCTTACGGACATTTTGAAAGGTAAGGAGGGGCGCTTTAGAGAGAATCTTTTAGGTAAACGCGTTGATTATTCAGGTCGTGCTGTTATTGTGATAGGACCAGACTTGAAATTAAATCAGTGTGGTGTACCGAAAGAAATGGCACTTGAATTATTTAAACCGTTTGTTATACATAGGCTTTCAAAACTGGGATACAATAAGAAGAAAGCAAAAGAACTTATTGAGAATCCTACTTCAGAAGTATGGAGAGAATTGGAGAGCGTTTCAAAGAACTATGTAGTGCTCTTAAACAGGGCACCAACACTTCATAGGCTAAGTATCCAAGCATTTAAGCCGATATTGATTGAAGGCAAAGCAATTCAGATTCCTGCACTTGTTTGCACACCTTTTAATGCTGATTTTGACGGGGACCAGATGGCTATACACCTTCCTCTTTCTTTTGCTGCTCAGACCGAAGCGCGGACATTAATGCTCTCTTCACACAATATTCTTTCTCCTGCGCATAGTGGTCCTCTTGATGGTCCTGTACAGGACATGGTTCTTGGCGCATATTATATGACCCTTGAAGGAAAGAGTGATAAAGTATACCCTCATTTGTTAAGCTCTCCTTACGAAGTTGAAATTTTGTACGAAAAGGGTACACTGGGTTTACACGATAAGATCAGATATTATGTAGATGGAAAGAAAATCCAAACTACTGTTGGCAGAGTTTTGTTTAATGATAGAATTAGAGAAGGAATATTTGAAGAGGGTGAAGAAGAAGCTAAAAAATTCAAGTTCATAAATAAGACAGTTGGTAAAAGTGACCTTAACAAGATTATTTCTGATTTCTACTCTGACTTTGGGCTTGTTAAAACAGATATTTTACTGGACAACTTAAAAGAAATTGGATTTAAGCAAGCTTCTTATGCAGGTATCAGTATTGGAGTGGATGATGTAAAAATTCCACCAGAGAGGAATAAGCTTGTTGAGGAAGGCCAGAGAAGAACAAAAGAAGTTAACGAAGCTTACGAACAGGGACTTCTTTCAGAAGAAGAAAGATACCGTGCAGTCATTGAAATATGGCAAGATATTGCGGAGCGTATAAAATCGGCAGTATTTAATAATTTTGATGACTTCGACCCTGTTTACATGATGGCTATTTCTGGTGCAAGGGGTAATAAGGCACAGATTACTCAAATGGCTGGAATGAGAGGCCTTATGGCTGGTCCTACTGGTAAAATCATCGAGTTCCCGATTACATCTAATTTAAGAGAAGGTTTGAGCGTTCTTGAATATTTCCTGTCGACGCATGGTGCAAGGAAAGGTCAGGCCGATACGGCGCTTAAAACGGCAGATTCTGGTTATCTTACCAGAAGACTTGTAGATGTTGCACATAGTTTAATTATTAAAGAGGAGGATTGTGCAGTAAGTAAGCTAAAAGCTATTAAGATTGGCGATGAAGTAATAGAACCAATTTCTATCAGAGCAATAGGTAGGGTTGCAGCTGAGGATGTAAAAGATCCTACTACGGGAGAACTATTGATAAATAAAGGTGATTTTATAACAAAGGAACAAGGAGAGCTTTTAGATAAGCTGGGAATAGAATCTATTCTTGTTGAGAATCCAGTGATGGGTGTTAATGTTAAACCCGTAATTGAAGGCAATACCACTATTCTTTCTCTTTCAGAACAGATTTGGGGAAGATACGCTGCTGAAGATGTATATGCCCCGAGGGAAAACAAAGAAGTTGCTGTTACTAAAAGGATAATAGGTGAGAAGTTAAGTGAAGAAATTGTGGATAAGAATACAGGAGAAATTCTTGCAGACCAGGGAGATATAGTTAATGAAGATCTTTATAAACTTCTCAAAGAGCGTAAAGTTAAAAAAGTTAAGTTACTCAGAGGAGAGCAAAAGATTATCGTCAGAAGAAATGAACTGATAGATAAAAAAACTGCGGATTATATAGAATCTATTGGCGTAAAGTCTGTTAAGGTTCGTTCGCCTATAACCTGCAAGACTGATCACGGTGTTTGCGCAAAGTGTTACGGGCTCGATCTGTCGTCCCGTAAACATGTAAATATAGGTGAGGCTGTAGGTGTGGTTGCAGCGGAATCAATTGGTGAACCTGGCACCCAGCTTACTTTGAGAACTTTCCACACTGGTGGTATTGCTGTTGCTGACATCACAACAGGCCTTCCAAGAGTTGAAGAGTTATTCCGTGCAAGAAGCCCGAGAGGAAAAGCTCTTATTGCGCCTCTTACTGGAAAGGTTTCTATAGAAATAGAAAAGACCAAGAAGATTGTGACGATTGTAAATAAGGATGGAAAGAAAGAAAAACTTACTACAACGCCGGACAAAAATTTGAGAGTCAAAGACGGGGATGTAGTAAAAGTTGGTGATATTCTGAGCGATGGCCCATTAGACCCAACAGAGCTTCTCAGAATAAAAGGTATAAATGTTGCATCCCGTTATCTTATAGAAGAAATAGAAAAGGTTTATAAGTCTCAGGGTGTTGACATTAACATCAAGCATCTCGAGATTATTGTAAAGCAGATGTTTAACAAAGTCAAAATTCTTGATGCTGGCGATACGAACTTTTACGAAGGAGAAATCGTTAATCGTTACGAGGTACTGGATGCTAATAGGCTTGCAAAAGCAGAAGGTAAAAAAATTGCAAAATTTGAAGTACTGGTTCAAAGTATTACAAAGGCAGCACTTTCTTCTGATAGTTTCCTTTCTGCTGCTTCATTCCAGGAAACACCAAGAGTACTTGCGGAAGCGGCCATTAAAGGAAAGGTTGACTTACTCCGGGGTATGAAAGAATCCATTATTGTAGGAAAGAAAATACCTGCTGGAACGAATACTAATTTTAATGAGTGATTTCTTCGATTGTGTATTTTAAGGCGGGGCCATCCCGCCTTTTTTAAGTTGATGAATTACTTATCCTTGACAGAATGTGTTATTTTGATATAATTGCACCTTGTGTGAAAGAAAATTTAGTAGGAGGATTATGAATGCTTACATTTAACCAATTAGTACGAAATCCAAGAAAAAGAAAGAAAGAGAAAAGCAAAACTCCTGCGTTGCAAGGATGCCCGCAGAAGAGGGGTGTCTGTATACAGGTTAGGACTATGACCCCTAAGAAGCCAAACTCTGCTTTAAGAAAGGTAGCAAGAGTCAGGCTTACTAATGGTATCGAAGTAACAGCATACATTGGCGGTATAGGGCATAACCTTCAGGAGCACTCTATGGTTTTGGTACGAGGCGGCAGGGTAAAAGACTTACCTGGTGTTAGGTACCATGTTGTTAGAGGTACTCTTGATGCAGCAGGAGTTGAAGGTAGAAGAAGAGGTAGATCTAAGTATGGAACTAAGAGACCTAAGGAAAGTAAAGGAGGTGCTTAATGCCTCGTAAGAAGATTAGTACTGTAAGAGAAATTCCGCCTGATCCTGTTTATGGAAGTGTTATCCTGCAGAAACTCATTAATAATGTAATGCAAGGTGGTAAAAAAAGTTTAGCAGAAAAAATTGTTTACAGTGCACTGGAAATTGTAAAACAAAAGACAAAAAAAGATCCTGTAGAAGTTTTTGAAACGGCTCTCGAAAAGGTGAGGCCTCTTGTAGAAGTAAAACCCAGAAGAGTAGGTGGAGCAACTTATCAGGTACCTATAGAGGTTGATAAGTCAAGAGGACAGAAGATTGCTTTAAAGTGGATCGTTCGCGCAGCAAGGGATCGCAGTGGTAAGTCTATGATTGAGAAACTTGCTGCAGAGATTGTAGATGCCTCTAATGAATCAGGTGGTGCTTATAAAAAGAAGCTCGATGTTCATAGAATGGCAGAAGCAAATAGATCCTATTCGCACTTTAGATGGTAGAGGTGAGTTTTAGTGAGTAAAGATACCCCGCTTGAAAAGATTAGGAACATAGGAATTATTGCACACATAGATGCAGGTAAGACTACCACAACCGAAAGAATTCTTTATTATACTGGCCGCACATATCGCCTTGGAAATGTAGATGACGGCAATACAGTAATGGATTGGATGGTCCAGGAGAAAGAAAGGGGTATCACGATTACTTCTGCTGTTACTACATGTTTTTGGAAGGGTCATCAAATAAATATTATTGATACGCCTGGCCATGTTGACTTTACTGCGGAGGTTGAAAGGTCGCTTAGAGTCCTGGACGGTGCGCTTGTTATTTTCTCTGCTGTAGAAGGTGTTGAAGCACAATCAGAAGCAGTGTGGAGACAGGCAAGTAGGCATCATGTCCCAAGGATTATTTACATTAATAAGATGGATAGGCTTGGTGCATCTTTTGAAGATACACTTCAGAGCATTAGGGAACGATTAAATGTAAAACCGCTTGTTTTACAAATGCCAATGGGCGCAGAAAGTGATTTTATTGGTGTAATTGACCTCGTAGAAAATAAGGCATATGTATTCAGGGATCCATCTGGTGAGAAATACGATATAGAGGATATCCCGGAGGAATATCAGGAAGAAGCAAGTCAAAGAAGAGAAGAATTAATGGAAACTATAGCAGATGTTGACGAAGAAGCACTTGAGGTGTATCTTGATACAGGGGAAATTCCACATGACCTTTTGAAAAAGACTATACGAAGGGCTACAATAGATAATCTTGCGTATCCAGTTTTTCTTGGCTCTTCTTACAAAAATAAAGGTGTTCAGATGTTACTCGATGGTATTTGTGACTATCTGCCTTCTCCTATAGATATAGGTCCAGTATCCGGGAAGAATCCTAAGACTGGTGAGGAGGTAGAATGCCCACCGAATCCAGATGCACCATTGGCGGCACTTGTATTTAAGGTAATGGCAGATCCATATGTTGGGACACTCGTTTTTATTAGAGTGTATTCAGGCACTTTACACAAAGGAACATATGTACTTAATGCAACTACTGGTAAGAAACAAAGGATTGCTCGTCTTTTGAGATTGCATGCTAATAAAAAAGAAGATGTGGATTACATTAAGGCAGGTGGTCTTGGAGCAATAGTGGGTTTAAAAGATACATATACAGGTCATACACTTTGCGATCTTAATAACCCTGTAGTGCTTGAAAAAATGGAGTTCCCGGAACCAGTTATATCTGTTTCTATTGAGCCTAAAACACGCGCTGATCAGGAAAAACTTTCTGCTGCACTTGCAAAATTCTCTATAGAAGATCCAACATTTAAAATTAAGTACGATGAGGATACTGCGGAAACAATTATTTCAGGTATGGGGGAATTGCATCTCGAAATTATTACTGATAGATTACTTAGAGAGTATAAAGTTGAAGCACGAATAGGTAAGCCGCAGGTAGCGTATAAAGAAGCAATCTCAAAAGAGGTAAAAGCAGAAGGAAAGTACATCAAACAAACTGGTGGTCACGGACAATACGGACATGTCGTTTTTATAGTAAAACCAGGTGAGACAAATAAAGGTCTTGTGTTTAAGGATAAAACCAAAGGTGGAGTCATTCCAAAAGAATTTATGAATCCTATACAACAGGGTATTATTTCTGCAATGGAGACGGGCCCTCTTCTCGGGTATCCCATAAGAGATGTAGAAGTAGATCTTATAGATGGATCCTACCATCCTGTGGATTCTTCAGAACTTGCCTATAGAGTTGCTGCTTCTAAGGCATTTAGAGATGCGGTCCGAAGAGCAGATCCATATTTACTTGAACCTATAATGAAAGTAGAAATTTTAATACCTGTGCAGTTTCTTGGTGATGTGATTTCTAATATAAACTCCAAGCGTGGGGAAGTTAAAGGTATTGAAGAGCGTGGCCACATAGCAATTATTCATGCTTATGTACCGCTTTCCAATATGTTTGGATATTCAACTGTTATAAGGACATTGACACAAGGGAGGGGTTCTTTTTCTATGGTATTTGATTCGTACCAGCGAGTACCTCTTTCTGTTCAAGAAGAAATAATTAAAAAAGCCAAAGGAGAATCATAAGGGGAGGTAACATTATGGCAAAAGAGAAATTTGAAAGAACTAAGCCGCATGTAAACATTGGTACCATTGGCCATATCGACCATGGTAAAACCACTCTTACTGCAGCAATTACCAAGGTACTTTCAACCCTTGGTACAACAGAAGCA
>WFZA01000019.1 GCA_015489815.1 Caldisericales bacterium | reverse complement strand
TTCCTATACCAAGTATTAATGCATACCATAAAGAATTAAGAGTAAATTTGGTGGGAAAATAAAAAAATGAAACAACAAATAAAAAAATAAAAGTAACAATTATAAATACCATATACCCTCTACTCCATCTCTCATTCATAATTTACACTGCGTTACATCCCCTTTAGCTTTAACCATTGACAAATTATACTACAATTTAATCTATTTGCTATAAGTATTAATCACCGGCGAAAAATTAAATAATAATGAGGCAAAGCTACATATTTCACCTCCTTTCATATGGCATTGCTGTTAAATTAATGCCATTTAAAGTTTGCTGCAAGTGTAAGAACTAAAAGACTTATTCCAAGCAAGAATGCTAATACTTTGCTACCCCACTTCATAACGTTTCACCTCCTTTCATATGGCATTGCTGTTAAATTAATGCCATTTAAAGTTTGCTGCAAGTGTAAGAACTAAAAGACTTATTCCAAGCAAGAATGCTAATACTTTGCTACCCCACTTCATAACGTTTCACCTCCTTTCGGTAACATAATCTCTATATTTACACATAAATTAAAATACATTTTTAAAAATTGTCAAGTGGTTTGAAAATATTTTTAAATAAATCCTATGGTATGAATTTAGATCGGAAATTTTGTGCTTGTTTTTGTGTTTGTTGCGAGTTGCCCGCATGCTGCAGCTATTTCTTCTCCTTTTGAGTGTCTGATAGTAACTGTAACGCCATTTTTTCTGAGGATTTCCGCGAATGCTTTTTCCCTGTTTGAAGGTTTAAAGTCTATATGTGCTACCTGATTAAAGTGAATCAAGTTAACTTTGACAAATTTAAGGTTTCTCAATAACTTTATTAGATCTTTTGCATCTTTGTAATCGTCATTTACATCTTTTATAAGTAAGTATTCTATTGTAATTGTATTTCCGGTTTTGCGGTTGTAGTATTTGAGGGCTTCAAATAAGTCCGAAATTTTGTACTTTCTTAATCCTGGCATTAGATAATCTCTTTTTTTCTGGGTTGCTGCATGCAGGGAGATTGCAAGCCTGACTGAACTTATTTCGTCGGCAAGTTTATAAATCTTGTCTATTATCCCAGAGGTTGATATAACAATTTTTCTCTTGCCTAATCCTCTCCCTTTAGGATCTGTTATAATTTTAATTGCCTTTTTAACGTTCTCGTAATTTGCCAGGGGCTCCCCCATCCCCATAAAAACGATGTTATTTACTTTTCCTGCCATTTTTTCAACTAATAAGAATTGTTCTATAATTTCTCCTGTCGTTAAATTACGGATAAAA
Source organism: Caldisericales bacterium (assembly GCA_015489815.1). Lineage (GTDB taxonomy): Bacteria > Caldisericota > Caldisericia > Caldisericales > Caldisericaceae > S143-107. The sequence continues at coordinate 148,700 of WFZA01000019.1, read as the reverse complement.
CCCATTTGGCCTGTTGCACAGAACTTACATTTCATTGCACATCCTACCTGCGAAGATAAACAAAGCGTATTTCTCGTCTTTCCATGAGCGGTTTCTCTTATCAGTACGGTTTCAACGAGGCTGCTATCGGGAAACTTAATTAAGAATTTTATACTGCTGTCTGATGATTTCTGTTTGGAAATTACTTCAGATGAAGTTATAAAGAACTGATTATCAAGGGCATCCCTTAGTGTCTTGGGTAATGTAGTAATATCGTGAAAGTTAAATATTTTGTTATTGTAAATTGCTCTAAATATTTCCTCCGCCCTGTAAGATTTTTCTCCTATTTCTGTGAAATATGCTTTTAGTTCATCAAGAGAAAAATTTTTAATGTCTTTTTTCATTATTTATTATGACTTTCTCACCTATCTTTCTTTCCGTGCCAGAGATTAAACGCTTAATATTTTCTCTGTGTGAATATATAACAAGTATTGGAAAAACAATACTCCACAATACTACAGTTTTATTTTCTCGCAGAATCAAAAGAAAAATGGGATAAAGTGCAATTGAAATAATTGACCCAAGTGATACATATTTTGTTTTTATTACAATTCCAAGAAATGCAGCAAATGAGAGCAGTGCAGCAGGAAAATTTATCAGAGTTGCAACTCCGTATGTTGCAGCTACTCCTTTTCCTCCTTTAAAGTGAGGCATGAAGATTGAGTAATCGTGCCCTATTACTGCCGCTATGCCAGAAAGCATCATTGCTGTGTAGTTATGTGCCACATATCTCCCCAGAAGAACTGCAATTGCTCCTTTTGATAAATCCAATATCAATACGATTGCTGCGGGTTTATTGCCAATGACCCTCTGGACATTGGTCATGCCGATATTGCCGCTTCCGTATTTTGTTATATCAATTCCGTAAAATTTTTTTGAAATAATGTATCCATTAGGAATTGAGCCAATAAAGTATGAAGCAAAAATAACCAATAGTATCTTCCACATATCCATTAGCCTTCTTATAAGTATGAAGTTATGTGTGCTCCTCCGTCAATAAATAACTCATTCCCCGTAATGTATCTGGATGCGTCTGATAGGAAAAAGATTATGGCATTGGTAAGTTCGTCTAATGTACCTACTTCTTTTAACAAAACTGAATTTGAAGCTGTTGTTGTATATAATTTCCTGAGATTCTTATTTGGAGTAGTTTCTGTGTCAATGTATCCTGCTCTGATCGAGTTCAGGCGTATTTTTCTATTTCCAAGTGTTTCTGCAAGATTCCTCATCAAAAATTGTGATTCCTTGTAGAATGCTTCGTAGACTGATCCTCCACCTAGTCCTTCCATTGCTCCTATTTCTAGTATATTTACTATGCTTGCACTGCTCTTCAAGCATTCTTTTAGTGTGTCTATACTTTTGTATAACAATCGCAAGTTAGGAGGCACAATTTCCTTCCATCGGTCTAATGGAGTTGTAATTAAACCATCTAAATTTGTCAACATACCTATATTCACTAATCCGTCAAATTCTTTGCTTTTTAATTTATTAATTACTTTGCTTTTCCAGTCTGCATCCTGTTCCAAAGGTACAGAAATATCACATGAGTCGGATTCTCCAATGCTTGTTATTTGTGCTTCAGTATCAAATCTGTCTATTATAGTGTGTGCCCAACTTTTACAACCAAAGAATAAAAACTTTTTTCCTTTTAACGAATAGTTCTTCATCATTATTCTTAGTCTCCTATGTTTTTTTGACTATTATATTACAAATCTGAATAAAGACAACAAAATTATACTTGAAAAGTCAATAAAATACTTGACAATTAGAATATAGTAGTTTATAATAGAAAAAACTTTAAAAGAAAGGGGAGATAACATGAAGAAACAACCACCAGAAAAAGTTTCGCAAGGGGAAGTAGTCTTTAAAGTCGAGGAGTTAGAACCTTTATTAAGTCCGCCACCTATGGCGCTTAAGCCCTGGAAGCCGATGTATATTGAGCTTAAAAACAGGGAAGGCGAAAGAAAAACAATGGTTATCAGACAAATGACGAAGGAGGAAGCACCAGCATTATTACCGTTTATTAAAAAGTTCCTTGATGTAGATCACGATTTTTATGACATCGTAGGTGCAAGAGTCTATGCTGAAATTCTCGGCTGGTACAGAAACAGACTCAAAGATCCTTATCTGCTAGTTGGAATTATTGATGGTGAGCTTGCAGCACTTGGAAATGGAAGACTCATGAACAAAGACATAAATATCAGTCTTCATACTATGGCGTTTAAGAGAGGTTTTCGTGCAGGAGCAGCAATGTATTATGCAAAAACCTATTATACTTTTGAGATCCTTGGCCAGAAAGAATTCTGGGCAACATACGAAAGTTATAATGGTTTTAAGAGATGGGGCATTGGTATGGCTCAGCCATCGTATCCTTGGCCAGAATACCAGCATGAATTAGGAGGAGCAAAGGTTTTCTATATTACAAAAGAATACTGGGATGCTTCGATTAAGAAGTATCTTGAAGACTATCTTGGTACTACATTACAGGCTCCCGTACCTGAAGATTTACTGAAATCAGCTGAAAGCTTTAAAATTCCTGAAGAGCCTAACGTATAAATTTTCTTCTAAAAACCCTCAGTATGCTTGTGTCTGAGGGTTTTTTATTTTTTACTGTAAAGGAGGAATATATTTGAGTTTATCGTTAGTTTTGAAGGTAAATTCGGTTGGCGACCAAGTAAGATTTGGGGGTAAACATTCCCATTTTGGGTATTGTAAGATTCACTCTGTTTTTAATAATGCGGTAAATTTTTATATAAAAAGGGATGCAATTTTGTCTCTTGTGACGCGCTCTGTCGGGGGTGGTCCTAATAATATTGTAATCAATGTCGATTCTCTTTCGTTTGTTAAAAGTATTTATATGGATAAAAGTAAGATTGTACTTAACGATAGTTTTATCTGTGATATTGAATCATCTCTTCAGTATAACTCTGACCTGTTTATTGTAAGTAAAGATTTAGAACTGTTTAAAAAAGGCTTAGATAAATTTGAAGATATATTAAGGAAAAAAGCTCCTGCGTTGAGCGCTGCGTTTTTGGTAGATAAAAGAAGACTCAACTTTTTTATTACGCCTTTTGAAAAAAATTTGGCTTATTCCCTGGATTTATTTTCGAATGAAGTCCTAGATGGAAAGTTAGAGTCTGTATCCAGATTAAAAGGATTAGGTTTTGGACTTACGCCTCAGGGAGATGATATTCTGGATGGGTTCATGATTGCCTTGCTCGTCTACGAAAAACTTACAGGAGCAAATACAGGGGATATAAGGAAAAAAATATTTAATCTTTCTCGTGGAAGTAACATTATTTCTGATACTTTTTTATACTATGCTTCTCTGGGTCTTTTGTACGAAAGGGTAAAAACACTTGTGCTTTCGTTATTTTTAAATGATCCAGCTATAATTGAAAACGCAGTATCAAAATTATTAAACATAGGAGAGACATCCGGGGCTGACATATCTACCGGATTTTTACTTATGAGCAAAAAATTGATGCAAGGAGGTATCGAATGGTTGTAAAAGGAATTATAAAAAAAGGGGAGTACTATGATTCTGTTACGCTAATGCTTGTTGCGCGTGACGCTACTGCTCTTGATGGTGTGAAAGATGCTGCTGTTGTAATGGGCACTGAACAGAATAAGTCCATTTTGGAAACATCTGGGTTATTACTCGACATGTTTAAAGATGCAAGTGATTCAGACCTTTTGATTGCTGTTAAAGCAGAGAGTGAAGAGGCAGCTAACAAGGCATTTGAGAAAATAGAACAGTTGCTAAAGGAAACTCGCTCAAAGGCAAAAGAAGCGGGAGAATATATGCCGAAAAGCCTTGAAGGTGCGCTTGAATACATGCCTGATGCAAACATGGTAATTATTTCTGTTGCAGGTAAGTATGCTGGTGACGAGGCAATGAAGGCTCTTGAGCATGGACTGCATGTGATGCTTTTCTCTGACAATGTTCCACTTAATAAAGAAATCGAACTCAAAAAATATGCGCGAGACAATGGATTGTTAGTAATGGGCCCGGATTGTGGTACTGCTATTATAAATGGTGCGCCATTATGTTTTGCTAATGTTGTTGAGCGTGGTAATATAGGTATTGTTGCGGCATCTGGAACTGGACTTCAGGAGGTAAGTTCTGTAATTACGAACGAAGGTGCTGGAATATCACAGGCGATTGGGACAGGTGGAAGAGATGTTAAAAAAGATGTAGGTGGTATTATGTTTATCGAAGGAATGAAAGCATTAGAAGAGGATCCAGATACCAAGTATATTGTACTTGTATCCAAACCGCCACATCCTGATGTGTTGAAAAAAGTTGCCGATCTTATAAAAACACAAATCAAAAAGCCAGTTGTAGGAATTTTCCTGGGCGGAGATCCTGAAGTTGTTAAAGGCGCTGGGGCAATTCCTGCCAACACGCTTGAAGAAGCAGGGCTTATTGCAGCATCTCTTGCAAAAGGCAAGTCTCTTGATGAATTTAAGAAGCTTCTCGAAGAGCGAGAAAAAGAAATTCTTGCTATTGCTGATAGGGAGAGCAAAAATAAGAAAGAAGGCCAGAAGTATGTCAGAGGCCTTTATACTGGAGGAACTCTTTGCGACGAGGCAATGCTTCTGTCGAGGCAAATTATTGGTGAAGTCTATGGGAATGCCCCGCTTAATCCAGAATATAAGTTAAAGGATTCATGGATTAGTCAGGAGAATACCTTTGTTGACCTCGGAGAAGATGAGTTTACCGTGGGAAGGCCGCATCCAATGATTGATTTTAGCTTAAGAAACAAAAAGATTATAGAAGAAGCGAAAGATCCATCTGTTGCTGTGATTCTTCTGGATGTAGTTTTAGGTTATGGATCAAATATGCAACCTGGTGATGAACTTGCCCCAGCAATTAAAGAGGCTAAAGAGCTTGCCGCAAAAGACGGAAGAAACATTACATTTGTTGCTTCCATAACTGGAACAGATAAAGATCCTCAGGACCGCAGTAAAGTTAAAAAGCAGCTTGAAGATGCAGGTGTCATCGTGATGCCGTCTAATGCAGCGGCAGCAAAGCTTTCTTCGTACATTGTTAAGAATCTTGGAGGTGCCAAATGAGGAAAATTTCTGATCTATTCAAACAGGAATTGAAAGTAATAAACATCGGTTTACTTTCTTTCAAAGAAAGTTTAGATGATGTAGGAGTAAAAGTTATTCAGGTAGATTGGAGACCACCTGCAGGTGGTGATCAGGAAGTTATGGACGCATTAAAGAAGTTATTAGGTAAATAAAATCCAATTTAGGAGGTGTGATATGGTAGATATTGAAAAGGCGAACAAGGAAGCGTTTGACAGATTGCTTGCAGCGCGTCCTGTACTTGTTGGTATGGGTAAGGCTATTGATGTAATTCCTGGAATGAAGAAAAACATGATCCTTCACGCAGGTCCGCCAATTACATGGGATAGAATGTGCGGTCCGCAGAGAGGTGCTGTTATTGGGGCTCTGATTTATGAGGGTATGGCAAAAGACGAGAAAGAAGCAGAAGAAATTGCTGCATCTGGTGAAATAGAATTCTCACCGTGTCATCATCATCAGGCAGTAGGTCCAATGGCAGGAATTGTTTCTCCTTCGATGCCCGTGTACATACTTGAGAACGAAACATTTGGAAACAAGGCTTATGCAACAATGAATGAAGGCCTTGGAAAAGTGTTAAGAATGGGCGCTTATGGACCTGATGTAATTGCACATTTGAAGTGGATGGAAGAAGTAATGTATCCTGCAATGGACAAAGCGATACGTTATCTCAAGAAAATTGATCTTAAAAACATTATTGCACAAGCACTCCATATGGGAGACGAACTTCACAACAGAAACAAAGGTGCAACTTCTCTTTTCTTCAGGCAAATTGCTCCTGCAATGGTTAAAACGAGCGATGCTAATACAGTAGAAGAAGTGCTTAAATTCATCGACAGCAATGACCATACGTTCCTGAACCTTTCTATGCCTGCCGCAAAAGTAAGTCTTGATCCTGCACGCAATATTGAAGGGAGTACGATGGTAGTTGCCCTGGCGCGTAATGGTACTGATTTTGGCATTCAGGTATCCGGTATGGGCGACGAATGGTTTACTGCTCCTGCTCCAGTTCCGCCTAATGCGCTTTACTTCCCTGGCTTCACAAAAGAAGATGCTAACCCGGATATTGGTGACAGTGCAATAATGGAAACTGCAGGCCTTGGCGGGTTTGCTATTGGTGCTGCACCTGCAATTGTCCAGTTTGTTGGTGGAACACCGCAGGACGGACTGAATAAAACATTATCAATGTATGAGATAACAATTGGTGAGAACAATGTATATCAGGTACCGTATCTTAACTTTAGAGGTACGCCTACCGGTATTGATATAAGAAAAGTTGTTGAGAAGAACTTGCCGCCATTTATTGATACAGGTATTGCACATAAGAAGCCTGGAATTGGCCAGGTTGGTGCAGGACTTGTTGACGCACCTATGGATGTATTTAAAAAAGCAGTAATTGCATTTGCTAAAAAATATTCTTAATTTAAGGAGGGGTTAATATGACAAACGAAGAATTTATTAAATTAATGATGAACTCAAAGATGTATGATTTAACACAGCCGCTCAGTATCCATACGCCGCCATGGCCGAGTTATATGCCACTTGGCATTCAGTACTTCAAGCGTATTGCGGGCGCACATATGGGTCAAGGTGCTAATGGTCAGATCATTACTTCAAGTAATCATGTTGGAACACATATGGACGGAGAAATTCACTTCTTTAGCTCAGGACGCCCGATTGGAAAAGTACCTCTAAATGAATGGGTAGGACCTGGGGTTGTCGTAGACATTTCAGACGAAGTTGGAGATTACGATCTTTATACTCCTGAAATGATTATGAAGAAAGCAGACATTCGTGAGGGTGATATTCTCATTATTAATACTGGATATCATAGATATGCATGGGATCAACCCGAATCAGACGAAGTTCGTTACATGGTTAAGCATCCTGGTCCAAGTCCTGACTTCCCAGACTGGGCACTAAAGATGAAGTTTAAGTGGATTGGAGTTGACTGTGGTAGTGCTGACCATCCTATGAATACAATTCTTAGAGATTGGCATCCGAAACTATTTAAAGAAGCAGACAAGAAATTAAGAGAAAAATACGGAAAATCCTGGGATGAAATGTTCCCGCCAGAAGAATTCTACCAGATTATGCACTTAAAACTATTCCCCAAAGGACTTGTTCATGCAGAAAATCTTGGTGGAGAAATTGACAAACTGAACAACAAGCGCGCTTACATAGGAGCATTTATCGTAAAAGGCATTGAAATGGAGTCTGCTTGGGCAAGAGTTGTTGCATGGGAAGCACCAGAAGAGTAATATAGGAGGATTTTTATGAATAACTTTGATTATGCAAAGCCTTCCACCATACCTGAAGCAATCTCTTTGTACAAAAAGTACGGAGAGAAAGCAAAACTTCTGTTAGGTGGAACGGACCTTGTGGTAATGTTGGACGATGGCGTCATTCAACCAGACATCGTAATTGACCTTAAAGGAATAGACGAGCTTAAAAAATTGAAATTTGACGGAGAGTTTTTACACATTGGTGCAAGAGTAACTTTTAATGAACTAATTGATAGCGAAGTAGTAAAAGAAAAATTTCCTATTTTATGGGAGGCTTCGAGAACTATAGCTTCTACGGGAGTGCGGAATAGAGCTACGCTTGTGGGCAACATTTGCAGTGCGGTTCCATCTGCTGATTCGGCTCCAGCGCTTCTCGTTTGTAATGCAATAGTTGTTATTGCAACGGACAGCGGGGACAAGGAAGTTCCAATTACTGAATTCTTCATGGGGCCAAGGAGGACAATCCTGAAGCCTGGAGAAATTGTCAAAGAGGTTAAGATTAGAGCAAGCAATAAAAAGTTTGGTGGCTCATACATTAAACTCGGAAGATACGATGGAGAAGATCTTGCACAGGTTGGTGTAGCTACTACTGTAAATGAAGATAAAGAATATTCAATAGCATTTTGTGCTGTAGCGCCAAAACCAGTAAGAGCAAAAGAAGCTGAAGAATTTTTAAAAGGAAAAGACTTAACTGACGAGGTTTTAGAGGAAGCAGCAAAATTAGCAGTTAAAGCGATTTCTCCTATTTCAGATATAAGAGCAAGCAAAGAATATAGGCTTTATGTCAGCGGTGTCCTTGTTAAGAGATCCTTAAAAACTTCTCTAGCCAGGATGAATGGTAACGGGCCGAAGTATGGCGAAAGACTCGTTTAGGAGGGCGTTATGAAGAAAGAGATTAATTTTACATTGAATGGCAACCCCGTGAAAATAGAGGTAATGCCAAATGAGAAGTTGCTTGATGTACTAAGAGATAGATTGGGAGTAAAAAGTCCGAAGCATGGATGCGGAAGAGGAGAATGCGGTGCTTGTTCTGTACTGTTAAATGGAAAAAGTATCAGAAGCTGTATAACACTCGCAATTGAAGTAGACGGACAAGAAATTACAACTCTTGAAGGACTTGAGAAGAATGGAATGACAGATTTGCAAAAGTCTTTTCTTCAACATAATTCTTTCCAGTGTGGTTTCTGTGCTCCGGGCATGACTATTACGGCAACGGAGTTACTCAACAAAAATCCTCATCCAGACGAAGAGGAAGTTCGAGAGGCTATTGCTGGAAACCTCTGTCGTTGCACGGGTTATCAGAATATAATAGATGCCATACTGGATGTTTCTAAAAAGGAGTAGGAGGGTATTATGGAAAGAGAACTTAAGTATGTTGGAAAAAGAGCCGTCAGAATAGACGGATTAGAAAAAATAACCGGTGCAGCGAAATATACAGACGATCTCGACTTCGGACCATCTATGTTGTATGTTGCAGTTTTGGAAAGTCCTTATGCACATGCAATTATAAAAAATATTGATACATCAGAAGCTGAAAAGATGCCTGGTGTAAGGGCTGTTCTCTCTGGAAAAGACTTCCCTGAAAAATTTGGGCTTTATCTGAAAGATAATTCCATTTTTCCTGCTGATAGAGTGCGTTATATAGGGGAGCAGGTAGCAGCAGTAGTGGCAGAAACACCTGCGCAAGCTAAAGCAGCTGTTAAAAAGATTAAAGTAGATTATGAACCGCTGCCTGTACTGCAAAATCCTCTTGATGCTATTAAGCCAGACGCACCACTTATTCATCCTGATTTAGGAAAATACGAGGTGGTGCCGTGGCTTTATCCTCAGCCAGGTACTAACATTGCTCATGTTCGTAAAATTAGAAAAGGTGATGTAGATAAAGCGTTTGAAGAGGCAGAGTATGTTTTGGAGGATTGGTATCATGTACCACATGTTGTCCATGCACCAATTGAAACTCACATTTCCGTTGCTTTATACTCTTATGATGGAAGACTTACTCTCTGGAATTCAACGCAGTCACCTCATACTCAGCGGAATATTATTGCTCATTCCTTAAAAATCCCTCATAAAAATGTCCGCGTTATTGCTTCTTATGTAGGTGGCGGTTTTGGTGGTAAAGCAGGAATTAGTATGGAAGTTATTGCGGCAGTTGCTGCAATGAAAGTTCCAGGCCATCCTGTAAAACTTCGCTGGACGAGGAAACAGGAATTCCAGAATTCTTCGCAAAGGCAGGAATTATATGCACACATTAAAATGGGCGTAAACAAAGAAGGAAAGATCATTGCCTTAAAACACGAATTATTCTGGGATGTCGGCGCTTCAGCAGAATACGGTTCAAATGTAGTTAACGCAACAGGCTTCTCTGCCACAGGCCCTTACTATATTCCCAATGTATATATTGATTCTTTTGCAATCTATACGAATAGGCCACCTTGCGGGGCATACAGAGGATTTGGATATTCTGAGTTCCACTTTGGTATAGAAAGCCACATGGATAGAATGGCTAAGATGATTGGAATGGATCCTGTTGAATTTAGAAGAAAAAACGCAATAAGAAGAGGACAACCAGTTGCATACGGAGTTGAAATGAATCCCACTGGCATCCTTGAGTGTATAGATAAAGTTGCAGAAAAAATTGAATGGGGTAAGGAAGATAAGTCTCCGGACCCAACAAAAGTGCGTGCAAAAGGATTTGCAGCTGTATGGAAGGCACCTGCGATGCCACCAAACGAATCTTCTGCTGCATTCTTGAAATTTAGTGAAGACGGAAGTATTAATTTGCTCGTGTCTGGTATGGAGTTAGGACAGGGCTTCTTAACGGCAATGGCTAAGATTGCAGCTGAAGAACTTTCTCTTCCTCTTGAAAAGATCCGCGTTGAACTTCCAGACACTGATAGGAACCCGTATGAGTGGCAAACTGTGGCAAGCCATGTAACATGGAGCTGCGGAAATGCAGTAAGACGGGCTGCAATTGATGCAAGAAATCAGATTCTTGATACGGTTTCAAGAGCATATCACATAGATAAGGCTAACTTATATCTTGAAGATGGTAAGGTAAAGTGCTATACAGATCCTGAATTCGAATTACCGTATGAGGACTTTGTAATTAATGGCATAGAGATGCCTGATGGAACATTCCGTGGTGGCCCGATTATGGGACATGGTATGTTCATGCCTGAGTTTACTTCTGCTAAAGTAAATCCTGAGACTGGTCTTGGCGGGCATCCAAATGTACACTACACAACGGGTGCAGGTGCAGTTGAAATTGAAATCGATAAAGAGACCGGTCGTATAAGAGTATTAAAAATGGCAGAAGCGTTTGACGCTGGTAAAGCAATTAACCCAGATTTAGTAGAAGGCCAGATTATTGGTGGGTTTGTTCAGGGACTTGGAACGGCGCTTTGGGAAGAAGTTAAGTTCGACGAAAACGGAAGAATTTTAAATCCGAACTTTACAGACTACAAAATCCCAACGGCACTTGATGTTCCGAGAGATATGAATCCTATTATCGTAGAAGTTGCTCAGCCGGACGGCCCATTTGGTGCGAGAGGTATTGCGGAACATACTATGATCCCGGTTATGCCAGCTGTGGCTAATGCTGTAGAGAATGCACTTGGTATTCGGATAAAGGATGTTCCAATAACTCCTGAAAAGATTCTTAATGCGTTAAAGGAGAAAGAGCAAAAAAACGAGAATTAACTTGTAAATAAATTTTGGTGGGAGATAGGTAGATACTATTTGTGTAATAGGTATCTGCCCCCCCACCGTTAAGGGAAAGGGAGGTGAGATGGGGCAAAAAACTTAGAAAAGGCACTTAAAAATAAAAATTAATGCAAAAGGAGGTATTATATGGCAGAAGAAGAATATGGCACATTTAAACAAAGAGTAGTGCCATGGCCAATTGACAGTTATCCACCGTGGGGGTTCTCAATCCTTGCAGGAATACAACATGTATTTACATTGTTTGGTGCAACGACTTTGGTGCCCATCCTTTTTGGTAATGCGATGGGTATGAATCCTGAACAAAAAGGATTATTTATTGCAACAGTTTACATGGTAATGGGTATTGCTACTCTCATCCATGTTGATAAAAGGATAGGTAGCGGACTTCCTATTGTTCAGGGTTCTTCATTTTCGTTCATTTCACCCCTTATGACTGTATTTGCGGCAGTTAAGAAGCAGGGTGGTGGCGTACCACAAATGATGCAGGCGATGGGTGGTGCGCTAATCTACGGTGGTATTTATGAAATGGTTGTAGGGTATTCAGGACTTATCGGACTTTTAAAGCGAGTGCTTACACCAATTGCTATTGGTCCTACAATTATGTTAATCGGTTTTGGCCTTTCTGGAGTTGCGGTAAATAATGCTGCAACAAATTGGTGGCTGTCACTTCTAGTTGTTACTCTAATCTTTACATTCTCATTGATTGTAAAAAATAAGAGATTGAACGCTTTCTCGGTCCTTATATCTGTCGTTACGGTTTACACTATCGCTTTAATTCTTTCACTTGCTCATGTATTCCCTTCTAACAGTCCATCGTATGTTCACATTGAAGCGGTTGCAAAAGCGAGATGGATTGTGTGGCCTACATTCTTCAGATATGGAACTGGTTCTTGGGCGTCGAGAGCAGCACAAACGCTTAAATTCAATATGCTTGCCTTTGCAAGCATATTAGCTGCATACACTGCCTCAATGATTGAGTCAGTTGGAGACTACTACAGTGTTTGCTATGCTTCAGGAGCACCTGAACCGTCAGAGCATGTAATAAACTGGGGAATTGGTTCTGAAGGCCTTGGTTGTATTATCTCTGGCTTAATGGGCGGTGTAGGAAGTACGAGTTATACCGAAAACATCGGTGTTATTGCGCTTACTGGCATTGCGTCTAACCGTGTAATCAGAGCAGGTGCAACTGTACTAATTATTATGGGCTTCTTCTGGAAGTTTGGAACTCTTGTTGCAACTATTCCTCAACCGGTTATTGGTGGTGCTTACATAGCACTATTTGGTGTTATTGGCGGATTAGGAATTCAAGTTCTTTCTAGGGCAGATCTTTCCTCGATGAGAAATATTATGATTATTTCATTTGGATTCCTTATAGGATTAGGACTTCCTGGATGGATTCAGGCTCATCCGCTTACTACTAACAGCATAGCATGGAAGTGGCTTATCGACATCTTGAACGGTATTTTAGGAACTGGAATGGCAGTTGGCGGACTCTCTGCTGCAATTCTTGACAACATCATTCCTGGTACGGATGTCGAAAGGGGTATTAAGGTTAAAGCGATTAATTCTCCACGATAGTTTAAGTTGGTCGTTGATTGCTTTAATGCGGGGCAAAAGCCCCGCATTTTTATTTGACAGATCTCTACGGTATAGTATAATTTCCATAAATAGAGATAGAAATAGAGATAGTAAGACAAATGGAGGTTTGTTTATGAAGAAGTATATCGTTTATCTTGTAGTTATATTATTAATGCTTCTTTTATAATACCCAAAGCTAGAGGTAACTCTAAAACTATAAAAGTAGCGACTTTTCCTTATAATATTACGACTATTTTTTCTTCGGGAAAAGATATTTTTGTAGGAACAAAGCAGGGATTTTTTGTATCTGAGAATTATGGCAAAACTTTTGTAGAGCGAGATAAAGGATTAGCTAGTTTAAAAATAACCTCTGTTATTTTTATCAAAGGAATTATTTTTTTAGGAACCAGTGACTCTGGTCTGTATGTGTCTAAAGATATGGGAAAAACATGGCAGTCACTTATGGATAAACTCAATTGTCCCACCGTTTCTTCTATAAAAACTGATGGAAAGAAAATTTTTGTAACATCTTTTTGCTCTGGTTTTCACTTTTCTGACGATCTTGGAAATACCTGGGAAGATAGAAATGGTGGTCTTCCTACATTAAAGACTGCTACTTTTCTTGAAACTCCGCAGGGAAGGTGTTTTTTAGGAACGGATCAATATGGGTTGTTTTATTCAAATACATTGGGTAAAAATTGTAGTTGGGATAAATTCTTTGAGAAATATTCTATATCATCTTTATCTTATATTGGGAATATTTTATTAGTCGGTACTAATTTGGGTATATTTACGGGGAAAATAGAGTCAGATAATTTTAAAAAACTTAACTTTATAAGAGGAAACCCTTATATTCTTCACTTGATTAGAGTGAATGGAAATGTCGTTGCAGCAGTTAAGAATTTAGGACTATTTGTAACTAACAATGGAAAACACTTTGTCAAGATGAATTGCTGTGATTTTGAAAATATTAGCGCAATGTACTATTCTAAGGGCGATGGTAAATTATACATAGGAGATAGTCAGGGAGAATTGTATTTCATAAATCTTTCACAGCCATTTCCCATTGCAGATACCTCTTTGAATCTGGGTTCCACTTCAAAAGGTAGAAAAATTTCTGGGAAAATAAGTGTAGTCAATCTTTTGGAAAGGGAGAGTTGAAAGTTTTTGTAAGTGCGCCGTATTTTATTAACTTTAAGCAGTCTACATTTACCAATCCAGCCATGCTTACTTTTATTGTCGACACGACTGATTTGTCAGTTGGAAGTTATACAGAAATCGTTAAAATAAAATCTGACTCAGACATTATAAATTGTTTTATATCTTTCAAAGTTGAGCCTTCTTCATCTATCGTTCTTAAATTAAAAGTTGGTTTGAATATAGCATATATTAATGGCAGAAAGGTAAGTCTGGATACTCTGCCTTTTATAGATTCTAAATCTAACCGAACGCTCGTTCCCGTTCGTTTCATAAGTGAAGCATTTAGAGCTAAAGTAGAGTGGGATCCTAAAGAAAGGAAAGTTTCTATTAAAAAAGGGCCAAGCGAACACCATGATCCAGTTTTAATTGAACTCTGGATTGGAAGTAAAAAGACATCTGTAAATCTTAAAAGTGTAACTATTGATGTTGCACCTAAGATAGTACCACCTGGAAGGACGATGGTATCACTTCGTTTTATAGCGGAAACACTGGGAAGCACTGTGAAGTGGGATCCGATAACCAGAGAGATTACTATAATATACAATCCATAGGTTGTGTTTTTCAAAAATTTATTGAAGTTCTCTCGCAGGTTCTGCTATATTTTTGCTGAGTTTAAATCTATAGAATTGATTTTTGGGCCAGCACTAACTATTCGAGGAGAAACTCTATCAACAAATTGTTCAAAATTTTTATTAAATTCTTCGATAAGTTTTTTTGCGGTTTCTCTATAACTTGATTTATCTGTCCAAGCTTTTTCTGGTAGCAGAATATCTTCAGGTATGTCAGTCCTGGGAATTACTGTGGGAATGCTTAACCCAAAATACGGTTCTTTAACAAATTTAACTTCGTCCAGTCTTCCGTCGAGCGCAGCCCTGATCATTGATCGCGTATAACGAAGTTTTATTCTCTTTCCATCTCCATATGAGCCACCGCTCCATCCTGTATTTATTAAATATACATTCACATTGTGCTCTTCTATACGCTCTCCAAGCATTTTCGCGTATTCAGCGGGATGTCTCATCATAAATGGTGCACCAAAGCACGCGGAAAATACAGGGATAGGTTCGTTTATTCCTGTTTCTGTGCCAGCTATTTTTGCAGTATATCCGCTTATGAAGTAATACATTGCTTGTTCTTTTGTGAGTTTTGCGATTGGAGGAAGTACACCAAAAGCATCGGCTGATAGAAAAAAAATTGTTTGTGGAGTTCCAGCAACGGCATCTTGCTTAACATTTGGAATAAATTCCAGAGGAATTGCAGCGCGCGTATTTTCAGTGTATCTTTTACTGTTAAAGTCAGGGGTTCTGTCTTCTTTTACATCTACATTTTCCAGCAATGTTCCAAACTTAACGCCTTGATAAATTTCCGGGTCACTTTCGGGATTAATACCTATCACTTTGGCATAGCATCCACCTTCTATGTTAAAAATTCCTTTATTTGTCCATCCATGTTCATCGTCACCTATGAGAATCCGAGTAGGATCAGTGGAAAGAGTTGTTTTGCCAGTTCCAGATAATCCAAAGAATAAAGCTGTATCGCCTTTATCGCCCATATTTGCTGAGCAGTGCATCGGAAATACATTCTTCTCAGGAAGGATGAAATTCATTATGGAAAACATTACTTTTTTAACTTCTCCGCCGTACCATGTTCCCATCACGATTGCTATTTTACGGTCAAAGTTAAATAAAATTGCAATATCACTTCTCGTTCCGTCAACTTCTGGTACTGCCTTGCACCATGGAACGGCAATAATTGTAAAATCTGGGTTTTCCCAGATAGACGGGTCTTTTCCCCTTCCTGAAACAAACATATTTTCTGAAAGCAGCGCTGTAGTTGCAAGATTTGTTATTACTCTTAAGGAAAGTGCGTACTTTGGATCGTGTCCTGCAAAACCGTCGTAAACAAATATGTCTTTCCCTTGAAGGTAGGATGTTGCTCGTATAAAAACTTTTTCGAACACTTCTTCTGTTGTGGGTTTATTAATATTATTCCAGTCAATCTTCTTGTGAATGGATTTTTGGTCTACTATAAAACGGTCTTTTGGAGATCTACCTGTATTTTTCCCAGTAAGTACATTTATGGCTCCAGGTGTCGTAAATATACCCTCTCCGCGTTTTACTGCAAGTTCGACAAGTTTAGTTCTGGTAAGATTATGATAAATATTATGTGCATTAACAATGCCATACTGACTTATTTGACTTTCGATTGATTTTTTACCCATTTTGTGCCCCTTTCTCTATTTCATGCCAACTGAATTCTATTACAAAAGAAATTTTTGTCAATAAATTGCTCAATAAATTAATCATTTACAGCCGAAGCCTTTTATGATTATAGGCAAAATTAACAAAGTTCGTTTGATAAATTTTTCGGACAAATTTTTGCAATCTGGAATTTACTTCTGCAAATTGAGGTGCGGCACATATGGGATATTTTGAATAAAAAATTATCGCAAGAAGGTGTGCTATCGTTGTAGTTTTGCCTGTTCGATTTTATTTTACAGCTAATTCTTTGTAAGTGTGTGCTAATAAGTGCTGGCTATTTATATTTTCTGTGATATACGAACAATTTTTAGCTTTTTGAACAAATTTTGTCCATTTTTAACAATTAAAGAAGCCTTTATCTATGCGGGTTTCTATTTTAGACAATTTTCTCAAATTGATAATTTTAGGACAATTTTTAAGAAAACTTGATGAATACAGGCTTGATTGCGATTTTCGTATGCCCTATAAAATAAGGCCCTCTGTTGCTTTTTGTAGATATATTTACCCGATTTTTCTCAAGATTACGCTCTAACGGGCCTTAAATTAGCGATTTTGAAAAGAGCTGATAAATAAAGGGTTTATTCAGGACAGTTTTGCATAAATATGCATGATTCTGTGTGGATTTGTAGGAGAAAATGTTTTGCATAAAGGCTTTTTAGTGAGGTTTTTTCTTGAATAATACCGATTTGGATCGGGTATGCGTAAAATTGCAGCAAGGCATTTTATAAACGAAAGTAGGCCTTATTAATGCGATGTATCTTCAGAGTTGTGTGGAATTTAAATGTATTATAGCAAGCTGACTTTCTATTTAGGTTTAATTTATTTGGTGGTGCCGGGGACCGGAATCGAACCGGTACGGTATCGCTACCGCGGGATTTTAAGTCCCGTGCGTCTGCCTGTTCCGCCACCCCGGCGAAAAAGTTGGAGGCACCGGTCGGACTCGAACCGACGATGAGGGTTTTGCAGACCCTTGCCTTACCTCTTGGCGACGGCGCCCCACTTATGGAGCGGAAGACGGGATTTGAACCCGCGACAACTGGCTTGGGAAGCCAGCGCTCTACCCCTGAGCTACTCCCGCTTTCCCGATACATTATATTTTTATTTCGTCTTTAGTCAATTCTTTTTTTAACAAACTATTGAACATCTCTATTGTTTTTGGATGTATTGGAACTCTTGCATTCATAAGATATGCTACATTTAAAATTGTTTCCCGTATTACGGCTTCTTTTAAGTCGGCAAAAGCTATCTTCCTTACCTTTTTAGCGTCTTCAAAATCTCTACCTGGTTCAATAAAGTCTGCAAGGTATATGATTGCTTCGTTTAGCGTTATACTCGCCCGTCCAGTAGTATGGTACTTTATGCAATTTAGAATGTTTTTATCGGTTATGCCGAAGTCCTTCTCAGCAATTATTGCTCCAATGGGTGCGTGGAGGATAATCGGATTTTCTGCTTCTATTTTGTCTATGCGATAACCGTTTTTTTCTGCAATTTTGATAAGTTTTTCAATAGATAAATCTCTTGCAATGTCGTGCAAAAGTGCGGCATACACAAGAACTTGCTTATTACCTCCCCATAATTTGTACAATTGCAACGCAGTTTCTTTTACGCGTATTGAGTGTTTAATTCTTTTCTGTGTTTCGTACTTTGGCAGTCTCTCTATAATTTCACTTATAGTAACCATTTTTTACGATTTCCTTTTCTATTGTTTCTGGAACTAAAAATGAAATACTTTTTCCGTTTTTAATGCGTTTTCGAATAAGTGTTGAGGATAGTGGATATAAGGGGTGGTCTAAAAACGATAATTTTTTTTCAAAACGACTAAAGTATTTTTTAATGTATTCCTTTGTTCTGGTAAAGTTTCCTTCGAAGCGTTTTGCAATTATAAGATGTGTTTTTGATAAAATTTCTTCTGGCGCTTTCCACTCGTGAAAATTTAAGAATGCATCTTCACCAAGTATTGAAAATATTTCACTATCGGGGTGTAAATCTATTATGTGTTTAAGGGTGTATATAAAATAGGATGTACTTTCTCTCTTTATTTCGAAGTCATCAACGGTAAAGTAATTCACCGTCTTTGTTGCTTCTTTAACCAAGCGAAAGCGCGTGTACTTATCTAATAAGTCTTCTTTTTTAAATGCATGATTTCCGGTAGGGACAAAAATGATCTTTTTAAGTTGAAATACATTTAGAGATTCTGCTGCGATAAATAAGTGGCCATAATGAATTGGGTTAAAGGCGCCGCCAAATATGCCAATTTTTTCCATATTATAATTATTTATCTTTTTTATTCTTGTGGAATATAAAGCTTTTATTGCCAATGATTATCCTGTCGCCCTCTTGAACGCCAGCTTGCTGTAATTTATTGTCTATATTTATTCTTTCAAAGTATCTCGTAAGTTCAGCTACGCTTCCCATTCGATTAAAGTCGGTTAATTCAACGCGTCTTTCGATTTCTTCTTGCTTTACTCTAAAAGTGTGCTCGTCAACTTTCTCAATTTTTAGAAATCTATCAAGATCTTCTTTTGTTAGGGTTATCGTCTGTTCAGGTACTTCTATTTCGGTGTGGTTTTCCCTGGTACTTGATACTAATCTGTATAATTCTTCAAGTAATGCTTTAACACCTTCTCCTGTTGCAGCGGATATAAAGTACACTTCTTCTCCAAGTGCCTCAAACTTTTCTTTGAGTTCTTTTTTTCTTTTAACTTTCCATTGATCAATTTTATTGATTGCAATAACGCGTTTTTTGTTGGCAAGTTTACTGCTGTATTCTTTTAGTTCGTTTAGTAATGTGTAATAGTATGTAAAAATATTTTTTCTGTTGCTTCCATCTATTAGTATAAGCAGTACTTTTGTTCTTTCTACATGAGAAAGAAACTCATTTCCCATTCCTTTGCCTTTGCTTGCGCCCTGTATAATGCCTGGTATCTCTGCTATTACGAATTGTTTTCCAGGTGCTAACTTTACTACTCCGATTTTAGGCGATAGCGTAGTAAAAGCATACGAGCCTATTGTAGGCCTCGCATTTGTAACTTTTGAAAGCAAAGTAGACTTTCCAGCATTCGGAAAACCTATAATGCCTACATCTGATAGTATTTTTAAGCGTAGCTCAAGATTTCTCTCTTCGCCACTTTTTCCTTTTTCACTGTAGTGGGGTGAACGCTCTGTAGGTGTAGCAAAACTTTTATTTCCTCTGCCACCTCTTCCGCCTTTAGCAACGACTACACTTTTTCC
Organism: Caldisericales bacterium; assembly: GCA_015489815.1. Lineage (GTDB taxonomy): Bacteria > Caldisericota > Caldisericia > Caldisericales > Caldisericaceae > S143-107. The sequence continues at coordinate 129,286 of WFZA01000019.1, read as the reverse complement.
ATCTTCATTCAGGTCGGCTATAACTTTTCCTATACTTCTATCTATTACGATGGTTCCCACTGGTACTTCAATTAGTACATCTTTTCCATTTTTTCCGTGTCTGTTTGAAGATTTGCCGTTTTCCCCGTTTTCGGCGAAGAAGTGATGGTGGTGAACGAAAAAGTTTAGCGTGTCAATTTTTTTGTTTGCCCTTATGACGACATCTCCGCCTTTGCCGCCGTCGCCACCGTCAGGACCTCCTTTCGGCATGGAGCGGGTGTGCCTGAAGCTGACTGCTCCATCACCACCCTTTCCACTCCGAACGGTAATAAATGTGTGATCTATAAATGATTTGTTTCCCGTAGCAGGTCTACTCCTCCAATATGTGTACAAGCGTTAATCTGCGTTTTTTCTCGAACTTTACTATCCCGTCTTTTAAGGCAAAAAGCGTATAGTCTTTACCTTCACCAACATTTTTTCCAGGCTTAATTCGTTCACCTATTTGCCTTACGATAATACTTCCTGCTTTTGCTTTTTGACCGTCAAATAACTTCACGCCGAGATACTTTGGATTACTATCTCTACCGTTTGTACGAGATTTTTTCCTAGCCATTATCCTTCACCTCGCTTACAATTCTTTCGATCTTAACCTTAGTAAAAGGCTGCCTATGGCCGTTCTTTTTGCGGTTCCTCGTCTTGTTTCTGTAGAAGAAAACAATAATCTTTTTTTCTCTACCCTGTTCTACAATTTTCCCTTCTACAACGGCTCCGTCTACTGTAGGAGTGCCTACTTTTACACTTTCTCCGTCTTTAATTAACAGTACTTGATCGAACTTTACCGTGTCTCCTACACTACCTTCGAGTTTCTGTACCTTAATTACATCGCCATCTTTGATGCGATACTGATGTCCGCCAGTTTTAATAATTGCTTCCATTATTAACCTCCTTCCACTATAAAAGGTACTGGTCCACCTTCTATAAGTGATAATTTAACCTTTAAAGTTTATTAAAAATAGGCTTTTTGTCAAGCGTTGCTTTATTTATTATTGGTGAATCGCTTGTACAATCTTGGATTGAATACCATAAGAGCATTTTTTATAATTATAAACGAAGGAACGGCTATAATTATTCCCAGTACGCCGGCGATTGCTCCACCCAGAATTATTAAAAGTATTACTGCAATTGGTGGCAGATTTATTTTCCTGCCGGCAAAGTGAGGGATTACGATCTGAGACTGGATTGCTTCTATTGTAAAGAAAAAAATAGTGAACAATAAAAAGGTGTTGAAGGATTTAAATATAGCAAATATCCCGCCAGTCGTAAAAACTATTGTAGGCCCTATGTATGGAAGGAGTTCAAGCACCGCATCCATAGCGCCAATAAGTAAGTAGTAGGGTACGCCTACGAGGTAGCTCATAAACCCCATTATTATTCCAGTAAATAGTGCTACGAGCAGAAGCAGGCTGTAGTAGTCGCGGACTTCCCGGTTCGTTTTTTCCAGAAATATTTCCCACTTTTTGTTGTTTTCTTCTTTGTACATTCTTTTGGTAATTCTGTAAAACATTGGAGAATCCTTCATAAAAAAGAACGCAAGTACAAGGGATAAAAACACACTTGGTATAAGTGAGACTTTTTTAAGTATTATAGTAGTTCCCTGCTTTACTGCGATTGATAGGGCTGATTCAATGTTTGACGATAAGTTTTGAACAAATGCGTCCACTGAAGAAGGATTATTTTTTGTTGGGATAAGATTTGAGATGCCGTTTATATAATCTTTTATGGAATTTGCTATATTGGGCACTTTTTGAACAAATTCTGTAAATTGCTTCGTAATCTGAGGAAATATTAGATAACCAAGGAGTGTAAAAATAATCACGAATATAAGTATAGACAAAAAAGATGCCAGAAATCGTGGCATCTTTTTTGAAAAGAAGTTCGTTATTGGAAGTAAAAGATATGCAATAAAAATGGCGTAGAGAATGGGAGGGATAATCGCTCTGATTTTTAAAAGGAGAAGAATAGAAAAGATTATCCCGAGGACGGTTAGTGTTACTACTGTGGTTAGTTTTGCATACTCTTTATACTTTTCTTTCATCGTTGGAATTAATCGTGTCTACTGAGGCAACTGTATCGTTTGGATTTTTAAACCTAACGACTTTTACACCTCTTGCGTACCTACTGTATGTAGAAACACCTTTTGCAGAAATTTTAATTGCATTGCCGTCTTTGGTAAAAATAATTATTTTATCGTTTTCTTCCACCAGCAAAATTGCTTTTACTTTTCCAGTTTTTTTGTCAATCCTTATGCACTTTACACCTTTGCCGCCTCTCTTAATTTTTCTTACTTCATCCCATCTAATTTGTTTTCCATAGCCTTTTTCCGTAATTATAAATATATTTTTTCCTGGATGCAGCGATACTGCGCCTATCACGAAGTCGTCGATGCCAAGACGAATTAATCGGACACCCATTGCCGTTCTTCCCATCGAGCGTACCTCTGTAGACGAACTCCGTATTCCAAGGCCATGAGAAGTAATAATCACATACTCTTCTTCGTCATTGAGTGGGACGATAGAAACGAGTTCGTCATCTTCCGCGAGTTTTATCGCTATTTTCCCTGATTTCATTACATTTTCAAATTGGTCCATCGTAACTCGTTTTCCTTTGCCATGTTTCGTAACGAACAAAAGATACTTAATTTCGTTATTTTGTAATAGCGGTATTGCAGCTGTAACAAACTCGTTGCTGTCCAATCTTAATAGTCTATAAATCGAAGTTCCTTTAGATTCTCTACGCGATTCTGGAATTTCGTATACTTTTAAGCTGTAAACTTTCCCTTTATTCGTGAAAAACAAAACCTTGCTTTTTGTTGTAGCGGTAAACATATTTAGCAGCACATCGTCTTTACTGCTTGGCTGTCCTATAATTCCTTTACCACCCCGATTCTGTACTCTGAAAGTGTCCACTGGCATTATCTTTATGTATCCTTCTTTCGTCATCGAAACGATTACCGGCTTGTCTGTGATAAGGTCCTCTACTTCTATTTTGCCTTCTTCATTTACTATTTCCGTTCTTCTCTTGTCCCCATATTTATTCTTGATACGGATTAAGTCCTCTTTTATTTTATTCCATCGGTATGTATCGTCGTTTAGAATTCTTTCCAGCTCGTTAATCTTATCTTTTGTAGATTCTATATCAGAAAGTAGCTTTTCTCGCTCTAATCCAGTAAGTCTTGAAAGTTTCATGTCTAAAATTGCTTTTACCTGGTCGTCTGATATGCTCAAAAGCGACTTTAACTTGGATGCCGCAACCTGGGCATCTTTTGAGCCTCTTATAATTTTTATTACTTCGTCTATGTGCTCTATTGCTGCCTTGAGCCCTAATAAAATTTCGAGGTACTTTTCGGCTTTTTTAAGTTGATAATTCGCAATCCTGATGACTACCTGATTTCTAAACTTAAGGAATTCATCAAGTAGCCCTTTCATCGTAAATACCTTTGGAATGTTGTTTAAAATTCCAAGTAGGATAACGCCATATCTTTTTTCAAAGTTTGTGGTAAGCCTTAATTTCTTTTCAAAAACATTAACATTTACGCTTTGGTTTAGCCTTATTACAATTCGGATACCGTCTTTATCTGACTCATCTCTAATGTCTTCTACTCCTGTCAGTTTTTTGGCTTTCACGAGGTTTGCTATCTTTTCAACGAGATTGGCTTTGTTAACCTCGTAAGGTAACTCTGTTATTACAAAGTGAAGTTTTTTACTCTTTTTTAACTTTTCAATGTGGGCTTTACCCCTTATGGTGATCGTTCCTCTGCCTGTCGTAAAGTATTCTTTTATACCACTTTTCCCCACGATAGTGCCAGCAGTAGGGAAATCAGGCCCCTTTATAAATTGGAATAATTCTTTAGTTTCTACTTTCTCGTTGGCAATTTTTTCTTTCTCTATAATGTATACAAGAGCGTCTATTAGCTCAGTAAGGTTGTGGGGTGGAATATTGGTTGCCATACCTACGGCAATACCCGAGGAACCGTTTGCAAGCAGGTTGGGGAATTTTGCAGGAAGAACGACGGGTTCTTTCAGTGTATTGTCGAAGTTAGGCACAAAGTCAACCGCATCTTCGTTAAGCCCGTCTAAAAGTTCCATTGAAATTTTGGATAGCCTTGCCTCTGTGTACCTCATTGCAGCAGGGGCATCACCGTCTATCGAGCCAAAGTTTCCGTGGCCGTCTATTAATGGATAACGCAACGAAAATGGTTGTGCCATCCTTACAAGTGCGTCGTATAGTGCGATGTCGCCGTGTGGGTGAAATTTACCTAATACTTCTCCCACGACTCTCGCACTCTTTTTATAGGGTTTGTTAGGAAGGCAACCCATTTCGTTCATAGCAAATAGAATTCTTCTGTGTACGGGTTTAAGTCCGTCACGAATATCTGGAAGCGCCCTTCCTACTATGACGCTCATAGAATAGTCTAAATAAGATTTTGTAATTTCGTCCTCTACTGGAACATTTATTACTTTTTCACCAAACAAGTCAGCCATATATCACCTCTAAATATCCAAGTTCATTACTTCGTTTGCATGCTCTTCTATAAATTTTCTTCTTGGTGCAACTTTATCGCCCATTAGCAGATTAAATAACCGATCTGCTTCTTCTGCTTCTCTTATCGTTACTCTCAAAATTACTCTTCTTGAAGGATCCATCGTCGTTTCCCATAACTGCTGAGGGTCCATTTCCCCAAGTCCTTTATAACGCTGAACTTCTATTTTTGAACCTTCTCCTATTTGATCAATTATTCTCTTGAGTTCGTCGTCAGAAAATGCATACCACACTTTTTTGCCGCTTTTTATTCTGTATAAAGGTGGTTGGGCTATGTATAAGTATCCACCTTCTATAAGCCCACGCATAAACCTAAAGAAGAAAGTAAGGAGTAATGTTCTTATGTGTGCGCCATCCACATCTGCATCCGTCATTATAATCACTTTTGAGTAGCGAAGTTTTTCCGGATTAAAATCCTCGTTTATGCCGCAGCCCAACGATGTAATTAAATTTTTAATTTCCTGGTTTGAAAGTGTATTGTGGATGTTTGCCCTTTCTACATTTAATATTTTACCCCTTAATGGTAGAATTGCCTGGAACTTTCTGTCTCTTCCCTGCTTTGCACTTCCGCCTGCAGATTCTCCCTCGACTATATAAAGTTCTGCTTCGGCAGGATTGTTTGTGGAACAGTCGGCAAGTTTGCCCGGAAGTCTTCCGCTAAAGTCAAGACTATTTTTTCTCCTAACGAGTTCTCGTGCTTTTCTTGCGGCAAGGCGTGCATTTTGCGCAACAATTGCTTTTTTTATAATATTCTTTAAATCGTCTATGTGCTTGTCAAAGTACTTCGTAAGTTCTTCTTTCACTGCATTGTAGACTTCAATTTTTACATTGGCGTTCCCTAATCGCGTCTTCGTTTGTCCTTCAAACTGTGGATTAACTATCCTTAAGTTTATAACGGCTGTTAAACCTTCTTTAATGTCGTCAGCCGTAAGGTTTTGATTGTCGCGAATTAGTTTTAGTTGATGTGCTTGAGTGTTCAGCACACGAGAAAGTGCATTTTTAAAACCTGTTTCGTGTGTTCCCCCATCTATTGTGCGGATGTTATTAACAAATGAACGAATATCTGTTGTGAATCCGCTGTTATACTGTAAGGCTACTTCAAGGAAAAAATTTTCTTTCACAGATTTTATATAGATTGGCTCTGGCGGTAGCACTTGCTGGTCTTTATGGATGTCTTTTACAAACTCGACGATGCCATTTTCAGTGTAGTACTCTTCGTTCAAACCCGTTTTTTCATTTACAAACTTAATTCTTAAACCTGCATTCAAGTATGCAAGTTCTCTAAGTTTTGGCTTTATAATTGATTCTTTAATTTCAACAGTTTCAAAAATTTCTTCGTCTGGTAAAAATGTAATTTCAGTTCCGCTTTTTATCGTTTCACTTTTACCAACTCTTTTGAGAGGGTATAGCGGTTTACCACGCTCAAATTCTTGCTGATAAATCGTATAATCCCGAATGACTTTTACGGTAAGGCGTTTAGAAAGAGCATTCACTACAGAAACACCTACTCCGTGTAGACCACCTGAAACATGGTAAACTTTATTGTCAAACTTGCCTCCTGCATTTAGCTTTGTTAGTGCCACTTCTACACCAGAAATGCCTAATGTTGGGTGGATGTCTGTTGGAATTCCCCTTCCATTGTCTATTACAGTCACACTATTGTCTTTATGGATAATGACTGTGATGCTATTGCAAAAACCAGCCATAGCCTCGTCTATGCTATTATCGACGACTTCAAATACGAGGTGGTGTAATCCTCTTTCGTTAGTAGAACCAATGTACATTGAGGGTCTTTTTCTAACATGCTCTAAACCCTCAAGGACTTTTATGCTTTTTGCTGTGTACTTTTCTTCTGCCATCTATTATACCTCCATTTCATTCCGTCATATTTTATCAGAAATATTAAAATTGTAAACTTGATGTGTATTTAACGAGAATTCTCGAAGGTAGTTGACCTTTTTTGCAATATCTTTACAATATAAACGAGGAGATGAGAGTATGAATTGGAATAATTTAACAGAAAGGGCCCAAAAAGCTATATGGATTGCGCAGGAAGAAGCCCATTCTTTAAATAATGATTATTTAGGAACTGAGCACATTTTACTTGGATTGGTAAAGTTAGGTGAAGGCATTGCCTTTAATGCGCTGGTAAATGTTGGGATAGATCCTTCAGAACTTGTGAGTAGAATTGAGTCTCTTATAAGAGAAAGCAAGCCTTCTTATACGCCTGACTATTCCTCTGATGTTATTTTGACACCTCGTGCAAAAAGGGTGCTTGAGATGGCTGAACGAGAGGCAAATAATCTTGGTGATACATATGTGAGTACTGAACATCTTTTGCTTGCAATACTACACGAGGGTGGAGGAGTTGCAGTAAAGATACTCAAGGAAATGGGTGTTGATCTCGTACAAATTGAAGAAACGATCTATTCTATGCTTGGTGATACGAAAAAGAACAGCAATAAAAGATATCAGGTCAGGAGGGAAAGTAAGACTCCTACGCTTGATCAATACAGCAGGGACTTTACCCTTCTTGCTAAAAACGACGAGCTTGACCCCGTAATTGGACGAGAAAAAGAGATTGAACGAGTAATTGAGATTTTAATGCGGAGAAAGAAAAATAATCCAGCGATTGTTGGGGATCCTGGTGTTGGAAAAACGGCAATCGTTGAAGGACTTGCTCAAAAAATCGTAGAAGGTGATGTCCCAGAACAGCTTTTAAACAAACGACTCGTGGCGTTAGATCTATCTTCCGTTATTGCAGGGACGAAGTATAGGGGCGAATTTGAAGATAGAATGAAACGCATTCTCAAAGAAGTCACTAAAGCAAACAAAGAAGTTATATTGTTCATAGACGAATTGCACACGATCGTTGGTGCTGGCGCGGCAGAAGGAGCAATTGACGCTTCAAATATCTTAAAGCCTCCACTCGCGCGTGGAGAAATCCAGATAATTGGTGCTACGACTCTAAAAGAATATAGAAAGTACATAGAAAAAGATGCTGCTCTTGAAAGAAGATTCCAGCCAATTTTCGTTCAGGAACCTTCTATTCAAGAGAGTATCGAAATTCTCAATGGGTTAAGAAGCAGATACGAAGACTTTCATCATGTTCGTATAACGAATGGTGCTATACGCTCCGCCGTAGAACTTTCAGTAAAGTACATTACTGACAGGTTTTTACCTGACAAGGCAATAGATGTAATTGACGAAGCATCTGCTCGTTTACGGCTACATCTGTCTAAAAATTCTGACATTAGACGCATAGAAAAAGAACTTAGAGAAGTAAGAGAGAAGAAACTCCGGGCAGTCCGTGAGCAGAACATAGTAGAAGCAGACAAGCTCAGAAAAAAAGAAAAGGAACTGCTGAATAACCTTCGTGCTTTAATTTCTACATCAGGTGAAAGTAAAACTTTGCCGAAAGTTACGGAAAACCACATAAGGCGTGTCGTTTCTATGTGGACAAACATACCTGTTGAGAAACTCGTAACTGCAGAAAAAAACAGGCTAATTCACATGGAAGAAAACCTTCACAGGCGTATTGTTGGGCAGGAGCAGGCAATAAAAAGTGTGTCAAACGCAATAAGGCGTGCGCGTGCTGGCCTTAAAAATCCGAACAAACCCATTGGGACATTCTTATTTTTAGGTCCGACTGGTGTTGGAAAGACGGAGCTTGCCAAGGCACTTGCTGAATTTTTGTTTGGGAATGAAAACGCACTTATCCGATTTGATATGTCTGAATATATGGAAAAGTTTGCCGTATCGCGAATGATAGGTTCTCCTCCTGGTTATGTTGGATACGAAGAAGGTGGACAGCTTACAGAAGCAGTTCGCAGAAAACCCTATTCTGTTGTTCTTTTTGACGAAATAGAGAAAGCACACCCTGACATTTTTGACATCCTTTTGCAAATTATGGACGAAGGCAGAGTTACAGATTCTCAAGGGCATACCGTAAACTTTAAGAACACAGTGATTATTTTGACATCAAACTTTGGAACGGCAAAATTTAAAGAAAAATCTCTTGGTTTTAACCTATCTGAGGTTGAAGGTGACTTTGAGTCCAAGAAGAAAAAATTACTAGGCTCGTTAAAGAATATTTTTAAACCAGAATTTTTGAATAGGTTGGACGACATTATCGTATTCTATCCTCTTACATATAGCGAGGTAAAGCAAATTATCGAAATTCTCGTTCGCAAAATGGAGCAGCGACTCAATGAGAATAAACTAAGAATTTATCTTACCGACTCTGCTAAAGACTACCTTGCAAGAGAAGGTTATAACGAAGAATACGGAGCACGGCCTCTGCAACGCGTAATTGAAAAAGAAATTGAAAATGTAATTGCCATGAAAATATTACAAGGAGAATTTAAAAGCGGCGACACCATATTAGTAGACTATTCTAAGAAGTCCAACTCCCTCGTTTTCAAGCGCAATAAGGTGAAGGTTAGTGTATAGGAAAAGAATACGAAACTTTTCAATTATAGCTCACATCGATCACGGAAAGTCCACTCTTGCTGACAGGTTGCTTGAAAAGGCAGAGCTAATTGATAAGAGAAAACGGGAAGACCAGATACTTGACAGTATGTCTCTTGAAAGAGAAAGGGGAATTACTATAAGGGCTCACCCTGTTAGAATTGAGCTGAATGTAAAAGGTGTCCCGTATATTTTTAATCTAATTGATACTCCTGGCCATGTAGACTTTAATTACGAGGTTTCAAGAAGTCTGAAGGCGTGTGAAGGTGCTGTTTTATTGGTTGATGCAACTCAGGGCGTAGAGGCGCAAACAATTGCGAATACCTACCTTGCACTGGAAAACGACCTCACGATTATACCCGTGGTAAATAAAATTGATGTTTCAAGTGCGGACATAGAGGGTACCGTCGAAGAAATTGAAGAATTTCTTGGAATTCCTGAAGAGGAAGTATTGAAAATAAGTGCAAAAGTAGGAACAGGCGTAGACGAACTAATTGAGGCAATTATTGAGCGCATTCCTCCCCCGAAAGGAGAAGTTGATGCACCACTTAAAGCGTTGATATTTGATTCGCACTTTGACACCTACAAGGGTGTAGTCGTATACATTCGTATTTTCGACGGAACCATAAAGCCGGGGGATAAAATTAAATTTATGTCCACCCAAAAAGAGTTTGAAGTAGAGGAAGTAGGCATTTTTAAGTTGAAGATGGAGAAAACGGATAAATTGTCTGCTGGAGAGGTTGGATACTTTACGGCCGTTATTCGTGACCCGCTGGATGTAAAAATAGGTGACACTGTAACTAATGCAGAAAATGGCGCATCTTCGCCAATCCCTGGCTTTAGAAAAAACTTACCAATGGTTTTTGCAGGTATTTATCCTCTAAATACGAATGAGTTTGAGTTGCTCAAAAAAGCACTCGAAAAGTTACACCTGAACGATTCTGCCTTTACATATGCACCGGAGAATTCTCAGGCGCTTGGATTTGGTTTCAGGTGTGGTTTCTCAGGTTTACTGCATCTTGAAATTACCATAGAGCGACTAAAACGCGAATTTGGCAGAGAGATTATTGCAACGGTTCCGAATGTTGAGTATGAAATTGTATTAAAGGATGGAAAGACGATAAAAATTGATAATCCCGGGAAATTTCCAGATCCTTCAAAAATAGAGGAAATAAGGGAGCCAGTTGTTAAAGCTTCTATTATGACGCCTCCCGACTACATAGGTAATGTAATGGAACTTTTAAAGTCGAGGCGGGCAGTGTTTAAGGATATGGCTTATCCAGAATCTAAAAGGACGATTTTGCGCTACGATGTACCATTACAGGAAATTGTAACTGACTTCTTTGACAAGTTGAAGTCTGTTACGAGAGGATACGGAACATTGGATTACGAATTTAAAGGATTCGTTAAAGCAGACATAGTTAAAGTTGACATATTGATAAACAAAAACCCAGTTGATGCACTATCCTTTATGGCACACAGAGAAAAAGCAGTGTACATTGCACGAGAACTCTTACAGAAAATGAGAAAAGTGATCCCCAGGCAGATGTTTGAAGTAAAATTGCAGGCAGCTATAGGTAGTAAAATTATCGCAAAAGAACGAATTGTTCCTTATAGAAAGGATGTCCTTGCTAAGTGCTACGGGGGCGATGTAACGAGAAAGAGAAAACTTCTCGAAAAGCAAAAGGAAGGCAAGAAAAAAATGAAGCAGATTGGCAATGTTTCTATACCTAAAGAAGCCTTCTTTACGATTTTGTCTGTAAAAGGTGAAAGTAAAAAGTAATCCCGCCATTACTGAGCAGTTTTCTATTTACATCCACTTTCCATTCTGTATTAAAAAGTGCAATTATTGTGACTTTGTTTCTTATAAATTTGCTTCCCACGACACAGAACAATATGTACATTGCTTGACCAGGGAGATTGAACTATTTGCAGAAAAGAACTTTGTAAAGGGCGTAAAGATTGTTTCAATTTTTTTTGGAGGTGGGACGCCTTCCCTGATTTCCGTAAAGCAACTTACCAGAGTTTTTGAAACGCTAAATTCTGTTTTTAATTTAAGTTCTGTTAAAGAGATTACTCTTGAAGCGAATCCTGAAACGGTAAACAAGGCGAAGTTTAGTGAATTCAAAAAATTGGGTATAAACAGGATAAGTATGGGAGCTCAATCGTTCAACGATAAGACGCTTAAGATTCTTGGACGAGTTCACGATTCTAAAAAAATCTACGAGGCTTATTCCATTCTCAGAAAAGTTGGCTTCTTTAATGTAAATCTCGACCTGATGTTTTCATTACCAGAAGAAAGCATAGAAGATGCGATCAGCTCCTTAAAAAAAGCAATCGCACTTAGACCGGAACACATATCTTACTATTCGCTGACGATTGAAAAGGGAACAAATTTTTACAGAAACAGGCATAATCTCAACTTGCCTAACCAGAAAGAGGAGTACCTGCAATTTAGCAAAGGAATAAAGTTACTCGAAAGTGAAGGTTATGGAAGATACGAAATATCAAACTTTGCTCTCAATGGATTTGAGTCTGTTCATAACATCCATTATTGGAAGAACCTTCCGTACTTTGGTTTTGGTGTTTCTGCTGCTTCCTTTTTGAGGCGTAGAAGAAGCCAGAATTACTTTCGTATATCCTCGTACTGTGACGCCGTTTTAAAGCAAACTCTCCCTAAGCGGTCTACTGAACGCTTAACCGATCTACATGCAAAAGCAGAACACATGATACTTGGTCTGAGAATGATTAAAGGTGTAAATAAAAATTTATACTACTATAGATTCGGTACGCTACCTGATTATGACTTTAGCGAAAAAATAGAATTTTTTAAAAAGAGGCATCTATTAAAAGAAAATACTAAATACATTGCCTTAACTAAAAAAGGTTCTTTTATAGCTAACGGCATATTTGAAGAGTTTTTGCCTTAGTCTTTAGAATTTGGGCTTTGCTATGCGATTGAGTTCTGAAAGTCTTTGTATGCTTTCTTTAACTTTCCGCGGGGATACATTGAGTATTTGTGCGATTTCCGCGATACTTTTCTTATTATCAATGAGATTAAACACTTTTTTGTCGAATGTGTTTTCTATCTCCTTCGGTCGTGCAAAAGTAAGCCCGCGAATTTTTTGCGGCACATAATTTAGTATCTCCTCTGGTACTGGTTTGACTGCCTCGACTATAATTATGCCTTTTTCTTTGAGTTCTTTTAATGTTTCGAGGAGTGTTAGTTCGCCAAGATTTGTTATACTCATAAGTTCTTTAATGTTTTTACCGTTTCCAATGTGTGAAATGATCAGCCATTCATTTTTTGATAGGTCAAGTTTTTCTGGACCACTTTCCGTAAGTTTAATGAATGCGTTTAGGGAAGGGAAGGATTCCTTTAAAGGTTTCCACTTCTTAATTATTTCCTGGAGTTTTTTCTTAAATTCAGCATATTGATACTTTTTAAACTCTTCGTCTTGAATGTCAACCTCACCAGGAATGAACACAAAACTTCCATTAAAAAGTTTGGCAGCAGTTTCTATCACAGGAAAACCCTTATTAGTCTCTGAAGTAGCATAAACTACCTCACCATTTTTAAAAAAGATAGATAACTTTTCTTTTATTCTGTCTTCGTTTTCAAATTCTATCTCAAGTGCACCGCTCTTTTTCCCAGCGTTAATTAGGTCGAGAATTTCTTCTAAAGGGAAATCTTTAAACTCTCCTTGCAAAGGCATTTTATACTCCCTTCGGCGGTTCTACTTTATCGTTCTTCAGAAGGTAATCGAATATTTCTTTTGCCTCTTTTAACGAAATCCCCATTTCTTTTGCTATTTGGCCAAGAGTTTTCTTGTCGTCTATTCTTCTGTAAAACTCAATTGCTTTTATACCTTCAATTGGGCTTCTCATTGCCCAGTATCCCAGATTCCTTACCGGGACGAGATTTGCTATCTTTTCGTCTACTTCTTGCTCTGTTTCTACTTCACCAGAAAGCTCAATTAATTTTTTCTTTATAAGTGACGAGAGAACTTTTAGTGTTTCGAAGGCGCCTATGTTAAGTTGCTTTTCGATTTCTAAAATAGGCATAGGTCCCTTTAGCATTGCTATAATCTTCCACTCGTTGCCGGACAGTTCGATTTGTTCAGTACTTTCGTCTGACAACTTTACGACATACTGTTCAGAGGGAATGAGGCTCTTTATCTTTTCCCATTCACTCTTGATTTTATCAAAGTCATCTAAAACTTTTTCCAGGTCTTTTGAATCTTTCAAAGGCTTTACGCTGCCAGTCTTATTAAACTCAAACTCGCCTTCTTCCATTGTTATTGCTAATTTTAGAGAATCAGTAGGGGTTTTATCACCACTTGCATTCACGATTTTGCCGTTTTGAAACTGTAATTGTAGATTATGTACTCCATTGCTTAAATTTAGAATTCCTGTTCCTTTTGTCTCACTAATGATTTTAAATACCTCTTTGACTGGTATATCGGACAATTCTCCTTTTAAAGCCATCTACACACCTCCTATGTATAACATTTATACAAGAATTGTAAAAAAAAGTCAATAGAATTATAATATCCTTATGGACGAAAAAATAAATATCGTAATTATTACTGGTTTTAGCGGAGCAGGCAAAACAAAAGCAATAGGAATACTTGAAGATCTGGGATACTTCTGCGTGGATAATCTTCCACCGAACTTGATTGAGGACTTTATAGAACTCGTAACGAAAACAGGAGGAAGAATTAATAAGATTGGAATCGTCTTAGATATTAGAAGTCGCGAGTTTCTTGAAGACATACCCCCAATGATCGATAAGCTTCGCCGTGACAAACGATTTTCTGTAAAAGTAATATTTCTGGAAGCGAATACAGAAACGCTTGTGAAAAGGTTTTCTGAAACAAGAAGGAAGCACCCCGTAGAGGAAGGAACGAGTTTGCAAGAAAAGATCGAGATTGAATCTAATTTGCTTGCAGAGATTCGTAGCAGTGCTGACTTTATAATAGATACTACTAACTTTGCCTTAAAAGATCTGAAAGCACGGATTATGTCTATAGTGCTTGGTTCAACCACTGGTAATCTGGAAATTTTAGTTGAATCTTTTGGATACAAGTACGGTTTACCTCTTCAAGCAGACATCGTAATGGATGTGCGGTTTATTCCTAATCCTTTTTATGTAAAGGGGTTAGGAGAAGAAACAGGTAAAAGTGAATCTATAAAGAAGTATGTTCTCAGTTTTGAAGAAACACGAATTTTTCTTAACAAATTTGAATCTCTTTTACTGTTTCTTATACCAAAGTACATAAACGAAGGTAAGTCTTACCTGACTATTGCCCTTGGTTGCACAGGTGGAAAGCATAGGTCAGTTGCAATTGGAGAAATTCTTGCAGATTTCCTTAAAAATAAAGGCTACTCTGTAAAAATTCAGCATCGGGACATTGATAAATGAAGTTTGTAAGACATCCTTTTTTGCGTTGGCTACTTCCTGGTATAAAGATTAAAAGGTACCTGTTTTCTATTTTTCTCGGCATACTACTGTTGCTATATTCAGTTGCAGTAGTCTACTTCAGGTTTTCAACGGGTTCAAAAACTGCTTTCTTTAAAAAGGTATTTCTTATTTCTATAGCGAGAAAAATACCTTTTGGTAGTTCTGTTATTGTTATCGTAGGTTTTATCACTTTGTTTTTTGCAATTTCGCTCGTCGTTTTAGGTCTCAGGGAATTGGTGGGCTCCATTTCTTCAGCATTGCTTCCGGAGAAAAATCGGAAAGAAATAATGAACATCGTATTTGAACGACGGAAGGAAGACCTTAAAAAGCGTATCGTTATAATTGGTGGAGGAACTGGCGTTTCTACTGTATTGGAAGGCTTAAGAGATAAGTTTGTCAAAGTTTCCGCAATTGTAACAGTTGCAGATTCAGGAGGAAGTTCTGGAAGGTTGCGAAAAGAAATGGGAATCCTGCCTCCAGGAGATTTAAGAAACTGTTTAGTTGCACTTGCAGGCCAAAACTCCAAAATAGGAAAACTACTTTCGTTTCGTTTTAGAGAAAAAAATTCTTGTCTTAACGGTCACAGTATGGGGAATCTTATGATTGCAGCTTTAACGAGAATGTACGGTGACTTTGGAGATGCCGTAATTGAACTCGGTAAGATGCTCAACATAAAAGGTGAAGCTATGCCTTTTACCACGGATGAAATTACACTTTGTGCAGAATTTGAAGACGGGAGTATTATAAAAGGGGAAGCAGAAATTACAGAACACAAAGGAAGAATTAAACGAGTATTTATAGAACCTGATACAGTTAAACCGTACATACTTGCATTAAAAAGAATTTCCGAGGCAGATGTTATTCTGCTTGGCCCTGGCAGTCTGTATACGAGTGTCATTCCACCATTACTCCTTGCATCTTTGACCGACACATTAATAAGAAGTAAGGCGATAAAAGTTTATATCTGTAACATAATGACAGAGCCAGGGGAAACAGATCACTTTACTGCTTTTGACCATGTCCGTGTATTGAAAAGCATTATCGGTAATAATGTACTCGATTATGTGTTGGTAAACAACGGAAGGATTAGCAATTATTACATCCAAAAGTACAAAGCATACGGTTCGGAGCCTGTAATTTTTGATATTACGAATTTTGAGAAGAATAATGTAAAATACATAGTAGATAATTTTGTCTCAGAAAGGGGGGAGGTCGTACGACACAACTCAGAAAGAATCGCAGCAGCCATTATGGAAGTATTGGGAGGTCTTCACTAAATGTGCTCTGTAAGGACGAGCTTTCCCGCAAGTTTGACGATCTCGTTGCTGAATTCTACGGATTTTTGGTTTCCGTCGGTAGAATAGTTTACTTGGGCAAGGAAAGAGGGTTGTCTTTTTCTCTTTCTCACATAAACATAGTACGCAAGGTCGTAAGGATAATGGATCAATTAAAAATAAAACGCGACAAAGATATCCTGCAAAGTGAAAACAACAGACGAATACTTATCTCAACAGGTATTAATCGTGAATACTCGTTTGAAAAAATTGAGGAATTTGTTTCTACTCTAATGACAGAGGGAATCTATGCTTTTCTTAGGGGTATTTTTCTTGGATGTGGCATATTGTCTTCCCCACCATTCTACCATTTAGAATTGCGTTTCGTAGACGATAAAGCTGCTCAACTTGTTTCTCGTTTGCTGCAGAAAATTAATGTAAAGAGCTTGCAAAAGGGAAGTATCGTATACATTAAGGGAAGGAGTAACATAGAAACTTTTTTGTATAGTATTGGCGCTATGAACACATTTTTGTTTATGGAGCAAGATGCAGTAAACAAAAATCTAATAAATAGTGCAAACCGAAAAGCAAATTGTGAATACGCAAATATAAAAAGACAATCTGATGCCTCAACACAACAAATAAGTATACTTAAAAAAATGAAAGATGAAGGCCTGCTGGATAACCTCCCTGTTAAATACCGAGAAGTGGTAGAGCTAAGACTGAATTATCCATTTTTATCCTTCAGAGAGTTGTCGCGAAAAACGAATGGGAAACTATCAAAACAAACGATTTACTATAGACTAAGAAGAGTTATAGATTCTTATGAAGGTGATAAATAAAGATGGTAAAAAATAAACAAAAACCGTCAGTAAAGTTAAAGTTCGTTCCTTATATGGCCCTGCGTGCCAGAGTATTGGAGATGAATTTACTTGAATTGAACGAATTTGTAAATCAATTGGTAGTTTCTAACCCGTTTATTGAGGAAGCGCGATATGCTCCGGAAACGGTTCAGCCCAACGACTTTGAAAAGTACATTGCGAAGAGTGAGGACATGTACGAAAATCTTTTGCATCAGTTTCGTATGCTCAATCTGGACGAAACGACTGAAAGAGTTGGAGAGTTCATTATAAAAGGATTAAACGAAGACGGATATTTTACTATGCCATTAGGTAGCGTTTCAAAGCAGCTCAATGTCTCACTAAAAGATGTGGAAAAAGCATTAAAAATTGTGCAAAGCCTGGACCCCCCTGGCATAGCTGCACGCAATCTTCCTGAGTGCCTTCTTTTGCAACTTGAATCTCAAGAAAAAGTAAGCCCAAAGATAAAACACATTATTTTAAACCACCTTAAGGATCTCGGCGACGAAAATTACTCTATCCTTTCCAAAAAAACTGGCCTTAAAGTTGATACCTTGAAAGCACTCAGGGAAAAAATTTCTCACTTTACAGTATCGCCTGGGCTTGCCTTTAAAGAAAGCCATATTAAAAAAATTATAGTCCCAGACCTTTACATCTTGCAGACAGAAAACGGTTTTGAAGCCCACTTAAACGATAAATTTATGAGGAAGTTTTTCATTAACGATAATTATTTGAAAATTTTAAAGAATAATAAAAAGAATACCGATAGTGAATTTGTAAGAATGGCCGAGCAGGCAAAGTGGACTTTGCAGAGTTTTTTAGAAAGGCGAAAAATGTTGCTTGAGGTTGGTAATTTTGTTGCTAATAATGAAGAAAGGTTTCTTAGTGGTATAATCCCGTTTCCCTTGAAGCATACAGTAAGTGAAGTTGCACAACATCTGGGAACCGACGAAAGTTCTGTTTCTCGCCTTGTACAAAATAAATACATTGAAACGCCAGTGGGTATATTCCCTATCAAATACTTTTTACAACATAAGTCCAAACCGTATAACGACGAAGAGTTGAAAATAAAAATAAAAGAACTTGTAAGTAGCGAGGACAAAACCCATCCTTTGACTGATGAACAAATCGCAAACATTCTTTCAAAAAGTGGGTTAAATATAAAAAGAAGAACTGTAGTAAAGTATCGAAAACTACTTAAAATACCTTCAAGCAGCAAACGAAGGTTGACTAATCACTGAAATACTGTAAAATATTCCTAAAAACAAAATAATATTAAGGAGGTAGTAATATGGCAAAAGTAGCAATTAACGGCTTAGGTAGAGTAGGTAGACAAGTATTTAAAAGAATGTTCGACACTTATCCAGAATTAGAAATTGTTGCAACTAACGATTTATTTCCAAACGACCAACTTGCATTTCTTTTAAAGCATGACTCAAACTATGGAGCATGGGAAAGAGACATACAGGTTGGTGACGGATACATCACGATTGACGGTAAAAAAGTAATAATGCTTACGGAGAGAGATCCCGAGAAATTACCGTGGGGAGATCTTGGTGTAGACATCGTTATTGAAGCAACAGGCGTTTTTAGAGAAAGAGAAAAAGCAGAAATGCATTTGAAGGCGGGTGCAAAAAAGGTTATTATTACTGCCCCTGCAAAAGGTGAAGACATTACCGTAGTCCTTGGCGTAAACGACAAACTGTTGGATCCGTCAAAGCACACGATAATATCAAACGCTTCCTGCACGACGAACAGTATTGCACCAGTGATAAAGGTATTGCAGGACAAAATAGGTATCGAGACAGGTTATCTTTCTACGGTTCACTCATATACGGTTGACCAGAAATTACTGGATGCCCCACACAAAAAAGATTGGAGGAGAGCAAGAGCTGCAGCTATAAATATCGTTCCTACGACGACAGGTGCTGCACAGGCAGTTACCCTCGTTATTCCCGAATTGAAAGGTAGACTTGATGGTATGGCAATTCGTGTACCTACTTCAACGGTTTCTATTACGGTATTTGACGCGGCAATGACGAGAAAAACTTCTGCAGAGGAAGTAAACGCAATAATGAAAGAAGCCCACGAAACTTACATGAAAGGTATTCTTGGTTATTCTGAAGAACCGCTTGTCTCCACTGACTACAAAGGCACTACCTATTCTGGCATCGTAGATGCTTTGACTACAAAAGTAATTGATAATTTCGTGCATGTCGTAAGTTGGTACGATAACGAGTGGGGTTACTCCTGCAGGGTTGTAGATCTTGCAAAACTACTTTCTGAAAAAGCTGGATTTTAAAAAATAAAGGGGAGGGTGCAGATGAGCAAGAAAACGGTAAGAGACATAGATGTTTCTCATAAAAGGGTTCTAGTAAGAGTAGACTTTAATGTTCCTCTTAGTCCTGATGGCAAAGTATTGGACGACTTTAGAATACGGGCCGCGCTACCGACGATTAATTACCTGATCGAAAATAATGCTAAAGTAATTCTTATGACTCACCTGGGGCGGCCTAAAGGCAGGGTAGTTCCCAATTTGCGGTTGGACCCTGTAGCTAAAGTCCTTTCTGAGTTAATTAATCGGCCTGTAAAGAAGTTAGATGATTGTATTGGAGAGGAAGTTAAAAAAGAAGTCTTTAGTATGAAGGACGGAGATATCGTTCTACTTGAGAATCTTCGTTTCCATAAAGAGGAAAAAGAAAACAACCCTGAGTTTGCAAGGGAACTTGCGTCTCTTGGAGAAGTCTATGTTGATGATGCTTTTGCAACTGCTCATAGAATTGCTGCCTCAACAGTTGGCGTTGCATCTTACCTTCCAGCAGTTGCCGGCCTTTTAATGGAAAAAGAAATCAACGCTTTAACTAAAGTGCTCACTGCACCCGAACATCCATTTGTTGCAGTACTTGGTGGTGCCAAAGTGTCCGATAAAATTGGCGTTATACAAAACTTAATGAATAAAGTTGACGCATTCCTTATTGGTGGCGGGATGTGCTTTACATTTTTGAAAGCAAAAGGTTACAAAATTGGATACTCTCTCTGTGAGGACGAGAAACTTTCGTTTGCCCAGGAGTTAATGAAAGAGGCAAAAGAAAAGGGAATCAAAGTCATTCTTCCTGCAGATGTCGTCGTCACACCTGAAATAAAAGAAGGTGCACCTTCTAAAGTCGTAGATATAGAAGAGATTCCAGGAGACGAGATAGGTGTGGACATAGGACCAAAAACCGTTGAGATTTTTAAGAACGAGCTTTCTAAAGCGAAAACCATCGTCTGGAACGGTCCACTGGGAGTTTTCGAAATTAAACAATTCGCAAAAGGCACTTACGACATTGCTGAGTTTATTGGCACGCTTGAGGGCGTAACTGCCGTTGCTGGTGGAGGGGAAACTGCTGCTGCATTAAGAAGATTTGGTGCAGATAAGAAAATTACCCATGTTTCTACTGGTGGAGGTGCTTTTTTAAAGTTCCTTGAAGGCCATTCTCTCCCTGCTATAGATGTACTTGAAGAAAAATAAAAAAATGTTTACAAAAAGTCTTGAAATAAAAACCCAAATCCGTATAATATGAGCGTGAGCGAGGTAAAGATAAGATGACGACAGGAGCAATTATAGTAATTACATTAGATTTGATTTTTGCGTTGGGTGCAACATTGGCAATTTTGTTTATGAGCCCAAAAGGTGCTGGCCTTGGAGCAATATCTGGCGGAGCAACAGTATTTCACTCAAAAAGCCCTAAGGATAAACTCCTCGATAGGTTAGCAACTATTTTCTCAATTGCATTTGTACTAACTTCAATATATCTGGCTGTATTTAAAGTATTTTAGTGCGTTAAGGTAAAGTAAAGTGCCGGGATGGCGGAATTGGCAGACGCGTGCGTTTAAGGGGCGCATGTGGAGACACGTGTGGGTTCAAGTCCCACTCCCGGCACCACTTTTATGGGCGGATAGTTCAGCGGTAGAACGCTTGCCTTACACGCAAGAAGTCAGAGGTTCGAATCCTCTTTCGCCCACCACTCTTTGCCGAGGTAGCTCAGTCGGTAGAGCAGGGGACTGAAAATCCCCGTGTCGGCGGTTCAATTCCGTCCCTCGGCACCACTGTTTATCGATAAATTTAATGGGTTTTCTGCTGTAAATAGTAATTTTTAAGATTTAAATTCATCTTAATAATTTTCACTTAAGTTTTCTATGTTTGATCTATCAGTCTTTGTGGGAAAATAATACTGTTTATATTAGTAACCTAACAAAAGTCGTTTACGAATGACGAAACTTCATAAGTTATATTATACACCTACCCATAACCTAGAATCCTACACATTTATCGCTATAGTTATAAATCTCTGGGATTTTTCGGCTGTAAGATTGCAATAAATGATTAAACAGTAGATAATTCCTGGTGTAATACGATATTTTTCTATAGCGAACAATTTTTCGGTTTTCGGCCAAATTTTGCCCACTTTTGACACTTAAGGAGGCCTCTATTTATACGGATTTCCATTTTTGCCAATTTTATTCAAATTGATAATTTTGAAGTGATTTTTAAGAAATACTGATAAATACAGGCTTTGTTGCAATTTTCGTATGCCCTAAAATAAGGCCGTTTAACGCATTTTGCAGGTATAATTACCCGATTTTTCTCAAGATTTGCGTCTATGGGTCTTAAATTAGCGATTTTTAAACTGGCACTGATAAATACAGGGTTTGTTTGGGGTAATTTTGACATTCTGAGCCGTTTTTGACAAAACAGTCTGTAAGTAATCTTTAATAGCAACGAAGTGCACTGCCGTTAGGGCAGAGACTCTTCGCTTTGCTCAGAGTAACAGGAATGGAGTCGTCCTCAAGCGAGTGTTAGCGAGCGAAGGACCTCATAAGAAATTGGCGTGCAGTTTGAAGTTTTTAATGTAAACAAAATGTAAGGTCGTTAAGGTAGAGAGTCTTCACTGTGCTCAGAGTGACATGCTTGGAAGGGGAAGGTTGTTATGGCAGAGATTCTTCGCTCGCAAGGTCCTTCAGAATGAATTTTTTCCAATCTTAAAGTTGCTTTTAAGGAGGCTTCTTATTCTTTTCCTTATTTTCGACTAAACATTTTCTTCTCCTGCAATTATCAAGCAAACTTATTTTTCTTTTCGCCGTTTTGAGATGCACTTTTAAAACACTCCATAAGTATTGGTTGTGGTACAGCATGAAGTTCTTTTATGTAGACGAAGAACTTATGATAATTTGTTTTTAAAGAAAATCCATGTTTGCGGAACACCTGTTCTTTATTCTTAAAGACTGCTTCGAAGACTTTGACGAAGGTCTTTAATTTTACTTTAGCCTATTTCGTTGACAAAAAACATTTACTTTCTATAATACAAAAAAGAAAGGAGATGTTAATGGCTAAAACAGTTGTAAACAAACACGCTGATTTGAAGTCTTCAATTATCCCATGGCTCTTAATTCTTCCTACATTTATCGTAGTTTTGATGTTTACCGCCTGGCCAACGGTACTTTCAATCTATCAAAGCTTCTTTCGTTTAAAACTAAATGTGCCACGATTTAGAGTACCTACTTTTATTGGGTTACAAAACTATGTAGAACTCTTTAAGTCACCTACATTCCATCAAGTTTTATGGAATACTATTATCTATGTGGCAGGGGTCGTCCCGATTAGTGTTATTCTGGCATTTTTATTTGCTCTCCTCGTAAACAGGGCAATAAAAGGAATTGGCTTTATTCGATTGGGGTTCTTTTATCCTACAATCCTTCCAATGGTTAGTGCGGCTACAGTCTGGATGTACTTCTTTACGCCAAATTACGGGCTGTTTAACCTTTTTCTTCAGTGGTTTGGATACCACGGGCCTCAAAATTGGACAGGAAATCCGCACCTTGCACTTTTAGCCGTAATGATAGTTGCTATATGGAAGAGCGCTGGTTACTTTATGATCTTTTATCTTGCGGGTTTGCAAAATCTTCCCACTGATGTATTTGAAGCTGCCGATATTGACGGAGTAAACTATTTACAGCGTCTGTGGTACATCACATTTCCATTGCTTCGCCGCACGACGCTTTTCGTTACTACAATCGCTTTCATTGACGGTTTCCAGATAATAGACCACATTTTCGTTCTTACGCAGGGTGGGCCAAGTGATGCGAGTAATGTTTTGCTGTATTACTTGTGGGAAATGAGGTTCAACTATCAGGATGTAGGCAAATCTGCTGCACTTACCGTCATCCTCGTTGCGTTTATTTTAATTTTTACTATTGGAAACTTTGCTCTTTCAGAGAGAAAGGAGGACAGGCGTGTCGCATAACTCTATTCCAAAAACAAAGCACATAAAGAAAAGAATAAATAGTTTTGTAATTGCGCTTGTGGCAGCCGTCCTGAGTTTACTCTGGGCATCAGTAATTTTGTGGGCAATTGCTGCATCATTCAGGCCGCCTAATTCTCCAATTGGCCCAGGGAGTATATGGTTCGGTGGCTCTTTTTCTTTTGCTAATTACATTCGTGCCTGGCACATGGCACCTTTCCTCCTTTACTATAAAAATACGATAATCGTTGTTTCGCTTATCCTTGGAATTCAAATCGTTACTGCAGTATTTGCGGGCTTTGCTTTTGCAAATTACGAATTTGTTGGAAAGCGCTGGCTATTGTTCTTTATCTTATTGCAACTCATGATTCCTACAACGGCGCTTCTCGTTCCAAACTTTGCAACAATAAGAGAGTTAGGATTATACGATACTCTACTTGCAATTGCTTTGCCGTACTTTGGTTCGGCCTTTGGCACTTTCCTAATGCGGCAGGCATTTCTTGAGGTTCCATACGAACTAGTTGAGGCAGGTATAATCGACGGGTGTAATTGGTGGCAGCTTATTATACATGTTTATCTTCCTCCTGCTATCCCAACACTTCTTGCTTTTGCTATTTCTTCTGTTACATGGCACTGGAATGAATTCTTGTGGCCTCTCGTCGTTACCTCAAGTAATAAGGCACGCGTTCTTACCGTAGGACTCGTGCGTTTTACACAGCTTGGCGAAATTGGAGCGCAGTGGCCTCTACTTGCTGCTGCTACGCTTATTGTCGTTGCGCCGCTGCTTATTGCATTTGTTGTCTTTCAGAAGCGCTTTATTAATAGTTTTCTTTATTCTGGTATAAAGTAAGGGAGGTGGTTAAAGATAACTAAAACGCATGAAAAGTTATAAATACAAATTATATGACTTCAAAGGAGGTAGTGTTTATGAAAATGTTTTCTAAAAAACTTCTGCTCGTGCTGCTCGTGCTCGTAGTGTCATTCTCTATCGTTTTTGCAGGATGTGCACCTAAAAAAGCGCCACAGCAGAACAACAACCAAAACAATCAACAAAACCAGCAACAAAATACACAAAAGGAGGTAACAATTCAAATTTACTTCCCTGTATCTACTCTTGCGCCAGAAGCAAAATTGCTTGATAGTTATGCGGCAGCATTCCACAAAGAGTATCCAAACATCACAGTAAAACCTGTTTATTCAGGTGGATATACTGATGTTGAGAAAGCAATTAAGACAGTTATTAATGGCGGTGGAGAACCACCTGCGCTTGCAATTATGCTTGCAACTGATCTTTACGATTTAATTGATGCAGGTTACATTGTTCCGCTCGACAGTTACATCAATAGTATGCCTAACGGACAGGCCTACTTGAACGACTTCTTCCCGCAGTTCCTTGCAAACTCAAAGTATGAGGGTAAGATCTGGAGTATTCCTTTCCAGAGAAGTGTTGCATTAATGTATTACAATGCTGACCTTCTTAAGGAAAATAACCTTCCAGTACCTGACAGCTGGCAGTCACTTGCAGAAGTCACATCAAAATTAACAAAAAAAGATAAAGACGGAAAAGTAGTGCGCTGGGGTATTGAGTGGCCATCAGGTTGGCCTTATTGGTTATTCCAACCGCTTGCAATTGGCAATGGAACAAACATCTTCAAAGGCCCTGCACAGATGAACTTTAATGATCCACGCGTAATTGAAGCAGTGCAGTATTATATCGACCTTTCACACAAATATCATGCAATGCCTGAAGGCGTTCAGAAGAACTGGAATACGGCAGTGCCAGACTTTGAAAATGGCAGAGCTGCATTTATTCTTCACTCAACATCAGGTCTTAACGGAATACTCCAGGGCTCTAAATTTAATGTAGGCGTTATGGCAGTACCTGGCAAAAAGAAAGGAACTTATGCAACGGTAACCGGCGGCGGAAACATCTACATGTTTAAGAATGTACCAAAAGAAAAACAGGATGCTGCATGGAAGTTTATCGAATTCGTTACACAACCAAAGTATGTTGCAGACTTTAGTATTAATACTGGATACATTGCAACGAGAAAGAGTGCATACGATCTTGATGTTATGAAACAGCATCTCAAAGAGGTTCCGCAAGCAGCTAAAGTTAAAGAACTTTTGAAGTATGCAGGCCCGGAATTCTCCTGTCACGATCTCGCACAGGTAAGAAACATTTTCCACAAGTATCTACAGGCTGCATACAACGGACAGATGACTCCAAAAGCTGCAATGGACGAAGCCCAGAAAGAAGCACAAGCAATTCTTAAAGACTTCCAGAATCCGTAAAAAGTATGCCTAATTTTGTAGGCTCACACATAAATTTAAAAGGGCACCTGCCGGAAGAGGTGCCCTTTTAGTGTTATAGTTTTTAAATATGGGATAATTCTTTTTGTTTGCAATTTTGCTTTTGAGCGTCTCTTGTGATTCCGCTCCGAATGCAGGGCATTTTGTTGTGCTTAACTTTATACTCCATTTACTAATCGTTTATTTAATAAATAAAAGTGCAAGGAGTGAAGTTACTAACAGAGCAAAATATTTTTTACGAGTAACCTGTATGTACTTTCCAATTCTGCATTAAAGTATTCTATCGTAAGTGAGAGACAAAGATGTGTCGGCGTTAGCATGAGCGCTGTCCATCCACCTAAAAAAGCAATGTACAAATAGACGGGATTAAAAGTAGGATACTTAATAAGAGAGATTAGCATTGGATACGACACGCCTACCATTGCCGTTCCCGCCCCACTCAAAACTCCTACGATAAATGGTATGAAGAACAAAATTGAGAAGCCCGGAATGCCCTTTTGCGTTAAGTAAGTATATATAGAAGAAATAATCGTTCCGTGCATTGCAATGTGTTTCAGGTATAGTATTACAAACATCAGAAAGGCAAGTTTTAACAGCAAAGTATAGTTTATCGATGCTTTTAAAGTTTTAAGCGAAGTCCTTTTAACGATAACTATGTAGACTATTCAGATCAGCGTAGATACGACGACAGAAACCCTAAGGGCAAGAATCAGCAAAATTACTACGATAATCGGCTTGAACTGGTAAGCATAGTCCAGGCACTTATGTCTGTTTTATTTTTTGTTCTACCCCTCGTTTTTATTAGAGGAAGTAAAAACAAAGCGCCACTCACAAACATCGCGATTGATATGGGATATTGTATTCTAATAATTTGCATTATGGGGACTGATAGTATGATAGATGCCAGAATCATCTCTGGATAAAGAGAGGAGGATAGATCCCAGATGTGCCTGAACCAAAAGTTTATTACGGCTTTTTCTTCTCTATCCAGATTTGACTCGCTGCTGCCTTTTTCCACGAGTGGAGCAGAAACAAGTGCCCCCAGGCATAGGCAGCGCACCTATTATAAACGCGAATAAAGGAATAAACACTTTTTACGGCAAAAATGTAGAATAACTTTTAACGATGTCTTCCAAAAATCCAGAGTATTTCAGCAGATTAGCAAAGTATGTAATTGTGACTACGATAAGAATTAAGTCCCGGATTTCTAACTTTTTAATTACAGTAAATAAAGAGGTAATAGTAGGGGTTAAATTAAACCCTTCGGAAATAGCAAGTAAAAATACTGCAATAAGTACTGATAAACCGATATTTACTTTTAGTTTTTTTTGCTAGTATTTCTATTGAAACGAGAACTACAGAAAGTATTGGCAAACTTAGTATGAAAACATTATAGAATAGAGTACAATTTTATAAATTTGTTATATAATAAACTATGCTGATTTTTGAAAAAATATTACCAGAAATAAGTGGCATTGTTAAGGAAAAAGTAGGGCTCAAGCACATAAAGGAATCAATCGTAAAAGAGGCTGCCGACATCCTTATTAAAGTAGAGAAAGAAAAAATCTCTACTATTGATGTTAGCGCTTTTCCTTACTTTGTCGCTTTTCCAGAAGAAGAACCTTCTAACAAATTTTTTCTAGAAAGTGATGCTTCGGATTATGTGGTAGCTGCTACGGATGGATCCGAAATTCCTATAGATCCGGACTTTATTTTTCCTTACTATCTTATAAACATTGGCATTGCTGCAATTGGTTATGGACAGAATGCTTTTTTCTACTCTGACTCGAGGCCAAAAATTTACTACAAGGATAACGACCTTTACGAAGAGGTAAATGGCAGAAAACTTGTTGTTCGAGGCGAACTTTTGGAAGCAAAAATGCTTCTTGGAGAAAGCATAGCACTTGCTCAAGTAATTGAAGAATTCTACAGGGATAACTTACCAATGCTTTCTTTAATCGACGGGACGCTGATCCAGTGGGAGATTAAAAATAGAAGCGACGACTTTAAAAAACTTTTTGTGGAACGCTTCGAAAATTTATTCAAAAAGAGTAAGGAAAAGAACTTACCAATCGCAGGGTATGTAAGCGGCAGTCACTCAAAAGATGTTATAGGGCTTATAAAAGTTGCCGCTTTAACGATTTTTAAGTATTCCAAAAAAGAAGTTGAAAAATTTGACCAACTCGAAGATGTAGATGTGTTTGAGTATCTTCTTAAAAACGGGGAAAGGTCTGCAGTTTTTAAAAGCAATGTGCCGATCCTGCAATTCTACGAAAATCCTGTCTACTTTTTCTACTTAAAGCAAAGAGAAGTAGTGCGCATAGAAATCCCTGGTTTTGTATTCGAAAATAAAAAAGTGCTTGAAATAATGCATAAGCTTCTGCTTAGTCAGATGGAGAAGGGCAACGGGTATCCCGTAGTTTTAAGAGAGGCACACGAGCAGGCCGTGGTAACGAACAGTGACAAAAGTGCACTGGACAGGCTTTTCTGCGAGATGTTTGCTAAAAACGGTGAGGAGTGCACAGAAAACCTGAAAGCCCTGTCAAAAAGAAAGAGAGGAATTTAATGAGAGAGGTAATCCTTTGTAGATTTGGTGAAATAGGAACTAAAGGCAGAAGAGCGCAAATAAAGTTAAAAACGAAGCTTAAAGAGCACATAGAAAAGGTGCTGCCAGGAAGTAGTGTGCAGGTATACGGCGGCAGGATTATCGTAGAAGGGAACGATTTGGACTACAAAAGACTGCAATTTGTGCCTGGCGTAGTTTCTTTCAGCCCTGCGATAAAATCTGAAAAACACATCGAAAAGTTAAAAGCAACTGCAATAAACTTTACACTAAATAAAGTAAAGGAAAAGCCTGAAATCAAGGCATTTGCCGTACGCGTAAAAAGACTTGACCAGAAGTATCCTATAAAAAGTCCTGATGTAGAACGCGTAGTGGGAGGCGCAGTAAAAGAAGCAACAGGCCTTTTGGTAAATTTAAATCATCCGGATTTATTTATAGGTATTGAAATTTTACCGGATAGTGCCTACATTTATTCAGAAAAATTTCAGGGCGCTGGGGGGTTGCCACTTGGAGAACAGGGTAAAGTAGTAGCACTTCTTTCTGGTGGGATTGATTCACCTGTGGCTGCTTTTCAGATGATGCGCCGCGGTGCAAGAATTGTATTTTTACACTTCAAAAAAACGGATAGTGAATTAAGAACAGTAGAAAAATTAGTTGAACACTTTGTTCTTTTTGATCCTAAAGTACGCTTAATAGTCGTTGACCACAACGAATTTTTACAAAAAGCCTCAGAAATACTGAGAGAGGAAAATAGGCTAAGGTATCTTTGTATTTTCTGCAAGCATAGAATACTTACAGAGGGTGTAAGAATTGCAAAGAAAATAGGTGCAGAAGGCGTAGTAATGGGAGATTCACTTGGCCAGGTTGCAAGCCAGACTCTTAGAAATATTCGCGTTATACAAAAAGGGGTGGACTTTCCTGTATATCGGCCGCTCATAGGAACTGACAAAATGGAAATTGAAAGAATAGCGAGGTGGATAGGCACCTACGAAATTTCAACGGAAGCACAAAACCCATGCAACTTCGTGCCGAAGCATCCTGTACTAAAAGCAAGAGAGGAAGAATTTGACAGACTTAGGGCAATTATTGAGTCGAGAATTAAATCCTGACAAGAAAGGTACATATCTTCTACTTTTTTCTTTACGAAAGTCAGTTAAAGTAAAGATTGGAAGATTGGGAAGCTTTAAATTCTTGCAGGGTGAATACTGTTACATCGGCAGTGCAAAATCAGGATACAAGCGTAGAGTTCTACGATACTTTACCGAGATTAAGTACCTTCACTGGCACATAGACTACTTACTTCAATTTGCTGAAGCGAAGGGTATTTTCTTTTACGAAGATTACTTTGACGAAGAATGTATTGCAAAGGAATTTTTAAAACATTATAAGCCTGCAGCTAAAAAGTTTGGAGCTTCGGACAAGAAGTCGTTTTCACACTTGTTTTTGATAAAAAGGAGGTAAAAATTCAATGAAAATCGCAATTGTAGTGATTATTTCCTATTTCATTGGTACAATTCCTGCAGGGTACATCGTAGGAAAAGTGTTTTATAAAACGGACATCACAAAAAAAGGAAGCGGGAATATTGGATTTGCAAATGTTGCGCAATACCTGGGTTTAAAAGCTGCTTTTATCGTCTTTTTACTTGACTTTGCAGAAGGGTTTTTTGCAGTTTTACTTGCTAACTTGTTATTTCACAATCCGATAACTTCTGCTATTTCAGCATTTGTTGTCGTTACTGGACACGATTTTTCTATTTTTATGAAGTTTAAAGGTGGCAAAGGTGCATCTACCACTTATGGGGCACTTGCAGCACTTGCACCCTTGCCCACGCTACTTGGTGCACTTACATTCTTTACAGTTTTATGGATTAAAAAGTATATTTCGCTTTCCAATCTTGTCTCTATTGCTATGATCCCAGTATATATGATTCTTTTTAGCGCACCAATTTATTATACTATTTCGTCTATGCTTCTTGCCATACTACTTATTTACACCCATAGGGTCAACATTGCAAACCTTTTCTCCGGGCAGGAGATAAAAGTTACTGATTCAAACCCTATGAAAAAGAAATCAATATGAAACTTTTCTTGGAAGTTTTTTTGCCTGCTCTACCCACTTCTTAACCTGTTTTAGATAAGGGAGTGCCCTCACAAGGTGCTTTTTCTCGTTAGTCTTAATCATAGTGTTAAGCAAATTCTCCGGGTTTCTTTTGGAAAGCTCTACAACTGTGTCAACACCTGCTGCCTCCAGAAGTTCTGCATATTGCTTTCCAATGCCTTTAACTCTAAACAGATCTGCATGATTTACCCATGTTAGAATCAACTTTTCAGATAAGCCAGTGAGTTTAGCAAGTTCGCTGCGTCCTTTTTTGGTCACACCTTTCTCAAGCAAATCCTCTACAGTTTTAATTCCTGCTTTTACTAGCTTTTTAGCATACTTTTCTCCGATACCCTCAATTTCGTCAATTTTTACCATAAAAACCCTCCTTTGTAATTTTTTTAATTTTATCATAATTAAAAAAAAATAAAAATGATAAAATAATTTGCAAATTACGATTGACAGTTCTTGCAGTTGCTGTATAATTAAAACGATTAAAGATAGGAGGTGTCTTATGAAAAAAATGACGGAAAAAAATTTATCAGACGCATTTGCAGGCGAGAGCCAGGCTCACATGAAGTATCTTGCATTTGCTAACAAAGCAGAACAGGAAGGATACAAAGATGTTGCAAGGCTTTTTAGAGCAATTGCTTATGCAGAACAGGTTCATGCAACAAATCACCTGAAAGAACTAGGCGGAGTAAATTCAACAGAAGAGAATCTTCAGGCAGCACGAGAAGGCGAAAATTTCGAAATTGAAGAGATGTATCCTGCCTATAAAGCAGTTGCGGAACTCCAGAAAGAAAGTGGTGCTTTGCGTTCAATTAACTTTGCACTTTCAGCAGAGAAACTTCACAGGGAACTTTACGACAATGTAAAAAAGGAACTTACTGAGAAAAAAGATGTAAAACTCGATAAAATATACATTTGTCCGGTTTGTGGCTACACTGTAGTGGGCGAAGCACCAGAGAAGTGCCCTGTGTGTGGTGCTCCAAAAGAAGTGTTTAAAGAGTTTTAAAGGAGGTTTTGTATGAAAAAGTATCGCTGCATGATTTGTGGCTACATTTACGACCCTGAGCAGGGTGACGACACTCAAGGCATTGCACCTGGGACTCCATTTGAAAAACTTCCTGACGATTGGACCTGCCCGCTTTGCGGTGCAACTAAAGACCAATTTGAAGAAATAGAAGGCTAAGTTCCGTCCTAAATTAGATTTGCTAACCGCCCTTCTTTAGGGCGGTTTTTTTATTTTAAGGCTTGTAAACTTTAATATATTACTTGAATGTTTATTGTGAAAAAACTAATATTGAATAAGATGTAAACGGAAAGCAAGGAGGTGTCTGTACAATGGATAACTTTGTTTTTGATTTGCCTACAAAAATCGTATTTGGCAAAGGAGAGTTTTCAAAATTAGGAAAAGAAGCAAGTTTATTGGGAAAGAAAGCTTTGCTTATCACTGGCAGGCACTATGCAAAAAGTTCCGGCCTGCTGGACAAAGCCGAGAAATTGTTAAAAGAAAATGGAGTTGAATTTATTGAATTTTGCAAAGTTGAGCCCAACCCTGAGAGTGATACGGTAAATGAAGGTGGCAGGTTAGCCAGAGAAAACAATGTGGATTTTCTCATTGGACTCGGAGGAGGAAGCGTCATAGATGCAACGAAAGGAATATCGGTCGTTGCTGCTACTGGTAGAGATATCTGGGACTTTTGTGAAAAACCTCCAAAGGCAAAAGTGCCAGAAAAGACTCTTCCCATTCTTGCCGTAATTACTGTTGCAGCAACTGGTTCCGAGGCAGATTCAGGCGGAGTTATAACGAATTCGAAAACGAGAAGCAAGCGTGCAGTATTCGGTAGGGCACTTTTCCCTAAAACTTCTATCGTAGATCCATTGCTCACTCTTTCAGTCCCGCAAAAGCAGACGATCGATGGTGTGATAGATATGATAACGCACATCTTTGAAAGTTACCTTTCCTCTCATGCAAGTGCACCTGTAAGTGATAGAGTTTCCGAAGCCTTGATAAAAGAAGCAATGAAACAGGGAGAAGTAGTTTTTAATGACCTGAAGAATATTGAGGCAAGAGAATCTCTTTCCTGGATTTCCACACTGGCACTATCGGGATTTCCTTCTGCAGGCAGGCGCGGGCCTTTCCCGATGCATAGAATGGAGCATCCTATCTCTGGAGTTTACGGCATTGCACACGGCAGGGGACTTGCTGCACTTATGCCTGCATTTCTTTATCATACAAAGGACATCCATGCAGACAGGCTAAAGACATTTGGGAAAAATGTTTTATCAACTGATTCACCCACAAAAGCAATCGAGCGGATAGTTCACTGGATGAAAAAGGTAAATGCTTTCGTTTCATTAAAAGAGTTAGGCGTAAAATACGAAGATCTGGAAAAACTTGCTGATATGGCAATTGAAGACGACGGAAATGCAGAAAACGAATATATAAATGCAAGAGAGCCGCTAAGCAAAGAAAAGTTAATGGAAATTTATAAAACTGCTTATAACTACAAGGATTTGTTTAGAAAAGCGTGAATAGGAAAGAGCGAGTAGTTAGTCTTGGGCTTTTAATGAATATCACCCTTGCGGCGGGAAAGTTCGCCGCAGGTTTTTTTAGTAATAGCGTCGGGCTTATTGCTGATGCAATTCATTCCTCAAGTGATATTGTTGCGTCTATTGCGCTGCTTATAGGAGTAAAGCTGTCAAACAAAAAATCGAAAGCGTTTCCTTTTGGGATGTATAAACTTGAAAATCTCATTGAACTTTTTACATCGTTTGCAATTTTCTTTGCAGGTTATGAAATCCTCAGAAAAGTTTTGTTTGAGAAAAACCCATATGACCTGAAGCATATCTTTGTTGCAATTTCAGTGGAACTCTGTGCTATACTTGTTACATTTTTGTTTTCTTCTTACGAAATGCGGATAGGAAAAGCCGAAGAATCCCCAGGGCTTATTGCAGATGCTCAGCATGTCCGCTCGGATATGCTCTCGTCGTTCGTCATTGTTTTAGGGCTGGGTGCTTCATTTTTCAAGATTTACTACGCAGATAAAGTTGCCGCAGTGATCGTTGCGGTGCTTATTTTCAAGGCGGGTTATGAAGTTGCAATGGATGCAATCAGAGTGCTCCTTGACGCATCGCTTGATTATCATACATTGGACAATGCAAAGGAAATTGTTTTAAGCTTTCCAATGGTTAAGCAAGTTAAAGATATTTCCGGGAGAAATTCTGGAAGTTATAAATTTATTGATATCGTAGTAGAATTAAAGACAAGGGATCTCGAGAAAGCGCACAAAATTGTCTCGGAAATGGAAAAGGCAATTAAGAAAAAAATCCCCCATGTGGACTCTGTAATGATTCACTATGAGCCTGCAGAAAAGAAAGATTTTGTTGTTGCACTGCCACTTTCCAATTTTAACGAAATTTCTAACGAATTTGGAAGCTCGGAGTATTTTTATATTGCTACTTTTGAAAACGGTAAACTTATAAAAGCAGAAACGATTAAAAACCCTTTCTCCCGCGTGGAAAAGGGCAAAGGGATTAAGACAGCCGAATTCCTTGCGAAGAATGGAATTGATCTGATAGTTTTGAAGGAAGACATTAAGTCTCCAGGCCCCAGGTATGTATTTGATGACTATGGAATCCAGGTACTCGTAAATAAAAATATTTCAATGAGTAATTTTGCGGATATTATTTTATCATGGGCTGGAAAAGATGATGAAGAAAAATAAAAATTTTGTACTTGTATCTCTTTTGTTTTCTCACTTCACGGTGGATTGGTATGCCGGAGTATTGAAACCGCTTTTGCCAATTCTTATGGGTGAGTTTGCACTAACACAGGGAGGTGCAGCACTTATACCTTCACTTTTAGGTGTTGCCACGGCATTTTTGCAGCCGTTCGGTGCATACCTTGGATACAGGTTTGGGGAACCTTTGCTCGTAATTGTCAGTATTCTGCTTTCAGCGATTTTTGTTCCTCTCATAGGTATAGCTCACACAGTATTTTTGCTTGTCGTATTTCTTTCAATAGGTATGCTGGGCAATTCACTTTTTCACCCGAATGCAGCCGTGCTTGTGCACGATGCAAATTTCGATAAAGCACATACTGCAATGTCTGTGTTTTCTATTGGCGGAACATTTGGCTCTGCTCTTGCCCCTGTAATGATTCTCTATTTTGTTGCATGTTTCGGTATGAAGAAAATGCCATATCTTTCTATTTTTGGTGTCATTGCAATTGCAATGATTGTGTATTCGCTTTTTTACATCAACAAAAAGAAAACAAAAATAGAAAAAGTTTCCAATAATTTTGCATTTCTGAAAGCAATCACAAAGCAGGGAGTAAAAATACTGCTGTCTGTAAATATTTTGAGGAGTTTTGTGATCATTGGGCTCTCTACCTTTATTCCATTATATCTTGTAGAGGTGGGATATGCCCCAATCTGGGGTGGATATTTCCTGACCGGTTCTCGCATAAGCGGAATGCTCGGGACGTATTTTGGTGCAATACTTTCCGACAAGTTTAATCCCAAAGTAGTAAATATTTTTTCGCTTTTGTTGGGTACTTTGTTTCTTGGGTTGTTCTTTGCTACGAAAAATGTTTACTTTATGCTCCTCTGGTTTCTAATTGCATTTTTATTTTTGTTTGCAACAATGGGGGCAAATGTCGTGTATATGCAGGACCTACTGCCGGAGCAGAAAGGTGCTGCATCAAGTTTAGGTATGGGAATCTCCTGGGGAGTTGCAAGTTTAATGCTTTCTGCGTTGAGTGCTTTCGTAAATAGAATTGGGCTTCTCACATCTATGATAATTGTCTCAACTTTTGGTTTTGTAGCGTTCGTAATGTCAATTTACCTCATTTTGCCTGTTAAAAACCCTGATAAATAAAGGGCTCGTTAAAAAATCGCTAATTTAAGCCGTTTTAAGCGTCATTCAGGTATTTTTATACGTGGAGAGGCCAAGATTTGCAGCTACGGGCCTTATTTTAGCGAGTTTGAAATAGGCCACATTTTTACAGGCTTTCTTGACCCTAATTTTTTCGATTTTCCACAATTTCGCGTTGTCTGTGAGTTTTAACTAAGTAATATGTATCTATTGCTTAGTTACTGAAATGGCAGATGTGCTTTTTATAATGGGCTTTATTGCCATTTTCCGCTAAAAGTTAAAAATCCTCATATTTGTACATTAACTATGGTTAATTTTTATGGGTGTTTTTAAGGGTGGTAAAATTAACTTTTAAGGTGTGGAAATCTTTTTTGGATTTGGAAATCTAAATTAAAAGGATAAAATTAAGGTAAATGTAAAAGATGGATTTATTTTAATAATAATGAAATTTCTGCCGCTTATAATGGAAGGCGAATTGTGCAAATGTTAGAACAGGAGGAACAGTATGACAAAAATAAAGAACGGCTCAAAAAAGAGAAAATTAATAAAGACATGAAGTTCCAAACTCGTCCCAGGGGGGAGGTTTATAATATGGAGAATTTACTTGTAAAAATGTTGTGCTCTTCAATTAAAAATCTATTTGATACTCAACCAGACATTTTTGAATTTACCTCTCAAAGCGGTGAGACAGAATGGAATTTGGCACACCATTTGGCAAACGAAATACAAAAATACATATTTTTGGTTAAATTGTGATATTGAATTGACTAAGAGGAATTACGGAAATAAAAGGCCCGATATTGTATTTCATAAACGCAACACTAATAGTCTCAATTTCTTGGTGGTAGAGTTAAAGCATAGAGGGGCATCTAATAAAAAGGATATTGATAAGATTAGAAATTATTGGATGGCGAATGATTTACACTACCGCTTCGGAGCAAGTATCCATATTATTAGGAAAGACTGCTACACTATTACGGTGCTTACAAGGAAAAAGAAATATTTTTGTGATCACAAAAATATAGAATACATAGGAATCCCCCGTATTTCAACAAGTCTAAAGAATAAAATTATTAATCTCGCCGACCAAATTCTTGAATTTACTTCAAAAGAAACTTACGACCCAAAAGCAGATTCAGAAGATAACAGAATAGTTAAAGAAATTAAATGCCAAATCGACCAATTAGTTTACAAACTCTATAACTTTGCCCCTGAGGAAATAAAATATCGGCGGAGTCGAACAAAATAATAACATACTTTTATGAGGGAGGTAAAATTCAAATGAGTACATTCTTTGCTTTTAGTGACGAAAGCGGCAGTTATAGGGGAAGTAGAAGTAAAAGATTTATTAAGAAGAGTCCCTACTATCTGAGGGCTACATTTCTGATGGACTCGTCTGAGTGGAGTAGTTTAAACAGAAACTTTATAAATTTGAAAAAGAATAATTTAGGTAATAACTGGAATAAGGAAGTTAAATGGTCATACCTTTGGTCTATTTTTAAGTATGAGAAAAAAAGTAAATCTATTCCACATAGCGAACCGTTTTACTTCCTCGCAAATTTAGGGTTCCAGGGAACATATAATTTTATTGATTCTGCCCTGGGTCTTCTGAGTAATCTTAATTATATAAAAATAATAATTACGATCACCAAAAACGATTCGAATGTCCAAGAAGATGAAAATCTTATTTACAGGTGGCACATAGAGGATACTATGCAAAGAATAGAGATGGAGATTCAAGGGCAAAATTCTAGCCTATGTGTTCTGTTTATTGACTCCATCTCAAATAACATCGACAAGTTGGTCCGTGACGCATACAATGATATCTATGCAAATGGGAAATTTATAAACAAATATTCTCACATAAAAGACAGCATAAATATAGAATTTTCGCACCAAAGTTCTGGTATTCAACTTGCAGATTTTATAGCAGGAAGCATCAGAGGTCTTTTGAACGGATATCAGCATAGTGCCTAATTATATGGAAAAAGAATAAAACCCTATTTAAGGAAAAACGCAGTAAATGGCGAAGTATTAGGATATGGAGTTATTGAAGTACCAAAAGATCCAAACATAAGAAATATACTTAAAAACATAATTTAGCAAATAGAAAATAATTTACTTTGCTGCTCCATTGACAACAGTATTCTGCCTTTATATCACTACTATTTGAATTAGACTATAAATTGAAACATTGTTTTGTTGTAGGTTTGTTGATTTAAATCGATAAGCTAGTGTATCATTGTTTGTTGTATTAAGCAAACCAGCCAATACTTTCCCGACAATGATTTCCTTCCTTAGAGGTCAAAAGCTCATTGTTTACTGAGTTTCTTATTTCTCATAAGAGTTAGTCGAGTTTGAAGTTTTGAAGTTGACACTTACAATGTTGTATCCTAGCAAAACGAGGCGGCATGGTTACTAGGTTACTTACAGCTTGACATTTTATATAAATGAGGTATAAATAAACCATAGGCTTCTAAATGCCTAAATCCAAAATAAGGGGTGATTAGTGAAAGGCATAGCTACTATTAACTTTAAAGGAGGAGTTGGCAAAACTACTATTACCTGGTTGCTTGCAAAGTATGCTGCTGAGAAAATGGGTAAGCGCGTTCTGGTTATTGATACGGATGCACAAATGAGTCTTACATTAGCAGTACAACTCCAAGAAGAAACAGGTAAATTACGTAATAAATTTGAAGACTGGTACGAGAACAAACACAAAGCAAGACATAAAACACTTCTTGATGCTTTGGAGGCGTATGATCAAAACAGAAAAGGATATTTTGATTTTCCGATAGATTCTTCCTTTATCTACCAGATGAGCCCTAATTTACACTTTGTTCCCTCAGTTGTTGACCTTTATTGGTTAGAACTTGAAATCTTTGATAAAGAAAAAACTAAAAGTTTTGCAAGTGCATTACTTGGAAAGATAGAACATTCCAGATTTAATTATGATTATGTATTTTTTGACTCTCCTCCTAATTTTACTGCTCTGTCCTATTCTGTGTTGAGTTGTGCCAGTCTGTTATTAATCCCTATCAACCCAGATGTATTTGCTGCAAGAGGTGTAAAGCTATTAATAGACGGGCTTCAAAGAAGAATAGATCCGTGGCCAGTACCTAAGATTGCTGTATTTATGAACAAGGCCAAATTGTATAGAGGACAATTGACCAGGGAATCGCAGAGATATTGGGAAGAAACAAAAGATTCTTGTAAGGAAGAAAAAAGAGCAGGGGTTCATGTTTTTCCTATAGATTCTTATATTCCTGAAAGAGTAGATATAAAAAGGGCCATCCCTGAGCAATATTTCCCTGATAATTATACAGAAGAGTTTTCAGGGCTATGGAGTGGCATAGAAAGGATACTAAGATGACAAATGCACAAATAATAAAAAATATTAGAAAAAAGCTTAATAAAATTTCCGGATTATTGTCTGAAATTGATGAAGAATTTAAAAAGATAGATCCAGAAAAACCTCTTGCAACTAAAAGAAAACAACCAAGAAGGCTTAAGAAACAGATTCCAATGCCCTCATTGGAGGAATTTAAGCAAATTTATATGGAATTGTACTCACAATTTACTAAAAATAATCCTGGTGTAGTAGAAGAGTTTGTTAAGGCCCATACAAAGGATTACTTAAACGCATTCTGTAAGGCTAACAGTTTGCCAATTAAAGCAAAAGAATCAAAAGGTAAAATTGCCAAACAAATAGGACAGTGGTTTGCACAAAAAAAGGCGATAACGAAATGATTTCTTTCTATCAAAATCTGTGAAATTTAGGTAATTCATAGGAGATATTTTAAAGAAGCGTGTCGTAAAAGGGAACTTGCCTGACAAAATTCTGAATTTTGATTCTGCAATGTATGTGATTTACTGGGATGTGAAAATAAATGGACGAAATATTAAATGAGAAAAATTGCGGGGAGAAAATAAATTCGTATACGCGGGAGGACTGGCAACCTCTATTCGAGTTAATTCCTGAAATTGAGAAAACGACATCTTTTTGTGAAAGGGCACAGGAAAATAAAGGGCAAATCATACAAATTCCGTATTGCGAGCCAGCACCAATTGTTTTACGCTTCCTGAAAGTTGTTTATTCTATTCCTATTATTATATCTTTTGACTGGGTTTCGTGGGAGGAGGGGAGAAAAATAGCAAGCAATCCAGATTTCGATTTTGATTCTGTTAACCTCGTAACAAAGTGCAAACTGATCACTGCAATCGTGAGAAACGACAGATTTTTGTGAAGGCGCTCTTGTGGCTGCCTTTGAATCCGGCCTAATTCTAAAAATCCTCAGGTCTATTCAAAAAGAAGTAAAGTGTAGAAAATAAAGTCATATACAGAAAGGCAAATTTATCCATTTACTAATTCTTCCTTTTGAGAATTTGCGATAAACAATATTGTCTCACATAAAAAATTCATTGAAACTCGTTTATCGAAAGAGTTTATTAAAAGCCTCTAAATATTTATCAGCCAAACAAATTCTAACTTCTCAACAAAATTATGGTAAGTTGTAAATATTTTTGAAAGTATTAAAATAAGAACAAAGAAAATAATTTTAAACGAAATTAAGGGCAATGTGGTGATAAAATGATTTTAGTTGAAAAAACCGTGATTGCGTGTATACAAATTAGCCATTAATTTTTAAAAGGAGGAGAGTATTATGTTTATTACTTCTATGAATGTAAAGAAGATTTCGTCACCTTTTGACTTCAATCTCTTTATAGGATTGTATTCCAGTTATAAATTTGAGGAACTTATAGATATAGTAAACGACGGTAAATATTACCGTATAATTTACTTAAAGAACGGCCTTCCTGTTCTGTTGATAATCTCCTCGACTGGCTCAATAGATTCCCCATCGTTAAATGTAAAGATCTATTCAGAATCTAAACTAACCAGAAAAGATTTAGGTTACATACGCCAAAAAATACAATGGATGTTGGGTCTGAATGACGAACTTAAAAAGTTTTACGAGCACATGAGTAAGTTTGACCCAGTACTCTACAAAATTACACAAGAGTTAATAGGGCTTCGCGCACCTGCTACAGCAACAGTTTTCGAAGCTGTCATTCATGCTTTGATTGAACAACAAATTTCTTTTAACTTTGCAGGAAAAATAAAAAGCCGTTTGGTCAGAAAATTTGGTAAAGCAATAAACATAGATGGGAAGACTTACTATGCCTTTCCTACTTCCAAAGATCTGTCGCAAACCACACCAGAAGAGCTTCGAATGCTACAGTTAAGTAGACGAAAGGGAGAATATATTATTAATATTGCTTCAAAAGTAGCATCTGGAGAAATTGACCTTGAATCACTTATTTATGAACCCAATGAAACTGTCGTTGAGAAACTTAGTAAATTCAGAGGCCTTGGAAAATGGACAGCAGAAATGGTAATGGTAAGAGGAATGCGAAAGTTGGATGCTGTACCTGCTGACGATATAGCATTGCGGCGCCTCATATCCCACTATTACTATAACGGTAAGAAGATATCAAAGGAAGATACACTTAAAATAACAGAAGATCGGTGGGGAAGATATCGTGGTTATGCTGCTTTTTACTTAATGTACTGGAGTAGAATGACGGGATTTCTGAGATGATTGTTTTAACACCAAATACATTAAAATAAGGGACACAAGCAAACAGATAGAGACTAATTAAGAGGTAAACTGCGTTCTTCAAAAGTAGCCTGATACATGTAATCTCAAGAATCGCTTGAAAGGATTCGGTGCAACTGGCGCTACATGTGCTATAGCAAAATCTGAAAAGTGTTGATTTACTTATGGAATTATAGTTTCAATACGTGCAAAAAATCTGCCTCCATACTCATCGCCATAGGAAACTTTCATTATGTTGGCTATGAAGAAATCATAGCGTCAGAACATTTAAATTGTTTTCACTGCAACAGAGATTAATAGTTTTTATTCAAAAATATTCTCTGGTAAATTTTCTTTTTCTTCCATTTTTATTACAATATCTCAAATGGAAAGCAAAAAGATAAAATTCGGCTTTTTAGAGATGCTGACTTCTACTTTTATCTGGGGCTCTGTGCCTGTATTTGCAATATGGTGCGCACTTCCTTCGGCCGTTTTTGTGTTCTTCAGGGTGCTCTTTGCAACCCCATTTGTATTTGCTTATGCATACAAAAAGCTTGGCGCTAAGGAACTGTTTTCTTTTGATAATTTTTTCTTCGTCGCTGCTTCTGGTATAGCGCTTTCGCTAAATTGGATATTCTTGTTTCTTTCCTTTTACTATACGAGCGTTGCAAATGCCATAGTGCTTTACTATCTTGGCCCAATTTTTACTGTGGTTCTTGCAGTAATATTCTTAAAAGAGCCATTTAATAAATTTCTTTTTGTTTCTGTTTTACTGTCCATTTTAGGGATGCTTGCTATATTCTTGCCGTCTACAAGTGCTTCGCAGCACACTAACTTTCTGGGCTTGCTTATTGCTTTGCTCTCGGGGATATTTTACGGACTGCTTGGGCTTTTCTCTAAAATAAGTATGAAATATCACTCTTCAATTAAGCTAACTGCATATCAAATTCTAATTGCGCTTATCTTCACTGCGCCATTCGCCCTGCTTGTGCGATTTTCTCTGAATGCAAAGGTAATTGTGCTTCTGATTATAACTGGAGTCGTGCATACATTCTTTGCGCTGTACCTGTGGTATGACAGCCTTAATTACATTAAGGTTTCTACTGCTTCGGTGCTTGCATATGCAGACCCCGCGTTCGCAGTAATCCTTAGCGCAATTATTTTAAAGCAGCATGTCACTCTGTTTCAAATTATCGGACTGCTGTTTATTACTTTATCTGGCGCAACAGCATTCCTCAACGAAGAAAAATAAGGAATTTATATCTTACCTATAAATTCAAATTAAAGAAAACTTTTACTACTTTTTATTTTCTGTCAAAGAAAGGATTTTTGCCAGAAATGCTCAGCGGAATTCCGTACACCATATCTACATCGTCACCAAGCAGTTTGAGATTTACCACTGCAATTCCAATGCTCAGCATAATACGTGTGTCAACTTTTAGCTGCATAGCGGTGGAAGCTGCCGACCCGATTGCAATGCCCATATCCACAGCAGACTCAATGCACTTCCCAATTCTATCGTCGTGAGGGTTGCAGAACACAGAAGGGTAACTTTTAGGCTTTGCACCGATAAGCACCACTACTTTATTTTCTATGTTTTCCGCATCTCGCACCATATAGTGCCATCCTTTTTCATTGCCTATTCTTTTCATTTCTTCCTGCACCTTTTTCAGTTCTTCCCCGTCGAGTATACCTGTTACAATAATATCCTCACCATTTGCTTTAGGCGCAGTCCTTGCAGCGACACACATTTGCTCTGCGGCATTTAGTAAAATATCTTTTTCTCTTTCTGGATTTAATTTCAACATAAAACCTCCTTAAAATTCGTAACTATTTTTAGTGCATTTTATCACTTTAGAGCGGATTATCAAAATTTTCTATTGACTTTAAATTTTTAAGCGTTATGATTTATGTGAAAGGTGAGAATTTAAGCTTCAACTTGCCCCTGCCTTTATAAAAAATGGGTGCTAAAGCGAAGGTTTTTAATTTTAGGATAATAAAACCTGTGCTTTAGCAAAAGTTGGAGCACAGGTTTTTTGCTATATAAATTTATGAAAGGAGACAAAAATGAAAAAGAACAGAAATAAAGTAAAGAGTGGCACAGAAAAAACTGCAGCACAAAACTTAAACAATTCAAAGGTGCTTAAGCAAGAAAACGGTGCATCGCAAAGAAACTTTTACGAAGAATTCCGCACAAGGTTTAGAGACCTGTCAAATAAAGATTTAATACAAGCATTTAATAGAGAAGTTGGTAATCCAGGTTGGACAAGCGCACGAGCGGCATATTTAGCCGCACTACATCGAGAATTTGAAGACAGAGGATTTAATTATTCAGCTATCGGAAATAAAACTGAACTTTCATTTGCAAAAAGAGTGAAACTTGATGGGGACAAAATCGTACAAGTTAAATAATTTGATTTTGAAGTTCCATGCCCCTGCGTAATTTAGAAAAAGAACGATTTTCACTTATTGATTGTGGATTAAATTCGTTAAAAGGAAAAAAATCGTTTTACACGAAATGATTTTGTTATACAATATCAGTATTAGTAAATAAATGGAGGTGAAGAATGCTCATATATATTGCTGAGCCACTTTTTACTGAGGGTGAAAGACAGTACGGAGAAAAGATTGATTCTATATTTAGAAATGCCGGATTTGAAACATTTCTTCCTCACCGAGACGCAGGATTGTTTAAAAGAGGCGAGAACGACAGCAAGTTCTTCTTTAAAAACGACCTGGAAAAGTTACAACGCGCTGATGCGGTTTTTGGC
The DNA here is from genome assembly GCA_015489815.1 of Caldisericales bacterium. Lineage (GTDB taxonomy): Bacteria > Caldisericota > Caldisericia > Caldisericales > Caldisericaceae > S143-107. The sequence goes on along the minus strand of WFZA01000019.1, from coordinate 86,130 downwards.
ATTTTGAATGGTACGGATGTGGATGCAGGGACTGCATGGGAACTCGGCTATGCTTACGCAATTGGGAAACCGACATTTGGTATTCTGGACGACACGAGAAAGCCAACTCTTGACTTGTTAAATCCTATGATCAGAAATTCACTCATTATGATTGTACGCAGCGTAGAAGAACTTCCTGCCGTATTTAGTAAAATAAAGGAATACGCAGCAATTTAACACAACTACCCAGACTTTATCCGCTTTACCAGTTCCTTTGCAGTAGGAGTCGTAGCAAGCCCTCCTTCTGCTGTTTCTTTTAAAGTTGGTGACATTTTCTCGCCAATTCGTTTCATTGCAAGTACGACTTCGTCAAACGGAATAACTGTTCGGATGCCAGCAAGTGCCATTTCAGCAGAGGAAATTGCATTAAATGCACCGCTTACATTTCGTTTTATACAGGGTATTTCTACATATCCGCCAATCGGGTCGCAAACAAGCCCCAGGAGATTTTTCATTGCAAATGCAGCAGCACTTTCTATCGCATCTATGTCATCGGAGAAAATTGAAACGATTGCACCAGCTGCCATAGAAGTTGCAGAACCGATTTCTGCCTGACATCCGTGCTTTGCGCCGGACAAACTTGCTATCTTTCCGATTACCTCGCCTATACCGCCAGAAACAAACAGAGCGTCAACGAGTCTTTCGACTGATATATTCTTGTGCTTTGCAATTGTAAGTAAAGCACCGGGTAAAACACCACAGGCACCTGCAGTTGGAGCTGCAACAATTCGTCCCATACAGGCATTCGTTTCGGAAACTGCAAGTGTGTTCATTATTACCTCGGTAAATTCCGAGGAAAGCAAAAGCGCGCCCTTATTTTCAAAAAATTCTTTTACCTTGTATGCGCCGCCGTTTGTAAGCCCTGTGCGGGATACATTTGGGTGTTTCAGGCCGTTCTCTATGTTCTTTTTCATTACATTCAGTCTGAGTTTCATTCTTTTTTCTGCTTCTTCTACAGTAATGCCCTGGTTAACCGCCTCGTAGTTTTTCAAAAATTCTGGCAGAGTTAACCCGCTTCTTAAAACCTGCGCTTTTAAATCTTTGAATGTTTTGAATTTTACTTTTTTAATCATTCGCTGAGCTTCCTTATCTTTATTACATTTTTAATGTGAGGGTTTTTATAGAATTCTGCAATTTCCTCATCAGGAAATTCGCTATCCAGTTTTATAACAGAGAGCGACTCACCTATTGAAGAGTCCCTTTTAATGTCCATTGATGCGATATTAATGCCTGATTTTGCAATGATGTTGGTGATGTATGCCGCAATACCCAGAGTGTCCAGAGCGCTTATAATAAGTGCAAAGTGCTTGCCCGAGAGTTTTACCTCATACCCGTTTATATTGATAATCTCAACTTTTCCGCCTCCAATTGAATTGCCGACAATGTAAAACGGAGTTGAGTTTTCATAAAAAGTGATTTTTGCAGTATTAGGCGGCAAATCTTCGTTTTCCTCTTTATTCCAGTTTATACGAAATTTTATTCCTCGTTCTGTGGCTATCTCAAATGAATGCAAAATGCGGGGGTCGTCCGGCTCAAACCCCAGCAAACCGCCAATAATTGCTATGTCCGTTCCGTGTCCTTTGCCGGTGTCTGCAAAAGAGTTAAACAAATCTACTTCAACAAAGTCGAAACTATCTCCAAAAATTTCTCTTGCAAAGTATCCAATGCGCGCAGCACCCGCCGTATGAGAACTTGACGGTCCGATCATCACAGGCCCTATAATATCAAATATTGCCATTTGCCCTCCGCTTCTTCATAAAATCAAGTGTAATTATTATAGCACTTATGCCGATAAGAATAAAGCTCAACCAATTTGGGAAAACAGGCTTTTCAGGAAATACTTTCTTTACGGACCTTTTATTTTCAAATATCGTAAATCCATTCGTAAATGTAACTCTATTAAATGTTTCATCCATTGGAGGCGGCACGCTCAAAACATCTCCAGGGATAAGCATATATGCACAATCCTGAGGGAAAGACCTTTTGTATGGTTTTACTTCACCAAGCATTCCGCTACTTACAGGGCGTTTGCTAAACGCAAAAATAAAGTCTGCAAGCGGTCCATCGGGTACATAAATCGTACTCCCTGTTTTAGTGGTTTTACTAATAAAATGAGCAAGTTGAATGTTACTTTTCGTCATTATGCTTTTTCGAGGATAAAGTACTGGTGGTTTTATATCAGGCCTTTGTGCAGGTTTATAGGGAAAGTTATCTTTACGCCCTCCATTTACAGGATTAATATTTTTAATTAGTGCAAATGCGAGCGGCTGATCCCATCTAAAATGAACTTTTCTATAGGTAATGTTTACCACAGGGGTTGTAAATCCAAAAAGCACTACTAATAAAATTGTAAATATCAGAATGTTCTTTTTGTTTTTGGCAAAGTGAAGCAGGCTCGATACGCCAATCCCTGCAAGTATAGAAATAGGAATAAGTCCGTGAATCTCAAAAAACCTTTGCCTGTAAGTAAATGCAATAGGTATAAGCACCACAAAAAGAATAAGTGGAAATAAAAATTCCTTTCGCTTCTTTATTACTACAGCAATACCTATTACCCCAAAAAGCCATATCCATATGTATAGATGCATCGTTAACGGGACAGCATCATTCCCTAGACTGCTTCTAATATGAATAAATGAAAGATGAGCTACAAGGTGGATAAGCCACGGAGAAAATAAAATGGCGGAGATAAAAATCGAACTTAAAATAAGTTTCCTTTTTTCCTTACGCAGCAGTCCATATAAGAGAAATGCAGCAAAATAAAAATACGGAATTGCTATGTGAGAGTAAAGCATAAGCGTAATAAGTATAGCGGAAGCAAATTTTTTATCCTTTTCAATTGCTAAAAATGCAAAAAGCCCCAGAATCTGCGTGAGTGCTGCTGCAGAAAGGACGCTTGAGTGCCAGAAGAACTGATAGATACTGCCCAGGAAAACTACTGAAAAAAGTGCAGCTTTCGAATTATATATCTTTTTTACAATCCACCATTCCGTAAGGAGCGTTAAGGGGAACATAATAAAACTTGTGAACTTAGCAATAAACGGCAAACTTATGTGAAACTTATACAAAATTAGCATCAAAAGGTGTAAAAGCGGAGGATAGAGCTGAGGCCTTCCAAATGGGGCAAATTCCCAATAGGCGTTTTTAGTAATCCCTTCTGCAAGGTTATACCCCTGCATAACGGCAAGGTGGTAATAAATATCGATAAATACGGGAAATATATGCCAGCGGATAATAAGAAGCACAATTAAAAAAGCGATGTACACTAAAGAAATTATATCCACTGTTTGATTTATCAATCTATCATTAACGGCTGCCCCACTATGTTCCATTAAATTTATTATATCATTAAGAGAAGAAAAATGGTAAACGCTTTGCTTAATGCGTTGAATGGGCTTATTTGCAATATTTCTAATTGATTATATAATTTTAACCCATAATAAATAAGAGGTGATATAGTATGAAAAAAAGAATTTTGGACATCGTAGGCAAAGTTGATTACCCATATACCTGTGCGCTTGTAAACAATCAGCGTATGGGTTTTTTAGACGAAGTGGAAGAAACTACGAGAATAAAACTACTTACCGTATCGGAGGGAGAAGGAAGACGTACCTATGAGCGTACTCTTGCATTTATTGCTTCTTATTGCATTAGAAAAATTAATCCTAATTTAAGAGTAAACATTATGCATTCATACGGCGATGCACTTTACGGTGAGATAGAAGGAAAAGACGGAAAAGATATTGTTTATGATCTTGAGGGCTGCCTTAAAAAGATTACTAAAGAAAATAAACGAATTCAGAAGTTTATGTTCACAAAAGAAGAAGCAATGCGAAGACTGGAAAGCGAAAATAGGAAAGACGATATAAAACTCCTTAAGTATCTTTCCAAAGATACAATTCCACTATACTTCATAGACGGTTACTATGTATACTTTGCGGGCCCCCTACTACCTTTCACGGGTATGCTGAAGGTTTTTGATGTAGTACCGTTCGATCCAGGTTTCCTCATTTTGCTTCCTGACAGAGAAAATGTCAACAAAGTAAGCAAGATTGCGAATAGAAGAAAACTATTTGATACTTTCCAGGAATCCAAGCAGTGGGTAAAAAGCTTGCAAATAAGCCATGTAGGCGACTTAAATGATGCAATTACCAACGGGAGCATCTCCACAGTAATTAAAGTGCAGGAAGCCCTTCACGAGAAAAAAATATCTGATATTGCAGATATGATAAAGGCAAAAGGCGCACGAATCGTGCTTATCGCAGGCCCAAGTTCATCGGGAAAAACGACCAGCGCAAAGCGCCTGAGGATACAGCTTCGGGTAAATGGGTTCCTGCCGGTTGTTATCTCTACTGATGACTACTTCGTTGATAGAGAAAGAACACCACTTTCTGAAGACGGAAAGCCTGATTACGATTGCTTTGATGCAATAGACCACGATTTACTGCAACGACAACTTTTAGCATTGCTTGACGGAAAAGAAGTGCAGCTTCCACGTTATAATTTCTTCACAGGAAAGAGTGAAAAAGGAAGAAAACTTAAATTAAAGAAAAACGGAATAATTGTACTTGAAGGCATTCACGGACTTAACCCCGCACTTACGGAAAAAATACCTGAAAGAGAGAAATTCAGAGTCTATGTGAGCGCTCTTACGCAGTTAAACATTGACAGAATAAACAGAATCCCTACACGGGATACCCGCCTTATCCGCAGAATTGTGAGAGATAAGCACTTCCGTGGAATTTCTGCCGCCGAAACAATAAAACGGTGGCCTACAGTTATAAGAGGAGAAGAAAAGTATATATTCCCATATCAGGAAAATGCCGATATAATGTTTAACTCGGCACTCGTATACGAACTTGCCGTTCTCAGGGTCCGTGCAGAGGTGGCACTCCGTGCAATCGACTATAGAGAACCAGAATACGGTGAATCTCTCAGGCTTTTGAATTTTCTTTCACATTTTTTGCCACTACTCACTGAGGAAATTCCGCCTACTTCTATTTTACGTGAATTCATCGGGGGAAGTTCATTCAAATACTGATAATTCTCTTTTTAAGTTTTTGCTTTTTGAGCAATTGCGGTATATTATTCATTGGTGTAAATAATGAATAATTATAACAAAAAGATTGACGGGAAAAGTTTAGCAAAGGAAACATTCTATGCACTTCTTGCTGGAGTTGTCGGTATAGTTTTTGTTTCTATTTTTACACATAACTGGAACTTTATTGCGCTTATTAAAGCTTTCGATCCTGTGCTTCTACTTCTTGCATTTATATTGATGTTTATCGATTGGTTGATAGAGGCCTATGTCCTGAAGCTCATTGCACAGATGTTGGACTATAACATTCCTTTTAAAGAGTGTCTGAATGTTTTTTTGATTGGTGGTTTCTTTTCTCGCATTACTCCATTTTCAGGGGGAGGCGGCGAACCATTTCAGATTTATCTGCTTTCAAGAGATAGCAAAATAAAGCCTGGAGATTCAACGGCAATAGTTGCAATTAAAACATTTATTGGCACTTTTACACGCATTACGATTTTTTTGCTTCTTCCTTTATGGCTCGCAATTGCAAAGCCAAACTGGCATCTGTCGCGCGGAGTAAATATTTTAATAAACAGCGGTATTGCCCTGACTTTTTTGTTCTTTAGCCTTTTTGTTTTTGCGATGTTTAAGCCATTTGTCGTAGAAAAATGGATTGATAGTATAACGAGAAAACGATTTTTCAGAAGAATTGTACCAAAGGAAAAACTGGAAACCACTATTCAGCAAATTCATAAAGTAGTGGTAGATTTTGAGAATGCAAGAAATAAGATTTTCTCTGCAAACAAAGATGAAGTTGCATTTACTTTTCTCTTAAGCTTTATCTCGTGGGGGCTTGTTTTGTTTACTCCAGTTTTACTAATGAGAGGACTTGGCATTCGGTCGCCCTGGCCAGAAATTGTGATCACTGCTTTGATTTTCTACATTGCGTCGGCATACATACCAACCCCAGGAGGAAGCGGCACTGCAGAAGTAGGAATCCTTGCATTGTTCGCTGGTCTTATCCCGCAGCCTTTAATTGGTGTATTTATCATTATGTGGCGTGTTTTTACGCATTATTCTTTAATTGTGTTAGGTGGAATTCTTACTCTAAAGGATTTTCGCAAGAAAAATAAGAAAAAATAAAATTAAATGTTTTTTGAGCAGTTTATACACCCTCAAATAGTCTTTCCGCAAGAAAACGCGGCAGCCCGGCATCTATTATCTTTTTAGACGCCTTTTCTATGTCATAGGCAAATCTTTTGATGCGCACGATTCTCTTATCAGTATCAAAGATTGCAAAAGCACCGTTTGGATTTCCGTCCCTTGGTTGGCCTACACTTCCTACATTTATTAAATATTTGTTTCCCTCTTCAATGGAAATTTCACAGTCTATAATTCCGCTTCTGTAACTGATAATTCCGTTTTCGCTCTTTATGAAGCAGCCTGCAACGTGTGAATGCCCGAAAAACCCAACCTGAGTTGTTAAATTTTGAAAACTCAGTTCAGAATCTGCAGGCATTAAAATATAGTTAAACGGACTTTCTTCGTCCAGTGCGCCGTGAAATAGAGTGAAATCATCTTTAACGACACTAAAAGGCAAACTACTAAGAAAATTTTTTGCATCTTCCGAAATAGTATTGCGCGTCCATTGAATAGCAAGCCTTGCATAACTATTGAAAAGTTCCTCTTCTGATGTATTGTTAACTGCATAATCGTGATTTCCCATCACTGAAGAAATTCCTCTTGATCTAATTAATTCAATGCACTTTTCAGGATCTGCTCCATAGCCCACTATGTCACCTGCGCTGAAAATGTATTTTATGCCTTCTTTTTCAATCTCCTTCAGTGCTGTTTCTAATGCTTCTAAATTTCCATGTATATCCGATATTATTGCATATTTCATGCCGTTAGTTTATCACTTTTTAGTCCTTTTACCAACACTCCGTCAAAACAAGTTATTCTATCAAGTAAATGCTTGATTTTTCTATAAAAATTGTTATTATTTCATTGGCAATTAGCGGAGAGATGACCGAGCGGTTGAAGGTGCACGCCTGGAGAGCGTGTGCGGGTCAAAAGCCTGCCGTGGGTTCGAATCCCACTCTCTCCGCCATTTTTATTTTTGCATTTTTCTTTCCGCGTGATAAAATTTGAAAAAAGTCTTTACAGGAGGTTTAAATGGAAAACAGCATAGCAGTTTTTGGTTTAGGATTTGTAGGCCTGCCGCTTTCTTTAACTTATACACTTTTCGGCGTGAAAGTCTACGGGGTAGACATAAACGAGGAGTACATCGAAAACTTAAAGCAATACAAAACACATGTATTGGAAAATTATAAAGGCAAAACTATTGAAGATATATTAAAGGAATCAATAGAAAAAGGGCTGTTTGTTCCTACGACGAAAACAGAAACGGCGCTTAAAAATGCCCGTGACATTATAGTAACGGTCGGGATACCTATAGAGAATGGTACATTAAAAAAAGAAGTATTCAGCAATGCAATCCACTCTATTGGAAAATTTCTTAAAAAGGGTGACCTCGTTTTAATCCGCTCTACTGTACCGCCCGGGACTACGAGAAATGTAGTAAAGCCCATCCTTGAAAAAGAAAGTGGTCTTATTTGCTGCAAAGACTTCTATCTTGCTTATTCGTCAGAGCGCATTGCAGAAGGAAGGGCATTCGAGGAGTTCCAGACGATGCCCGTTGCAGTTGGAGCATTAAGTGAAGAAAGCAAAAAACGAGCAGTTAATCTTTTATCTATAATAAACAAAGAACCAATTATTGAAGCATCTGAGCCAGAAGTGGTGGAAATTTCAAAACTGATCGAAAACAGCTCAAGGGATGTAAACATTGCTCTGTCAAACGAACTTGCTTCTTTCACAGAGCGGCTAAATGTAGATGTACTTGAAGTAATAAAAGTTGCAAACACACACAAAAGAGTGCACCTTTTAACACCTGGAGTGGGCGTCGGAGGACACTGTATTCCTTACTCATCTCTTTATATATTCGACAAATCTGATGAAATAAAACTACCTATGCCGTTACTTCATACTGCACGAGAAATTAATGACAGCAGGCCTTTAGAAATACTCTCACTTATCGAAAGCAAGCTGAACAATCTCGGAAAAACAGTGGAAAATTCAGTTTTCGCACTGATAGGCATTGCTATGAAGGACAACTCTTCTGACATTTCTGAAAGCCCTGCTATAAAGATGAAAGACAACATTTTACAGAAAGGCGGCAATGTCCAGTGGTTCGATCCCAATGTAAGTGGAAACTTTCCCTTAAAAAAGAACAACCTTGGAGAAGCACTAAAAGACGCGGATGTCGTTATTATTCCTATAAAGCAGGACAATATAAACATCTCTGCAGAAGTAATCGCGAATAATGCTAAAAATGGATGTATCGTATTTGATGCAAGGCGTATCTTAAATAGAGACGATGTAGAATCAAAAGGCATGATTTATTTAACGCTATGAGGATTTTCGTTGCAGACATTCCCGTAGACGATCTGTCTATGGAGGAAGCATTGGGCAGGATTGAGGAATTCCTGAGCGGAGATAAGCCTCATCTTGCAATTGCAATTAATCCCGAAAAGATCCTTAAGGCTTATAGAGATAACGAACTGCTCTCTATATTAAAAAAGAGTGACTTGAACTTCGTTGACGGAATAGGTGTTATTTGGGCATCAAAAATTTTCTATAAAGAACGCTTTAAAGCTCGTATACCCGGGATAGACCTGTTTTTAAATTTATTGAATATTGCGGAGAAGAAAGGCTACTCCGTTTTTTTGCTTGGCTCAAAAGAAGGAACGCTTCAAAAAGCCATTGCAAATCTCAAAAAGAACCACCCAAAACTAAAAATTGCTGGATATCACAATGGCTACTTTGAAAACGAAAAAGAAATCGTAGAACAAATAAAAAACAGTAAGGCAGATCTATTATTTGTAGGGATGGGCAGTCCAAAGCAGGAAAAATTCATCTACCGCAATCTTCCAGATTTGAATGTAAAATTTGCAATGGGAGTAGGCGGCAGCTTCAATGTACTTGCAGGCGAATATAGTAGAGCGCCTTCTGTTATCCAAAAATTAGGACTCGAATGGTTTTACCGTTTTATTTTAGATCCAAGAAGACTGCCCCGCATAATGTCCCTTCCCAAATTTATTTTCCTTGTTATGCGTATTCCTCAAAAAATTGAAGAGGAAGTCGACCTATTTGGAGTAAGAATTTCTAATAGATCTCTCGAAGAAAATCTCAAAATCGTAAACGAATTTCTGGAGGATGGCAAACTGCACCTTATCGTAACGCTAAACGGCGAGATGGCTTCAAAAGCATTCCAGGATGAGGAATTTTTTACAGTACTAAAAAATGCAGACCTCATTATACCCGACGGGATTGGAATCGTGTGGGGGGCAAAAATGCGCGGTAAGCGCATTGTACACAGAATTCCAGGGATAGAGTTTGCCTGGAATCTGTTAAAACTTGCCGAAAGGAAAAGCCTACCCGTATACTTTCTTGGAGCGAAAGAAAGTATTTTGACAAGAGCGTTGGAAACGATTAAAAAGAACTTTCCACAACTACAGATAAGCGGTTTTCACAGCGGCTATTTTGAAAAAAGCGAAGAGTCTGCAATAATGAATAAAATAAACGAAACGCACACAAAGATACTTTTTGTTGGCATGGGCGGAGGAAAACAGGAAAAGTGGATTGCCAGGCATAAAAGCGAGCTTAATGTGCCTGTTGCAATTGGAGTAGGAGGCTCGTTCGATGTCTGGAGCGGGTATGTAAAACGCGCCCCGAAGTTTGTGCAAAACATTGGCCTTGAATGGCTCTACAGGATGATTATCCAGCCGACGCGTTTTGCTCGCCTGCACCACATCGTTTCGTTTGCGCTTAAAGTATTATTTAAAAGTGAGGAGGGAAAATGAAATTAGTCGTTACAGTAAAGGTTGTGCCTGAAAAAATTGTATTCAATAAAGAAACTAAAAGAATAGAGAGAAAAAATGTAAAGCTTATTCTAAATCCGACTGATTTAATTGCTGCAGAAGAAGCAAGAAAACTAAAAGAAGAAAACCCTGGAAGTAATCTTATTGCAATTTCTATGGGTCCTCCAAATACAGAAACTGTTTTGAAGTCACTTTTTAAATTTGGGTTTGACAGAGTAATCCTCGTTTCTGATAAAGTTTTTGCAGGGGCAGATACGCTATCAACGGCATTTGTTCTTGCAAGTGCAATTAAAAAAGTCGAAAAAGACTTCGACATCGTATCTACTGGCGATTATTCTGTGGATGGTGCAACAGGACAGGCTTCTGCAGAGATTGCCGCATTCCTTGGTGTTCCGTTTTTAAGCCATGTTGTTTCTATACGAAAAGATAAAGTAAAAAGAATTACGGAGCAGGATGAGGAAACATTTAAGATACAGGGAAAATTTGTTGCCTCAATAAGTGATTCTGCAAACTTCGGAATTTCGGAAAATCTGTTCTCCCTAAGAACTTTTGAAGAAAAGAAAGTAGAGGTTTTCTCAAATTCTGATTTGCAGTTAGACGAAAATCTCTGCGGATTAAAAGGCGCGCGTACGGCAGTTCTATCTTTAATACAGAACGAAATTAAACAAAACGAAAAACTCGTAACAACTGAAATAGGAAAGAACTTTGTAGAACTTCTTTCAAAGGCAGGTGTGTTATGAAAACATTGGTATTCTTTAATAAAAATAACGGCGTAATAGAAAGTACAAAATCCGTTTCCAAAGACATCATTGCTGCTTCCTTTTCGAAGTGCAAAGACTGTGCAGATTTTATTCCATCGTTAGACATACAAACTCCAATTGAAGGTTACGAATTTATAAGTGGCGTGTCAAAAGAAGTAGAGGCAGACCTTATAATATTTACTGACGAAACCCTAATTAGGGAATCTGCTGCATACTTTGCAGGCAAAGAGCAACTCGGCCTTATTTCACACAGCACAAGAATATATATAAAAGACAATAAAATTATAGGACTCGTTCCTGGCTGGGAAAACTTAGAAGCAGAAGTCTACGCAACTTCCAGGCCAGCTCTTATGATTTTAAAAAACAATGAAAGCATTGAATACCATAGTGAATCTGAACCCAAAATAATAGAAGTTCGCCGTTCAGACGATGTGCATTTAATTGAAAGAAGTGAAAAAGAAACAAATCCTCTTCAAAATGCGCGTATCGTAATTGGCATAGGCAGAGGTGTAAAAAAGTCACAAATATCAAAAGTAAAGCACCTTGCAAAAGAGTTAAACGCAGAAATTGGCTGCACGAGGCCAGTTGCCGATATGGGCCTGCTGCCCCTGAATAGAGTAATAGGAGATTCAGGTATATCCGTTAACCCTGAAATTTACATAGCGCTGGGCATTTCTGGTGCGATACAGCATCTTTCTGGCGTAAATGCAAAGTATATAATTGCTATAAATTCAGATCCATCAGCCCCGATTTTTGTAAAGTGCACACTTCCCATAAACGCAAAAGTAGAGGATGCTCTGCCAGAAATTGAACAATGGATAAGAAATACCTCAAGGTAAAAAAGCGTTCTGATATAGAAAAAATACTATTAGATAAATTTTCAGTTAATGTTGGTAAGGAAACTTGTCCAATTCAAGATGCAGTAAATCACTTCTCAGCAAGAGATTACAAAGCAACTTTTTCTATACCGTCTTTCAGAAAATCGCTTGTTGACGGGTTTGCAGTTCACTCAAAAGATGTCTTGGGTGCATCTCCATCGAATCCGGTTCCTCTGCACCTGATTTCCACGCTAAAAATAGGAGAATCATACAAAGATAAGCTAAAGCGAGGGGAAACTGTGTATGTTCCAACCGGAGGAGTGGTGCCTGACGGCGCTGATAGCCTCGTGATGATTGAACATACACAAGTTCAAGGAGACGAAGTTTTCGTTTTCCGTTCTGTTTCCCCACACGAAAACCTCATCGAAGTAGGCGAAGATGTCAAAAAAGGCACCGTAATATTGAAAAAAGGTGAGCTGATAACACCGCAGAAAGTAGCACTTTTAAGAGGGTTTGGCTTAACAGAAGTAGAAGTTTTTAATAAAATACCCATTGGGATTATTTCAACAGGCGACGAACTCGTGAATAGTGGCTCGCTCAAAACGGGCAAAATATACGACATTAACGGATACACCTTATTTTCAGAAGCATTCAGTTCCTCAATCTTTCTGCCTAAGCTCTATGGGATCGTAAAAGACAGAGAGGACAAACTTCAGAAGGCTCTAACTAAAGCCCTTTCAGAAAATGATATCGTAATTATGAGCGGAGGGACGAGTAAAGGCAGTTTTGACTTTACGGTTAGCGTAATAAATAAAGCAGGAAAACCTGGTGTGCTCATTCACGGACTCCATCTTTCACCTGGAAAGCCCAGCGTTTTTGGAGTAGTAAATCAAAAGTTAATCGTGGGACTGTCGGGCAACCCCCTGGCTTCTTTCCTCGTTTTTAAGTATGTGGTTATTCCTTTAATTGCAAAGAAAATCGGCTTAAAAGTCAAAAAACACACTGTATTTGCTACACTTAACGCAAATGTACCATCAAGAAAAGGCAGAGAAGAATTTATAGTAGTAAAGTTAGTAAAAAGAAGTAACGAATTCTTTGCAGAACCTATCTTCTCAGAATCTGCGTTCATCAGCGTTTTTATCGAAGGTTCGGGAATAATCACGATTCCTCTTATGAGCGAAGGGCTAATAAAAGGAGAAAAGGTAGAGATAACCTTATGGTAAAACGCGAAATATTCCTCAACAAAAAGAATCTTACGCAGGCAAAACGAATCTGGAAAGACATTTTAGACAAATCTAATTATCCATTAAATCTTGAGCCAGAAATTATATCTGTTAAGGACGCACTCGGTAGAATTGCCTTTGAGACAGTTTATTCTAAGCAATCCTCCCCATTTTACACGGCGTCTGCAGTTGATGGCATTGCAGTGGATGCCCGCATTACGAACGGTGCTTCGCTGAGCACGCCAAAAGTTCTGGAATTGGGAAAAGACGGAATATTGGTAAACACTGGTGACCCAATGCCAAAAGGTTTTAATGCTGTAATTATGATAGAAGATGTAGAAATTACTGACAACAAATTCCGCATTTTTGAGTCTATTTCTCCGTACAGAAATGTCCGTCTTATCGGTGAAGACATAGGCATAAAAGAACCGCTCATATATCCCAATGAAACAATTACAAATGCACACATAGGTGTGCTGCTTGCAGGGGGAATTACAAAAGTAAAGGTATATAGAAAACTTAAAGTACTTATCATTCCCACAGGAGAAGAAATTAAAAAACCTGGAGAAGGACTAAAGATAGGAGACATCGTAGATACGAATTCGTATATGATCGCATCGTTTGTGAAAGAGGCAAATGCAACACCTATTATCTCTGAAATTCTTCCTAACGACGAACGGAAAATCGAAACTTTCATTAAAAATAAGATTGATAATGTAGATATTGTTATTATCGTAGGCGGTTCCGCTAAGGGCACAAAAGACTTAACGGCGAGTGTAATAAACGATCTGGGAAAAATTCGCGTCCACGGAATTTCAGTTCAACCTGGCAAACCTGTAATTCTTGGCACAATTAACGGAAAACCTGCGATTGGAATGCCAGGCTTCCCCGTTTCTTCTTTTATTATCTCACACATATTTCTAAAATATGCGCTTTACAAAATGCAGGGCAGAAATTTGCCGCAAACAAAAAAACTGAAAGCAGTTGTGCATAGACCTATTACATCTAAGATAGGTGTTACTGAATTTATTCGTGCAAAATTGGGCAATGTAGATGATAAAACCGTGGCCGTCCCACTCAAAAAAGGTGCTGGTGTTTTATCATCCGTTTCAAATGCGGACGGCTTGCTAAAAATTCCTTTTGATAGCGAGGGAATAGAAGCAAATAGTGTAGTAAATATAGAAATGCTTAAGGGCAGCAGAGACATTAGAAACCAGATTCTCTTTATAGGCAGCAACGACCCTCTGCTTATCAGATACTTTTCATTTATAAAAAAGAAAGAGCCTTCTTTCAACATAGGGATTATCAACAGTGGAAGCCTCGGCGGATTGCTTGCTATGTCGCGAGGCGAGTGCAACATTACGGCAGCGCACTTGTTTGACGAAAAAAGTGAGGTGTACAACATACCTTTTCTCAAGAAGTACCTTAAAAAGGAGTTTGTCCTTGTGCATTTTTCCCTGAGAAGCCAGGGCATTATCGTTCAAAAAGGAAACCCAAAAAACATTCGCACAATCTGCGACATTGCCCGTCCAGACATTACATTTGTAAACAGACAAAGAGGCTCAGGTACGAGAGTGATTACGGATTATCTGCTCCAAAAAAACAGCGTTAGTCTTGAGTCTATAAATGGATATGAACACGAGGAGTTTACCCATCTTGCCGTAGCAAACAATGTAAAGTTAGGTGGCGCAGACTGCGGGATTGGAATAAAGTATGTTGCAGATGCTCTTGACCTCGATTTTATCCCGGTAAAGGAAGAGCAGTACGATCTCGTTATCTTGAAAAATGACTTAAGAAGAAAGGAAGTAAGATTTGTTTTAGACTTCTTGCAGGACCCAGAATTCATTAAAATTGCAAAAGGATTTTCAGGATACAAGTACATAGGGGTGGTAGATGAAAAAACTCAATAGAAATGTAGTTATTCTTGGCTTTGTTAGTTTCTTTAACGATGTCTCGTCAGAGATGATTGTCAAAGTCCTTCCATTATTCTTAGAATCCATAGGTGCAGGCGGGGCATTTATAGGAGTAATAGAAGGCATAGCAGAAAGCACAGCTTCGCTTCTTAAAATTTTCTTTGGATACTTTTCAGATAGAATCGGTAGCAGAAAGTGGTTTGCTTTTCTGGGTTACGCTGAGTCAACTCTTACGAAATGCTTTTTACCGTTCGCCCGCACGCCCATTGCAGTTCTATGGATACGCGCGCTTGAGCGAGTGGGAAAAGGAATCAGGACTGCCCCAAGAGATGCCCTTATATCTTCATATACTAATGAAAAAAACAGAGGGCTATACTTCGGATTTCACCGTGCACTGGATACTTTAGGTGCAGCAATAGGACCTCTTCTTGGTATATGGGTGCTGGACAAATTTGGCAAAACAAACTACGATGCCGTGTTCAAAGCAGCACTTATTCCAGCATTTATTGCAGTTGTTTTAATTCTATTTGTAAAGGAAAAAGAATTTAAGAGCTTTGTAAAAAAGGAGCGTGCAAAGTCAAAATTTAGCCTTGGAAAAAGGTTCTATTTTTACATTGTCGTTATAATGCTCTTCACACTGGGAAACAGTTCTGATGCGTTTATTACGATGTACTCAGGAAAATTAGGATTACTTGCAACGACAATTCTTTTCCTCTGGTTTCTCCATAGTACTGTTTATGGATTACTTTCTACACCACTCGGGGCATTATCTGATAAAATTGGGCGAAAGAAGACTATTGTCATTGGATATATACTCTATGCCTTAAGCTATTTAGGATTTGCTTTAACAAAATCTCCGTCTCTGCTTTTTGTAATTTATCCATTGTACGGTATTTATTACGCATTCGCCGAAGGTGCGCAAAAAGCGTTTGTATCTGATCTTGTTTCTGAGCAAAGTTCAAGAGGGACAGCATATGGAGTTTACAGTTTTGGAGTGGGAATTATGGCGCTTCCTGCTTCTATAATTGCAGGTATTCTGTATCAATACATCGCTCCAAGTGCACCATTTTACTTTGGAGGTGCAATTGCGCTCCTTTCTGGAATTCTTATAATGTTAATATAAGGTAGTTAAAATGGGTAAAGTAAAAGTAAAATTATACGCAACACTGAAAGAAATAATTGGCAAAGACACCGTTTTTGTAGAAGCAAAAACTGTAGGAGAAGCAATAGATAATCTCATAAAACTCTATCCTGAATTATCCAATGTGATTATAGAAAATAACGGAAACTTAAAAGATGATTATATATATCTTGTAAATGGCCGTAACATCGTTTTTTTACAAAACGAAGAAACACCCCTAAAAGAAGGAGATAAAGTTACTATATTTCCACCAGTTGGAGGCGGATAATTTCTTTATAGCATTAAGGGCACTGAATAAGGTCTCTTGCCCATAAACAATCCCCGCAGGAAGGGTTATTTCCCCAGCAATCCAGGTCTGTATTTTTTGTGAAGTCGCAATAATCTCTCAGAGAGCAATCCGTACAGGATGGGTAAATTGCATTTTTTACCCTGTATCTAAAAGTTTCGTATTCCCTGCTCGTCCAGATATCAAGCAGTTTTTTTTCAAAAACATTTCCAAACGAATATACATTAACATCTTTCTCTCTTCCAAATATAAACTCGGTATAACTGTGTAAAAATCTATAGCACGGAGCAACTTCTCCATCCCACCTGATTACGGCAGACTTGTTTTCTATAAATTGGCACACACGGTCTGTTTGTAAATTAAACTTCGGAAATTGCAGTTTTACTTTGTACTTGCCAATGTCTGTGTTAAGTGAATCAACGAGCAATTCGTAGTCTACAGAACCATCGTACACAATTTCTTTTGACAATTGCTTACTGAAAGGCATTAAGTTCGATAATAAGATGTGGTTTACTCCTAATTTGTGAGCAAGTGGAAGAATGCCGTGGAGCAGGTGAACATTACTTTTCATTATAACTACCTCAATACCTATCTCTGGAAGGTATTTCCCTAAAGATTTCTTCCGCTCCTGCAAATGCATAATATTATCTTCGACGCTCATAAAATCAGTCCCTCTGATATCCCTATATATAGCAGGATCAGGGGCATCAATAGAAACCATAATTTTATCAACTCCAAGTTTTATTAAATCGTCAGCAATTCCTGCAAGTCTCGTGCCGTTGCTGCCAAATTCAAGTCTGTATCCAGCATTTTTTATCATTTCTACAATTTTAAGGAAATCCGGGTGTATCGTAGGCTCACCAATTCCGCCAATATAGATTGTCTTTAAATCTGGAAAATCTTTTAACTGAGAAAAAATTTCCTTAAAGTTTTCAAAGCTCATTTCTCCTAATTTGTCCTTCCAGAACCGCCTGAAGCACATTTTACAGTTCAAATTGCACAAATTTGTGATCTCCACATAAAGTTTTTTGAGATCAGGTTTTTTAGGTATTAATACCTTGTAATCGTCGTAATCAAGAATTATATTCTCCATTTTTCCTCCAAGCAATTTTAACTGTTGTATAAATTTTTGCAAATTAATAATTAATGGGAAGAATCATACAACTTGGACCGCCATTTCCTTTAACGAATTCACTAAGATCGAGTAGGTGAACTGCGAAGTCGCTTTCCACAAGTGCTTCAGCAGCTATAGTATTATTTTTAGACACAATGACATTTCTTTCATCTACTCCAATTACATTTCCTCCTATAAATTCATTGCATTCAATAGGCATCAAATTTAATCCATATTTTCTAACCACGCTTTCCGGAATTGCCTCTTTGCAGTACAGGACGGAATTCGTGCCTACGAGACTTACTGCTCCACCAAGATGCAGATAAGGCCCGGAAAACTCAATAATTTCCGTTTGATAGTTTAATTTCTCAAGAATCGACGATACAAATTGTGCTCCTTTCCTATTAGTTCGGGACGAAACTCCGATAAAAGCAAAGCCATCTCCTACAATTACATCTCCGCCTTCCGCAGTAAGCGGTGCTTTGACCTCTGCAATTTCGGGTATACCAAGACTCTGTAGAAAATTAGCCATCCAACTTTCTTCGCCTCTGCGGGAAGTTAGCCCCATTCTCAACTTTATAAATCCTTCCTTTAAGACAACTACCGTATCTCGTGTAAATACAGAATTGGGATGGCCTTCTAATTCCTTTACTTGTTGCACTTTCACCCCAAGGCGAATCAGAGTCTCTTTCAACCTATTGAACTGCTTGATTGCCTTTTCTTTATTGACTATTGAAGCAAAATTGTGGAGCGCAAAATTGTGAACAGAGAAGTATTCTTCCTCTGGAATGCACATTGCTGCGGATTTAATAGCACCATAACCCATTAATACCTTCTCTTATTGCTACCTCTAAGTTGCGTAGTAAACTGCGTTTTGCGCTTACGACAAACAATTTATTGTCAAATTCGTATACACCCTGATGCATTTTTCTATATTTACTCCTGATAATCCACATGAGATTATCCAGAATGTTTCTTTTTACCGAAAGTGTCGTATCTATTAAAAAAATAAAAATATCAGGTTTTATTTTGGTCTTTCTAAAGAGTATTGCCTGCATTTCTGAAACAGGTACATTATTTGGCGGACTTTCTTTACATTCTATTGCAATAAGTTTCGTCCCTATGCGGCTAAGTAAATCTACATCTCCTCCGTTGTCCAGGCTGCTCATCTTTACTCCCATCATTACTTCAAGATGTAACACATCGCCTAAGAACTTTCCCACAAACCACTCCAGTAATTCGCCCAGATAAGAAACTGGATAATTGCTTACAAAAGTGCCTACCTTCGTTCTTCTGACAAATTTAAGCATAGCAAGTAATTTAAGTTCCTTAGTAACTGAATCTCCCCACTTTTTAGAAAGTTTTTCAATCGCTTTACTGTCAATTACTTCAAGTGTCAGTATATCGTGAAGAATGCGCCCGAAGTAGTAGCTTTTGAATAGCTCAAACAGATAATCTTCGTCGTAAAAGTACTTTTTTCTGCAGTGCGAACAACTTTCAACCCTCTAACTTCTAAAAGTTTCTCAATTGAAAAAGGAAGGTAGACGTTCAGAAAGTATTCCATTTCAGACATCCTACTCTCCAATATTTCGAGTTTCGTTTTAATGTCCTCAAAATCCGTAGCTGCCACTTTCTTTCATCTTTTTAATTATCACTGCGAATAAGGCGCCAAAAATAAATCCTCCAATGTGTGCCCAAAAGGCAATACCTTGAGAAGCACCAAAAGAACTAATGCCTGGTATAAGCTGCATAAGAAACCACAACACGAGGAAGATTGAGGCAGGAATATCTACAAAAGTAATAAAGTATACTACGAAAATAAGCGTCTTAATGTTGGAGCGAGGAAATAAATAGAAATAAGCACCCATCGCAGCAGCAATTGCCCCGCTTGCACCAATCACAGGCACCTTTGAGAGGGGACCAATTGCTATCTGAGTAATGGCTGCAACAATCCCTCCCAACAGGTAAAAAATTAAAAATAAAAAACTGCCAAAGTAATCTTCTACATTGTTTCCAAAGATCCAGAAAAACCACATGTTTCCTAAAATGTGCATAAATCCACCGTGTATAAACATAGATGTAAAAAAGGTAGCCCAGATAGGCCTGATAGTTGGATATATGAGGTGCCCGGTTGTTATTTCGTAAGGAACGAGACCATACTTCACATAAACTAAGTTTAAAGCATAAGTGGGATTAGGAGAAGAATAGGCATGCATGTACATTGCAATAAATACGAGTGTATTTACTACAATAATACCAATGGTAACGACCGGGAAAATACTTATTTCCTGAGTATCTCTTATAGGAAACACTATTTATTCTCCAACCCGTGCCCCTTTTAATGCTTCACCGCACTTACAGTGCCTTTCTTTAGGAATAATCTCAATCATTCTTTTAATAATTCGCTTTAGCTTTTCCGTGTTCTCAATAAATTTCTTTTCAACCATTTCCTGAGTTACCGGCTCCACTTTTCCGCCTGCAACTACACCCGCATCGTAGTCTGTTACAACTGCAATATTTACATAGCACATTTCGAGCTCCCTTGCAAGTACTGCCTCAGGATATTGAGTCATATTTATGATATCCCATCCCATCTTAGTAAACCATTCGCTCTCCGCTTTTGTGGAGAAACGCGGCCCTTGTATTACGACTACTGTTCCTTTTGGATGAAACGGCAATTTCATTTCGGTAAGCACATCAATTGCAATACTTCTTAGCTCTGGACAGTAAGGATAGGCAAGACTTACATGTGTGGTAATTGGCCCATCGTAGAATGTACAGTCGCGACCAGATGTACGATTAATAAATTGATCTGTTACGACAAAATCTCCTACTTTGATGTTGGGCTGTAAACTTCCGACGGCAGTCGGTGCAATGATACGAGTTACTCCTAACGACTTCATTGCCCATAGGTTCGCACGGTACGGAATCTTATGGGGTGGATACTGATGTAATTTTCCGTGTCTTGGCAGAAATGCAATTTTTCTTCCTGCATATTCTCCAATAGCAATAAGGTCAGAAGGTGCACCATACGGCGTTTCTACTTTTACTTCCTTTACATTATCCAGAAATGAATAAAAACCTGAACCACCAAAAACTCCAATCTCAGCTTTCTTTTCCATTTAATCCTCCTTAATTTTTAAAGTTATATAATTCTTATCTCCTATTCTACCCACTTCTTTTAGAATTGTGCTATAATTGGACACTAAAACTGCTTTTACTTTTTCAACACTTCGCGTATTTACGATAACAGATACAAATTTTTTTCTTCATTCGTAATACATTAGGCCCCATTCTAAAAGCAACGAGTGCATCTACCTCTTTAAGTAAATTTCCAATTACTCCGGCCTTATTTGGATCGCCGTGCATTCGTTCTTCTACTTTTACATTATCAATTCTCCTTATGTATCTTATACTATCTTCGGTTAATTCGTATATGCCAAAATAAGCAGAGTTCCCAAAGTGCTCATCCGTTAGTTCAGTATTATTTTCTAAACCAAGTGCAGTAACAATCTTCTTCATAAATTTATCCTCCACTATAAAATAGCATAAACTAAATATAAATCAAAAAGCCCCGCATGCAATTTTTAAGCGGGGCTAAAAACAAGACTAAATAGAATAGCTTACAAAACTGCTCCAGATTCTTCGAGTTTTAAAAGTCTTTCCCACTCTTCGTCTATCATTTTTTGCATCTTTTCTATAATTGGTTTGTTTTCCGGCTTGAAGAGGTGTCTAAATCTGCCCTGTCCTTTTAAGAATTCTTCAATTGGTTTTCTATTTTTTGGTTTGTAGTTAATGTGCAGTTTGCCGTGATCGAATTCGTAAAGAGGCCAGAAGTTGGTTTCTACGGCAAGTTTTGAGTATGTCATAGTAAGCGCCGGATCGTACTTCCAGTTCGTAGTGCAGGGCTGTAAAACGGCAAGGAAAGAAGGGCCATCCTGCGAAAGAGCTTTTTTCGCTTTATTGTACAGATCAATTATGTTGTGGTCTGCTGCAGTTGCAGCATAAGGTATTCTATGTGCAGCTGCAATCTCTACGATATTTTTCCTCCACTGTGGTTTACCGAAACTCTTAGTACCCGCAGGAACTGTCGTAGTGCTTGCACCAAACGGAGTTGCACTACTCCTCTGGTTGCCTGTGTTCATGTAACCTTCATTGTCGTATACCACATATAAAAACCGGTGTCCACGCTCAAGTGCACCAGAAAGTGCCTGAAACCCAATGTCGTATGTTCCACCGTCTCCACCAAATGCAATAATGTTAACATCCTTGTCGATCTTTCCTCTTTTTCTTAGCGCTCTGTATGCCGTTTCAATTCCACTTGCTACTGCTGCTGCATTCTCGAAAGTGAGGTGAATCCACGGCACTTTCCACGCCGAATAAGGATAAATTGTCGTTACAACTTCCAAGCAACCTGTTGCATTTGCAACAATTACCGGTTTGTCAGAGGCAGCAAGCACGGTTCTTACAATCGCGCCAATGCCGCATCCTGCACACATTCTGTGTCCTGATGCAAGGCCAACCGGTTTTGCCATTATCTCTTGTAATGTAGCCATATCATTACCCCCTTAACCTTATGTATCTCTGCTCTTCAGGATTCAGATTGCCTGAAAGCAATTCATCGAATACTTTCTTAATATCAGACTTGAAAATATCTTTTCCACCAAGGCCAAATATATAACTCTGAAGTTTAGGCCTATTTTCAGATTCAAACAAAGCATTTCTCACTTCTGTGTAAAGCGGTGCATAAGCCCCAAATGCCATTGATCGGTCAAGCACACCGATTGCCTCAAATTTTTCCAGAGCCTTTCGCATTTCTTTGTAAGGGAAGGGCCTGAACAGTTTCGGCTTAATAAGACCGACTTTTTTGCCTTCGTTGCGTAGCTCGTCAACAGCATCCTTAGCAGTTCCCGCGGCAGAGGAAAGTATAACAATTACAGCTTCTGCATCTTCCGTTTTATATTCTTCAAAGTATGGGTAATCATGGCCTGAAATCTTTGAAAGTTCTTTGCCTACTTCAAGATAAACTTTCAGAGCATTTTCCATCGCTGCTTCTTGCTGGCGTTTAATTTCAAAGTAGTAATCAGGTAAAGCAAGAGGACCAATCGTATAAGGATGGTCTACATCAAGAAGGTATCTGTCAGGTTTTCTTTCCCCAACGAAGTTCTTTACTACATTATCGTCAAAAACTTCAACATTCTCAACACCGTGGCTTATAATAAAGCCGTCCTGCATAACCATAACAGGCAGTAACACATCTTTATGTTCTGCAAGCCTTATTGCAAGAAGCGTGTTTTCGTAGGCTTCCTGAGCATTCTCAGAGTAAATTTGTATCCAGCCAATTGTCGTTGCACCCATTGCATCTGAGTGGTCGCAATGAATGTTAATAGGAGCAGAAAGTGCTCTGTTTACGATAGGCATAACGATGGGTAGTCTTAACCCGGGCACTGCAGCAACGACTTCCCACATAAGAGCAAGCCCCTGAGACGCGGTCGCACACATCGCTCTTGCGCCTGCAGCAGCTGCACCCACAGTGCAGGACATTGCAGAATGCTCAGATTCTACAGGAATCATCTCTGTATCTACAATACCATTTGCTACAAATGATGCAAACTGCTCAACGATTGGCGTTTGAGGTGTAATGGGGTATGCTGCTACCACATCAGGATTTGCCTGCCTCATTGCCTCAGCAACGGCCTGTGCTCCAGTTAATGCTTTCCAAGTACTCATCCTACACCTCCTATTTCGAGCCCTTTACGGCTTCTTCTTCTCTAATCATTTTGATTGCATGAGTAGGGCATTCCTGTGCACAAATTCCGCACCCCTTACAATAATCAAAATTCGTCTCTAATCTAACAGTTCCTTTATAAACTCTTCCACCAAAGCCCTTTACGCCTTCTTCAGTCACTTTTACCGGGATAGCCATATCAGGGCAATACGAAACACAAATCATACAATGTGTACACTTGTCAGGATCCCATATAGGCCTGAGGGTCCTCCACGATCCAGTTTTATATTCGAGGGATGATGCAGGTGGAAGATCTGAGCCTCGCATCAATTCCTTCCAACCCTTTTTCTCGCTCATTTCGATACCTCCTCGTAAGCTCTTTTGAGCCCTTCAATATTTTTGTTAACTTTTTCTTCTCCCAGTTTTTCAAGGAAGTGTTCCTTTATAACTTCCTCGAGAGATTCAAGTTTAACAATACCCGTAACTTTAATTAAAGCGCCAAGCATAGGTACATTGGGCGCATCAATGTGAAGTAGATCAAGTGATATACCTGTGGCATCAAGGGTATAAATTTTCCCGTTAAATCCAGTTTGTTTTTTAACCTCGTCTGCTGAGTCAGTCGTATTAACAATTAGTATCCCACTTTCTTCTGATAGTCCACTCGTTACATCGATAGTTCTTGCGAGACCCGGGTCAAAAACAAGTACTGCATCTGGATTTACAATGGGTTCGTGTGTTCTTAACCTCTTATCAGAAATACGTGTATATGATACAGTGGGAGCGCCACGCCTTTCCGAACCGTATTCAGGAAATGATTGAATCCACTTTCCTTCTTTAAACGCAGCTTCTGCAAGCAACTGGGAACCTGATTTTGCACCCTGACCTGCACGCGCATGCATTCTTACTTCGTAAACTTCTTTCATAAAGACCTCCTTTCCACTCTCTTTCTGAAAAATGGGCGCTTTCGCGCCCTTATTAAACTATCCTACTTCCTCTACATGGATGCACTGAACAGGGCAGTTCTCTGCGGCATCCTTGTTGCAATCCGCATCCGACTCAAAAGAGATAGGGCTTGCTTTTCCATCGTCGTCCATTTTCCAATTTTCTGGACAAATGGATGCACAAACTCCACAACCAATACATGCGTCTCTGTCTTGAGTAATTTTATATTTCGCCATCTTTCACCTCCGTATCCAAATTATAGAAAATTTTCACTTATTTTCAATATATTTTTCCTATATATTTGAGTGTAAAGTATTAAACTTCTGTATGTTTATTTAAAGGTTGAATTAGTATCATTGACAAAAGAAATTCAATCAAAATGTATGTAGGCATTGCGAATATACGCTCTATCGTAGCGCTACAGTGTACATTAAATCCCCACATAGAGTAAAGCGCTGCAAGTATAACGATAAACAGAAAGGTTATAACAAATTTATTTATAGAAACTTTTGGATTAGTTTTTACAATATTGTGGTGCAGCAACGCTATAAAGTAAAACGGCGATATAAACATAAAAAAATCTTTTAAAATAACAGACTTCACGAGTGATGAGTGTGAGAATACATACTGAGAATAAAAAGCGTTGCTTGCATACACCGAACCGAAGTAGAGCCCCGTTATTACAAAAAGCAGAGCAAGATACGGAGCAAAGTTCTTTTTGTGAAGTGCTGCTAAAACTCCACCTCCAATAGTCACAATGGCAAGCGGATACGAATTAGCAAGCGTTAACTTTAGAACCATAGGATTTATCTTCGGAGTAAAGAAAAAGACAGGACCTGCAAGAGAAAGAATAAGCAGGATAACTTCCGACTTTATAAATCGCTTGTTTCCGTACACGGCAAACGCTGCCAATAGGAGAACCCACGGTGCTACGAACAATACCCAGTCAAATCGCTGATACGGCATAATTCCGTAAAAGAACTTTGGCATAAGTGTTTTGTATTCCAAAAAATTAACTGCAAAACCAAATGCAAAGAAAACAGTAGACCAGCGCAATGAATTCTTTATAAATGCATAATCGTATAGTCCTAAAAAAATAAAATAAATCCCAAACAACAGAAACAGGAACACTCTCTGGGAATAGTGAATAAGGTACGCATTTAAGATAATTAAACTAAAATCTCCAACAAAAATTAACAATAAAAACCCTTTGACAGAAATACCTCTTTTAATGTATCTTGTAATTTTACCGGAATACAAATATAAGATGGCAAGTGCCAGAAGAAGCATTAAAAACAAGTAAGGAGAAGTATTAAAGTCTTGTCTAACTTTAATCGTAAAAGCATCGTTACCGTTAACGAAAATTTTCAGAACACCACTTTTAAATCTAACACTTAATACTCTTTGTGCTTCTGGAAGAAAATAATTTTCACTTTCCTTAAGAGCGGTCTTGCCATTAGTCGTTATCGCAATATTAGCTAATTGTTTCTTGTTTGCGAAATTTTGGAATAAAACATTAACAACACCACTTTGAGATTCAGGCAATATGCCCAGAAATTGTATAGGTGAATCAGGTTTATATCCTGTAACAAAAGTGCCTGAACTTGCAGGAACACTTATTTTCCCAGTCTGCAAAACAAATCGCTTATCACTTATTAAGTCATAATACTGTGTTATACCAGATACATCAGGGTGCAAAGTGCAGATTCCTTTACCTTCAATGAAGTACATAAGGGCTCTGCCATTAGAGAACTCAGAGATTTTAAAGCCGTCTTTTGTGTAAAATCGTTTAAAAGTTAATCCGTTCTCTGCTATTATTCCCTTAATGTAAGAATTTATTATACTTAAGTCTTTCTGAAACTGTGGTTCGTAATAAAGAAAGTCTCCAGTTTTTGAATCTTTACCAAACTCCGGATAAATTCCGAACAGAGATAGATTTTGTAAGATGTTTTTTACATTGGATTGTGAAAAGTCACTATTGATAAGCGCAAAAATTACTTTATCAGGAAATTCTCTTCGAACGCTTTCTAAAAACTGCAAGTTTCCATCGTACTGGATGCCAACGATGTCTGCATATCGTCCAAGTTGATAATTATTTTCGGTTAAATTTTCGACGATAAGTATTTTCTTCTTTGAATGAATAAATTTATAGAAGTGCTTAAGAGAGTTCTCCATAACCTTTGTAAATCTTTCGTTTGTAGTGTCAGGTATATCAATGTAGAATCCGGAAAAGTCTGTACGAGAACTTTCACTTTTTTCCCTCAAAGCTATCGTGTTGAAAAAAACCGGGTTAATGTCGTATGCATACTCGAAGTCAAATTTATTCAGTCTTTCGTTTCTGGGTATCGCATAAGGATCCAAAAGAAAGAAAGTTTTTACTTTATCGCTTTTTTTGACATTTCTTATAGGAATAAGGCTGCTACCTCTTCCGGTACTAATCTTTTTGTATGTAATTTGAATTTCCGAGTCTACTCTTTTTAATGTAACCAAAGGATTCCCGTATCTATCTATATAAAGAGAGTTTACGGTTGCGATTATTTTTTCCCTATCAAAGTCGTCACCCTCGGGAAGGTTCTTGTAAATTTTCTGAAGCGCTTCCACGGTAAGTGCATTTTTGTTGGTAAACTCAGTAGAAAATAAGTTTACGCGCGAAAATAGAGGTATTAAGTTAAAACTATCAAAGCTTTCAGAATATCGTAAGTCGTATGCGTTATCAACCTTTTCAAGGCCAACAAAAACAGGTCCGTTAGTTTTAGAAATAAGGTCAGATGAAGGGATCCCAGAAACGATCAGTCCCCTTAAAATGTACTTACTTGATGTATTATCCACTTTCGATTTTGATAAAACAGGATTGCTAAATACAAATACAGAAGTTATTATAAAAGCTATAAAAGCCAAAAGCGAGACGATTTTTTTTATCTTTTTCACGAAAGTATATTATACAAAGTATTTATTTTTTTGCAAAACATCCTATATTATAATCGTTGATTTTTAGTTTACGGGAGGCGAATTGCTATGAATGTAATATTTTCACTTGGTGTAATGCTCATTCTCGGATTGATAGCAGCAATACTTATCGAAAAGATAAAACTGCCTTATGTGACTGGCTACATCATAATGGGCATACTTATAGGACCATTTGTATTTAACCTTGTACCTAAAAATTTTTTAAATCATACTGACATTATTGCAAACTTCGTGCTCAGTATCGTTGCATTTATGATATCAAGAAACTTTTCTTACTCAGTTTTCAAGAAGACGGGCAAACACATTTTATTTGTTTCAATTTCTGAAGCAACGGGTGCCTGGCTTTTTGTTACACTGGGAGTATTTCTATTTATGCATAAGCCATTGTATGTTTCATTACTATTTGGAGCGTTGGCTGCAGCCACAGATCCTGCGTCAACACTAATGGTTTCAAGGCAATACAAGACAAAAGGGCCCGTAACGAGTGTTTTGCTTGGGACGGTGGCAATAGACGACGCATGGGGACTTATTATCTTTGTAATTTCAATGATTATTGCAATACAGATGAAGTCTGGGGCAAGTGCAAACATATCTCCTGCAAAAATGCTTTTTGGCGCAGTTATGGAAATTGTATATACGCTTGGTATAGGAGCTGTTATAGGGATCTTATTTTCATACTTTGCTAAATTCGTGCGTTCAAAAGGATACAGATTGATTTATACGCTTGGCTTTATTAGTTTAACGGCTGGAATTGCGATGTACTTCCACTATTCACCACTGCTTGCCTGTATGGCACTTGGAACGGTTGCAGTGAACTTTGCAGAAGGAGAAGGTGAACTATTTGAAGGAATTGAATTCTTCGCAGAGCCGTTACTTCTCGTCTTATTTGTTCTCGTTGGTGCAGGCTTCAAATTAAATGCAATACTTACAATTGGTGCAATTGGCGCGACATACATATTGATGCGTTTTACTGGAAAGTATCTTGGCGCAACACTGGGAGCAACACTCTCAAAAGCACCGCAAACAGTTAAAAAATTCGTAGGTTTAGGCCTTGTGCCGCAGGCAGGTGTTGCACTTGGTATGGCAATATTAGGAAAGGAATACTTTCCTCAGGCGGGAAATTACATTATGACCGTGATAGTTGCAACGACCCTCGTATTAGAAGTAATAGGACCGCCAATCACACAACTAACATTTAAACTTGCAGGCGAGATTCCGGAAACAAAGAAGGCGATGAAAAGATGAAGAAACTCGAAGTAAAATCTGTTCACAAACTTATTACGCAAGAAGCCTCCTGTGTATTAGAAGATGCCGATGTAATGACTATTGCAAAAGAGATCGTTAAAGACCCAAAAACAAGAAGCGTATATGTAGTAAATAAAGAAAACAAGCTTCTCGGTATCATCCCTGTTGCAAACTTTGCTGAATGTCTGTTCTACGAGTACATTCCTGACGACTTACTGTACTATAAAGCTGTGAAACCGCTCGAGCTCGTAACTGCAAAAGACATTATGCTACCACCCGTCTATGTAAAAGAAACAGATACACTTGACATTGCTTTTCAAAAGATGTACAGAGAAGGATTAAAGGAGCTTCCAGTAGTAGATGACGAAATGCATGTTATAGGGGACTTAAACATACTGGAAATTATTACCGCCTGGATCAGGAGAAACACGGAGTAGTATGGACTTACTGGATCTTTCCCTCGCACTTATTATTTCAAAACTGTTCGGCGAAGGAATGATTCGGCTTAAGCAAATGGCTGTTTTGGGCGAACTTTTTACGGGTGTTTTGTTTGCCCTTGCAATGAACTATGTGCCTGCAATACACTTGTACTACTTTGGTCACGCTTTCTCCTATAAAGTTCACCTGACTGGCGAGGCATTCGACCTTTTTGCAGATCTTGGTATTATATTGCTATTATTCGTTGCAGGCCTTGAAACAGACATAGGCGACTTAAAGCGAAGCGGAAAAAGGGGACTCTCCACGGCAAGTTTGGGAGTTACGCTGCCGTTTGTCCTTGGCACCGTTTTTGGATTAAAGGTAATGCACTTTGCGTCCAGGCAATCTCTGGTGCTTGGAGCAATATTTACGGCAACAAGCGTAGGTGTAACAGTGCGGTCTCTTATGGACTTAAAGCAGCTTCGCTCAATTGCAGGCACAACGATAATCACTGCTGCCGTAATTGACGACATTATAGGCATCCTCGTTCTTACCTTTGTGCTGGGCACTCAAACAATTGGAGGACTAATAGGAGGATTTTTTATTTTTATAGCAATTATCGCTGTATTTGCTATGGGGCCTACCGAGAAGATTATGCGGTTTGCACACGAAAAAATGCACTCCCCTTATGCAATTGTTTCTATTGCAATTGGTTTTGGTTTGTTTTTTGCAGTAATTGCAAGAGAAGTAGGGCTCGCGCCTATTACAGGTGCATACTTCGCAGGCCTTTTGTTAAGTACAACCCACGAAAAGAAAGTAATCGACGGCCCAATAAACTTCATAGCACGAGCAGTGTTCGTTCCGTTCTTTTTTATTAAAGTTGGTTCCCTATTTGACTTTAAAATGCTTACCACAGTTGACCCAAAGTTGCTCTTTTTAATAATACTTGCAGCAATTGGAAAATTCGTTGGTTGCAGCAGCGGTTCTCTTTTAAGTCGAATCAAGATAAAGGATGCAATCCGCGTTGGAGTGGGAATGATGCCCGAGATGGAAGTAGCTCTGGTAATAGCAACTTATGCGTATTCAATGTACATATTCCCTGACATAGTAGGGAAGCAAGTGGTATCCGTCACTGTACTTTATGTCGTAACTTCCGCAATCGTCGTTCCCATATTACTGAAGTCTCTTTTTTCAAGCAATAAGATAGCAATGAATACTTAGTAGGAGATTGTTTGTGGATAAAAAGATTCTTGTGGCAATTATATTTGTCATTACCTATGTTTTGCTCATTCTAAAACCAAAAGTAAGACACCTAATAGCACTAATCTCTGCGCTTATCTTCGTAGTCATTGGAATAATTCCAATAAAGAATGTAATACCAGCAATTAATTGGAATGTCCTCGGGATATTGTTTGGCACTATGGGTGTAGTAACTCTATTAATCGATTCTAAAATTCCAGCACTATTAGGAGACAAAATCATCGATAAGATGCCAGATGTTCAGATGGCAATTTTCGCACTTGCCGTGTTTACTGGAGTTATTTCCGCATTTGCAGAAAATGTTTCAACGCTTTTACTCGTTGCTCCTGTTGCATTTTCAATTTGTAAGAGAATAAAAATTTCCCCTGTGCCCGTGATCATAGCAATTGCAGTTTCCTCAAATCTTCAGGGCGCAGCGACACTCGTAGGCGACCCAACATCAATGTTACTTGCAGGATATGCACACATGAATTTTCTCGACTTCTTCTGGTACAATCATCACTTAAGTATAGCTATTCCTACGGAAATAGGCGCAATAGCAGCAACACTCGTTCTTCTATACTTATTTAGAAAAGAAAAAGCGCCTATCCACTTAGAGGAAAAAACCTTAGTGAAGGATTGGTTTCCCGGGATATTAGCGCTTTCTATGGTAGCCACATTGGTGTTGGTATCCTTTCTTCCGTACAAAAATATAAATGGCATCGTCTGTATTTCCTTTATGGTAATAGGCATTATTTACGAACTGTTTAAAAAAGAGTTTACCCTTACCAAAAAAGTTTTTGCAGAAGTAGATTGGAACACGATAATTTTGTTAATTGGATTATTCCTTATCGTTAAAGCCTTAATTAATGCAGGCATAGTGGAAGATCTTGCTCACTTCCTTGCACATCTTTCAAAAGGCAGTATATTTTTAGGATACACTATTATTGTCTGGGGATCAGTTATTTTCTCCGCATTTATAGATAATGTGCCGTATGTCGCAACTATGCTACCTATAGCAGGAGGTATGGCAATAATATTACACGCTCCTGCAGAGTTATTTCTATTCGGTCTTTTGATAGGGGCCACTCTCGGTGGAAACTTAACTTCAATTGGAGCATCTACAAATATTGCTGCAACAGGGTTATTAAGAAAACACGGATACGAAACATCGTTCTGGGATTTTTCAAAAATTGGCATACCTTTTACTCTCGCTGCAGTAACAGCAGGATATATATCACTATACTTGATTATGCTACCATTCATAACTCACAAATAGGTAGTTGACACAATAAAATTATCACTTAATATACTGATATGAAGCAAAAAGGAAACATAATAATAAAGATTTTTTTGTTCTCTCTCATATTTTACTTAACGCTCATTAATGTAATTTACTTTGTCTCTTTTATTCAGGACAAGAATAAACTGCAGAATTTAGAGTCAAGAATTAACTCGTTAAAAGTTCAAAACGAATACTTAAGTGTGGAAATTAAAAATGAGAAAACTGACGACTTTATCGAGAAAGTAGCAAGAGAAAATCTTATGCTTGCAAAAAAAGGAGAAACAGTAATTTACTTCAACTTTGCAAATACGAATAAATCTACCAATAACAACCCCACCACCAATGGTTTTTTAGAAAAAACTTTCATTAAAGTATTGCATCTTTTTAAAAAATAAATAATATTATATAGGCGTATGGGTAAAGACGAGAAATTAGGAACTGTGGTGAGGATAATGCCTTATGGTGCATTCGTGAAATTAGAAGAAGGCGGCGTTGGATTGATTCACATATCACAG
Source organism: Caldisericales bacterium (assembly GCA_015489815.1). Classification (GTDB taxonomy): domain Bacteria; phylum Caldisericota; class Caldisericia; order Caldisericales; family Caldisericaceae; genus S143-107. The sequence continues at coordinate 54,537 of WFZA01000019.1, read as the reverse complement.
TTTGACGATAAATTCGTTGAGGATGCCCATGCTTTTATAGATGTAGGCGAAAAGGTTCTCGTAAGAATAATAGGAAAAGGTAAGAAAGGCAAGCTTAATCTTACTTTTGTCCGAAGGGTAAGTAAAGAAGAAATTGAGCAAGAAAGAAAAGACGAGTTCGAGTTGAAAATTAAAAAATTTCTTCGTGACTCGCAGGATTCGCTTACAGCAAATAAAAGAAGATTAAAAAGAAAAATTAAACGAGTTTAACGGCGGCGTAGCCCAGAGGTCAGAGCATCCGGCTCATACCCGGAGTGTCGAAGGTTCGAATCCTTCCGCCGCCACCACTCCAAAAAGAAACTAACATCTACTTCGCTAAAACTTAACCTTTTAAACGCTCGGAATATATTAAATGGAAAATCAAAAATCAAATTTCATTTACAAACACAGTAGGCTAATAGATCAAAAAATCATTTAGTACAAATAGGATATTAACTATCTATCAAAGATCCGAGATTATAATGTTAAAGCAAAAGTATGCAATTCCAGACAATTTAGGCCCATGATAAATCCAATAAAAATCAGCTAACACTGCATAAAGATACTATTCTTATTTAACTGTTAGAAACCTTAGATTTACGAAACATAATGCACAAAACACAGTAAAGTAAAAAATTGCGTACTTAAAAACGGCAAGACCTCTGCAAGTCCGAAAACCTTACCACAATCAAAAATTATTATCAATTACTGTACAGTAAGAAATAACGAATTTTTGTTCGGAAAAGTGGGAAATCGGGATATTAAAAAATGCTGATAAATGAAGGGTTTCTAAAAATTATAACCTGATAAATTATATTTAATTTTGGCCAGAATTAAAGAAATGCATATAAATACAGGCTTTGTTGGCTTCTAAAATAAGGCGTTTTAAGCGTTTTGAAGGTATATTTACCCGATTTTTCTCAAGATTTGCGTCTACGGGAATTTAAATGGCATGTTTTGAATGAGCACTGATGAACACAAGGTTTGTTTAGGCTGATTTTACTGCAATAAGCTTTTTAGAAATACCTCCTTTATTATTTTAGCTGAGTTAAACTTTTCTTCTCTTTTTGATCACTTAAGAAAAACAATTGGGAGCATACTACAGTAACCTTTACCCCCAATTGTTATAATAAAAAGTCTAGTTATTTTATTTCCTTAATAATTCAAAAGTTTCTTTGAAATCTCGTTTTGTTTACGAATAAAATCCTCCTCGTCTAAGTTAACGAAGCGTCCATCTTCAATTACGACATTACCGTTTATCATAGAGAAGTCAACCTGTTTTGCATCACATAGCACGAGCGAACCTACGGGATCAACGAGGCCACCTGCAAATTCGAGACGGTCAGTTTTAAAACCAATTATGTCAGCTGCTTTTCCTTTTTCGATAGATCCAATTTCCTTCTCCATTCTTAGCACTTTAGCCCCACCGAAAGAACCTATTTTTAATGCTTCTCGCGGAGTTAATGCATCTGCTCCATACTTAACTCTCTGCAACAAAAGTGCATTTCTGATCTCCATCAGGAAGTTACCCGTATCATTTGAGGAGCTTCCGTCAACTCCCAATCCTATCCTAATGTTAGTATCTTTCATCTCCGTAACTCTCGCAATACCTGAGCCCAACCTCATATTTGAAGTAGGACAATGTGACATTCCAGAATCACTATCGGAAAGTTTTTGGATATCGCTATCGGAAAGATGTACAAGATGAGCAAACCACGCCCTGGGATTTAGCCATCCTAACTTTTCCATATAGTCTACAGGCCTTAACCCAAATTTTTCCAGACAAAATTGTTCTTCGTCTTTTGTTTCAGCAAGGTGAGTATGAATTAGCAAGTCGTACTGTTCGGCAATTTTTACAGTTTCTTTCATTAAGTCTTCTGTTACTGAAAATGGTGAACAGGGAGCAAGAGCGACCTTTCTCATCGAGAATGGAGAAGGATCGTGGTATTTCTCTACGACCCTGATCGAATCTTTTATAATTTCGTCTTCGGTTTGGACTACAGAATCAGGCGGAAGGCCGCCATCCTTTTTAGATAAAGACATACTCCCTCTTGTTGCGTAGAAACGAACACCTGTGATATCAGCACCTTCCATCTCTGCATCAATTAGGTTAGGATGGCCCTTAGGAAATAAGTACAAGTGGTCGGTAGTAGTCGTAACACCGCTCTTCATTAATTCCATGGTAGCCACAACAGTTGAGATCATAATTGCTTCTTCATCAACATTTTTCCACTTTTCGTACAAAAAAACTAGCCAATCAAACAGTTTAGCACTTGCAACTTCAGGTACAGAACGGAACAACGACTGATAAAAGTGATGGTGTACATTAACAAATCCTGGAAGAAAAACCATGCCTTTACCTGAAATTTCACGGTCCTTCTCAAGATCAGGCGGTTCACCCGTTCCTAAGTCTTTTATGATGTTGTCAACGATATAGATCCATCCATTTTTAATTTCTCTATTTTTAGAGTCAAATGTCACTATTATGTCTGCATTTTTAATCAGTACTTTCATTCTTCCTTTGCTCCTTTAAAAGATTATAAACAAGCTCACTCGTTGCAGGAATTTTAAAAATCCTTATACCAGTCGCACTGTGAATTGCATTTGTAATTGCAGGAGCAGTAGCTACCATAACCGTTTCTGCAATGCCTTTTGCCTGATATGGACCTGTTTCCTCAGGATCGTGCACAGGCACAGTTTGAATTCTTTTTGGTGCATCTTTTACAGTAGGAATTATGTAGGTAGAGAAATTCACCGTCTTGAAAATTCCCTTTTCTATCTTTACATCTTCCATGAGCCCGTATCCCATACCCATTACATAACCACCTTCAACCTGTGCTTCAAACCCCTGCCTGTTTACGACAATTCCGCCATCCACAACTTCAGCACCTTCAAGCACTTTCGTCTGTCCTGTAAGTGTGTTAACCTCCACGAGAGCCAGGTGGCCAGAGTATGCAAATATGTGATGTGGTAAACCAAAAGCATCTTTTATTTTGATGTCTGCAATTGGCATAAGGAAGTAACCCTCAGTTTGAGGTAAGTGGCCGCTTGTTTTTAAGAATTCCATAGCAATTTTTTCATAAGAGATACTTACATCTGGCTGATTCTTTACATAGAAGTATCCACTTTCTGCTTCCAGATCCTCAGGCGAAACACTTAGCAATTCAGCAGCTTTTTCTTTTAAGATTTTCATCATTCTGTTCGAGGCAATAACAGCCGCACGCCCACCTGTATATACACCTCTTGATGCACTCGTCGGTCCAGAATCCGCCGTAAGGTCTGTATCTCCAAGTATTACACTAACTTTTTCCACTGGACACTTCATTGCTTCAGCAACGATCTGAGCATAGGAAGTCCCCGTGCCCTGCCCATAGTCAACAATACCTACTCCAACGATGAATCCCCCGTCTTCTCTAAAACGCAATACTGCACCACCATAGTCAGGCAAGCCAATTCCAAGACCCGTACCCTGGTAAGTAAGCGCAAAACCAAAACCCCGTTTAATCCATGGGCGTTCTTTGTCGACTTTTTCTATCCTATCTTTGTTTTTCCAGAGATCTGTTTCCTTGACACCGTCTAAAACTGCTACCGTGCCTACACTCGTCGTAAGTTTATTTCCAATAGGCGAAACATCGCCGCGGCGTAGTGCATTCTTCTTGCGAAGTTTTATTGGATCTATTCCGAGTTTTTCGGCAATTATGTCCATTTGTGTTTCCATGGCAAAAGTTACCTGTGGAACGCCAAATCCCCTAAACGCTCCCGCTACGCCATTGTTGGTGTATACACAATATCCGTCAATGTATACATTATCAAGTTTGTATGGGCCACAGGCATGTTCCACCGCAAGGTTCAGGACAGGACCACCGAGTGATGCGTAAGCACCCGTATCAGCGTAAATTTCTACTTTATTCGCAACAAGCGTTCCGTCTTTTTTTACGCCTGTTTTATACTTCATTATCATAGGATGCCTTTTCCAGTAGGAAATTATCGATTCTTCTCGTGACAATACAATTTTTACAGGCCGCTTAGTTTTAAGAGCAAGAAGGCCGAGAATAGGTTGAATAGTAAGTTCGTCTTTTCCACCAAATGCTCCACCTACTGGATAGGATACCACATGAATCTTTCTTGGATTTAAAGCAAGACACCGTGATAATTGCATCTGGTCCCTTTGCGGATATTGAGAGCCGGCATATACGGATAGCGTGCCGTCTTCTTCAAGTTTAGCAACTCCTGATTCAGTTTCAAGAAATGCATGCTCCTGTCTGCCAGTATAATAAGTATGCTCCACAATTAAGTCCGCCTCTTTAAAAGCCTTTTCAACATCTCCACGAACAATCTTTGTGTGCAGGTGCACATTGCCTCCGTCGTGAACTTTCGGCGCATCTTCAGAAATTGCTTTTATCGGATCGTCAACTAACGGCAAAGGTTCGTATTCTACTTCAACAAGTTTTGCAGCTTCTTCTGCTATTTCTTTCGTTTCCGCAGCAACTGCTGCAACGGCATCACCTATGTAACGCACTTTGTCTTCACAAAGCACAGGTTGATCTGGAATAACAATTCCAAACCCATTTAGACCAGGCACATCTTTCCAGGTGACTACTGCAACTACTCCAGGTAATGCCTCTGCTTTTGAGGTATCGATCTTTAATATTTTCGCATGTGGATACTTGGAGCGAACGATCTTACCCCATAGCATATTAGGGAAAGAAAGATCAGACATATACTTGATGTGGCCCGTCGCCTTCTCCGCAGCATCCACTCTTGGAACAGACTTACCAATGTATTTATACTCTCCCATTATGACCTCCTATTCCAGCCGTTTTTATAAAGTTCTAGTAAGCCTTCGTACAGAAGATTTATACTCATATCCTGCCTATACTTTAACGAAGCTCTTACATCAGATATAGGAGAGACCTCCCTCCAGGCAAGTTGTGCAATGTAACGAATTTTTTCTGGGGAATCCACCACCGAGTCCATTAAAGCGTTTTCCACACGGTTACCTCTAATTACAGTAGGCGCGACAGATCCAAAGGCTACAAATGCTTTATCAAATTTATTCGGCTCAGTTGATTTTTTGAGTTTCGCAGCAACACTTACCACAGATATTGCAAGTGCATTTCTCTGCCCTAATTTTTTAAAGAAACCTACTTCGTCATCACTCATTGTAGGAAAGTAAATATCCACTAATAGTTCGTCAGGCTTTAACACTGTTCTTCCAGGACCGGTAAAAAAGTCTTCTACAGAGATTACGCGCTCTCCACTTTTGCTTTTTAATCTCAACTTTGCTCCCTGAACAAATAACGCAGGAATAGTATCCCCTGCGGGCGAAGCATTTGCAACATTGCCGCCTAATGTACCTCTATTCCTTATTTGTGGCGAACCAACAGACTTACAAGCATCGTATAAGATCTGCGCAGCAGTTTTCATGTCTGGATACTCTAGAATCTCGGTATGCGTAGTTAACGGAAGAATGTGAATAATTCCATTCTCTGCATAAATTCCTTTTAATTCTTTTATTCGTGAGATGTCAAGAATATTCTCTTCCTTAACCATGTCTCCTTTTAGACGAACTACGAGGTCAGTCCCTGCAGCCAGAACCTTTACATTACCCTGAAACTCCTCAAGCATTTCCAGAGCCTCAGATAAAGTGTCAGCCCTCAGGTAATTAAACTCTTTCATCGTGAACCTCCTTCTCGGTTTTTACATTTTTAAGAGCGTCCTTCCTATAAGCAATAATTTCCCCTATTATAGCTATTGCCACTTCAAATGGTGTTTCTCCGTTTATTGCTAAGCCAATAGGAGCAAATATGTTTTTTAGAAATGACTCGCTTACGCCCAATTCTTTTGCTTTCGCAAAACTTTTATTTCTTCTATTTGTACTCCCAATCATTCCTATGTAGGAGTATTCTAATTTTTTATCGTAAAGTGCTTTTAGGATAAATGGATCTTTTTTACCCCCTGCAGTAACCATCACTATGTATGCACCTTTCCTAAGAGGCATTTTGGAAACACACTCGGAAAATTCTTCAGAAAATACAGATGCATTTGGAAAATTCTCCTGATTTGCAAACTCTTTTCTGTCATCGCAAACGAGCAACTCAAAAGTATCGTCAAGAGATAAAATATCGTGGAGTTTTTTCCCGATGTGTCCTGCACCAAAGATTACTAATTGAGGCTTCTGTCCCACATATTCCATATAAACCTGCACCATCCCTCCACATACCATTCCTAAAGAACTTTTATCTCCTTCTTTGAGGATGTATGTTTTAAAAGTATTTTTGTGCGTGGTGAACATCTTTTTAGCTTCGTTAATTACATCCTGCTCTAGAGTGCCACCACCCACCGTTCCTATTATACTCCCGTCCGGTAACACGATCATTTTAAATCCTATCTTTCCCGATGTAGAAGACTCGGCATTCACCACGGTAGCCACAACAAATTCCTGCTTTTTATTTATTAATTCAGCAATTTTCTCATAAACCTTTTGCATTTATAAATCCTCCACACGCCATTTTCATAAGCTCCAATCTGCTCAGTTTATAACCAGTTAATAAAATCGGCATCAATCTATGAAAACTCGTATCAGATTTAACTAATCCAGCGGCAGAAGGAATTCCAAGAAGTAAATTATCGTCTTTATAAGAGATAAAAAAGGTCGTTCCAGGCCACATTGGTACGCCGTAAGTAACCTCAGTTACCCCAATTTTGCGGATTCCACTAACGGTTTTATCGTCCGGGTCAACAGCAAGCCCACCCATATAAATGACGATGTTGAATCCACTTTTTAGAGCACTTATGCCTGCTTCTTTGATTTTACTCTCGTCGTCAGGGAGAGAATTTTTCCTTTCTACACTCTGAGCAAGTGAAGATAAGTAATCCGCTACTCTAAAGCTCAATACTTCCTTTCTCCTACCTTCTACAAATTCGTTTCCTACGGGATAGATTGCTATTTTATTGGTCTTCAAAGGCACTAAATTTATAATTGGATAAAATTTTTGGGCGATCATTTTTACTTCGTCCACTTCAGAAACAGGAACTTCTACGGGCATTACTTTTCCAATCGCTATAGGTTCTTCTCCACGCACAAACGAATAAGATCTTTTTGTCGCTATCGTGGTATCTTTAAGACTATTTACTTCCAACAAACCTGCTTCGTTAATAAATAGAACTCCATCTTTTTCCGCAATTAATTTGACTTTAGATTCGCTGGGCTCTGTAACCCTAAGGTTTTTACCGGACACAGCCTTCATAATGGTTAACGCAGCATCGTCTTCGTGTATGAAGCCTTCGTCTTTACTGAATACCCAAACATAGTGTTTTCCAATAGATAAAAGCTTTTCTATATCATCATTTTTTATTATGTGTCCTCTCTTAAATAGAGGACCTTTTTTTACACCTGGTACAATTTCAGTTACATCAGAACCAAGTATTTTACCTACTGCATTTTCTGTCTTAATTTTTTCCATATCTCTTTTGCCTCTTCAAACTTTTCAGGTGTATCCATATCAAACAAAATAGAATCTGTATCCACTTCAACAATCTTAACTATATCTCTGTGTTTACTTATAACATCGCGAAGTGAATGATCCTCTGCTTTCATAGAAAGTATTTCATCCTTAAGTGATAGAGGAATAATAATAGGATGGCCTTTTCTTCCTTTATAAGCGGGAATTACAATAGAACCGTCTTTGTATTCGTATATTAATTGATTGATAATTTTTTTCGTAATAAATGGATGATCCACGAGCCCAATTAGGACTGCATCGTCTTCATTAATTACAGAAATAGCAGTTTGGATCGAGGAAAACATTTCTTTCTTATAGTCTCGATTAACAGCAATTTTTATACCAGGAAACTTTTTTTTAATCAAAGGTTCAATTTTATTCCTATAAGCACCCAATACGACGATGGTTCCGCTCAAGTTAGAGTTCTTATATTCATTGAGCAGCATCTCAATGACTGTTTCACTATTCAGCTTCAAAAGCGCTTTAGGGAAGCCCATTCTCCTGGACTCCCCCGCAGATAACAAGACCCCTTTAATGTTTTTCATTTAGTTTCTGGCTTGCTTTTTCGATCGCCTTTATTATTTTCATGTAACCAGTGCACCTACACAAGTTACCAGAAATACCCTCCCTTATTTCTTCTTCAGTAGGATTTGGATTTTTAGTTAACAAATAGAAAGAAGACATTTCCATACCAGGCGTACAGAAGCCACATTGTATAGCACCTTCTTCAACAAAGGCTTCCTGAATAGGGTGCATATTTTCTAAGTTCCCAAGCCCCTCGATTGTAATAATCTCAGCACCATCTGCTTGAGGTGCAAGTATCAAACAGGAATTCGCACTTCGTCCGTTAAACATCACAGTACAAGCTCCGCACTCTCCTTTACCACATCCTTCTTTTGTCCCGGTGAGTTTAAGCTTTTCTCGTAAAACATCAAGTAAAGTTATATTTGCTGGAACAGAGAGTTTGTAAGACTTATTATTTACGGTAAGATTGATTTCTATCTCTTTCATATCTACCGCTCCTCAACGAAGTAGTGTAATTGTCCATCGATTTTTTCTTTCATTCGTATTGCATCAACGGGACAGACCTGCATACACATTGCACATCCAACACACTTGTCTTCGTTAACATGTGGCCTCCGTTTATTCGAGTCCCACTCAATTGCAAGGTGTCCTCCGTCAGAGCAAGCTGCATAGCAAAGTCCACAACCTATACACTTGTCTTCGTTAATCTCAGCTTTCGTAATTGGAGCGGGTAATTCTTCCTGAGGCTCTATATTGGGCAATGCCTTTCCTACGATGTCCATCGGCGAATTAAATCCCATATCCATTAGGTAATGTGCAAGTCCGTCTTTAAGGTCTCTAATAGTTCTAAACCCGTAGTGCATTGGTAAAGTACAGAATTGGACATTTGATGCGCCTACTGCCATAAACTCCACGGCGTCACGCCAATTAAAAGCACCGCCATTACCAGAAATAACTATATCAACATTTTTTGCAATTTCTGCAATAGTCCTCAAAGTAAGTGGCTTAATTGCAGGCCCCGATAGCCCAGAATAAGCACCCTTACCGAATACATTTGGATACGGTTCAAAAGTTTTAATGTCTATTCCTAAAAGTGATGGCACCGTATTGCTTGCCGTAATGCCGTCTGCACCGCCGCGTTTCACTGCCTTTGCAACCTCAACGATGTCGGTAACCTGTGGAGTAATCTTAATAAGAACAGGCGTATCACCGGCTGCTTCTTTTACCCAGCGAGTTACCTTTTCGGTTGCTTCAACGCTTTGAGCAAGCATTTTACCAGGCTCTTCCCCCATACTTCCCTGCGGACAGCTAAAACTGCATTCAATAAGGTCAGCACCAGCTTTTTTAAGTCTCCAAACAAGTGTCTGCCATTGTTCTTTCGTTGCACCCATAATTGATGCTGCAATCATTTTATTTGGAAACGCCTTTTTAAGAGCTTTTACTCTTCTTTCTACTTCGTCAATGTGATAAGCAGAAATCAAGTCTATATTCCCAAGTCCGACTACTTTTTTATGCATAGGCCCGAAAGACGACATCATAGGATACTTCAATTCAACAGGATTCCCCTCTACAGAAGTCGTTTTTAATATTACGCCAGCCCAACCAGCTTTTAAGCCATTATAAGCAATTTCGAGCTCGTCAGTCGGCGGTGCAGCAGAAAGTACAAATGGACTATCCAGATGGATACCAAGAAAATCAATTGAAAGGTCTTTCTTTTTATACATTATTCTCCTCCTTCCAAGAATTTAACAATTGCCTTTGCGGCTTTTTTGCCATCTGCAACACTTTCAACTACTGTGCTGGCCCCTCTCACTATGTCGCCACCCGCAAACACACCTTTTACAGAAGTCATCATATCGTCGTTAACCTTTATAAGTCCTTTCCTGTCTTTTTCTACTTCAGGGAAGAAGTCAGAAGCCTTTTGCCCAATAGCAATTACGACATCGGAAAGAGGAATAAAGAAGTTAGAATTTGGAATTGGCTCCGGATGCCTTCTACCAGATTCATCGGGTTCACCTAAATGTGCTCTCGTTACGACAATCCCACTTACCTTACCATTCTCGCCTTTAATTTCTTTTGGGATTGCAAGGAACTGGAATGTCACGCCGACATCAATTGCCTCTTCTATTTCCTTTTTAAATGCTTTTAATTCTTTTAATCCACGCCTGTAAATAACTTCTACATCTCTTTTTGGATCTTCAAGCATTAAAACAGAAGCAACCTCTACTGCAACATTACCTCCTCCAATAACTCCAATGCGTTTTCCCAATCCTGAGTTATTGCCAGCTTTGACTCTTCGCAAAATTTCCCTTGCATGATGAACGCCACTAAGGCTAACGCCAGGAATGTCTAAATCAAGCTCATTTATTAGACCAGTTGCAATAAAAATTGCTTTATAATCACCTTTAATGTCAGAAAGGCTTTTTACCTTTCCGTCTTTTACATCAGTTATAAAGTATTGATGAAGGAATTTTACCTCTTTTTGCTCAATCTCTCGAGGGAACCGAGTAGGAGAAATTTCCTGTGCTGGAACTCCACCAAGCTGTTTTTTTTCAAAAACCACCGGTTCGTATCCCATTCTGCGCAGTTCCCTTGCACAGGCAAGTCCCGCAGGCCCTCCACCAATAATAGCAATTTTGCCCTTATTTGCAGGTGGTAATTCAAGATTTTCTGCTGGATCTGTGTGATCGGTTATGTAGCGATGCAATTCACGGATTTTAATTGGAGAATCAATCTGTGCTCTGGTGCAAGCACTCTGACAGAAACTTTCCTCTGGGCAGATTCTACCACACGATTCAATCAAAGGGTGTGCTTCCTCAATTATTTCCCTACCACCCCTTAAGTCGCCACTTCTTATCGATTGGATAAATTCAGGAATAGGAACATGTGCAGGACATGCTTTCTCACATGGTGCATCGTAACAATACAAGCAACGCTCAGCCTCAATTAGTGCCTGTTCCTTAGTAAGAGTTTTTTCGATCTCTTCCATAAGTCACCCCTTTCTCATTTTTATTGGTTTCTATTATACGATTTATAAAAAAAAGTGTCAAGTAAAGGCCTGATTTTCAAAAGGATAACAGCGATTTATCTTTTACCTTCGACAGGTCCAATAATAACAATAATTTCTCCTTTGAGATCCTTATGGTCCAATTCGTCTAAAAGATTGGTAACCTTTCCCCTTAAAACCTCTTCGTGTATTTTGGTTAGCTCTCTAATAATTGCAATATCTCTATCACCCAAAGCTTCTAAAATTTCAGAAACGAGGTTTTTTACTCGATAAGGCGATTCAAAGTAAATTACTGGCCCTTGAAATTCTTCAAAGCTTTTTAGAATTTTAATACGCTTGCCGTGCTTTCGTGGCAAAAATCCATAGAATAAAAAGTGTGCTGGAGGAAATCCCGACAGAAGCAATGCTGGAACAAAAGAAGTTGGACCTGGTAAAGCCTCTACATGAATGCCTTTATCAATACATATTTTTATTAAATTATAGCCAGGGTCAGATATACCTGGAGTTCCTGCATCTGTGACAAGAGCAATGTGCTTTCCTTGTTCCAATAATTCAATTAGATAATTTAGTCTTTTAGTTGAGGAATAACTGTGAAAACTAACCGTCTTAGTGTTTATTGCATACTTATTTAAAAGAATACGGGTCTTCCGCGTATCTTCGGCTGCAATAAGATCTACATTGCGTAATACACGAATGACCCGTATCGTAATGTCACTTAAATTGCCAATTGGCGTAGGACAAACATATAATGGCATATCATTCCTTTTTAACTTCTGTACTTACAACCTCAATTTCGTCACCTACTTTAATGTCGTTAAAGTTTTTTAGCCCTATGCCGCACTCGTAGCCTTTTAATACCTCTTTAACATCCTGCTTAAATCTCTTCAAAGACGATATTTCTGTGGAATATACGACGACATTATTTCTCAATACATTTGCTTTATAACCTCTTACTACTTTACCCTCGGTGACCAGACAACCTGCAATCGTGCCCACACCAGACACCTTAAAAGTCTTCTTTACCAGTGCTCTACCTATAACTACTTCTTGCTTTTCAACTTTAACCATACCTTTTAATATTGCTTCAAGTGCATCAGTAAGTTCAAATATAATGTCGTAAGTTTTTATGGTTACTCCACGGGCTTTGGATTCTTTCTTTGCTTCAGTAGTAGGCCTTACATTAAAGCCTATAATTAATGCATTTGCTGCATCTGCAAGGAGTACATCGCTTTTTACGATACCTCCAATACCTTCGTGAATTATTTCAATAGGTACAGGAGATTTAATTTCACTTATTGCATGCTTTACTGCCTCCAGTGCACCTTGAGTACCAGCCTTTAATATAACAAACAATTTTTTAATTTCTTTTTCATGCATTTCTCTGAAAAGATCCTCTATAGTCTTAGGTCCTGACTGTGCTTTCATTTTCTGCAACCGCTTCTCTTCTTCGATTTGTTTGATAATTTCTTTCGCTTCGCTGCTACTTTCAATTACATAGAAAATTTCACCTGCCTTGGGTACATCTGGAAGGCCTGCAACTTCTACTGCGGAAACGGCTTTCGACTCTTTTACGCGCTGCCCGTTGGTGTCAGTTAGAAATCTAATTTTACCTACCACATCACCTGCTCTTATAAAGTTTCCTACTTTCAGTGTCCCGGTTTGAACAATTACAGTAGCCAAAGGGCCTTTATTCTTATCCATCTTAGATTCAATAACAGTGCCAGAACAAAGTGTATTTGGATCTGTCCTTAACTCCAATAATTCCGCCTGTAGGTTGATCATTTCCAGCAGTTCCTTTACTCCTTCTCCTGTTTTTGCAGAAACGAGTACATAAATAGTAGAACCTCCCCATTCTTCTGGAAGCAGACCTCTATCGGCAAGTTGCTGTTTAACTCTCTCCGGGTCTGCATTGGGACGATCTATTTTGTTGATAGCCACAATAATGGGAACATTTGCAGCACGAGCATGGTCGATTGATTCGATAGTCTGTTCCTTTATCCCCTCGTCTGCAGCAACTACGAGAATTACGATGTCAGTAACGATAGAACCACGAAGTCTCATCTCGGTAAACGCTTCGTGCCCTGGAGTGTCTATAAATATTATCTTTTTCCCGTCAACTTCAACGACCGATGCACCAATTGCTTGCGTAATTCTACCTTTTTCTCGTTCTGCAACAGATGTTCTTCTAATGTAATCAAGCAAAGTAGTTTTACCGTGATCTACATGCCCCATAACGGTAACTACCGGTGCTCTACTTTCAAATCTACTTAAAAATTCTGAGTTCGTAAACTCTGGGACATCCAGGTCCATTTCGTATGCAAGATAATGGATCTCGTCTTTTGAATACTTTCTGCCAGGCTTATATGGTAATCCTAACTTCATTATTCTTTCACGAACCGTCTTTTCTGGAATGTTAAATCTTTTTGCAAATTCTTCAAGCGTGATGTCACCCTGAATTCTCTGATTTTTCTCTTCTTCCTTTACGCGCTCCTTTTGCATCTCACTTATGTATTCTTCTACGAGCGTGGATGTCTCCTCGTCGATCATTGATAAATTTCCCTTGTTTTTAATCCCCAATTCTTCAAGGATAGAAACGAGTTTAGTAGACTTTATACCCAACTTCTTTGCAAGCTGGTAAACTCTTATTTTATGACTCATTTACATCACCTTCCTCTGATGTTTCAATTAGGTGAATTTTATATCCGGTAAGCTTTGATGCAAGCATTACATTTATACCGTTACTACCAAGAGCAGTCGGATAATTTTTACTATTCACATAAACATTTGCTTCGCGTGCCCCTTCAATAATTTCTACTCGATCAACCCTGGCAGGACTTAAAGCATTTTCAATGTATAGTTCTGGATCTGAACTGTAGCGAATAACATCTATCCTCTCACGATTGATTTCTTTAGAAACAGAATTAATTCTAACACCTTTTGCACCTATACACGCACCCACCGGATCCACGCGTAAATCTTTAGTTGCAACGGCGACCTTTGCTCTAACGCCAGGCTCTCTAACAGCACCTTTAATCTCCACGATTCCTTGCTCAATTTCAGGAATTTCAAGGCGCATTAACTTTATCATAAATTCAGGACAGGCCCTTGAAAGAATAACCAGAGGTCCTCTATCAGTCTTTTTAGCCTCTTTAATGTAGGCTTTTACCAATTTACCACGCCTCATAGGTTCGTTAGGTATGGCTTCTTCTGGAGGGATTATTCCTTCTATGTCGTAAGGCTCGATGTTTACACCTATCTCTCCGTGAGATTTTCTTCGCGTAACCTTACCACTTATAATGTCGCCAACTTTGCCGGAAAATTCTTGAAAAGCAATTTCTCTTTTTTTCTCAGTTATTCGTTGTTTAAACACCTGCTTGGCTAGCCTTATTGCAGAAGAAGAAAGTGAACTAACCGGAATTTCAATAAGCACCTTGTCGCCAACTTTAGCATCTTCAGAAAACTTTTTTGCTTCTTCCAGGCCGATCTCGAGGACATTATTCTTCACCTTCTCAACTACCAATTTCTCTGCATACAACTTCACCAGACCCTTAGCCATATTAATCTTTACAACAGCATTCGACTCCCCAAAGGTTTTCTTATATGCAGCAATCAAAGTAGTCTTAATTACATCTATAATGTACTCTTTAGAAATGTGCTCTTCTTTTTCCATATTCCTTAAAACATCTATATCAAGCACTATTACCGCCTCCTCTTCTCAAATATTTTATCCCACAATTGAACAGAAGTAACTTTATTAAAAGGGATGCTTTGCTTACCTTCTTCACAATTCAATAAAATATCACTTCCGCTCTTTCCTTCTAAAATGCCTTTTCTTACTACAATTTTATCTTCGTCAAAATACGAAACCTTTACAAGCCTCCCTTGAAAAATGTCCAATTCTTTATCAGTCTTCAGAATCCTGTCCAAACCAGGAGAAGAAAGATTAACTCCGTAAACAGTGTCCAATCCTACTTCTGCCAATTCATGTTGAATCTCCTCGGTAAGTAGTTCAAGTTCGTCAATCGTAACATTATGTTCTGTGCTATACACTACTGCTTCGATATTACCATTTTTAATCTCAAACTCCACCAGAATGAGCCCCAATTTCTTTGCACTTCGAGCTACAATTTCTTCCACTCGGTCCATAAAAATCATCTCCCATCAAAACAAAAAGTGGGCACAGATACATATCCCACTTGTAAACAAAATAATAACAAATTAATTAAATAACTTTTTATAATCATATTGTAAGAAAAAAAATAAATTTTGCAAACAATAAATACTTGACATGTATGTAGAATGTATTTTTTAAATAAAGTATGCGTTTTAAAACTTTAATCTTATAATTATTAATTGCAATGGAACTTTTTTAAGATTGAGCGTCTAATTAATGGAGGTGATAAAATGAAAAAGAAATTATTAGTAGGAATTATCTCGATTCTTCTCGTTTTGGGAGTTACAGTGTTTAGTGTAAAAAGTCTCCCAAAAAACAGCGAAGTAACAGCAGAAAGCATTAGTTTAGACCACACGATTACGGTAAGTGGTAGTGGCACCGTAAGTGTCGTGCCAGATGTTGCCAAACTAAATTTTGGCATAAGTGTGCGAAAAAAGACCGCAAGTGAAGCAATGAACGCTCTCTCAGAAAAAGCTTCGAATGTAATAGCGACGCTAACTAACACGGGAGTAAAAAAAGAGGACATCAAAACAACATCAATAAACTTAAGACCTGTTTACCAATGGGATAAAGATTCAAGAAAAAATGTCCTCGTAGGATACGAAGCATCTGAATCCTTTACTGTAAATTCTTCAATCAAAAAGGCAGGAAACTTACTGAGTCTTGCAGTAAACAGTGGTGCTAATAAAGTTTACGGTATTTCTTTCGATGTATCAAAGAAGGACACTTTACAGAACGAAGCAATAACGAAAGCAATGGAAAACGCAAAGAAAAAGGCAGAAGCTTCGCTAAAAAATACAAACTATAAAATAACAGGGATAAAAACCATATCTATTCAGTCTCACAATTACTATCCTGTAATTTACAGAGATCTTGCAGGAAAGTCCGTGGAAGGCAATGTAAATGTTCCAGTAGAAGGAGGATCTCTTACGATAAAAGCCGATGTACAGGTGATATTTACCTTTGATTAGTAATTTAGTGGTAATGGATTTGGAAATAAAATAGATTTAGCAATTTCTACAGCAAAGCGGTCTGTCATTGAGGAGAGGTAATCACAAATCACGATAAGCCTCTCCTTTTTGTTCTCTCTCAAATATTTCACGGGACTATCAGTCTTAAGCGATATTGGATGATTTTGTAAAAACTTCTCCATTTTTTCTGGCTTATCGTAGAAGTAGTCAAACAAAAAAGAGAGCAGTTCTCTGACCTTTTTCTCCTCCTCTTTTGGCTTAGAACCTATATAAACACGCTCTTTTAAAAAATTTTTCCACAAATCCATGGAAGAAATAACGGGATCGGACATTCCGATGTGTTCTTCGTCCTTACTGTAATCAATAACACTCAAAATAAGTGTCGACAATCTCTTAGAATTCGACTTTCCAAGTACTTTCATCACCTGCTCAGGAATATCTGTTTCTTTTATTAAACCAGCGCGTATTGCATCGTCAGTATCGTGATGCAAATATGCAATTCTATCTGAAATTCTTACAACCTCTCCTTCAAGTGTTTCAGGGAGAATTGCTTTCCTTAAAGAAGAAAGATCAGCAAGTCCCTTACTATGGTGCAGTATTCCGTCCCGAACTTCAAATGTTAGATTTAGACCAAAAACGACTTCACCGTTTGAACGAATCCTGCGTTCCAACACATCAACCACTCTTAGGCTTTGCTCTGGATGAAAAAAGTGTAGTGAAGGATTGTATTCTTTGCACTTTGCGTTTAGAACAGCTTCGCCTGCATGCCCAAATGGGGAATGACCCAGGTCGTGGCCTAATGCAATTGCTTCCGTAAGGTCGGGATTTAACCTAAGTGCACGAGCAATTGCTCTGCTAATAGTCATCACTTCAAGTGTGTGCGTAAGCCTATTTCTATAGTGGTCACCGAGAGGTGCAATAAATACCTGAGTTTTATACTGTAATCTTCTAAAAGATTTAGAGTAAAGAACCCTGTCTACATCCCTTTGAAAAGGCGTTCTATAAGGATCCTTACTTTCTGGATAAGCTCTCCCCTTTGAACGAGAGCTTAAAGTCGCACGAGGGGAGAGCAAACTTTTTTCTAATTTTTCGTACTCTTCTCTAAACAATTTACTTCTTGTTAAGTTTTTCCTTAACGGCAACCTGCGCTGCTGCAAGTCGTGCAATTGGCACTCTGAAAGGAGAGCAACTTACATAATCAAGACCTGCATAGTGGAAGAATTTAATAGATTCTGGATCTCCTCCGTGTTCACCGCAAATACCAATTTCAAGATTCCGTTTAGTTTTTCTACCAAGTACAACTCCAATCCTTACGAGTTTGCCAACACCATCTCTATCTATAGTGATAAATGGTTCCTTAGGAAGAATTTTTTCTTTCAAGTAATACGGAAGGAATGTTGCCTCGGCATCGTCTCTACTGTAAGCAAATGTCGTCTGAGTAAGGTCATTCGTACCAAACGAGAAGAAGTCAGCATATTCTGCAATCTGGTCTGCAGTAAGCGCCGCACGCGGAACTTCAATCATAGTACCAATTTGATACTCCACCGTATCACCTTCACGGTCGAATACTTCTTTTACGACTTTTTCTATCCTCTCGCGCAAAATCTTCATTTCATTTACATGCCCAATAAGAGGAAGCATTATTTTTGGTTTAGGATGATAGCCCTCTTTCTTCAGTTTTATTGCTGCTTCAATAATTGCGCGAACCTGCATTTCGTAAATTTCGGGATAAAGTATACCAACTCTGCAACCTCTGAATCCAATCATTGGGTTAAACTCAGCAAGTTCTTTAGACCGTTTAAGCTGTTTCTCTTTCTTTGCGAGAAGTTCTGGATCTTTTCCGCTTTCTTTAAGCTCTGCAATTTCTTTTTCAAGTCTTTCTCTCTGAGGAAGGAATTCGTGAAGAGGCGGGTCAAGCAACCTTATAATAACAGGGAGATTATCCATTGCTTTAAGAATTTCGTAGAAATCTTTTTGCTGAGGCTCTCTGAGTTTTTCGAGATACTTAATTCTTTCCTCTCGTGTTTCAGCAATAATCATATCCTGCATAACAGGAAGTCTATCTTTCTGTAGGAACATTCTCTCGGTTCTGCAAAGACCTACACCCTCTGCACCATAGTTCCTTGCTCTTTCCGCCTCAGTTGGCGTATTCGCGTTTGCACGAACGCCTAATTCCCTAAGTTCGTCAGCATACTTAAGAAGTTCCTTAAGTTCGTCAGTAAGGCCTGGCTCAACCATTGGGACTTCCCCAAGAATTACTATGCCTTTAGAACCGTCAATAGTAATCACATCGTTTTCTTTTACCGTAACATCTCCAACGGTAAACTGCTTTTTATCAAGGTCAAGTTTTATTTCTTCAGCACCCACAATACACGGAATACCCATACCTCTTGCAACTACTGCAGCGTGTGCCGTCATTCCACCTCTTGAGGTAAGTATACCCTTTGAATGTGCCATTCCCTCAATATCTTCAGGAGTAGTTTCTGGCCTTACGAGAATTATTGCTTCGCCTTTTTTCCCTCTTTCAGCTGCTTCTTTCACATCAAAAACTACTTTTCCAGATGCAGCGCCAGGTGATGCCGGCAATCCTTTTGCAATAGGCTTAACTTTCACTGAAGGATCTATCATTTTATGCAGTAGCTGGTCAATGTGCGTAGGAGTAACTCTAAGAACTGCCTCTTCTTTAGTAATCAATCCTTCCTTTACCATGTCTACAGCTATTTTAACGGCTGCCTGTGCAGTACGCTTACCAGTTCTCGTCTGTAACATGTAGAGTTTACCTTTTTCCACAGTGAATTCCATATCCTGCATATCTCTATAGTGCTTTTCAAGTATATCTGCAACCTTAAGAAGCTCTTCGTAAGCAGAAGGAATGTCGTTTTTCATCTCTTTTATGGGTTTTGGCGTCCTGATCCCCGCAACAACATCTTCCCCTTGAGCATTTACGAGGTACTCACCGTATATTCCTTTTTCACCCGTGGATGGATTTCTCGTAAAGGCAACGCCGGTTGCAGAATCGTCACCCATATTACCAAACACCATCATAACGATGTTAACTGCTGTCCCAAGGTCGTCACTAATTTTGTTTATCTTTCTATATGCAATAGCCCTTTCGTTATTCCAGGACTTAAATACTGCTTCGATAGCGGTAAAGAGCTGTTCCATAGGATCCTGAGGAAAGTCTTTTCCTGTGTGTTTTTTGTAAAGTTCTTTATAATCTGCGATAATGTTTTTTAGCATCTCAGGCGTAAGCTCAGTATCACTCTTTAAGCCATTTTCCTCTTTGTATTTATCAAGTATTTTCTCAAATTCTTCGTGTGGAATACCCATGACCACATTCCCAAACATTTGAATAAAACGCCTGTAACTGTCATAGGCAAAACGCTCGTTATTTGTAAGATTTTTAAGTCCTTCCACTGTTTCGTCATTTAAACCAAGATTTAAAATAGTATCCATCATGCCGGGCATCGATATCGGTGCACCAGAACGAACAGAAACAAGCAAAGGATTATTGACATCACCAAATTTTTTGCCCGTCTTCTCCTCTAACTTTTTTAAGTGCTCAAGTGTCTGCTCTTTAATCTCTTCGCTTAATTTTCCAAGTCTTAAGTATTCTTTACAAGCCTCAGTTGTAATGGTAAATCCGGGAGGAACGGGAAGACCTATCCTCGTCATTTCTGCAAGGCCTGCACCTTTACCGCCAAGAAGGTTTTTCATATCTTTGCTGCCTTCTTCAAAGTCATACACCCATTTTTTCGCCATATCTTACCTCCTAAGTAAAATTTATTTTCTTAATGGTAAATCCAAGATTTTATTATACACCGCAAAATCAAAAACTCAAAATATTTATGCTTCTTTCTTTTCTAACGCAATTTCAGAAAAATCTGCAAATGCATCAAATAGTGATTTAAGCTCTGAAAGAAGAGCAAAACGATTACTTCTAATCTCGTCATTCTTATCCATTACGAGTACATTATCAAAGAACTGTGAAATAACAGGATAAAGTGCATAAAATAAATTCATTACTTCTTCGTAATTCATTTCCTTTAATTTTTCAAATACTTTGTTTCGTGTAGTTTCTACTGCATTATACAGCACCTCTTCGTCACGCTCGAAGAACAAAGAAGGATTAACACTGCTTTTCTTACCCCGGCGTTTGGCCAGGATGTTCTTAACGCGTTTATTCGAGAGAACGATGTACAAAAGAGTATCCTCACTTAAGTGCTTTTCAATTACCTTTGCTCTTTGTGGGTAAGTAGGCATAAAATCTACAGGCAATGAAACAACTGCATTTATAATGTCGTATCGGAATGATAGCTCTCTAAGTAAACTTTTTGCACGATCTTTCAAGAATAGTTCCACATCTTCTGGAACAAGATTTATTTTAAAACCTTGCTTTTTATAAATTTCAATACTCGAGCTAATTAATTTACTCAAAGGAAAACTTTCAACTCCCATGGAAAATAGAATCTGGACAATTCCATTACCTACTCTTCTTAGCCCAAATGGGTCTTTAGAACCGCTTACTTTTACACCAATGCCAAGCGCTCCAACTAAAGTATCTATCTTGTCAACTAACGAAAGCAAAGCACCTATTTTAGTTTTTGGTAACAGATTTGCTGCAGGCGATGGAAGATACTGCTCGTAAATTGCAGTGCTTACGACTCTATTCTCTCCTTGAATCTCTGTATAAATACTCCCCATCTTACCCTGCAAATTAGGAAATTCTTTTACCACATTGCTTACGAGGTCAGCTTTACTCAAGAATGCCGCACGCTTTAAATCCTCATATTCTTCGCTCGAAAGAAACAAATTACTTGAAACAACTTCAGAGACTTCAACGAGCCTTAAAGTTTTGTCGTATAAAGTCCCTAAATCTTTTATAAAAACAACCCCTTTAAGTTTTTCTACAAAATCGTCAAGTTTGCTTTTCTTATCCTCTTCGAAAAAAAACTTGCCATCTAAGACACGAGCTTTGACTACTTTTTCGTATCCTCCCCTTACGACCTCTACAAAGTCTGAAAGACCGTTTCTAACGCCAATAAAGTAAGG
This sequence comes from Caldisericales bacterium, assembly GCA_015489815.1. GTDB lineage: Bacteria > Caldisericota > Caldisericia > Caldisericales > Caldisericaceae > S143-107. The sequence goes on along the minus strand of WFZA01000019.1, from coordinate 33,285 downwards.
AAGCAGTTTCCCTCCATCATCTCTTACGACGATAGACTTCAAGTGCCCTTCAATAATGCTCTCAGTAATACAATCAGGAATATTTAAAGCCTCTTTGTCTATTCGAGCAAGGAAAGGAGTAGGGTATTCAGTAAGATTAACCACTTCTTCAAGGTGTGAGAGCGTAGAGGAGGGGCGTCCATTCACTTTTGAAGCCTCAATTTTCATATTTCTTTCTACCATTTTTTTTCGTTCGTTAAAAGAAAGGATCACATAATGCTCACGAATTTTTTTAAGGTAATCATCAGGAGAATCAACCTCAATCTTACGAGGTTTATCTATCCTTAAACCGTAAGTCGTTCTTCCGGTCTCAATACCTGCATAGGAAAACTTTACTACAGTATTTCCAAGTAGAGCAATCATACCCCTAATTGGCCTAATAAATTTCACGCCCGGATCATCCCAATACATAGGATTTGGAAAACTTAAGTGTTGGAGCAAAAACAGTGATACATCTCTAACTACTTCCTCTGCTGTCCTTCCTTTAATACGCTTTGAAGCGAATACATAAGTTCCTTTAGCCGTATCCTTTTTAAATATATCTTTCTCTGTAAGGTTATTAGAAGACAAAAACTTACCAAGTATCTTCGTAGGGTTACCACCCTTGTCAAAGGCTATAGATACCGGAGGGCCTTTAACTTCCCTTTCTACATCTTGTTCCTTATTCTCTAATCCTCGAATAAATAACACAAGTCTTCTCGGCGTACCGAACGCCTCAATTTTTTTAAAATTTATGTTGAAATCCTGAATCTTTCTTTCAGTAATTGTCTTTACATTCCGTACCGCTTTATTCAGAAGTGTTGCAGGAATTTCTTCGGTAAAAATTTCAAACAGATAATCCATTTTTTTCCTCCGATTTCAAGACGACTTTTGCAGCAAGTTCTGCAAGGTGCCTCATTCTGGCAATAAGATTAACGCGTTCATTTATACTAATTACACCTCTTGCATCGAGAAGATTAAAAGTATGAGAGCACTTTAATAAGTACTGGTACCCCGGGAATAGCAAATCCTTGTTCAATAATCTTTTACTCTCCGCTTCGTAAATGTCAAAAAGCTCAAATAATTTTTTCACATCACTTTCGTCAAATGCGTAAACACACTCCTCGTATTCCATTTGTTTTCGTAAATCTCCGTAAGTATAACTATCATTCCACTGGATATCAAAGACACTGTCCTTGTTCTGTATAAACATAGCCAGGCGTTCAAGGCCATAAGTGATTTCTACTGAAACAGGATTCAATTCCATACCTGCTGCCTTTTGAAAGTAGGTAAACTGAGTAATTTCAAGCCCGTCAAGCCTCACTTCCCAGCCTATTCCCTGAGCTCCTAAAACTGCCGTTTCCCAATTGTCTTCTATAAACTTTACTTCGTGCTGGGCAAGCTTCAGTCCAAGCGCCCGCAGACTATTCAAGTACATTTCTTGAATTTCAAAAGGAGGTGGTTTAATAATAACCTGGAATTGATGGTGCATATAAAGCCTATTAGGATTTTCACCGTACCTGCCATCCGCCGGACGCCTCGACGGCTGTACATAAGCGACAGACCACTTTTTTTTGCCCAACACTTTTAAAAATGTGTAAGGACTTAAAGTACCAGCCCCAATTTGTTCGTCAAATGGAGGCAAAATTACACAACCCTGCCTCTTCCAAAAAGTCTCTAATCTAAAAATCATTTCCTGAAAGTTCATATCTCACCTCACGAAAAATTTTCTATATATTATCAAGTTTGTGTATCATTTCAACAAAATTTACAAAATGTCTGGAGCCCGTATGGTAATATATAAAGTTATTTAATAATTCCAACAATCCACCTGCGTTTTCTACTTCTTTGAGATCTTTTAAATTCGTAGAATAAAGATAACGAGCAGTTTCCATATAGCTTCCATCTACCGGTGCACCATCAAGTAGATTAAAGCCATCCTCTTCCGGGCTAAAGTATACAGTATTAACTTGCTTGCTTAAAATGTTAACAGGGTTTCCAGATATACGCAGAAAGTGTAAAACGAAGTATACAGTAAGCGTCTTTGGATGGTATCCTTTATCTGCATACCGTAATGTATCTAAAATTAGATTAAATAACCTTATGTCGCTTTGCTCGTATCCAGTTAAAAGAATGACGAGTTCTCTTATGTAAGCAAATAAAATATAAGACCCAAAATTTGACTTTGCGTTAAGAAATGCGGAGTTTAGCTTTACCTCTGTAATAGTGTAATAGCCTGCTTTTCTGTAAAGAAGCATTGTTTCGTATAAAAATTCGTCTCCCAGTCCAGAGTGCCTGGACGATACAGAACGGACAGAGCGAATCTTGGCCTTAATTTTACCCAGCTTATCGGTAAAAATTACGAGAATTTTATCTTTCTCTTTATAGGGAATAGAATGTATCGTTATGCCTCTTACTGAAACATATCCCATTAAGTTACTATCTGGACACTCCTGCTTGCACCAATTCTGGAGGCCCCCGCTTTTACCATAGCAACAGCTTCTTCAAATGTATGAATACCTCCAGCTGCTTTAACTCCTACCTTTTTACCGACCACAGAACGCATTAATTTCACATCCTCTACTGTAGCACCCTTTTTATTAAACCCAGTAGATGTTTTTACATACTGCGCACCAGCAGATGCGGCAATAGTACAGGCAATAATTTTTTCCGTATCGGTAAGAAGACAGGTTTCTATAATCACTTTCACTATGTGTGGAGAAACGGCTTTTACTACACTGCGTATATCTTCTTCAACAATTTTATACTCTTTAGATTTCAACGCACCAATATTTATAACCATATCAATCTCATCTGCTCCAGAGCGGACTGCCCTCTCTGCTTCAAATGTTTTCGAAGCAGTATCCATCGCACCAAGAGGAAAACCCACAACGGACGCGATTTTAACATCGCTTTCTTTTAATTGCTCTTTTGCAAAAGGAACAAAGAAAGAATTTACACAGACAGAATAGAAATTGTACTGCTTAGCTTCGTTACATAATTTTTTAATGTCGTCAAATGTTGCTTCAGGTTTTAATTGCGTATGGTCAATAATCCTCGCAATGTCTTTCTTCGTTAATTCTTTATTCTCTGGTATATAAAACATACACTTCACCTCCGTTTAATTCTATACATTTTCAGTAAATTACAAAACTATGCTTCATTCTCAAGGTGAAACCACTTGTAAAACAAAAAGTAGAGCCCTATAGCAATAAAAGAACCAAGTATGTCTGCAAGTACATGCTGTTTTAAAAATTGAGTAGATAAAACGATAAGGACGGCCCAAATTGTCATTATCCACGCTATAAACCTGTAGCGTTTTTTAACGAACCAGAAAGAGGCAACAAGAGCAGAAGTTCCACAGTGTAAACTGGGAAAGCAATTATACGGGTTATCGCTATTGTACAACTTTATAACCTGGTCAACATACCAGTTTGTATGAGGTGTAAGAGTGGGTCTTGGCACATAGGTCTGAAAAACGAGATACACACCATTACTAATCAAAAATAGTGCAATCATTGCAGATGCCAACGCAGAAAATATCCTGGGATGAAAAATAAAGAAGAATATAAGTGAAATGTAAATTACAGGTTCTAATGAATTATAAATAACGATAAATTGAGGAACAAAAGGTATTGCACGGTCAATTGCTGTTTGCAGGCAATGAATGTGCAGAGTTGCATGATTTGTAAGATCGTAAATCTTTGAGCCATAATAAACACCAATTGCAAGAAAGATATTTACCACATAGTAAGGCCAATTCTTCTTAATAAATTCCTTCATCATTACCTCCTTTGGTTTTTATTGTAGCATTAAATTTGCTTCGTGCAAAGTTATTCTGCAACTTGGAGACTTTCGTACTTTCTTATTGACAGCATAACTAAAGGAAACCCACCTCCAATAGAAACTATAGAAAATATAATTAACGAAACGAGAAAAGCAAAAGAAATGCCTTTAACCTTCGCGATAAAGTTTAATAGAACGGGCATACCAACACCAAAAATTAATATGTATACAAAATAGACAACAGCCAGCACTAAAGCTACTCTACCACTAATCAATTTTCGGGGATCTTTAGGAGTGTGAAAATTTGGAAATTGAAATCCTATAAAAAGAGCAGTCACTGTGAAAATAAATGGCATGGCAATAACTACAGGTAATGAGATTATAACTATGTATGAGGCCTTTACTCCCATTAGGGTTACGGACAACATTAGCAATAGGAAATTCACGATAATCCCAAGAGCAAAAGGTGGAATAAACTTAGACCAATAAAATACGGCAGACTTTAGTGGAGAAGTTAAAATCACCCAGATGCTTTCTCGGTCAATAAATAGATTAATAAGCGTATTTTGGCCACACAAGAAGTAATCAACTATCACATACATCATTAAAAGGAAAATAATTGAAGAAAAAGAGCTTGATTGATTACTTTTCGAAGGCATAAAAACAAATGCCACTGCAAAAAACGCAAGGTACGCTAAATTAGAAAGCAAGAGAACTTTTACTTTTGTGTCTCGCATTAATACTTTTAAATCCTTTCCAACTAAAGCACCCATCACGGATCGTCCAATTCTAATTACACTTTTGCTTTTTACGACGACTCGTTTGGTTTGCCTGACATTGAATAAACTGTTAATGTAATGTCGTGATGCGAGTGCGTAAGACAAATAAAACAACAAAATATTTAGCACTATAAATGTAAACGCAATTATACTCCCGGCAAAAGCACTTCCTTGAATAAATTTAGCCGAAAATTCAGATGCAATCCAGGAAGGAGAAATCCTGGAGATCAAGAGAAATTTTATGCCTATCCCGGTGATGTGGTTATTCTTAAACAATCCGTACGCAGGGTTTGCAATTTGAGTAAGGAAGTATACCAACATCCCGAGTAATACGCTAATTACCATAGAAATATTTTGGAGTTTTTCCGAAGATACTTTACTTGCGAGAGGCATAACAGTTAAAAATGCAAAAGTAGCCGGTAAAACCGGTAGTGCAATGCAAAACAAAAAAGAAAGCAAAGAATACAGAATCCCAAGTTTATTTACTATTCCAAATGCAGTAAAAAACGGAAAGACAAACACTAAACTATAAATCGAATCTTCAGCAATTACATATAAAAATTTACCTGCAAAGATCTTTTTTCCACCAATCGGCATAGATAAAAGTAGAGTAATGTCGTTAGAAATGTAAAATACGGAAAGTATGGTAGTAATACTTCCTAAGAACAAGAAAACGAACATCGACAACACGGCAAGATTAAGCACATACAGTGGTAAATCCGGCAAAAACTCCAGGCGTAACCCAAATAAATAAATGGCGAGTTTTTGTATAAGATAAAATGCTACTGCTGAAGCAGCAAAAATTAAAAGAATTAAAATTGTCCTATATGTCTTTCTTTTCGCTATAGAGTTTAACCTTGATAAAAGCAGTGCCTTTGCAATGTAAAATACTTTTTTCATCTTACTCCTCCAGAAACTTCAGGAGATCTTTAGTGTCTTCACCACCTGTAAGTTTTAGGAACAGATCTTCTAGTGAACCTTCCCCTTCTCCTACTTTTTTTCTCAATTCCTCTATGGTTCCCTCTGCAATAAGCCCTCCGTAATCTATAATTCCAACCCTATCACACATCCTCTCGGCAATTTCCAATATGTGAGTTGACATAAAGACAGTCTTCCCTTTATAGGCAAACGCCTTTAGTAAGTCTTTTATAAGTTTAGCACTTTTAGGATCCAGCCCAACAGTAGGTTCGTCAAGGATTAAAACAGATGGGTCGTGTAAAAGAGCAGCAGCAATAACAATTTTTTGTTTCATTCCGTGAGAATAAGTTTCGATTAATTCATTTGCCTTGTGTAAAAGATCCAGCATCTCGAGTATTTCTTTTATTTTACGCCTACTCTCCCGCGAAGGAATTTCGTATATTGCTGCAACAAAATCCAGAAATTCGTTTCCCGTAAGCTTGGGATATACAGAAGGCGTATCAGGGATAAGGCCTATACGAGCCTTGGCTTTTATCGGATTCTCTGCCATATCTATTCCGTCAATTAACACTTTTCCAGATGTAGGCCGCAATAAACCAGTAAGCATCCTTATCGTCGTAGTTTTCCCAGCACCATTCGGCCCTAAAAAACCATAGATTTCTCCTGTTTTTACATGTAAATTGAGATGATTAACTGCTACAAACTCTCCATACTTTTTAGTCAGGTTAATTGTTTCAATCATATACCCCTCCTCTTTACACATTTCACCCACGAGTGTATTATAAATTATAAATTACTATTTGTAAATGATTTCACAAAATGCAGTTACAATGATGCCAATTGCAAGTAAATCTTAGATTAAATTAGAATTCGTATACTAATAAAATAAAAAAGAGGGTTTGCAAACCCTCTTCAACATACAATGATAAAATCAGCACTTTAGTTTGTAAAACTTTCTTTTGCCAACTTTTAAGATATCCCCATTAGAAAAAGCGTAAGTTTGCTTGGGATCGAGCAGTTTTTTATCGTTCACTCGGACTGCCCCCTGTTTCATAAGCCTCCTTGCTTCTGACTTTGAACCAGTTATTTTATTGCCAAATAAAAGCATGACTACATCTAACTTTCCAGATTCGTCTAAATACTTTCTCGTATCAAGTTCTTCTACATCTTCTGGAATTTTTCGCGCACTGAAAATATTTTTAAATCTTTCTTCTGCAGCATCTGCATCTTTTTTTGAGTGAAACAAAGCAACTATGTCGTGGGCAAGTTTTAGTTTTAAGGTCATTGGATTTTCTTTGCCAGTTCTAATGATTTCATCAATTTCTTTTGCCTCTTCTTCATTTTTATCCAACACTAAAAAGTAATATTCAGAAATTAGTTCATCTGGTATGGACATAATCTTTCCAAACATCGAATCTGGTTCTTCGGTTATTCCAACATAGTTGCCAAGGCTTTTACTCATTTTCTTTACTCCGTCGAGTCCTCTCAAAATGGGCATTATTATGGCAATTTGAGGCATCATGTCGTAAGATTCCTGTAATCTACGGCCTATCATCAAGTTAAATTTCTGATCCGTTCCGCCTAACTCAACATCTGCTTTTATTGCGACAGAATCGTATGCTTGCATTATGGGGTAAAAAAATTCGTGAAAGAAAATTGGCACACCTTTTTTATATCTATTAAAAAAGTCATCTCGCTCTAAAATCCTCGCAACAGTAAAGTTAGATGCGATTCTTATCCACTGCTCTAAGTCAATCTTTGAGAGCCACTCAGAATTATAGTGGATTTCTGTTTTATTTTTATCCAAAATGGTAAAAACCTGGTCGAAATAGGTCTTTGCGTTCTCCTGAATCTGCTCTCTGGAAAGAGGAGGACGGGTTTTGGATTTACCAGAAGGATCACCTATTAAAGCCGTAAAGTCCCCAATTATAAACACAACGGTGTGTCCTAATTCCTGAAAATCTCTTAACTTCCTTAAAACGACATAATGGCCAAGATGTAAGTCGGGTGCAGTCGGATCTGCACCAAGTTTTACGCGTAAAGGTCTATTAAGTTTTAGACGGTCTTTTAATTCGTCTTCGTTTATTATCTCGACTGTTTTTCTTTTAATTTTCTCAAAAGCGTCCATTTTCACCTCCCAAATGTTTTTATATTTTAAGAAAATTTGTTATAAAAACAAATGTGATATAATTTTTAACAGGAGGTATAAAATGAAAATAGCGATTGGATCAGATCATGCAGGATTTAAATTAAAAGAGGCTATCAAAAAGTTTCTTGAGGAAAAAGGCATAGAAGTAATAGATTTTGGTACCCATTCTGAAGAACGCGTAGATTATCCAGATTACGCAATACCCGTTGCCGAAAGTGTAGCAAAAGGAGAGGAAGACTTTGGAATACTAATCTGCGGCACAGGAATTGGTATGTCAATTGCAGCAAACAAAGTGAAAGGTATCAGAGCAAGCCTCGTAAGCGATGTATATTCTGCACACTCTGCAAGGGAACATAACAACGCTAATGTACTATGCATGGGTGGGCGTGTCCTTGGAGTAGAGCTTGCAAAAGAAATTACAAACACATGGTTAAATGCAAAATTTCAAGCAGGACGGCACGAAAGACGAATAAAAAAAATAATGGATTATGAACAAAAAAAATAGGTCAATTGCAATAGATGGCGATTCTGGGAGCGGAAAAAGCACGGTAGGAAAAATGTTAGCCTCGCGTTTAGGCTTCTTATTCGTTGATAGTGGATTGTTATACAGAGCAGCAACATTTATTATAACCAGCAAGCATAAAGAAAATGAACCAAGATTATGGACTAACATTATTAAAAACTCAAGCATTGACTTGGATAGCAAAGGAAAAGTAAAAATAAACAATGATTTTGTAGATTTAAAAGATCTACGAAGTGAAATCGTGGACAAGTGGGTTTCACCGGTATCAACAGTTAAAGAAATCCGTAGTGTAATTACGAATACACTTAGAAAGATTGCCAGCGATAAAAGTGTCGTTATGGTAGGCAGGGACATAGGAACAGTTGTATTAAAAGATGCTTTTTTAAAAATTTACCTTACGGCAAGTCTTACAGAAAGAGCAAAAAGAAGATTTATGGAACTTATAGGAAAAGGGGAGAAAATTACCTTTCAGGATGTTTTAGAAAATCTTAAAGAAAGGGACATTATTGACTCTTCCAGAGATGTGGCACCCTTAATGGTAGCAAGTGATGCAGTAGTAATAGATACTACAAACATAAGTGCCGACGATGTCGTAAATAAAATAATCGAATTCTATAAGGGGAGAGAATATGTTATACGAAACATCCCACGCACTGGCGAAAGTATTATTTAAACTTTATTTTAATCTAACGATATTAGGCGTAGAGAATGTCCCAAAGGAAGGAGGATTTATCGTAGCTCCAAACCATAAAAGCGGACTTGACATACCAATTGTAGGCAGGGCTCTTCCAAGAAAGATGTATACGCTTGCAAAAGAAGAACTTTTTAAAAACAAATTAATCGCCTGGTACTTCAAAAGAATGGGTGGTATTCCACTAAAACGCAACTTTGCCGATATCGAAAGTCTGAGGCTTGCAATAAATACTTTAAAGGAAGGAAAACCACTACTTATGTTCCCAGAAGGAACGAGAACAGAATCTGATAGGCTAGGGATGCCTAAAAAAGGATTTATCTTCATATCTTACAAAGCAAAAGCACAAATCTTACCAACAGGAATAGCAGGAACTGATACAGCGCTTCCAAAAAAAGGTGGATTTCCTAAACCAAAGCATATCGTTATTACATTTGGAAAGCCCATAAAAGTCTGGGAAAAGTTTGATCCAAGAGATAAAAATTTTTATGAAGACGCTGCACGATATGTAATGGAAGAAATAGGAAAATGCATAGAAATATCAAAAGAACGCTTATAGTAGCCAAGAACTCTGGTTTTTGTTCAGGTGTAGAACGAGCAGTAAGTATCGCTGAAGACCTCTCCAGAGAGTATAATTATGTATACACCTTAGATCAGTTATTACACAATGAAGCTGAAATAAAAAGATTAAAAGAAAAAAAAATCATACCTATTAAAGATATCGAAAGCAAAAACGGTGATGTGCTTCTGCTTCCTGCACATGGAGCAACGACTCAAGAAAGAACGCTTGCAAAGAAAAAGTTTAAAAATGTGATAGATACGACATGTCCTTTTGTACTGAATACAATAAAAATCATCAAAAATCTGAAGAAAGAGCACTTTAAAATTGTAATAGTAGGTGATAAAGGACATAGAGAAACAAGGGTACTGTCCGAAGTAGCCGGTAAAAACTTATTAGGAGTTTACCAATCAGGAAAACAAATAAAAGAAAAGAGTTACGGAAAGGTAGGAATTGTATCGCAATCTACTACATTTGAAACTACCTTATTTGAAGTAGCAAAAAGACTTATAGAGTTGTCAAAAGAAGTCCGTTTTTACAATACAGTTTGCGGAGAAACAATAAGAAGGCAAAAAGAAGCTACCGAGATAGCGAAATTAGCAGATTGTGTAATAGCAATAGGTGGAAAATCCAGTGCAAATTCAAATAGATTATTTGAATTAGTGAAAAAAATAAACCAAAACAGCTTTTTCGTCCACGATGTAAATGACCTCGAAAAAATAAATTTAGATAAGTGTAAAAAGATTGGCATAGTTTCCGGCACTTCAACACCAAAATGGTTGATTGAAGATGTAATAAGGAGGCTTTTGCAATGAAAATTAGTATTATAGGAGCAGGTGGCTGGGGCACTACTGTAGCTGAAATATTAGGTAAAAAGGGATTTGACACCACTCTCTGGGTACACAGTAAGAAAACTTACGATTCAATAAGAAACTGGCAGGAAAATATTTTCTACTTAAAAGGAATTAAATTAAATCACATAAAGACATTAACTATGGATTTAGAAGCAGCGCTTAAAGAGAAAGATGTTATCGTCCTTGCTGTTCCAGCACAAAAATTGCGATACATTCTTAATGAAACAAAGCCCAATAACAACCCTTTAGTCGTAAATCTTGCAAAAGGGATAGAAAACAATACGAATAAAAGAATGTCAGAGGTTATTGCCGAAGTTTGGAATATGTTAAAGTCAGAAAATATAATGAGTTTGTCTGGGCCAAACTTTGCTATCGAGATTGCCCAGGAGATGCCTGCTGCAACAGTTATAGGCGGTATAAATGAAAACTTCTTGAAGGAAGTGCAAAAAATATTTACCACTCAATACTTCAGAGTATATTACACATTAGATTTAATCGGAGTAGAATTAGGAGGCTCTTTAAAGAATGTTCTTGCAATAAGCGCTGGCATAAGTGATGGCTTAGGATTTGGAGACAGCAGCAAATCCTCACTAATAGTGCGAGGCATCGCGGAATTAATTCGCTTTGGCACAATGTTAGGTGGTAAAAAAGAAACATTTTATGGTTTATCAGGCATAGGCGATCTCATAGCAACATCTTTCAGCAAAAACAGTAGAAACAGATGGGCAGGAGAGGAAATCGGTAAAGGACGAACCAAAGAAGAAATAGAGGAACTTACGACAAAGGTAGTTGAAGGTATGTATACGGTAAAATCAGTCTACGAAATAAAAGAAAAAAACAATATTTACATGCCAATTACAGATGCAACTTATAGAATAATTTACGAGAACGAAATTCCCATAAAAGCTTTAAACGAACTAATGAAGCGCCCACTAAAGAAGGAAAACTCCTGAAATTAAAGCCTGGGTATTTAAACGCCAGGCTTTATAAAACTACCTCATATCAATTATAAATATAAACTAATCCTTGAACTTCTTAAAGATAAGTGAAACATTGTGGCCACCAAAGCCAAAAGAATTTTTTAGGGCCACATGGACTTCCTTTTCCCGTGGCTTATTTGGAACATAATCAAGATCACATTCTGGATCAGGTTCAGAATAATTTATAGTGGGAAATATAATTCCCTTATCTATTGTAAGAACTGTAGCAACAGATTCGGCAGCACCGGATGCACCCAGTAAATGTCCTATCATTGACTTTGTAGAACTCACTGGAATTTGATATGCACGATCTCCAAAAATTTCTTTAATTGCTTTTGTCTCGTATTTGTCATTTAACGGTGTAGATGTTCCGTGAGCATTTATATAGTCGATGTCGTTCTTGTCAACGCCCGCACTTTCAATTGCCATTAGCATAGAACGCTTAATCTGGGTCACAGTCGGATCTGGTGCAGTAGTGTGATATGCATCAGTGGTGGTTCCATATCCCGCAAGTTCTGCATATATATGTGCTCCACGCTTCTTTGCATGTTCAAGTTCTTCCAAAACTAAAATACCAGAACCTTCTCCCATAACAAACCCATCACGAGTTTTATCAAATGGCCTGGAAGCTGTTTCAGGCGAATCATTTCTCTTCGACAAAGCACGCATTGACGCAAACGCAGCAACAGCAAGTTCTACTATAGGTGCGTCCGCACCACCAGCGACTATTACATCGAGGTCACCCCTTTGAATGGCGAGCATCGCTTCTCCTATGGTCTGGGTAGCAGATGCACACGCTGCAACAGCAGAAAGCGTAGCCCCCTTGAAACCATACTGCAAAGCAATGTAGGCTGGGATTGCATCAATAATAAGTTGAGTGATTAAAAAGGGGCTAACTCTTCTCGGCCCTCTTTCTTTTAAGACATTAAATTGCTCGGATAATGAAGTAAGACCGCCAATTCCAGAAGTTACATATACTCCTATTCGCTCTTTATCTTCACTTTCTACATCTAAACCAGAGTCTTCAATAGCCTCTTTAGCAGCAACAAATGCAAATTCCTCAACTCGATCAAGTCGTCTTATTTCCTTCTTATCGAAGTAGTCTTCGGGATTAAAATCTTTAACTTCACCCGCAATTTGTACGGAGAATTCGGCAGGATCAAAGAGAGAGATCCGGGAAATCCCGGAGCGTCCCTCGTACAACCCTTCAAGAAAATTGTCTTTGCCGATGCCAATAGAAGTTACTGCCCCTAAACCGGTTACGACAACTCTTCTTTTCATATTACTTCAGGTGTTCCTTAATGTACTCCACTGTGGCACCGACTGTGGTAATTTTCTCGATATCTTCGTCCGGAATCTTCATACCGAATTCGTCTTCGAGTGCCATTGCTACATCAACGAGACTTAAAGAATCGGCACCAAGATCCTCAACATACTTGGCATCGTCCGTAATTTTGTCGTCATCGATACCAAGTTTGTCTTTAACAATTTCTACAACCTTTGCTCTAATTTCCTTTTCGTCCATAAATAAACCTCCTTAAAAAATTTTATCCTAAACTTAAACCACCATCAACTATTATAGTAGCACCCGTAATGTACGATGCAAGTGGGGAAGCCAAAAATGCAGCTACATTAGCAATGTCCTGTGGCTCACCCGGTGCTTTTTTAAGTACTTTTTTCAAGAATCCCTCTTTAACTTTTTGTGAAAGCTTTTTAGTCATATCCGTTTCAATGAAGCCTGGAGCTACGACATTTGCAGTAATATTCCTTGAAGCATATTCAATAGCCGTAACTTTCGTCAACCCTATCAATCCTGCTTTAGAGGAAACATAATTTGCCTGTCCTAAATTTCCGGTAAGTCCCACGATTGACGAAATATTTATAATTCTTCCAAAACGATTTTTAATCATATATTTTACGGCATGTTTGGTGAGAAAAAATGCCCCTGTTAAATTAGTATTTAGTACACTTTCCCAATCATCATGCGACATACGCATAATTAAACCATCTCTCGTAATGCCTGCATTATTAACGAGAATGTCAATCCTACCGTATTCTTTTGCAATATCCTCTACGGTATGCACAACATCGTCTTCGCTTGCAACATTACACTTAAAAGCACTGGCTTTCCTCTTTTTCTCCTGTATCAATTTTACAGTTTCTTCCGCAGCATCTTTGTTATGCGCATATAGAATTGCAACATCTGCACCACAATCAGCGAAAGTAACAGCTATAGCTCGCCCTATCCCGCGAGAGCCACCACTTACCACAGCTTTTAATCCACTTAAATCTATTTTAAGCATTAAAGAACGCCTCCGCAATAGTTACATCAGCACCTTTAATAATTCGACCTATTAAACCCTTTAACACATTTTTAGGACCAACCTCGTAGAACTTGTTTACCCCGTTTTTTTGCATAGTCAGCACTGACTTCGTCCAGAGCACAGCTCCAGTAAGTTGCTTTTTAAGATTTTCCTTTATCTCAGAAGCATCTGTAGTGACTTCACCAGTTACATTTTGTACTATAGGAACTTCAGGATCACTAAAGTGTACTGAATCTATATATTGACTCATTTCTCCTACTATGGGAGCCATCAAAGGCGAATGAAAAGGAGCTGAAACATTTAAAATTCTTGCAAGCCGTGCGCCATGTTCTTTTGCGATAGCTGCAGCTTTAGTAATTGCAGAATCAGAACCGGAAAGCACAACCTGGCCGGGCGAATTAAAATTGGCAGCCACGATAACACCAAATTTAGAAGCTTCGTTAACAACACTCTCAACTTTATCATCTGATAGTCCGATTACGGCAAGCATTTTTCCAGGTGCTTTTTCAGAAGCTTCTTTCATAAGCAGACCTCTCCTACGCACCAGTTTAACACCATCTTCAAAAGTAAATACACCAGCAGAAAAAAGTGCAGAGTATTCACCCAGGCTGTGGCCTGCTACAATTTCTGGTTTAATATTTTTGTCTTTAAACATTAAATCATAAATACTCGAAACCGCAAATAATGCAGGTTGCGTGTTTTCCGTAGAAGTAAGTTTTTCATTTGGACCGTTATCACAAAGTTCGAGTAAGTCGAAATTTAGAATCTCCGATGCTTTTGTAAACAACTCTTTTTTCAAGGAAGAATCAGGTATTTTCTTGGCCATACCCACATATTGTGAACCCTGGCCCGGAAAAACAAATGCTTTCATTTTGACCACTCCACAATAAATGCCCCAGAAGTCATACCTGCACCAAAAGAGACCATGAGAACATTGTCTCCCTTTTTTAACTTTCCGTTCCTGTAAATTTCGTCCAACGCAACAGGAATCGAAGCAGCGGAGGAATTACCATACTTATCAATCGTTACAACAACTCTATCTTCAGGAATACCAAGACGCTTCATTCCGGCTTCTATGATCCGTAAATTTGCCTGATGAGGAATAAACCACTTAATGTCGTTTGGCTTCAAGTTGGCCTTTTCCATAACTATCTTTGATATTCTGCCAATTTCACGCACAGAAAACTTAAACACTTCACGTCCATTCATCTTAGTATAGTGGAGTCTCTTTTTTAGAACTTCTTCACTAAATGGCATTTTAGACCCACCTGCTGGTAATGTAAGATACTCAGCAAGGCTACCATCAGCATAAAGTTCAAATGACTTAAAGCCTCCTTCGTTAACATTGCCTAAAACAGTGGCACCTGCACCATCACCAAACAATACATAAGTACCACGATCTGTTTTATCCATCATTCTTGTTATAACTTCAGCACCAATTGTAAGCACATACTTATACATCCCAGTTTTTACGAATTGTGCCCCAACGGTAGTAGCAAATATCCAACCTGGACAACCGGCTTGTAAGTCAAATGCCGCAGCATTTTTTGCACCTATCTTATCCTGTACAAGACAGGCAGTTGCAGGATATCTCATATCAGGAGAATTGGTTCCAACAATTATGAGTCCAATGTCTTCTGGAGAAATACCTGCATCTTCAATAGCACGCTTTGCTGCTATTGCAGCAAGGTCGCTCGTAGTCTGGCTATCATCGGCAAATCGTCTTTCAACAATGCCAGTTCGCGTCCTTATCCATTCATCAGAAGTGTCGAGGATTTTTTCCATGTCAAAGTTTGTAACTACTTTTTCGGGAACATAGCTTCCCAACCCAATTATTCCTACATTAATCATAAATTACTCCTTCCCAAGAACATTCTTTTTATCAACGAACATTGCAGATACAATACCTTCTGCAACTAATTGCTCTTTTACAAATACTTTGGCTTTACTTTTCGCTATTCCATGTCCGTAAGAAACGACTTCAGACTTTACTATAAGCGTGTCTCCTGGCCTTACTATTTTTTTAAATCGAAAGTGTTCAATTCCGGTAAAGTATCCAAACAAATTCTCCTTCCCGGGCATAGTAAGAATAATAAATGCTGAAATCTGTGCAGCAGTTTCCACAATAAGAACACCTGGGAAAATAGGAAACCCTGGAAAGTGCCCTTTAAAAAAAACTTCATCTTCTCTGACGATCTTCTTTCCTATTACATATTCACCAGGAAGGACCTCTAAAATCTCGTCGACAAAAAGAAAGGGCTCCCTATGAGGTAATATTTTTTTAATTTGTTCTTTGTCAAGATGAAGAATCTCAGGCATTATCCTCCTCCAAAACAGCCTTTCTACTTAATCTCATTTTTTTATTTTCTTTGTCTATATTAAGTACTTTTACCGTTACTTTATCGCCTAATTTTACTACATCGTCAACTTTATTCACACGCTTTGTATCAAGCTGAGAAATATGAATGAGACCCGTAATGCCGTCGTCCAATTCTACAACTGCGCCAAATGGGTGAATACGAATTACCGTTCCTTCAACAACACTTCCCACGGGAAACTTCTCTTCAACGACATCCCAAGGATAAGGCTTCGTAGCTCTCATGCTAAGCAATACTTTCCCTGTATTTAAGTTCACATTGAGAATCTTTGCTTTTACAACTTCGCCTTTTTTAACGACTTCATTCGGTGGTCTTCTCCTGCCCCAGGTTAAATCACCAAGTCGAACAAATCCGTCAATTCCGTGACCAATATCTATAAATATGCCAAATTCTTTTATCGTTTTTACGGTACCTTCAACTATGTCTCCCTTCTTTAAGTTTACGAGAGCACGCTTTCTTTCTTCTTCCCTTTGTTCCTGTAAAAACTTTTTGTGAGAAACTACCATTCTTCTGATTGTAGGATCTATTTCAAGAATCTTTACCTGTAATTCTTTACCAACATAATCCTCGAGTTTTTCTCCTTTGGCAAGTCCTACTTGGGACTGAGGCAAAAATGCTACAACACCTTCTACATCAGTAAGCAATCCGCCTTTTATTGCTTTAATGACTTTTGCAGTTACGGTTTCGCCTTTGTTAAATTTTGCTTTCAGTTCCTGCCACTTTTTGATGTAGTCTGCTCTCTTTTTGGAGAGTATTACATTGCCTTTTGAGTCACGGTCTTTTACTACGAATACATCTATCTTGTCTCCAACTTTTGCAACTTCCTCTGGTGAAGAGACAGGTCTTAATGATAGGTCACGAAGAGGAATAAAATAATCTCCTTTTCCTCCAGCGTTTACCATTACTCCATCCTGTTCCAATTTAACTACAGTAACTTGAATCACATCACCGCGCCTCAAAGTCTTGGGAACATAGTGTTTTGCCAGATTCATCGAGTCGAAATTACCTTCTTTGTCCTGTGAATCTTCCTTGCTTTCAGATATATTCGTTTCATTGCCCATATTAGACTCACTGGCTTTGCTTCTCGGCAATTTCTCAACACTTACTGCCTTAAGAATTGATTCCACATCATCAGGATTTACTTCGCTATATACATCCTTTTTTCCCATTTCGCCCATTTTCACTCTCCTTATTTTTCGTCTTTTTCGCTTCTAATTATTATATATAAACTTAAAAAATAACAAAACTACTTCTCAGCAATTAGTGCAGCAAAAGCAATGGAATAGAATTTTGACTCCTCACTATCGCCCCGAGAAGTAAGTACAGCAGGCGCAGTGGTACCAGTAACAATCCCTGCAATCGTTGCATTAGCAAGCTTTGTATTGCACTTGTAAAACGCATTTCCAGTTTCTATATTAGGGAAAATTAGAATGTCTGCATCACCTGCAACTTCTGATTTTATTTTCTTAATCTCTGCCGCCTCTTTAGATACGGCCAGGTCCAGTGCAAGCGGTCCGTCAACTACGCATCCTTTAATTTGTCCTCTTTCGTTCATTTTGGAAAGTATAGCTCCATCCACTGTAGCCTGCATTTTGGGATTTACCGTTTCAACTGCAGCAATCACAGCTACTTTTGGCGTATCAATTCCTAATTTGTGAGCAATCTCTACATCGTAATTTATCATGGCCTGCTTCATTTTCAAATCCGGTTGTGGTATAACAGCCGCATCAGAAACTATCATAAGTTTAGGGTAAGTAGGAATTTCCAAGACAAAAGCATGAGAAAGAATTGCACCTGGGGGAAGCAAGCCTTCCTCTTTGTTAAGTATTCCTCTCATATAATTTGCAGTGTGACACAAACCTTTCATAAGAACATTAGCACGCTTCTCCCTTACAGCCCTAACAGCTTGCTTTATTGCCTCGTTCTCATCAGGCGTGTCTACCACTTCAAATAAAGATAAATCTATACCGTTAGCATTTGCAATTCTTTCAACCTCTGCTTTGCTTGCATATACAATTGCATTAAACATGCCCTCTTTGACGCCTTTTTCAATGGCCTGCAAAGTATGCAAATCCTGCCCATATGCAACAGCTACAGTCCTTTTTTCTCTGCGTTTAACCTCTTCTACTACATCTTTTAAGCTTTTTAGCATTTTTATTTACCTCCTTTAAGTTCAATTATTTTTTTGAAGCAATAGCAAGTGCAATTGAGTTAAATTTTACCTCGCTTTTATCTGCTCGCGACGGAATCAAGACTGGAGCACTTGTTCCTACTATTATATGAGCATTTTTAAATTTTGCATAGTAGGCAAGTGCCTTTCCAAAGACATTTCCGACGATAATATTTGGCACGATAAGAATGTCTGCTTTTCCTGCAACTTCTGATTTAATGCCTTTTTTCTTTGCGGCATACTCTGAGATTGCATTATCCAAAGCCAGTGGACCGTCAATAGTGCATCCCTTAATTTGACCTCTTTCGTTCATTTTTGAAATTAAAGACCAATTAATTGTATCGTCCATATCAGGATTTACTACTTCCACCGCAGAAAGCAGTGCAACCTTTGGGTTTTGATTACCTAATTTATGCGCAACCTCAACGGCATTATTAATTATATCAATTAAGGCGTTAAAGTCAGGCTTTATATTGACCCCTCCGTCACTCATAAGCACTAACTTGTTTGAAACTGAAGTATCCTCAAACAAGAATACATCGCTTATCAGACGGTCAGTTCGCAGCCCAAAGTTCTTATCAAGGACTGCTTTCAAAAGATATGCAGTTTTAATCTGCCCTTTTAATAGAATACCTCCCTTTTTAACTTCTTCTACAGCTATACGCCCTTTTTCCACTTCGGACTGCACATCTATAATGTCTTCGACAAAATTCTCGTCTCCGATGCTTTTAAGCGCATCTTCTACTTTTTCTTTATTTCCTACGAGAACACCTTTGCCAAAACCATATTCAAAACTCTTCTTTACGGCTTTTAACGCTTCAGGGTCTTCTCCTCCTGCTACGACGATTCTCTCAGTACCTTTAGACTTCAAATGATTAAATAAGTCGTCAAATGTTCTGAACATCTGTATATCCTCCCTTATGTATATATCTTAGCCTCTTCCTGTTTTCTTAAAACTCTTAATGCTGCAAATGCAAGAGCTTCAAGTTCTTTTTCTCCCGGATAAACTACTACTGGGGCAATCCAATCAACTCTTTTCTTTACCTCTTCTACTACCTCCTTATTGAACGATATACCGCCAGTTAAAATAATTGCTTCAACATTTCCTTTCAAAACGGTAGCCATTGCACCTATCTCTTTTGCTATCTGATAACACATAGCCTCAAAAATTAGCTTTGCGTATTCATCGCCACTGCGGACTTTTTCAATAACTTCTCTCATATTATTTGTTCCCATATACGAAATCATACCGCCCCGTTTTGTTAAAAGTTTTTTTAGCTCTTTTTCTGTATACTTACCTGAGTAAGCCATTTTTACAATGTCTATAGCAGGTAAACCACCTGCACGCTCTGGAGAAAATGGCCCACCTTCGTTTGCATTATTTACATCTATCAGTCTGCCATTCCGTACAGGCACTATTGAGATACCTCCGCCAAGGTGTGCGACAATAACATTCAAATCTGAAAATTTCTTACCGTGTTCTTTAGCATATCTGTACGCATTAGCCCTTACATTTAATGTGTGAAGCAAAGAGAGACGCTCGATTTCTTTTAAACCAGAAATGCGTGCAAGATCGTCAAACTCGTCAACAGAAACAGGATCTGCTATAAATGCTGGTATTCCGAGCGGATTTGCAATTTCGTATGCAATAATACCACCAAGATTAGAAGCATGTTCTACTTTTGAATGAATCAAATCGTTAAGCAAAGATTCATTTATCAGATAAGTACCAGCCTCAATTGGCTTTAAAATACCTCCTCTACCAATTACGGCATCCAGAGAGTGTACATCTACACCGTGTAGTTTAAGCATCTCCAATACCTTTTCTTTTCGAAAATCTTTCTGGTCCAATAACGAATTAAATTGGGAAAGCTCCTCTGCAGAATGATGAACAGAATCTGCAAATAAAGCCTTTTCGTCGTCGTATACAGCTACTTTAGTAGATGTAGAACCCGGATTTATTACGAGTATCCTCATACCCACCTCCTCATTAGTTCTTTTGCCTGTTTTATAGTTGTTTGAGTAATATTGCTACCTGAAATCATTCTTGCAATTTCTTCAATTCTTTCTTCCTCGCTTAACTTCTTAACAGTTAGATAAGTTTCTCCATCCTTTACTTCTTTATTTACTACAAAGTGTTCAGCAGGCAATGAGGCAATTTGCGGTAGATGCGTAATGCAAATTACCTGCCTATATCTCGAAATTTCAAGAAGTTTCTTTGCGACTTTTTCACCTGTTTTTCCACCAATTCCTGCGTCAACTTCGTCGAATGCAAGAGTCGGGATATTATCCACCTCAGCAATAACATGCTTTATAGCAAGCATTACACGAGATAGCTCTCCTCCAGAAGCAATAGAAGAAAGTGGTTTAAAACCTTCCCCAGGATTGGGCGCTATAAGAAATTCAACTTTATCAATACCGTTAGAGAAGAGTTTTAAAACTTTATCACCAATTTTTAACCCGTTTTGATCTGGCACCTGTTTTATCGAAACTTTAAACTGCGCATTTTCCATTGCAAGGTCAGATAACTCATCCTTTATGAGTTTTTCAAATCTCTTTGCAGCTATTCTTCGCAAAGTTGAGAGCTTCTTGCACTTTACTGAAAGCTCTTCAGTGAGACTTCTTCGCTCCTCCTCCAATGCTTCAATTTTCTCATCAAGAGAATTAAACGAAGAGAGTTTATCCTTTAATTCTTGCAAATAGATAATAAGCTCTGGTATAGTGCGTTTATACTTAATTTTCAAAGTAGAAAGAAATGAAAGTCTCTCCTGTACTTCCGCAAACCTTTCTGGATCAAATAATCTATCTGAAGTAAATTCAGACAGGCTTCTGTCTATGTCTTTAAGCTGAGAAACGATATTCTCGCTTTGGCTTGCGACATCCGAAAATTCTTCACTTATACGAGTAGCGCTCAATAGATTCTCAGAAAGTTTTTCCATAAGATCTATCAAAGAGCTACTTTCAGATTGTGAAAGTAGTAAGCGAGATTCTTCCAGAAGAGTGGATAGTTCCTGTGCATTTGAAAGTAGATTTTCTTCCTTTAGTAGAGATTCTTCCTCGTCTGCTGACAGATTTGCATTTTCAAGTTCCTTAATCTCAAAAGCAATAAATTCTCTTTCTTCGCTATATTTTTTATCGTTCTCCTTTAGCTCAACAAGTTTTTTAACAACTTCGTTAAGGCGTTTGATTTTAAACTCCACCTCACTCCGTAATTCAAAAAGTTCCTTTCCACCAAAACGGTCAAGTACATCTATGTGTGTATTTGGATTAAGCAAAGACTGAACATCATGCTGCCCATGCATGTCTATTAAACTTCTTCCAACTCGAGACAGTATCTTTAGTGGTACAAAGTGACCATTTATAAGAGCCTTAGTTCTACTTTTAGTGACTACGCGCGTAAGTATGACTAAGTCCTCTTCGTCTAGCAATTCGTAACTTTTCAAAATGCCACGTGCTTGATCATCGTTATTAATTGCAAAGCTTACTTCTACTCTTGCATTTTCCGAACCACTTCGGATTACATCACTGCCTGCAGGACCCCCGCAACCTGCAGATATCGCCTTCATAAGAATTGTTTTACCTGCACCCGTTTCGCCAGTAATTACTACTAAATTCGAATTAAAAGCGACTTCTACCTTTTTTGCAATCGCGAAGTTAGTAAGTAATAGCCCTATCAGCATTTACCCTCCCCACCCAAATTTTTTGTTCAGCACCTCAAAGAAATTCTTTTTTTTAAGGTGTAAGATGTTTAATAGATTTTTATTTTTAAAAACCTCTAACCTATCAAATTTAGAAACTAAAGCAATTTCTTCTCCATCTCTTTTTAAACGCGCCTTTCCACTTGACTTAATTTGAATAGATAACCTGTCAAGTTCAGAGAATACTACCGGGCGAGCCGTAAGACGATGCGGCGCAATAAAAATAAGGGAATACACATTTGAAGTGGGAGTTATAATGGGGCCTCCAAGTGAAAGAGCGTATGCTGTAGAACCCGTTGCAGTAGAAACTACTAATCCGTCTGAACGAAAAAAACCAGCATTCATTCCATTGACAAATATTCCAAGGTCAAGTATTTTACTTGAAAGTTCTCTATGTAACACAAAATCGTTAATGGCTACAAACTCCTCACTTTTTCCCGACGGTTTCGTTAATACGAGTTTGATTGTCATACGCTTTTCGACTATAAAATTCCCTTTCAACATCTCGTTCGCTGCATCAAATAAATCCCGTGCCTCAACATCAGTTAAAAACCCGAGATTGCCAAGGTTAACCCCTATCACAGGAGCATTTAAAAGCATTCCTATGTGAGAAGCACGAAGAAATGTACCATCCCCTCCAAGACTCATTATAACAAGGCCACGCGCATTTTTTATGCTTTTTAATTCAGAAGCAGTTAAAACTTTTACGCCCTTATTTTTTAGGAACGCTTCGAGTTCATGCGCAATTTCTTCTATTCCATTATTTTCCAGATAAAAGATTCCTATCTTTGCAATTTTTCCCATGCCTCATCCACCACTTTATCGATCACTTCTGGCTTTATTACATTACCACTTTTTTTGATGTGAAAGAAGAATTCTATATTACCCTTGCCGCCTTTTATAGGAGAGTAAGTAGCATCAACGACACGCAAATTTATATCGATAACGGAACGCAAAAGGTCCTTTAAAATTTCGTAGTGAAAACGCTTTTCCTTTACGATACCTTTTTTAAGATATTCACGCTTGCCCTCAAACTGAGGCTTTACTAATGAAATAATGTCAACCTTACTGTCAGTTAAGGGCTTTAAAGCCGGTAAAATTTTTATAATTGATATAAACGATACATCCATAACGACAACATCTAAAAGTTCTGGAATTTCTTTTTTTGTTAGATATCGAGCATTCGTACGCTCCAGAAGTATAATTTTTTGGTTGTTTCTTAATGTATAGTCAAATTGCCCATACCCAACATCTACCGAGTAGATCCTTTTAACTCCTCTTTGTAAAAGGCAATCCGAAAATCCTCCAGTTGACGCACCGATATCAGCCGCTACTTTATCTTTAACATTCACATTAAACACATCAAGGGCATAAGATAATTTTTCACCTCCACGCCCAACGAATCGCTTGCCTTCTTTAAGCTCGACTGAGTCAGAGTCAGAAACTTTTTCGCCTGCTTTTCTTACCACGCTTCCGTTCAATAGAACCCTTCCCTCAATAATAAAGCGTTTTGCTTCAGAGCGTGTAGATAAAATGCCTCTTTCTACTAGTACTTCGTCAATTCTCTTTTTCGACAATTTTCTCTGCAACCTCCACTAAGTGCTCACTTGAAAGTCCATACTTCTTGAGCAAAAATCCCCTTTTACCCTGCTCAGGGAAAAAGTCGTCTATGCCAATAGAATATACCTTGATACCTGTTGAGGAAAGTAATTCTTTAACGGCTGCACCAAAACCACCAACAACTGTATTATCTTCTATAGTAATGACACCTTTCACACTTTTAGACTCTTGAAGTAGAAGATCCTTATCGATGGGCTTTGCAAAACGCGCATTTATAACACCTGCCGATATTCCGTGCTCTTTTAAGGCATCTCTTGCTTTGATCGCTTCAGAAAACATCACTCCAATGGAAATAATTAAAACATCCTTTCCACGATTTATGAGTTCTGCCTTTCCAAGAGAGATTTCTGAATTCGGTTTGTCCACAAGCGGTGCGACATCTTTTGGGTATCTAATACTTACAGGGCGCCTACATCTCATAGAGAACTCAAGCATTGCCTTAAGTTCATTTGCGTCTTTAGGAGCCATGACGACAAAATTAGGAATCGTCCTCATAAAAGAAAGATCAAAAATTCCTTGATGAGTAGGTCCATCCTGTGAGACTACTCCGGCACGATCCAGAGCAAAAACCACAGGAAGGTTTAGTATGCCTACATCGTGAACAAGTTGATCGTAAGCCCTTTGCATAAAAGTAGAATATATTGCAACGACAGGCTTTAAGCCTGCTTTCGCCATTGCAGCACCAGCAGTTACTGCACACTGTTCAGCAATACCTACATCAAGAAATCTGTCAGGAAACGCATCTTTAAATAGTTTTGTCTTTGTGCCGTCAGGCATAGCAGCCGTTATTACAAATAAATCGGGGTTCTTCTTACCCAGATTTACGAGTTCGCTACCAAACACCTCAGAAAACGATGCATTTTGTGCTTGTTTCCTATTTTCTCCAGTTTTAATCACAAATGGATGTGCGCTGTGATATTTTGTAGGATTATTTTCGGCAAATGAATATCCTTTTCCTTTTTTAGTAATTACATGTACCACTACAGGAAAATTCAGATTCTTTGCACGCTGAAAAATGTCTATAAGCGATTTTAAATCGTGCCCATTAACGGGACCCAAATAAGTAAAACCAAATTCTTCAAAAAATACTACAGGGAGAATCAAATCTTTTACCGCCATTTTAATTTTGTTGCCCAGAGTAGTCCGTGGCAATCGTGACCTGACCCGTTGATACCAGGAAGAAGTCCTGATGCGTGAGAAATACTGAGAAAGGGCACCCACATTTTTCGCAATAGACATCTCGTTGTCATTTAAGACGACGACCACTTTTTCATTAAGACGCCCTAAATTATTTAATCCTTCAAATGCTTCGCCTGCAGTAAACGCCCCGTCACCTATAACGGAAATAACTTCGAACTTTTCTTTTTTAACCTTTCTCGCCTCAGCAAAACCAAGTGCAAGGGCGAGTGAGGTAGAAGCGTGGCCTGCAATAAATGTGTCATACTCACTTTCAACAGGATTTGCATATCCACTTATGCCTTCATATTGCCTTAAGGTGTGAAACTCATTCTTTCTTCCTGTTATAAGTTTGTGAGTATAAATTTGATGACTTACATCAAAAATCAATTTGTCCTTAGGAAAGTTAAAAACTTTGTGAAGCGCAAGCGTGAGTTCTACAGCACCCAAATTAGATGCAAGATGTCCGCCCGTTACAGAAACCGTATCAATAATCGTCTTTCTAACTTCGTCAGACAGAGTTTTTAGTTCCTCAATAGACAACTTCTTTACATCGCTGGACGAATTTATACCAGACAAAACTCCTTTATCGCTCATTTAATTCTCTCCAGAGAGAATCTTGCAATTTCAGTAAGGAGATCGTACTTTTTACCATACGGTTCTAAAAAACTAACTGCTTTCTCTACAAATTCGCGTGCTATTTCCTTAGCCCGCTCAACCCCATAAAGAGCAACGAAAGTGGCTTTTAAGTTTTTCTTATCCTGTCCAGTATCCTTTCCTAAAACCTCTTCAGTAGAGGTAGCATCTAAAATATCGTCTACAATTTGATAACTTATGCCCAGATTAGTACCGAAATTCGTTAAGGCATCAACTTCTTTATCGTCTGCTCCGCCAAGAATACCTCCGCTTCTAACAGCAAGTGTTATAAGAGACGCAGTTTTTTTTCGTTCTATATACAATATAGTCTCTTCGTCTACGCTTTCTGCACCACTAGTTACAATGTCCATAACCTGTCCACCTACCAATCCTTTTATTCCAGTTAGTACACCAAAATCATAAACAACTGAAAGGATTTTATCAGAAGGGAAGTTCTTTTGATTAGACGGATTTGAAATTATCTCAAAAGCAAGCGAAATTAAAGCATCGCCAGCAAGCAATGCCATATCCTCTCCGTAAACCTTGTGGCAGGTAGGTTTACCTCTCCTTAAGTTACTGTTATCCATAATAGGTAAGTCATCGTGTATAAGAGAGTAAGTGTGAATCATTTCTATAGCAACCGCAAACGGCAGTATAGCCTCTTCGTTCTCACTAAGCGATTTGAAGGTTGAATACATAAGAATAGGCCTAATTCTTTTTCCACCTGAGAGTAAACTATAGGACATCGCGGCATAAAGAACAGAATGCTCCTTTAAAGGCTCTATCATTGTTTCAATTACATTATCGAAGAACTTTTTCTTATCCTCAAGATACGCTCTAATGTCCATATCTTACTCACCCCCCTAATAAGTTTCAAAACCTATTACTTCATTGCGAGCATCTTTAAACGAGTAATCCACTCTTTCTACTCTAGAGTAAGGGTTCCCTTGCCTCAAGTATTCCAAAAGTTTCAGAAGAGACTCTTCGCTTCCTTCAGCAATTACTTCCACACTTCCATCAGGAAGATTCTTAGCATATCCATTAAGGCCAAGCTTTAACGCATTACGCTTAACGAAGTAACGAAACCCTACGCCTTGAACAAACCCAAATACACGAGCTTCAAGCCTTTTCTTTTTCACTTTCTTTTTGCCTCAAATAACTCCTTAGAATCCCATTGACGAACTCTCTGGACTTTTCGGTACCGTATTTTTTAGAGAGCTCAACTACTTCGTATACGATGAGTCCGGGATCTTCATTTTCAACATAATCAATCTCGTACAAAGCGAGTCTCAACAAGTTCCTGTCAGTTGCACTGATCCTGTTAAATTCCCAATTTTCCAAGAGTGGTATTATTTTATTATCCAGTTTTACGATGTTCCCAAGAACGCCCTTTACGAGTTTCAAAGCAAGTTCCATAACTACAGGAGATTCGTTTTGCATAGAAGCCACTACATCTGGCAATGCGTTCTTACCCACATCAACGGCAAAAAGTATCTTAAAAGCAACCTCTCGCGCTTTTTTTCTAACTTTCATAAGCAATGTCTTCTATTATTACATTTATCGTACCTACTTTAAAAGGAGTCATACTCTCTACCTGCGACTTTATATTTGCTTGAATGTCTTCTCCAACTTTCTTTAAGTTAAAATCGTATTTTGCTACGATAAACACATTTGCACTTACAATGTCATCCTGAAGAACAAAATCGATACCATGCGTATGTTTCTTATCTTTGTTTAAGTAAGGTATGTATTCTTCTATTCCTCTCCAGGTATCTGCTACACCCTCTACTGAAAGCGTAGCATTTAAAATTATAGATTCTATAGCATCGTCAGTTATTACAACTTTACCCATCACTTGCTCACCCTTTCAAGATACTCTCCCGTCCTCGTATCCACCTTTATCACATCACCCTCATTTATAAACAAGGGAACATTAACTTTATATCCTGTTTCCAGTATTGCAGGTTTCATTGCAGTAGTTGCAGTATCACCTTTTACGCCAGGCTCCGTATGCGTTACCTCTAATTCCACAAATGTTGGAAGTTCTACAGAAACTGGCCTTTCCTTATAAAAGACTATTGTGAGTTCAAGATTGTCCTTAAGGAAGTTAACCGCGTCACCTACTTCCTGTGGCGAAAGATATACCTGGTCATAGGTATCCATGTCCATAAAAACGAAGTTCTCGCCCTCCCTATAGAGGTACTGCATAGTTTTTCTTTCAAGAAAAGCTTTTTTAAATTTTTCTTCTGGTCTAAATGTTTTTTCAATTACATTTCCACTTTCAAGGCTTTTAATTTTCAGCCTTACAAAAGGAGAGCCTTTCCCGGGCTTTATGTGTTGAAATGATATAACTACATACAATTCACCGTTAAGTTCAAAAGTTACACCTGCTCTTAAATCATTTGCAGAAATCATAAGTTTCCTCCTTACTATATCGTAAATTATTTCGTTAATAATAATATCATAAACGAATCTTTCGTCAACATCAAGCGTTGGAAACACCGATAATTCTCTTGCTCTATATTCAAAATTTGTTCATAATTTTGCTATAATATATTGTATGAAAAAAATACTCATAGTAGAAGACGACGAAAACATCCAAAATTTACTTGAGATGTACCTCAAGAAGGCAGGTTTCGAAGTTATTAAGGCATGCAATGGAGCCGAAGCCTTGAACAAATTCGAAAGTGAAAAACCACATCTCATAGTTCTGGATTTGATGCTTCCTTTAGTAGACGGAATTGAAGTCGCAAAAGAAATCAGAAAAAAGTCAAATGTTCCAATTATTATGCTTACTGCAAAAGTTGAAGAATACGACAGAATTAAAGGTCTTGAAACAGGAGCAGACGACTATGTAACTAAACCATTTAGTCCTAAAGAACTCGTTTTAAGAATTCAGAACTTAATAAAACGCACATATCCTGACGAAAAAATCATAAAGTTCAAAGATCTTGAAATCCATCCAGGAGAAATGCAAGTATACCAGAGTGGCAAAGAAATTCCCCTTACAGTAAAAGAGTTTAAAATTCTTTTCGCACTGGTACAAAAACCTGGTACAGTTTTTAGCAGGGAAAACATAATGGACGCAATATATACGGAATACGATGATGTCGTATTTGATAGAACGATTGATGTATACATAAAAAACATTAGAAAAAAATTGGGCGATAATCCTAAATCTCCTAAGTACATAGAGTCGGTTTACGGAGCAGGCTATAGACTTAAAAAATGAAATTTAGAACAAAACTCATTCTGAGTTACATCCTCATCGTAATAGTAGTAATTTTCTTTGCTCTTTTCTTCGTAAACATATATCTGGGTAAACAGTTCTCAGAAATCATTATAAAGGGAGGAATGGGCGAAGGTTATCTTATCTTTGTTACTCCAAAGGGCCGTTTATTTTTGCACGCAATGAAAAACGCCCTTATATGGTCTGGAATTATAACAATTCTAATGGGGACTTTGCTTGCCTTATTCTTATCCAAAATTGTATCTTCACCACTAAAAGAAATGGAAAACTTTGCGAAGCGTATCTCGGAAGGAGACTACACTGCCAGGATAAATGTTAACCAGGAAGATGAGCTTGGACACCTGGAAAAAACACTTAACAAAATGGCTGAAAGTTTACGCGAAATTGAAAATATGCGAAAATCTCTTGTGCAAAATGTATCTCACGACTTAAGAACTCCTTTAACAAGCCTGAAGGGATATATAGAAATGGTTACTGATCCAGAATTTACAAAAGAGGAAAAGCAAAAGGCAATTAAAGTCATAAAACTTGAAATAGAGAGAATGGAAAGTATGTTAGAAGAACTTAGTAGACTCTCTGCGATAGACAGTAAACATTACGAATTAAAACACGAAAAGATAAACTTAACTGAAGCAGTTAAAGACGCTGTGGAGCTAATGGAGATTAACGCAAAATCAAGGAATTTGAAAGTAAACTTCGTTTACAATGGTGACATATTTATCGTAGGCGACAAAGAAAGAATAAAAGAAATTGCCATCAACTTGATGAGTAACGCAATCAAATTTACAGAAAAAGGAGAAATTACTATATCGGTTAAAAAAGAAAAAGGTTACGCAATATTTTCCGTAAAAGACACAGGAAGTGGAATAAAAGAGGAAGACATACCAAAAATCTTCGATAGATTCTTTAGAGAGGAGCGTTCTCGTTCAAAAGTAAACTCGGCTGAAAAGGGTGGGCTCGGTGTAGGACTTACTATCGTTAAAGAATTAGTTGAAGCAATGAACGGGACTATTAGCGTAAAAAGCAAAGTAGGAAAAGGTAGTGAATTTATAGTGAAATTTCCACTTGCAAAGTAAAAAAGTTTAAGCAATATTCTTGCCAGCCCTTTTTTCTCTTCTGTCTTTCAAACTAACTTTCTTAGCAGCCTCTATCAGTTCGTCTTCATGTTTTTTTAAAAAGCTAAACTCGCTATCAGATACTGAAGAGTTACCGTACTTCACCTTGTTAAAGAGCAAAGTAAGAAAGTCAAAGTAAGGAAGACTACCCTCGATAATTTTTTGCAAACGCCCATAGAACTCATTTGGAGTTTCGTACTTGAGAATTCGGACTTTCCTCTTTTGTAGAAGATAGATTATTGAAAAGTAAAAAAATCTCACATACTCTTCCCTGTTATTAATTTCACTTAGAGTCTGTTTTATGCCTTTTTTTCGGATGTTATCTACAAACTTTTTTGCTTCCTTTTTAGAAACAAATGTAGTTTTTACATCGTCTATAAAGAAAGTCTTATAGACGATGTAAAAAAGTATTGCACCCCCAATAATCGTAAGTATTCCCAAGATAAGTCCGAGATTATTCAACAGTCTACTTAAGGACTTAACATTTATATTAGAAAGAACCTCTTTAACAGAGATTTTTAAACCAGCGTTTGGCGCTTTATTATTACCCACAATTGGAGGAACACTAGAATTTCTTACTGCCCTTTCGACGGCAAGCCGAACGGCACGAATAAACTTAAAGAACACAAAACTTGCAGCAGATATTACAACAGCTATTCCTAACAATCCTGTAATAAGAGTTTTATAAAATGTTTTTTTACCCTCTGTCTGATAGAACTTAGAAAGGAATAGAATCCCAATACTTACCGCTAACAATAGCACAAGGAAGATAATAAAAGACTGGAACCCCGGCATTTTCTTAGCAACCTCAGGCATAACCCTTCTCACAATCTGCGTCCTAGTCTTATTATTTAAAACCTGAGAATTTATTTGATTTACAACGGGGTTCGAAAGAGAAAAATTACCAGTAGAGTACAAAAAGCTGTGAATCTTATTCCACAGACTACTCTCCAGAATACCTTTGCTAAAAATGGGAAGGAACCCAAATGCAATAATCGGTGAAATAAATAAAGCGATTTTTTTGTTAAGAACTTCCCTATCTTTAAGTAGTCCTATAATGTATAAATACAACGCTACAAAAGGGATAAGGTTAACAAATACGGTATAGTGAATTATCGTAAAATCCATTAATACTATTAATACAAATGTAAAAAGTTTACTAAAACGCACAACAAATATAATAAGACCAAGAACAGCAACAATTCCCAGAGCGATTAAAGTTAGCCAGATAGGCGATAAAATATGCACATAGTTAATTAATAATTCATCCAGAAGAAAGAAAATTTGAAACAAAAGTAAAAAGTACATAATACTCTCTATCATCGTTTTATCATCTCCAATTTACTTGCATAATCTTTTCCTAAAATAGGATAAACGAAAATCCCCTCCTTTGCTAAAGCTTCCTTAGACCTACCAAGCACCGTCATATAGTATGCTTCTTTAAAATAATAGTGTGGTGGTTTTTCGTTGGGAAGAACAAATGTACCATCAGGAAGCAAAACTATATTAAGTCTCGAAAGAAAATATTTTACTTTCATAAGAGCAAGCATCGAATCTTCGCTAATGTCCTGGTCTATAAAAAACACTTCACTCCCAAACTCAATTTTAGTATGCAGTTTATTAATAAAAGTAATTGTTTCCTCTGCATCCGACCCGTCTGCCATAGCAAGAGCCTTAAAAAGCTGTATAAGGTGAAAGTCACCTTTACCTACAGAAACATTGAGTCCGCTTTTACCATTAACTACCAGACCAAAGGGTAAGTGATAACTATTTGCATAATTTGCAATTGAAGCAGCAATTGCACAAGCAGAATCCTGAAATTGCAATTTCTTCTTGTAAAGGTTTACTACTATCTCTATTCTTTTTGATGCAGTAAAATCTAACTCTTTTACCATAAGCCTATCTCTATGAGCCGTTTGTTTCCAGTGTATCATAGACAAAGGATCGTTTGTGGTATAATCTCTTACCCCTGCAATCGAGGTATAATCCATATTTAATTGATACCTGGCCTTTAGCCCGTTAATTGGGTCAGAAAGGTAAATATTCAACCTTTCAAATGGTACAAGATATGGAAAAACATAAATTTCTTTTGTATCATTTATCTGAATCTTTCTTTTAAAAAACCCAAGAGGATCCGAAATGTTTATACTAAATTGGCCTATTTTATACACTCCCCTTCTATTACCAGAATATCGTATAGTGCCCCGTAAGCATTGTTTGCGAGCAATCAACTTATTCGTTTTCTCACCACTCACGGGAACGAAGTAATACGGACTTTCAAGAGATATCTGAAACACAAACGGAAGAAAAAAGTTCACACATAAATCGTATGTAAAATCGAGTTTATCGCGCTGTTTAATCGTATATGTGTTTACATCTGCCTTCAAAGAAGCCTTACCACGCTTTATCGTAATGCCATAGAATAAACCGTAAATTACGGCAAGGCTAAGTATCACATATGAAATACCTCCAAAAAAAAGCGCGAGAATCGCAAATACGACAAGAAGTACCTTGAAACTTTTCGTCAAGCTTATACACCTTCTTTAGAATAATTTTCCAATACGGGAACTTCTACGCTCTTTACTACATCATCCATCACATCGGAAATCTTAATCCCTCTAAGCTTTGCATCAGCACGAAGGACGACTCTATGATTTAATACATCACCCACACTTCGTTTAACATCGTCAGGTAAAACAAACTTTCTTCCCTGGTAATACGCCCAGGCTTGAGCAGTTCTCATTAAGAATAAAGACGCTCTGGGGCTTGCACCAAGATAGAGGTCCCTATGGCTTCTCGTTGCCCGAATCACATCGACGATGTATCCTGCAACCTCCGGATGGACAAAAACTTTTTTCACTTCATCCTGAACTTTCAATAATTCATCTACATCACTAACAGGTTTAAGTTCGTCAATTGGCAACTTTTCCTTCTTTTTAGCTAAAATTTCCTTTTCTTTTTCTCTGCTCGGATACCCCATAGAAAATTTCATTATAAATCTATCAAGCTGCGCTTCCGGCAATGGAAAAGTTCCTTCAAATTCAATAGGGTTTTCAGTCGCAATAACCATAAATGGTTTATCAAGTTCATAACTCTGGCCTTCAATTGTTACCCTACCTTCTGACATTGCCTCAAGTAAAGCAGATTGAGTTTTTGGAGTTCCTCTGTTAATTTCATCAGCAAGAACGAAATGTGAGAAGACTGGCCCAAAACGAATTTTAAATTCCTTTGTTTTTAAATCATATATCGTAATGCCAGTGATATCTGTTGGCAAAAGGTCTGGTGTAAATTGAATTCTCTTAAATTTTGCAGAAAACGAAAGTGCAAGGGCACGAGCAAGTGTAGTTTTACCAGTCCCTGGGACATCTTCCAAAAGTACATGTCCACCTGTTAGAGTTGCAACAATAATCTTATCAATTACTTCAGGACGTCCTATTATAACTTTTTCAAGATTTTCTTTAAGTTCTTTAAGCATAAGCATTATCTCCTTCCATAAGGATTTGACACTTGTGTATTATATTACACTTAGTTTTTTTTTCAATAAAAATTAACCGTGTTGCCTCATTTAATTTTCTATACGAAATATCACTTGGTTGCCTCATTAAGATTATATACGAAATCAGTCTGTTTCATAGATATATTATTTGGAATATTTGAAGAT
>WFZA01000018.1 GCA_015489815.1 Caldisericales bacterium | reverse complement strand
GTTATAAGGTATTCCTCGGGTTTGCAGCGGAGGTTGTAGTTTGAACTCATTGCATATCCGTATGCACCTGCGTCCATTACGGCGAGCAGATCCCCCTGCTCTGGAAGCACAATTTTCCGCTCTTTTGCTATAAAGTCCCCGGATTCGCACACTGGCCCCACGATATCTGCAACGATTTCTCTGCCTGCGCTTCGGTCAAGGTTTATAACCCTGTGGTATGCATCGTAAAGTGCGGGGCGGATAAAGTCGTTCATTCCGCAGTCCGTAACGATAAAGTTTTTTTCATAAAGTTTTCTGTAAAGCACCTTTGCAAGCAATGCACCTGAGCGTGCAACAACGAACCTGCCAGGCTCAAACGCCAGTGCAAAATCTTTTCCTTCTGCAGTTTCTTTTACCTGTGAAACGAGTGCTTCAACGGGAAAATCAGCTTGCTCTTCTTTGTATCCCACGCCGTAACCACCGCCAAGGTCAATTTCTTCTATTCCTTTAATGGTATTTGCAAATTCAAGTGCACTTTTCAGCGCTTTTATGTAGGGTGCCGTTTCAAAGATCTGTGAGCCAAGGTGTATGTGAACTCTCATGGGGAAAAGACCAAAATTCCTTGCAAGTTCAAATGCGCGCTCTGCGTACTTTACCGGTATGCCGAACTTGTTTATCGTGCGTCCCGTCGTGATGTACCTGTGCGTGTGCACCGCGATGTTCGGGTTAATTCTTATTCCTATCTTTATACCTTTTTTGATCGATGCAATTTGTGCTATCTCCTCTTCGCTTTCTGCGTTTATCTGTACCCTGTTTTCGATTGCAAACTTCAGTTCATTTTTTGTTTTTCCCACACCGGAAAACATTATGTTTCTAAATCCTACTTTTTTAGCCAGAGCAATTTCGTTTGCAGACACCGCATCTGCGCCAAGCCCTGAATCGCGGATAATCCTTAAAAGGAGCGGGTTTGCATTTGCTTTCAGTGCATAGTAAGGCGTGCCTGCCTTTGAAAAAGTGCGGAACGCCTCGTTTGCGCTCTGTCTTAGAATTTTTTCGGAATATACATAAACAGGCGTTTTATCTCTAAAGTATCTTTTTGCTTCTACTAATTCTTTGAACATCTCTGCATTCTTTAATTCGTCCATATTTGCTCCCTTTAATTTGTAATTTTTTCCAAATTGTAACGGTTTTTTGCAAAATTGCAATTTCAGGATTGTAAAACATATTTTCAGCATTGCAATTTGGAACAAGTGGAATATAATTAATAATAAACGTTTAGGATTGGAAAGGAAGAATAATTATTGAAAGTAAGCAGTGCTATTAGTATATTAAATATACTTTTATATCTTATTCCCATAACAGTTTTACAGTATCTTTTGTACAAAGCCTTTGCAAAAAGCGGCAGAATGAAAAATGTTTTTTATCTTATGCTTTATCTACTTCCACTTGTCCTGCTTGTGCTATCAATAGATTATCTTTCTTTAATATTCAATATAGACCCATATCTAATTCAGGTCCTTCATTTCTTTTTCTATACCAGTCTTGTATTATACATATTTATTTTAGCAAAACGGCTCCTTATAGGAAGGAAGTACTTTAAGAATATTGTAAGTATACATAAGAAAAAAATCATCCTTGCAATAATTGCACTTATAATTCCATTTCTTTCGATATTCTTTATAAATGTTTCTGATAAGATGGAACTTTCATTTTACTGGGGTATAAGTACAATTCTTATACTTGTATCTATGTATGCAGCATACTTTAATAAAAAACTCGTAAATCTTTCTACTGCAGCAATTATTTTGCTTTACGCTGATTTCACTGCACGGGTTATTTCCACATTTCAAATAAGTAGCAAAAATGTGTTTGGAATACTCTCGCCTATATTAGGAATGATAGGCACTATACTCGTATTATACGAAGGATATCTGTTTGTTCTGGGGCTTCCTAAAGCCCATTATATCGAAAAAGCACATAGGTGGCATAAAACGGCAATGAAAGTTGCCACGCTGATTATGGTTGTGATTTCTATTCTTGTAGTTTCCAGTACAGCCGTTGCAGTTTATAGCTTACACCAGTACAGGACAAATAAGGAACTCTCAATACAAAACGATTTGGGAAAACTCAGCAAAAACGCTGCAAGTAGCGCTGCAAATTTTTTGGATAATGCGTACCTTATTCTCAAAAATGCTTCCAATGATAAAGGACTTTATGGAAGCGTTACAGAAAAATCCGAATTAATTAAAAGTATATATGAATCCACAAAAGAAAAGTATTTTTCATCCATTACGCTTGTAAATAATAAAGGAATTATAGTATTTACATATCCTTACAAAAGCGCAATTGGAAAAAATATTTCAACCCAGCCTCATGTTAGAAAAATACTTACAGAGCACTTACCCGTAGTAAGTAACCCCATTAAGACAGTTCAGGGCTTTCCTGCATTAGTTATACATTATCCTCTTTTTTATAATAATAAGTTTATAGGCTCAATTGCAGGGCTTATTGATATTAACCGCATCAGCAAAATACTTGCAAATAAGGTGGTAAATGACTCATTGCATCCCTTTGCCGTATTAACCGAAAATAAAATTATTGTTGCAAGTACAGACCCGGAATACCCACCTTTTTCAACTGCAACAAAACTGCTTTCCCCAGGTGAAAGAAAAGAGTTGTTCTATGCAATAAACCTTTTCAAATTTTTGGATAATACATTTTCAGTTGAAACCCATTTGCCAAAGCCCTTAGTATACAAAGCAATAAGGAACGAAGAAAAGAAACAAATCAGCATATTGCTAATCAGGCTTGCTGCTATTTTCCTTGTTCTATACTTATCTATCTGGCTTATCTATCTTCTTGATGCCAGGTTAGGTGCTGCAGTAGAAGAGGCCGTCCAGCAGGAAAGAAAAGAAAAAGAAAAAAATGCTTCTCTTTCAAAAAGGCTCTTTACCCTATCTGCTTTTTTAAAAGATATTTCCATTACGGCAAAAGAAGAAACTTTTTACGATAAGTTGTTAGAAATTGCAATCAAAACAATGCCCAATGCACAGAAGGGGAGTGTTGGTATTAGAAAAGGAAAAGAACTTTACTTTGTAAGCGCATATGGATATAATCTTGACTTACTAAGAAAATTGAAACTGCCATTTGAGAAAGAAAAATCTGTAATAAAAGGTTATACGGTGCGCATTTTTAACCATATAGATAAAACGGATCCCCAGTTCTTCAGTGAAGATGGTATTGCTTTGATGAAAAAAATTGGAAATTACGGGATAAAGTCAACTCTCATTGCCCCTCTATACATAGAGAAGAACTATATAGGAAGCATATTCCTTGATAACTTTGAGAGTGAAGATGCCTTTACGGAAGAAGATAAAAAGATTGCAATGGCGCTTTCCAACATTGCGTCTGTATTTGCAGAAGCGCAGCGTGACTTAAAAAGAGTAAAAATATCTCTTATAGGAAATTTGGTACTGTCTAAACTTGCTGAGGTGTTCTCTCAAAGTAAGGAAGAAAATATAGCTGTAGCAACTTTAAATATTCTGCGAAGTACTGTATCAAATGATATCTGTTTCTTTGCAGTTGCAATTCCAAAGAATGATAAAACTCTGATGTATTTTGCAGACAACAAGCATAATGATGTTATAAAAGTGGAAAAACAATCATCGCTTCCGGACAAAATAGCCCTTGTTAATCCTGAAGAAATGAAATTTATTCCAGTATGTGATAAAACAAATAAAATTCTTGCTGTACCATACAAAGGTAAAAAGAACATTGTTATATTTTACGGATTCTCAACAGAAAATATTGACGAGAGCACTTTAACTATATTGGGCGAAATATCAGATCGTCTATACGACATTCTGTCAAATGTCCACTTGCAGAGAGAACTTGGAACTTTATACACAGAACTCTTAATTTCCCTTGTAAATTCAATAGATCTGAAAGACCGCTACACAAAATTTCACTCCGAAAGAGTTACAATATATGCTTACCTTATCGGCAAAGAATTAAACCTTCCCAGAAAAAAACTCATTACCCTATTCTATGCATCTATTCTTCACGATGTTGGGAAAATTGGCATTCCTGACAGTATTTTAAACAAGTCTGGCAAACTGAGCAAAGAAGAATTTGAAGAAATCAAAAAACATCCTGTAATAGGTGCGGATATGGTGGGTAAAGTAGAATTTTTGAAAGAGCCATCAGAGATATTAAAACACCATCACGAGCGTTATGACGGAAAAGGTTATCCAGATGGATTAAAAGGTGAAGGCATTCCTTTCTTATCGCGTATTATCTCGGTTGCTGATGCGTTTGATGCAATGACCTCAACCCGCTCGTACAGGGCGGGAATGACCATAGAAAAAGCTTTATCTATCATAGAGGAGGAAAGCGGGAAACAATTTGACCCGAAAATTGCATCTATATTCGTAAGGTTCGTGCGCGAGCGCAGGGAAGTAATAGAAAAAATAATTAAAAATCCGGATGCAATTGCAATTTACAAAAAGTTAACTGAAGAGATTTAGTAATAGGAAGAGCACTTACTCTTCAGGAATAGCTAAAGGCATCTCTGCTGCTGTTTTCTCTATTACTTTTTTCGTCCAGTTACCTTTTTTGTAGAAAATCAGTGCAACGGTAGCGCCGCCCAAATTGCTGATAGCCATGCCCCACCAGATGCCCGTTGAGCCAAACTTCCAACCAAGTAAAAGCGCGAGCGGTATGCGCAAACCCCACAGGCGCACCATATCAACCACCATTGGCTCGTTGTTGTGCCCGGACCCCCTAAATAGAGCAGAGATTATATCAATGATGCCGTAGAACGGAATGCCGATTACAAATATTGAGGCAAATTTTATCCCTTCTTTTATTACGTCTGGTCTGTTGGGTATAAACAACCTGAAAATTGGAACATTGAGCCCTATAAGAATAAGCGATTCGATCACCGTAAGGACGACACTTGTTTGCAGCCCTTTCTTTGCAATGAGTTTTGTCCGCTCAATCATATCTGCGCCGAGCGTTTGCCCGATAATTGTTGCAACTGCCATTCCCAGTGCGTCAAGGACGATAAATTCAAGGCTGATAATTCTGTCGCCAATTCCGTATGCAGCAAGTGCAATTTCTGCGTTGCTCACGCGCCCGATGATTGCCGTTACAAGAAAAAACCCCAGCGCAGAGGTGCTGCTCCCGATGGATGCAGGAAGCCCAATTTTTATAATCTTT
Source organism: Caldisericales bacterium (assembly GCA_015489815.1). Taxonomy (GTDB): domain Bacteria; phylum Caldisericota; class Caldisericia; order Caldisericales; family Caldisericaceae; genus S143-107. The sequence goes on along the minus strand of WFZA01000018.1, from coordinate 1,827 downwards.
TTGTACCAATTGAAGTTGGGGATTAAGTCTTTTAAATAAATCTTTATGCCGTGCTTTCCGGAGAAAAATATATAAATTGCAATGGCTGCTGCAATGCCCTGACAGATAACAGTTGCAAGCGCAGCACCGCTGATTCCCATATGCGGGAAAATCCACCATCCGAATATGAGGAACGGGTCAAGCACGATGTTCAGCGAAACGGTGAATAAGTTTACGTACATCGGCGTAAGTGTATCACCTTTTGCTGAAAGCACAGCCTGAAAAACGCCTGCAACGAACATAAACGGCATACCCAGGAATATTAAGCGAATGTATGCGGTTGCATTTGCAAGGACGTCTTTATTGTGAGTTGCAAAGCGTGCAACATAGGGGGCAAGGAGCACGCCCAGAATAAGTGTTATTAAACCAAAAATAACTGCAACTGAAAGGAGCTGCCCTGCCGTGTAGTTTGCGTTGTGCTCTTCTTTTGCGCCGGTATACTGGGAAACGAGTGCAATGCCTGCCATTGCAAAGCCTGCGGTAAATGCAATAAACATCCATATAAGAGGCCAGGCAACCTGCATTCCTGCAACTGCGCCGCCGCTCTCTGAGGGAGGCAGATGCCCCAGCCAGAATGTATCTGCAAGGTTGTAGAGCGATTGCATCAGGTTTGAAATGATAATCGGGACACTTAGCAAAAACATTACCTTTATAGGGCTGCCGTTCAGTATTTCTTCGCGTGAAAGTTTTCTCATGTTTTTTGATGCCTCCGCTTGCTATTATATCCTAATTTGCTTATTTTAATTGTTTTGTACCTTCTCTTTCACCTGTTAAAACGTAATATATCCTTACTCTATGCAATAGGTTGTAATTAATGCCAAACTCCGTCATAGCAGAGCCTGTAAGAGAAATAATTTCTCCAATCGACATAATTGAAAATCCCTTAAAACCGTGGGTCTGTTCATTTTTATCTCCTTAAATTATTTTTGTCTTCTGCGTTCTTAAAAAGTCCGTTTTCGTACAGTTGCTGCAAATTTATACGATTTCGATAATAACCTTTTTCTCCCCGTCTACTGCTTCCATTACCTTTCCGCTGAAGTCAGGGTCTTTCAGCACTTCGTTTATTTTATCAATGTCTATAGGAATCTCGTTTCCGTCGATATTTATCGTGCTTTTGCCCAATTTCTTTGCTATGGTAAGCCCGAACTTCAGGATGCTCAGCGGAATTGTGATATTTACCTTTTTCCCATCGCCTTTGTCTGCAATAAGGTGAAACTTTCTTTTTTCAGCAGGTTTTTCTTGCGCAGATGTTTCAGTTGCTTTGTTTTCCTTCAGCGCTTCGATGAGTTTTACTGCATCGTCTTTTGAAATTTTTCCTTCTTCTAACATGTCCAGCACTCTTTTAATTTCTTCGTTCATAATGCACCTCCACTTTGTTTTATTGATATGTCTCCCCTGTTCGTGCGCACTTTTAAGGGGTACCCTTTAGCGTTTTTTAACACACCGTCTATCGAAACGGTCCCTCTCTTGCTCTCTGCAGATATTAACAAGTCGTTATTTTTCGCTGTAATGTCTATGTCTCCGTAAAAGGTTTCAACTTCTACGCTGCTTTTTATTTTTACTCCTTTTAACTCCGTGTCACCGCTGAACGTTTTTATTGCAAGGCTACTTACGAATTCCGTATCTGAAACTTCTACATCTCCAGAATAGAGTTTTATTGTGCCTGAAACTTTAGAGCTATGGACAGAAAGGTCACCTGACTTTAACTTCACATCTAACTCCGCAGTTATTCCATTGAGTTCCACATCTCCGCTGATCGTCGAGATATCAATACGAGGCGTTTTATCT
>WFZA01000017.1 GCA_015489815.1 Caldisericales bacterium | reverse complement strand
ATGGGGTGGTGCAAGTTCTCTTTCGGTTTTTCTATCTCTATTTCGGTTACTACACTTATGTACCATCCATCAGGATACTTTTTAACCATTACATTTTTTGGTTTACCTGCTATCTCTCTTGACTTAAAGAACCTTATCCATCCTATTTTAGGTAGGAAAATTCTATTTCCTTTTATCTTGAATCCTTGAGGGTACCTGAAACTATCAGGCGACTTACCTTTCTTTCTGTATTGCGGGAACCTCATACCGTTGCCTTTCGTGAATGCAGAGCTTATGGCTTTGTACAAATCTTTGAGTGTCTACTGCAGTGCCTGGGACGGTGCGTCAGAAAGAAAACTATACTCTTCAGAGCGCTTCCACAAGGGCAAGAGATTTACAATATCTTCGTAGTGCGGTATTAATGGTGGTTGTGAGTAATGAATTAAAGCATGAGCGTTAACTATTTTATACGTGTCGTATTCTACTAATCTGTTCTTTATTAAGTTAAGAGCTTTATTCCATACAAATCGGCATGCACCGCCATAGGTTTTGAGTTTTTCTTCTTGCTCTTCGTTGGTCTTAAGTTTGAACTGGAACGCTTGATTGAGTTTCATAGTTACATTGTAATTTGGTATATGAAAAAATCATATATTCCCCACTACATCACCCACCTGAAGGAAGGTGCCTTGTGGGGGGATAAGATAAGCCGGTAAAAAAGAAAGCGGATAAAAAGCAGATACTTAGCAAAATAAATTAACACAAGAAAAAAGTCTAATCTTATTGCATACATTAACTGGGAATTTAAAAATTAACGCTTCTTTTTGCTGCTATAGCTTTGTAATCCGGTAGAAAAAAGTCACCGTGCATCCAGAGAGTTAGAAATAAAACCTTCTTTTCTCAGAAATATAATTATCGCTTTAAGAAGTGAACTATTCGCAAAACTTATAGTATAAATTCTGCTTTTATCTCCATTAGCAGGCATAATTATGCCCTTGTTTTTAAATCTTTCTATAGTACGCGATCTAGTAACAGAATCTGCAATGCCAAATTTTTTGAGATCTCCTGCCTTTATCGTCATTTTATCCTGTAAAATCAAATACTTTAAAATTTTATACTCTTTATCTGTGATTTGCTCGTTTTGATACGACCATAAAATAGCTTTAAGCAGTAGGCTTTCTCTCACATACTTTAAATCGAAGAGGCGGTTTATCTTCTCCACTTCGTTTTTAAGTCCGGATAAAAAGTATTCGGCCCACCGCAATACGTCCTCGTCTTTTAGCGAATCGGCTATGTGTAGATACTCGTAGTACTTATTCCTGTCGCTGTAAAAAATAGCAGAAGGATTTATTATCTGCCCGCCTACGTGGAAACCTTGTTTAATCAAAAGTGCATAATTTAACAGCCTTCCTACCCTCCCGTTTCCGTTGTCAAAAGGATGTATGTAAGAAAATCTGTGGTGTGCAATAGCAACCATGAGGAGCTGGTACTGTTCACTCCAATCTTTGTTTATAAATTCCAGAAAAGATTCAAAGTAATCTCGAAGTACGGAAACATCCGGAGGCCTATGAGAAGAACCACTTATTGCAATATTCCTCTGCCTAAGACCTCCGGGATTATTTGATCCTTCTCCTCTCGGTGGAGGCGCAAGTCCTTCTACGACCATTTTGTGGAGTTCAGATACGTAAGCTCTGTCAATACGGGTATCTGCATGCGTATTATCCTCAATCCACTTCATTGCACGCTCAAGATTCTCAATCTCCATCTGAGAGCTATCAGCAGGTTTATTCGCTACAATTTTATTCTCAACGTACTCTGTGAGAGTGGTGTTGTTGCCTTCTATTCTCGCCGAGCCGAGTGTTTCAAGGTATTGGAAGATGTACTTTAACTGTAAAAAGATCCAGGGGGGTACTGTTGAAATAAGATTTTTTGAGCGCAGTTTCTCAAGTTCTAAAATAGTGCTGGTAAGACTACTGCCCCATTCTGGATCAGGTATTTTTATTTTAACATCATTCATTTGTTATTTATCACCACCTATATTTATTATTTAACAGTATAGTACTACAAAAACCACTTTTTGCAAGCATTTTTTAGTTGTATTCCTCTGAGTATTATTTATCACTTTTTTATATTAAGTAATATTTTTGTACTTTTTTATTCACTTCGTTATGTTATAATTACGCAGGAGGCGACAATGTACAAGATTGAAGAAATTATTGAAGCTATTCTTTACTTTACGGGTACGCAGTCCATAAAAACAAAGATAATTAAAGCATTTTACCTCCTTGAAGTAGAGTATTACAAAGAAACAGGAAAAAAGCTTACAAACGCACAATTTATACAATACTATTACGGGCCTTACAGCTCTGAAGTCGTTAATGCTTTGGAAACAGACCCTAACTTAATGCATAGTAATGAAGTAAGTTTACGGTGGAAAGACTACGAACTATACAAACTCCAAAAAATGCCGAATATAAATATAATAGACCCATTTACACTTGATCTCATAAAAAAGCAAGCAGAACTTATACAGCAGCATACCCTTGACAAGGTGTTGAAGGTTGTATATAGCGATAGCGATTTTAAACAAACGAAGCACGGCGAGGAAATAAAGATTAGCTCTAACTTTGCAAAAAAGAAGCAGATGCTGAAAGAGCGCCTCATAAGGAAGTTCGGAAGTAGAGAATTAACAAAGAAAGAGCTAGAAGGCTTAAAAGAGGAAGGAAACGAAGAACTAATACAGTACTCAAGGAATTTACTGAAAAATTCTAAATGACAGTTCCAGTTTATCCAAAATGAGGCTTTATATATACTTCATCCGCTTAAACTATATAGACAGGCCTACTGAGAAAGACGAGAAGCACATGGTCATCGTTATATAAAACGACAAGCTCTTACGCCACATCTGAAGTTAACGTTCTGGAGATCACCAGCAACACCAAAAATGCAAAGGCTCCATTTAACGTATTCTTGCCTGCAAATATACTTCCGTGTGAGCGCCAATATAAAGACAGCAAAGTCAAGTGCCACATCCTATGCGGCGTGAAAAAAATGGAAGACCTCTTGAGCGGGGAATTTTGCGGGCAAGTACCGGACGACGTAATGGCTTAAATTGACGATGCGTTGCTATTTTCTCTCGGATTCCTGGACTCACCTGCGTTGAAGTAACACTACCCAGATTCTTCCCACAAACATTGACTAATTTCTTACATGCAATATAATACTAATATAGATTAGTATAAATTTTTACCTAAATTATATTACAAAGGAGATGGAAGTAGTGAGGAAAAACGCATTTAGTTTTTCTAAGATTTCAAAAGACGCCCTGTTCGTTGACAGGGAAAAAGAGAAAAAGATAATAGAAGACTACATCTT
>WFZA01000016.1 GCA_015489815.1 Caldisericales bacterium | reverse complement strand
CCTACCTTGCAATTAAGAGTGTAGTTGACGGTACATTCAAAGGCGGAGTCATTACTATGTCACTTAAAGACGGTGGTGTAGGTTATGCTCCTGACCATGTAAAAGATGTACTCAGTGCAGATCAGATTAAGAAAGTAAACGAGCTTGCAAATCTTATAAAAGAAGGAAAAGTAGTTGTACCAGAGGATCCGAGCAAAGTTGGCAGCTGGACACCTCCATCTGACTTTTAATAGATAGTTTATCGTGACTATAAGCAGGGCGGGAAGCACTTCCCCGCCCTGAATTTATAAATGAGAGGTGAAAATGTGAAAGCGTTAGAGTTGAAGGGCATAACTAAGCAGTTTCCAAGGGTTCTTGCAAATGATCACATTAATCTTTCTATAGAAAAAGGAGAGATATTTTCTATAGTAGGCGAAAATGGAGCAGGTAAATCTACCCTGATGAAGATCGTTTATGGGCTTTACACTCCTACATCTGGGGAAATATATGTATTTGGGAAAAAAGTTAACATGAAAAGCCCTCACGATGCAATAAAGCTAAAAATAGGAATGGTACATCAAGAATTTATGCTTATTCCAAGATTTACTGTTACGGAGAATATAGTACTTGGGGACGAACCTCGAAAGGGCATAGTATTTGACTTCAAGCGAGCAGTAAAAGAAATAAGAGAGATTTCGGAGAAGTTTGGTTTAAAAGTGGACCCACTCGAAAAAGTGGCAAATTTACCTGTTGGGATACAGCAGCGTGTAGAGATATTGAAAATTCTAAGGCGTGGTGCAGAAATTCTTATCTTCGATGAGCCTACAGCAGTCCTTACCCCAGAGGAAACAGAAGACTTATTTAAAACATTGAGGGCTCTCAAAAAAGACGGAAAGACGATTTTATTTATATCACATAAGCTGAAAGAAGTTATGGAAATTTCAGATAGAATTGCAGTATTAAGGCGTGGTAAGTTGCAGGGTGTTGTTAAAAAAGAAGAAACGAACGAACGGGAATTAGCACGCATGATGGTAGGAAGGGAAGTAGTGCTTGAAATTCCCAGGGTTAAGGTTGAGAGAGGGCCAGTTGTGCTTTCAGTTCGTGACCTTGCAGCAAAAGACCACAGAGGTATTTTAAAGTTAAAAGGTGTTTCTTTTGATGTACACGCAGGGGAAATTGTTGCAATTGCAGGCGTTGAGGGCAATGGCCAGATGGAATTAGTTAATTCGCTAATTGGTTTTACCAGGCCTGTCAAGGGTAAAATTATTTTAAACGGTGAAGAGATGAAGCTAGTTACACCTTACAATGTAAGAAGGAAAGGCATGGCTTACATACCCGAAGACAGAAAACGCAGAGGTCTTGTGCTGCCTTTCAAAATTAGAGAAAATATCATTATGGGGCAGCACACACTTTATCCATTCTCAAAAGGAGGTATTCTAAACGATAAAGTGATTAACCAATTTGCTACCAAACAGGTAGAAGAATTTGACATAAGACCGCGAGATATTTATATAAGCGCTGGTAATCTTTCGGGTGGTAACCAACAAAAGGTAATTCTTGCAAGGGAAATGGCAATGAAGCACAACTTCTTACTCGCATCTCAGCCTACGAGAGGTCTTGACATTGGGGCGATGGAATTTGTTTATAAGCATCTAATAGAGGAGAAAAAGAAAGGTATAGCAATATTGCTTATATCTCTTGAACTTTCTGAGGTGTTGGGACTTGCGGATAGGATTCTCGTTATGTACGAAGGGGAGATTGTTGGAGAAACAGTTCCTGAAAAAACAAACGAAGAGGAATTAGGCATGATGATGCTTGGTATTAAACGCAATGAAAGGCTGGTGCAATGATGGCTATGGACATTTTCCGCAGGATTTTTTTTGGACATAAGGAAGAATACTGGTGGATGAAGATTCTCGTTCCTATTACTTCTATTTTTGTAGCGCTTATAGTAGGTGCTATTTTTATCTGGTCCACTGGAAGAAGCCCTGTGCTTGCATACAAGTATTTGTTTGGTGCTTCAGGATTGGTTCCAGGCCCTTACTTTAAGCAACACTTTGCAGAGATGCTTTTATCATCCAGTATGTTTATTGCAACAGGGCTTGCTTTTGCAATTGCAGCAAAAGGTGGCTTGTTTAGTATAGGCGCAGAGGGACAATTCCTCGTAGGTGCAATTACGGCTGCGTACTTTGGCTATGCAAAACCTTTTGCTTCAATGCCTACTGTACTTCATCTGACGGTGATTTTTGTAATGGTAATGATAGCTGGCGGTATATGGGGTGCAATTGCTGGTTGGCTAAAGGCAAAAATGGGTATCCACGAAGTTATTACTACGATTATGTTGAACTGGATTGCGTTGTATTTAATCGAGGACTGGCTTGTTACGGGACCGATGAAAGCAAATGTTGAAACTGGTGTGTCAGGCACACCTTATGTAAGTGAAACTGCAAAACTTCCTATTATACTTAAGGGAACGAGGCTTAACATTAGTATTCTTATTATAATCGTCGTTGCATATCTTACCTGGTTCTTACTTTATAGAACGACATTTGGCTTTGAAATCAGAGCGATGGGATATACGCTTATATATAATATGGATGCACCTCGTGCGGCAGGTGTAAGTGTTGATGCGCGTATTACTCAAACGATGTTTGTGTCTGGTGCTGTTGCGGCTCTTGGTGGTGCATTTATTATTTTAGGTGTATTGTTCCAGTTTCCTCCAGTATTTGAGGGTGGATACGGTTTTGATGGTATTGCTGTATCTTTAATTGGGCAAAACGAGCCTTTAGGTGTATTTCTTGCGGGAATCCTTATTGGCGGATTAAGAACTGGTGCAACGGCAGTTCAACTTGCACACATTCCGAAGACATTTCCGTCAATTATTGAGGGACTGATCGTTGCATTCATTGCACTTCAAGAACTTATAAGGTATCTGCTAATGAAATTGTTTGTGCGCAAGAGAAATAATACTGTTTCTGGTGGAAGTGACGAGAAAGCAGTGAGCGGAGGTGTTGCAAAATGAACCTGTTAAACTTATCGATTGCTCAGATGTTTGACTTTGCTGCTCCAATTCTATTTGCGGCGCTTGGTGGTGTGGTTTCAGAAAATGCGGGCGTCGTGAATATTGCACTCGAGGGAATTATGCGTTTTGCAGCATTCTTTGGTGTATGGGGTGCATTTATTGGAAAGAATCCCTGGATGGGTTTACTCTGGGGGCTCTTAATTGGTGCAGCCGTTGGAGTATTGCACGGTTATATATCCGTTACATGGGCGGGTGACCAGATCGTTTCTGGTGTCGCAATTAATGTCGTTGCAATGGGTATTATTACTTATCTACTTGAATTTGTATTTAAAACAACGGGATATTCTCCGCCAGTTCCTTACTTTGGTGCTGCTCACTATAGAGTACACATTGCATTTATTTCAAAAATACCTGTTCTTGGCGCATTTTCTAACTTAACATTACTCGTATGGTTTTCGTTGATTGCCGTAGGTTTGATTCACTTTATGCTTTACCATACGGTGCTTGGCTTGAGAATTCGTGCAGTAGGAGAAAACCCTCATGCTGCAGAGACACTTGGCGTAAATGTTATGAAGATAAAGTGGTTTGCTACAATTTTAGGGAGTGTGCTTGCTGCTTTTGGTGGTATATCACTTTCATTAGGAACTCTATCCTCGTTTACCAATGCGATGCCTATGGGTAAAGGATTCATTGGACTTGCTGCAATGATATTTGGAAAGTGGACGCCCATTGGTGCACTTCTTGCATCACTTGTATTTGCTTCTGCTCAAATTGTGCAATTACTGCTTCAGGGTATGGCATCAGGGATTGCGAAACAGATTCCGCTGGGGTTCTATCTTGCTCTGCCGTACCTGCTTACGATAGGCGCTTTGATTGGTGTTGTAGGAAGGGCAGTACCGCCTGCGTCTGACGGAATTCCATATAAGAAGGAGGGATAGTATGTTGCTTACTACAACTCCGAGTGTGGAGGGAAAGACTATTAAGAAGTACATTGGAATTGTGACTGGCGAAACTATTATGGGCGCGAATTTCTTAAAGGATATTGCTGCAAGCTTTAGCGACTTCTTTGGTGGTCGCGCGTCTTCTTACGAACAGGAATTGATAAAAGCGAAAGAGATTGCATTAAACGAAATGAAGGAACGCGCCGAGCGTATGGGTGCAAATGCTGTCGTTGGAATTGATTTGGATTACGAAACTGTAGGTGCGAAAGGTAGTATGCTAATGGTAAGCGTGAGTGGTACCGCTGTAATAATCGAATAGTATTTTTTATCTTTTATAGATTTTAATTTCCCCTGCTTTTAAAAAGCAGGGGTTTTTATCTTTATAGAGTTTGCAGTGTGTTTGACTGCTTTGTTTTTCTTAATATAATAGGGTGAAAAATTTGTGTAAATAACAGGAGGTTGGACTATGATAATCAAAGAAGGTAACGGTTTCATTGCTATAAGAATGGAAGATGGAGAAAACTTTTTTGAATCGATAAAAACAGTTTGCAAAAATTATAGTGTTGAGTCAGGAGTGATTATTAATGGTATTGGCATGTTACGAGATTTAAAAATAGGCTACTGGGATGGCAAAGAATATAAAATTGAAGAGATAGAAGTTCCAGTCGAACTCGTTTCTATGCAGGGGAACATAGGAACTTCAGAGAACGATGGGGATCCAATTGTTCACATCCACATTGCAGTGGCAAAACCGGATCATACGGTAATAGGAGGTCACTTTGTGTCGGGTACTGTAAACAATACGGGTGAAATATTTTTGCAAAAACTTGAAAATATTACTTTGCTCAGGCGTAAAGATCCGAATGGCTTGCTCGGATTATATCCTGCATAGGTGGTTGTTATGGAAAAAGCATATAATCCTGCAAATGTAGAGAATCGTATCTATAAATTCTGGGAGGAAGGCAACTTCTTCTCTTCGAGGCCAAATCCCGGAAAAGAAAAATTTGTCGTAATGATGCCTCCTCCAAATGTTACGGGCAAACTCCATACAGGCCATGCTTTGAATTTCACTTTACAGGATGTATTTGTTCGCTTTAATCGGATGCTTGGAAAAGAAACGCTGTGGCTTCCTGGCATAGACCACGCAGGTATTGCGACACAATCAGTTGTTGAAAGAGAACTCCTTAAAAAGGGTATAAAACGAGAAGAGTTGGGCAGGGAAAAATTCCTTAAAGAAGTGTGGAAGTGGAAAGAAAAATATGGAAATACTATTGTAAACCAGTTAAAAAAGCTTGGTGTTTCTGCTGATTGGTCACGGTTGCGTTTCACTCTGGACGAGGGTTATGTTAAGGCCGTAAAAGAAGCGTTTGTGCGCTATTATGAGGAAGGCTATTTATATAAAGACAAGAGGATTATTAACTGGTGTCCCCACTGCCATACGGCACTTTCTGACATTGAAGTAGAATACATTCCCACGAAGAGTAAACTTTATTACATAAAGTATCCCTTTAAAGACGATCCTTCTAATTATATTGTTGTTGCTACGACGAGGCCTGAAACGATGCTTGGTGATACGGCAGTTGCCGTGCATCCGGATGACGACCGTTACAGAGAATTTATCGGTAAAAAACTTATACTTCCTATTGTAAATAGGGAAATTCCGATAGTTGCTGACGAGGCAGTGGATCCTGAATTTGGTACTGGGGCCGTAAAGGTGACTCCGGCACACTCCGCTGACGACTTCGAAATTGCAAAAAGGCATAATCTCGAATTTATTACGGTGATAGACGACCACGCAAAAATGGTGAATGTACCTGATAAGTACAAAGGCATGAGTTCTATGGAATGTAGGGAAGCAATTGTTAAAGACTTAAAGGCGGAAGGTTATTTATTAAAAGAAGAAGACTACGAAAATTCTGTTGGGCATTGTTCACGATGCGGTACAGTGATTGAGCCGCTTCTATCTGATCAGTGGTTTGTAAGAATGAAAGAACTTGCAGATGCTGCAATAAAAGCGGTAGAGAATGGTGAGGTAAAAATTACTCCCAAAAAGTGGGAAAAGGTTTACTACGATTGGCTAAAAAATATAAGAGATTGGTGTGTAAGTAGGCAACTCTGGTGGGGGCACAGAATCCCTGTCTATTACTGTAAGGACTGTGGAGCAACGATCGTTTCCCGGGAAGATGTTGAGAAGTGTCCGAAGTGTGGAAGCACTAATATTGTGCAGGATGAAGATGTACTTGATACCTGGTTCTCGTCCGCATTATGGCCGTTTGCTACACTTGGATGGCCTGACGAAACTGAGAACTTAAAATATTATTATCCTACCACACTACTCATCACGGGGTACGACATCTTGTTCTTCTGGGTTGCTAGAATGATTATGAGTGGCCTTCACTTTATGCACGAGAAACCATTTGACACGGTAATGCTGCACGGTCTCGTCCGGGACGAGAAAGGCAGAAAGATGAGCAAGTCGTTAAAAAATATCATCGATCCCGTTGATGTAATAAACGAGTATGGCACGGATGCAATGCGCTTTACGCTTTCATATCTCAGTACGGTAGGCGGACAGGATATAAATCTTTCCAAGGATAAACTTACTGCAAGTAGAAATTTTGTCAATAAAGTGTGGAATGCTTCTCGTTTTGTTATTATGAATTTAGAAGGGTTTGACCCATTCTCTTACAACCCGGATAGTATTGAATATGAACTTGAAGACAGGTGGTTTTTAAGTAAACTGAACAAAATGATAAAGCGAGAGAAAGATCTACTTAAGAAATATGATTTAGGAGAAGCATCGAGAGAGCTGTACGACTTTGTATGGAAGGAATTTTGTGATTGGTACATAGAGCTTTCCAAAGTACGTTTATACGGCGAAGATGAGAAAAAGAAAAACGATGTAAAATATCTTCTGTGGAATGCGCTGGACAATATATTAAGGATGCTGCATCCGTTTATTCCGTTTGTTACCGAAGAAATATTTTCGTACTTCCCGCATAAAGAAAAGGCGCTGATCGTAGCAAAGTTTCCTGATGCGGAAGAGAAATTTATAAACGAAGCAGCTGAAAAGGATGCAGAGTTTGTATTTGATATTATCCGCGCAGTAAGGAGCATGAAATCAGATTTTAACATTCCTATAGTAAAGAAGCTTAAAAGTTTTGTGTCGACGAAGAATGAAAAAGAAAAGTCACTTATTTCACAAGAAAAGGATAAAATAGAGAAAATTGCTTTTCTTGATGGACTTGATATTACTGAATCCAAGCCAAGAAATACCATTAAGAGCGTTGTTTCAGAAACTGCAATTTATATAGATGTTGGAGGTGCAGTAGATATTGAGAAAGAAAAGGCGCGTCTGGAGAAAAAACTTGCTACGCTTATGAATGAGATTAAAAAGTTAAGAAGCAGGTTACGGAATAAACGATATCTGGAAAAAGCCCCAAAAGAAGTAATTGAAAAAGACAAAGCAAAACTCGAAGAAGCAGAAAAAGAAACTCTTATTGTATCAGGGCACCTTCAAGATCTTAGTGAATAATGCTTCAGCATTTTACAAATTACAAAAGGGCACTAGACTATGTTTTCAGTTTAAACAGAAGGCGTAAGATTTTTTGGGAGTTTGGCTTTGATAGGATGAAGGTCGTCCTTGAAAAGCTTAAAAATCCACAGGATGACTTAAAAATTGTTCATGTTGCAGGCACAAAAGGGAAGGGATCTACGATCTCCTTCCTTTCTTTTATTTTACGGCAATCTTACAAAACAGGATTATTTACTTCACCTTCCCTTATTAATACCAGTGAAAGAATGTCAATAAATGGAGCACTTATATCACCTAAGGAATTTCTTGAGGTTTTTAATGAAGTGTTACCTATTTATAAAAAACTGCCAGAAAAACTAACTCCATCTACATTTGAAACATTCACAATTCTTGCGTTTGAGTACTTTAGAAGGCAGAAGGTAGATATTGCACTTTTTGAAGTCGGTATGGGCGGGCGGCTTGATGCAACAAATATAATAAAGCGTCCACTTGTTTCAGTTATTACCCCAATTAGTTATGACCATCAAAAGGCATTGGGCGATACACTTGAAGAAATTGCATATGAGAAAGCTGGAATAATTAAAAATAATGGCATTGTGGTCGTAGGAAAGCAGAAAGACGAAGCAAAAAAAGTAATTTTAGATGTTGCAAAATCCCGCAATGCGAATGTTCTTTTGTACGGTAGAGATTTTTATGCAGATAACATCAGGCAGGAGGGCAGCAGAACGCTATTCAACTTTTATTCTCGTATAGAGGACATTGCTTTTGAGGATCTCGAAATACCTCTTTTAGGCATACACCAGGCTGAAAATGCAAGTATTAGCATTCAAGCAGCGCTTTTGCTTAATAAGAGCGGAATAGAAGTTTCTTCTTTTATGATCCGACACGGGCTTCAAAATAGTTTTTGGCCAGGAAGAATGGAAATTGTTGGGAATGATCCTCTCATACTCCTTGACGGTGCACATAACGGTGCTTCTGCCCTTGCTCTTGATAGCGCGTTGAAATTATTCAAAGAAAAAAGAATTATTTTTTTATTTGGCATTTTAAGAGATAAGAATATAAATTCGGTTCTTTCTGTACTTTCCCGCAATAAAAGTGCTATTTTCGTACTTACTGAAGTCCCTTTTTCTAATAAGAGACGGCTTGATGTAATACAACTCAAAAAGTATGCCGAACAATTTATCTCTAAAGATCGTATTTTTTATTTTCGCGATTTTTTGAAAGCATTCGAATTTACCCGTAAAATTGCGGGGAAGAAAGACATCGTATGTGTGACCGGTTCTCTTTATCTCGTTTCCTCTGTGAGAAAATTGACAAATCATTTTGTTTTTTCACTTAATATACTATAATTTTGTTGTGATGAATAATATTATTCTTGTATTAAAGACAATTTTTCCGTGGCTCACGGTAACTGACTTTTGGGTTATCGTATTTTTATATTTAATCATAGACATCGCGCTGTCTATATTTGTTTACAACGACAGTAAATCTAGGGGAGGGCACGCACTTTCCTGGGCAATCTGGTGTTTCGTACTTGGTGGAATTCTTCCATTTCTTTTTTATTTAATTGTTCGTTCTCCTTATACTCTGGACGAGATAAATGAAGAAGAAGCAGAAAAGGAGGTGGTGGAGCTTCAAAAGAAGTATTACGAAGTGCAGATAGCAAAAGAAGTTCAGGTTTGTCCTGTTTGTGGGGAAGAAATAAAGTCTGATTATATGTATTGTCCTTATTGCTTTACGCAGTTGAAAAAGAAGTGTCCTGAATGTGGCAGGCTCGTTGATAAAGACTTTAAGATTTGCCCATACTGTGGACACATATTTGACGAAGAGAAAGGAGTGATTGAATGAAACTGTTTACATTTAAACCTGGTGGCGTGCATCCTGATGAGATGAAAATCACAAAAGACAGGCCGTTTGTTCGAATGTCAGTTCCTGCTGTAGTTGTAGTGCCTCTATCTCAACACATCGGAGCGCCAAATACGCCAACTGTTAAAGTGGGGGATCATGTAAAGATTGGCCAGGTAATTGGTTCTTCTACTGCTTTCGTTTCTGCTCCCGTTCACGCAACGGTTTCTGGTGAAGTAATTGCAATTGAGCCAAGGCCTCACCCGCTCGGAAAAAATGTTCAAGCGGTTGTTATAAAAAACGATTTTAAGGACGAATGGTTTGAGCCTCCACAGAAAAGAGACCTTGATTCTTTAACGAAAGAGGATATATTAAAAATTATCAAAGAAAAAGGTATCGTAGGTATGGGGGGTGCAACATTTCCTACAGCCGTAAAGCTTTCTCCTCCAAAAGGTAAGACAATAGAAACTTTAATAGCAAATGGTGCGGAGTGTGAGCCGTATCTTACTACGGACTACAGAACGATGCTGGAGTTTACTGATAAGGTAGTTGACGGTTTCCTTGTGGAGATGAAGGCAAGCGGAGCGAAGCAGGGTTTTATTGCAGTGGAGGACAATAAACGCGATGCAGCTGAAAAGTTAGAAAATAGATTGAAAGAGCGTGGCGTTAAAAATGTTGAAGTCGTATTAGTGAAAACAAAATACCCACAGGGTGGCGAAAAACAGTTAATTAAGGCTGTTATAGGAAAGGAAGTCCCTGCAGGAGGTTTGCCACTTGATGTAGGCGTCGTCGTGCAAAATGTCGGAACTTTGAAGGCTATTACAGAAGCCGTTCTTGAAGATAAGCCTCTTATAGAGCGTGGCACTACGGTATCCGGAACGGCAATTAAAAATTACGGGAATTACATTATAAGAATTGGCACTCCTGTAACGCATATTATCGAACAAACAGGGGGGCTTACTAAAAAGTTAAGAAAACTTATTTTTGGTGGCCCTATGATGGGACTTGCCCAGTCTACAGTGGAAGTGCCCGTAATAAAGGGTACTTCTGGTATTTTATTTTTTGGTGAAGAAGCGTTGGAAATGGCGCCTCAGGATGAATCTCCGTGCATAAGATGCTCTCGTTGCGTGGACCATTGCCCTATGGGGCTTATGCCGCTTCTTATTGACCATGCTTGGCGAAGGAAGGATATGAAACTTGCGGAGTCTCTTAATGCTACGGACTGTATAGAATGTGGTGTATGTTCGTATGTATGTCCTTCTAAACGACATCTCACGGAAAATATAAGATCTGCAAAACAGGCTATTATAAAACAAAGGAAGATAGAAGCTGCAAAGCAAGCGGCATTTGAGAAATTAAAAGCATTAAGAGAAAAACAGGAGAAAGAAGCTGCTGAAAAAGCAAAGAGCGCTTCGCCTTCTACCGAAAAGGGAGGTAAAGAAAATGGATGATAAGATGATTGACCTGGTAGTTACTTCCTCCCCTCACATCAGGGACAAAGTAAAAGTTTCCTCAATAATGTGGGATGTAGTAATCGCTTTGCTTCCTGCTCTTGTTGCAGGTTTATACTTTTTCTGGTCGTTACATACTTTAGGTATCGTTATCGTCTCAATAATTAGTGCAGAACTTGCAGAAATTCTTGGCGCATGGATGTTTAGAAAGCCTGTGTCGTTAAAAGATTTTTCGGCTGTCGTTACGGGCGTATTATTTGTAATGGTGATGCCGCCTTCCTCGCCTTATTGGCTGATCGTCGTAGGCGCGTTTACGGCAATAATTCTGGGTAAGTGGATATTTGGAGGTATAGGCTCCAATCCGTTTAACCCTGCACTTGTTGGAAGAGCTGTCTTGATGATTTCGTGGCCTGCTTTAATGACGACATGGAAAGTGTTTCCACGCATTATTCCTCCACACGGAGTAAGTGCTAATGCTATTACTATGGCTACACCTTTAAATGTGGTAAAACTACACGGCTTTTCACAACTAATAGCGGAATACGGAACGAAAGCGGCACTTTATAAAGCGTTATTTTTAGGAAATGTAGGCGGTTCATTAGGAGAGACATCTGCTCTTCTCCTGTTGATTGGTGGCCTTTACCTAATCCTTAAAGGTGTTATTGATTGGAAGATCCCTACTGCTTATATTACAACTGTATTCGTTCTTTCTCCGA
Organism: Caldisericales bacterium; assembly: GCA_015489815.1. GTDB lineage: Bacteria > Caldisericota > Caldisericia > Caldisericales > Caldisericaceae > S143-107. The sequence goes on along the minus strand of WFZA01000016.1, from coordinate 75,535 downwards.
TCTTCGGAAGAGATCCGTTGTTTTCTATTTTAGCAGGTGGATTATTCCTTGGTGCGTTCTTTATGGCTACAGATTATAGTTCTTCGCCTATTACTTCACAGGGAAGACTCTGGTATGGCATCTCACTTGGATTTGTTACTGTTATGATTCGAGTTTTTGGAGCGTATCCAGAAGGTGTTATGTTCTCCATCTTAATTGTACAGCTCTTTGTGCCGTTCTTTGATAAAATTTTACCTCATGTGTATGGCCATAGAAAAGAGGTGAAATCATGAACAAAATTGTGAAACTTGCGGTGGTTCTTGGTGTAATCAGTGCAATTGCAGGCGGAATATTGGCAGGCGTGTATCAATTTACTGCTCCGGTAATAGAGGCGAGAAATCAGGCTGCTCTGAAAGCAGGGCTTTTGGAGGTATTTCCTGGAAATTACAAATTCTCTGAATTAAAGATTAAGTTGAAGTCTCCTGATCCTGCAGTGACATTTGGAAAGATTTATAAAGTTGAAGATAGTAGCGGAAACCTTGTAGGGATAATACTGGATGTAACTACGCCAGGCGATCAGGCGCCTATCGAGATGCTCGTTGGGGTAAACAGGAATGGTACCATTAATGGAGTAAAAATCTTAAAAAGTTTAGAGACTCCGGGTCTTGGCGCAAATGCAAGTAATCCTCACTACTATGTGAACAAAAAAAAGAAAATTACTTTTCTTGGACAGTTCAAGGGCAAGAAGGTAACAGATCCGTTTATACCAAAAAAAGATGTAATAGCAATTACAGGGGCAACTATTACATCTACTGCTGTTTCAAGGGGAGTAAAAGCTGCGGGCGTAGCTGCTTATGAATACATGCAAAAGGCAGGTGGTTCGTAATGAAAGATAAATTAAAAATCATCTGGAATGGTATCGTACCTTCTAATCCAGTACTTATTCTTGCAATTGGGCTTTGCTCTGTTGTTGCCGTAACGAATTTCGTAAAAAATGCCTTACTTATGTCGTTTGCATTTAGTTTTGTTTTAATTCTTTCTGAAGTGATCGTTTCGTCAATTCGGAAGTGGATACCTGACGAGATCAGAGTACCTATTTTTGTCGTAGTAATTGCAACATTTACGACCATTGCGGCACTTTTATCTCATGCGTACTTTCCAAGTGTTTACGATGCAATCAAACTTTACATACTTCTCGTGGTCGTGAATTGTATTATTATTGGACGCGCTGAAGCGTTTGCATACAAGAATGGTGTTTTTGATTCTCTGCTTGACGGAATCGGAATGAGTTTAGGATATAGCTGGGTTATTATAACGATTGCCGTCATAAGGGAACTTTTTGGAAATGGAACTATTGCAAACATAAGAGTAATGCCACACATTTATCAACCTGCTCTGATAATGATACTACCTCCTGCTGGTTTCCTCGTATTGGGCGTGCTTGTTGGATGGCTTGAGTGGAGTTTAAAGAAAAAGAAGGAGGCTAAAAAATGAGTTACCTTACTGACCTTCTCAAAATATTTATTGCATCAATGGTTGTAAACAACATCATATTGATGCAATTCCTCGGACTTTGTTCCTATATTGGTCTTACAGATAATATGAGTGCCTCTATTGGTATGGGCTATGCTGTAACTTTTGTTACTGTGCTTGCGGCAGCGGTTACGTGGATTATTGATCACTGGATTTTAATTCCATTTAACTTACAGCCTTTTCTCGAAATAGTCTCTTTCATTCTCGTTATTGGTTCACTCGTTGGTTTGGTGGAAATATATCTTAAAAAAATGTCTCCTAATCTTTACAAAGCAATGGGTATTTATCTACCGCTTATTGCGACTAACTGTTTAATTTTAGGAGTAACATTTGTTATTTCTATGCATAGACTTGACTTTATACAAGCACTGGTAGAAGCAATTGGAACTGCCCTTGGATATTTCATGGCAATGCTTATTTTAGCAGGTATCAGAGAAAGGTTGCGTAATTCGGAACTTCCGGAATTTTTCCAGGGAAAGGCTATTGCTTACATCGTTTCTGGAATTGCGGCACTTGCTTTTATGGGTTTCCAGGGTATGATAAAGTAGGTGAGGTGAAGATATGAAGTCGATAATTATTTCAATTGTTGCCGTTGGAGGATTTGGGGCATTATTTGGAGCATTACTTGGATATTTTGCTGAAAAGTATAAAGTTGAAGAAGACCCTCTTGCCGTTGCGATATACGAAGTACTTCCTCACGGTGACTGTGGTGCCTGCGGGTATCCTGGATGTAAAGCGTGTGCGGAAGCCATTGCAAGAGGTGAAGCGCCAGTAGATGCCTGTGTTGTTGGTGGTGCTGCAACGACTGAAAAGGTTAAAAAAGTGATAGAGGAATTTAAATCAAAGCATAAGAATTAACTTGGTGTTGAAACTTTTCTGAAATTGTATAAAATAGGAGGAAGGGGAGCTTGGAATGAATAAAAAAATTATAGTAATAATTTTGGTAATTGCCTTTGTTTTGTCTGGGGTATCCATTGCGGATGCTTCGGATAGTGCTTCTGTGTCAATAAGCATTACCAATTCCCTTCCTCTACCTGTTTATAAAAAGGTAGATATTTCAGTTAGTATTCCAAAGATTAAAAGTAACGATAAAGTAGCGGTTTTTTTAAAAGGAAAAAAGATTCCTATACAGATACTCAGTAGAGGTGTTAACTTGCTTCGTTTTTCCACTATTCTATCTTTTGCACCCAATGAAACGAAAATCCTTATTTTAAAATATGGAAAAGATGTTATTCCAAATAAAACTCAGATTCTTTATAAACCCAATTTTTCAGGAACTTACTTTGTTGGAATAGGGAGTGGCAAGTTATATATAGCATCCCTTGCAGATGATAACAATATTTCTGTAAAGTCGAATAATGGCAATGTATTATTTTCTGGTGTACTAAATAAGAAGGAATTTAAGGCCATTTCTCTTTCTCGTGACGAGGTATTTACAATTCAATCAAAAAAGCCCGTTTTCGCAGAAGTTAGCTCTCTTAAAGCAAATTGTCTGAAGAATAGTTCCGACGATGTTTCATCTGTCTACGGGACTTATTTCTTACTGTTTATACCAAGAGAAGTAGTCGTTTCTTCGTATGCTTCTACAAAGCTTACGATAAAATCCTTAACTGGAAATAATATATATTCAGGTACTTTGCCACCGCGCGGACAGTATAAAAACTTTTCATTAAGGCCAGGACTTTACGAAATTTCGACTAATTATCCAGTTACAGTTCAGTTTGGCTGTGAAGATGACAATATTTATTCTATAAACTACGGGGCGTCTAATGAATTTAAAGGTGTTTCGTATGGTGATGTAGTGTGCTCTGCGCTTTTTCCAAATACAAAAGTTCAGATCAAAACTCCGTTTAAAACCTATCCTTATGTAAACCTTGGAAATCCGGGAGATTACATATATAAAACTGTAATTACCAAGTATAAAGATAGTTATACAGAGACAGTCCCCATATTTATCAAATATAATAAACCTATTCTTGTATATTCAGATTCTAATCACGGGAATATCGGCGGGGAGCAAATTCCTTCACTTTTTGGTCATAACGAACACTATGTATTTCTTACAGGTAAAATATTTAACTTTAATGGTCTCGTACATCGAAGGAAAGTAGTAGTAATTCCTATGTTCTCGGATACTACAATCAAATTGAATGGAAAGCAGTATGCGTTAAAAGATGCTCTTATGCCAAAGACTTTTCTTTTTGGAAAAAGTTATACTTCCGTAAAAATTGATTCTAATAAACCTATCTCTGTTTTTGATGTCGGGCTTACTACTTCAATAGAATTTCTTTCCATGCTTTTGCCATTAAAAGATAATAGTGTTTCCTATGTCGTAGGAGCTATACCTCCGAAAACTTCAACTCAAAATAATAATGGTAGAACGCAAGAACCAAATGAGGATGTATTGTCACGGTATATTACACCCATTGCAGGGTTTTTTGGTTCAGTGTGGAGCGGGATAGAAAAAACCTCTATATATAAAAGCGTTAGTAACACATTATCGCAGTTCTGGCAGGCTATATCGCCGTCTTTAAATAATTTGTCCAGGCAAATTATTGCACTTTTCATTCCCGTTGCGCAGATGGTTTATCCTTATGTACACCCTTACTTCCCTAACCTTACCGTAAGTGAACTTGCTGCTATTTTATTTTATCTTTTAATTGCACTTATTATTATTTTGCTTATACCTAAAAGAAGGAAGAAACAAATACCTGTAGAGAAGGTTACGGAAGCTGAATTAAAGAAAAAAGGCAATGTGGCATTTAATGTGAAGACGATTGAAGAGAAAGGTATTAGCGGGATTAAAGCGGCGCCGACGGGGAAGCCTAAAGTGCTCGTTTCGAAGTATAGTAAAAAGCAGGAGGGTATAGTTTCGAAGAGGAACGAACCTGTAAGGGTTGAGCGGAAGTCAATAACATTAGGTGGACAAAAGTCAGAGGAGAAAAAGGCTACCGTTAAAACTGCCAAACAGCCTTTGCAGATCTTTAAACACCCTGCAGAAACAGAAGAGACAAAAAAGATCGAGAAAAGAACCCCAGAGAAATTACCTACGACAGGTCCATTGCAAGTAAAAGAAAAAACTGCTACATTGGAGAAGGCGGTTGAAAATGTACCTTCAGGCCAGAAAAAAGGTAAGGCGGAAACTCCTCAAGAGGGCGTTCAGCAGTTAAGTAAAGAATTAGCGCTTAAAAAAATCCTCAATAAAAATCTGAACCTTACTCAACAAGGAGAGGTAAAAAAGCCGTTAACAGAGAAACCTTCCACAAAGGCAAAAGAAGTAGTTATAAAAGGGAAGTCTCTTTCTGAAACGAGGTCACCTGAAGCGGCCATTGAATCTGAAAGGATTGCCGAAGTCCTTAAAAAGTTAAAGGAGACTACTGCAAAAATCTCCGAGCAATCTAAAAATCTGAAGGAGACTGATAGAAGAGAAGAAAAGACTGCAACGCCTACGAATACTGTGTCCTCTAATGTTCAAGCTACTGTTAAGCCAAAGACTAATGAAACGAGCATTATTAAAAATACAGAGAAGCCTATTATTGAAAAAACGCTTGCAGAAGCAAAAGAGCCTGAGTCTGCCAATCACAAAGTTTTTGGTGTAGGTCGGTTGTTTGGAAGAAAGAAGGTTGAAGTATCTGGGCCAACTGTAGAAGAGGGGTCTGCTGTTTCTAGTGTTGGTGAGGCAGAAGAAGGTTTTGAAGAATCTGTAAAAGAGAAAGCTAAACCAGAGGAGAGCCCTGTTAGTAAAGTTAAAGAAGAAAGTCTTGAAGTTAGTGACAAACAAAATAAGGAGGAAAGTACCAAAGAAGAAAAAATCCATACATCTCTTTCCGAATTAATAGAAAAAGTAAGAAGGGAGCCACAGGCAGAGGAGAATATCAATGCTTCTGCTGGGATCCAGGTAGGTAAAGAAGTAATAGAAAAGGTTAGTACCGAAGAGAAAGTCGGACAATCTGCTGGTATCTCAATATCAGGTTCTGCTGCACTTGACAGTGGTTCTTTGTCAGAACTTTATAAACTTCATGCACTGGAGCATCTTAGCAGGATCATAATTTCGGCAAAGGATCAACCTAATGTCGATCCGGATATTAAAACAAAGTATAGAATTTCCGTTATTTCACTTACCGGTATAGAGTTGCGTATTGCCGAGGATCTTGCACGAAGGATTGGAGCAAAGAAAAGCACTGGAGAATTGTTGTTAATTGCTAAAAAAACTCGGATAAGTAAAATAATTGTTGATGACCGTCCAAAGATTACGAATTACCAGGGGATAAAGATCGTAAACATAAGTGAACTAACCGGTAAATAACAGGTAAACTTCTACTTTTTAACCCTATTTTCTGAGAAATAAGTTCAGGACGATTGTTAGTAAAATGCTTAAAATTATACTCGTTACTATGGGGAAATAAAATACAAAGTTTCCCTTTTTAATAACTATATCCCCGGGTAGTCTAAAAAAACCAACCCTGTCAAATAGAAAAAATAACCCTCCTATAAGGATAAACAAAATGCCAGCTTCTATCAAGATTTTACCTAACTTATCCATGTTTAAATTATAACCAATTTTCGCCCGATGGCAATTTCCTATATTTTATTTTTTGTAAATGTGTTAAAATTTAAATACATTAATTTTCAACGGTAAAAGGAGATGTATAAGCATGGAAGCATTACGCTCTATTGAGGATCTTGATAATTTCAGGAAAGCTGTAAAAAAAAATATTCGAAACGAAGAAGTGCAACGATACAAAGGTAAAAATTATAGTGAGCGAAGGAAGCAGTGAAATTGCGTCTGGAGTAGAAGAAATTCTAAACATAATTCGTACTGAACTAAGTAAGAATAATCTAATAGATGTTCCAGTTGAAAAGCGTTGTTGCCTGGGCATGGACAGTGAAATGCCAATTGTCGTCGTTCAGTCTAATTGCGAGTATTTTTGCTACGGAAAAGTTACCTCTGAACTTATTATTGACATCATAAGGAAGCACATTCTTGGTGGCAGACCTATTTTGGAGCGAATTATTGCAAGAGGAGAAATTTGTGAGGAGGCGTAAATGAAAAAAACATCTATCCTTGAGGACCTTCAAAAGGCAGAAAGTCATAGCAAAGAAAATTATATCACCTTTAAAGATGTACTGCAAATTTCTGAGAACAAAAAGACTCCTTTGTCTAAGATTTATGGAGTAGGTACATTCTACTCAATGCTCTCATTTAAACCGCGAGGGCGACATATTATCAGGATATGCGGAGGTCTTGCCTGCCATCTTGCCGGTGGAGACAAATTAATAAACAAACTGAAAGAAGTTTTGCAGGTTGATGTAGGAGAAACAACAAAGGATGGATTATTTACCCTCGAGGAAAACAGTTGCCTTGGGCTGTGCTCTGTTGCACCTGTAATGATGATTGACGATGAGCCGTACGGAAATTTAACAGAGGAGAAAGTAGAAGAAATTATTAAAAGCATAAAAGAAGGTACAAAGAAATGAAACATCGAATCCTTATTGCAGAAGACTCTAAAAGTTTGCTCAACAGAGCAAAGGAAATTGAAAAACTTTTTAAGAAAGAATTAGAAAAAAGGAATTTATCTGAAACTGTGTCTGTGTTGCCTACGGGTAGTTTAGGTTATGAAGATATTGGTGTTGCCCTTGTTATATATCCTGATAATGTTTTGTATGCACCTGTTAATTCAAAAGAGGATGTGCAAACAATTGTTAAAGAACATTTCGTAGACGGCAAGGTTGTTAAGAAATTACAAAAACCATTCAAACGGTTTTCGCAAATAGAAAAAATAATGGGCATTCAACAGCGTATAGTGCTTGAGAATGTTGGTAAAATTAGTCCAGAAGATATAAAAGAATATATTGCTTTTGATGGTTATAAGGGTTTTGAGAATGCATTAAAGACTTCTCCAGAAGGTGTAATAAAAGAAATTAAAGATTCTGAACTTAGAGGCCGCGGCGGGGCAGGATTCCCTACTGGTAAAAAGTGGGAATTTACTGCAAAGGCAAAGAGTGATAAAAAGTACATCATTTGCAATGCAGATGAGGGGGAACCAGGCACATTTAAGGATCGAACCATTATGGAAGGGGACCCCCACAGAGTAATTGAAGGGATGCTTATTGCAGGATATGCAACCGGAGCAAACGAAGGGATTATTTACATAAGAGGTGAGTACGCACTTTCAATAGAAAGGCTTGAAAATGCAATTAGCCAGGCGTACGATCTCGGCTTATTGGGAAACAACATTTTAGGAAGTAATTTTTCTTTTGACTTGCAAGTTAAAAAGGGTGCAGGTGCTTATGTATGCGGAGAGGAAACTGCCCTGCTTAACTCTATTGAAGGTAAACGCGGCGAGCCGCGTAAAAAACCGCCTTATCCTCCAACGGCAGGTTTGTGGGGTAAACCTACAGTAATAAATAATGTGGAAACATTAGCAAATATACCTGTTATTATGCGCAAAGGTGCAGAGTGGTTTAAGCAGTTTGGTGTTCCTGGCTCCTATGGGACAAAACTATTTAGTTTAAATGGCGATCTGAACTGGAAAGGCGTTGTAGAAGTGCCGTTTGGAACTAATCTTTCTTTTATCATAAATGAAATAGGCGGTGGCTTAAAAGATAATCTATCATTAAAGGCGGTAATACTTGGGGGAGTTTCTGGTTCTCTCCTAACACCGAATGAAATTAATACGCCTGTGGATTTTAATTCGCTTGCAAAGATTGAAGCTGGGCCTGGCTCAGGTTCTATTACAGTTTTAAGTGAAAAGCGCTGTATAGTAGATGTTGCAAAAAACATCGCTAAGTTTTTCAGGCACGAAAGCTGCGGAAAGTGTACTCCCTGTAGAGTAGGTACTGACCAAATGTATAAAATAATTGATAGAATCTCTAAAGGGCAGGGTGAGGGAAGTGATATTCAGATTATGGAAAAATTAGGACGTACAATGAAACTTACTTCTTTTTGTGGTCTTGGGCAAACTGCACCAAATGCTATCTTGCAGTCTTTGAAAAAGTTTCCTGACGAATGGAATGCACATATCTTTGATAAACGATGCCCTGTAAATGTTTGTAGGTTGGAGGCGTAAACTTATGGAAGAAAAAACCGTCAAAGTAAAGATAAATGGTAAAGAATACGAATTTCCAGCAGGCATTACTATATTAAAGGCGTGTGAAAAGGTAGGTATACACATTCCAACGCTTTGCTACCTCGAGGGAGTTTCTGAGGAAGGGAGCTGTGGTGTTTGTGTGGTTGAAGTGAAAGGTGCAAGAACTCTTCAGCGTTCCTGCATTACTGAACTTCTAGAAGGTATGGAGATTTATACAGATACACCTGCTGTGAAAGAAGCAAGGGAAATGAATTTGGAACTTGCGCTTGCACACCACCCTCTTGATTGCATGACCTGTGATAAAAACGGCGATTGTTTGCTGCAGGACCTTGCTTACGAATTTAATGTAAAGAAGAGTGTGTTTTTGGACGAAAGTGAAATATACGAAAAGGAAAAACAGACTGCATGGGACACCAACCCATTTATTCAGTTTGACCCGCAAAAATGCATATTATGCAGAAGGTGCGTTGATGCATGCGAAAACCAGGCAATAGTAGAAGCAATTGGCATTGCAATGAGAGGAATAGACGAAAAGGTGACTACTCCGTTTAATTTGCCGCTTGAGCAGACGAACTGCCAATTTTGCGGAGAATGCGTTCAGGCGTGCCCTACCGGTGCTTTAATAGAAAAGCCACGTATTGGCAAAGGCAGAATATACGATTTTAAGGCAACGGATACTGTGTGTTCTTACTGTGGGGTTGGCTGTAACATACGGCTTTATACAGATAAAAACAACAACATAGTAATGGCTAAAGGATTGCCTAACAAACTTGTGAATGATACAAGGACCTGCGTTAAAGGACGATTCGGATTTGAGTATGTAAACAGCAAAGACAGATTAACATCGCCTCTCATAAAGGAGAATGGAAAGTTTAGGAAGGCATCCTGGGATGAGGCAATTCAGTATATTGCACGAAAACTTACAGAGATTAAAAATAAATATGGCTCTGATTCTATAGGTGTTCTTGGCTCTTCGCGTTGCACAAATGAGGACAATTATGTGGTACAAAAGTTTGCGCGTGCCGTAATAGGCACTAATAATGTAGACAATTGCGCAAGGCTTTGCCATTCATCTACGGTAACTGGCTTAAAAATGGCACTTGGGGCGGGCGCTGCAACGAACTCAATTGACGATATAAAAGATGCAGATGTAATGTTTATTATTGGTTCTAATATGACTGAGACACATCCAGTTATTGCACAAATTGTAAAGAAACATCAAAAGGATGATGGGGCAAAAATTATCGTATGTGATCCAAGAAAAACTGATATTGCAAAGGTTGCAGATGTATTTATACAGCATAATCCGGGAACTGATGTTGCTTTGCTTAATGCAATTATGAAGATAATTATTGACGAAGATTTAGTAGATGAAGAATTCATAAAAGAACATGCTGTTGGCTTTGAGCAATTAAAAGAAGAGTTAAAAGACTTTGATTTAAGTGAAGCATCTAAGATAACAGGTGTTGATTTAAATCTCATTAAGCAAGCAGCGGAAATTTATGGGCAGGCGAAAAATGCAACGATTTTTTATACAATGGGAATTACGCAACATACGACTGGAACGGACAATGTGTTAAGCATAGCAAATCTTGCTCTGATTACAGGGAATTTAGGGCGCGAAGGTGCTGGAATCAATCCGCTTCGCGGTCAGGCAAATGTGCAGGGTGCTTGCGATCTTGGAGCACTTCCCAATGTTTTTCCTGGGTATCAGAGCGTTACAGATGAAAGCGTCCGTGAAAAGTTTGAACAGGCATGGGGCGTAAAACTTCCTAAGGATGTAGGTTTGCCTGTTTCGAAATTTGGCGAAGCTGCGTTAAGTGGCAAGTTAAAAGCCGTGTATGTAATGGGAGAGAATCCTCTTATGAGTGAGCCTGATATAAATAGGGTTCGAGAAGGTTTCGAAAAATTAGAGTTTATAGTTGTTCAGGATATTTTTCTTTCCGAAACGGCACAGATTGCGGATGTTGTATTGCCAGCGGCTGCTGCATACGAAAAAGACGGCACATTTACAAATACTGAGCGCAGAGTTCAGCTTCTAAGAGTTGCAAAAGAAAAACTGAAGGGTACAAAGTTTGACTGGGAGATTGTTTCAGAAGTTGCAAGTGCAATGGGATATCCAATGCATTATAAAAATAGTGCAGAAATTATGGATGAAGCAGCATCGCTTACGCTCTCTTATGCAGGAATTCACCATTACCGCTTGGAAAAACAGGGAATTCAATGGCCCTGTAAGGACGACAGCGATCCTGGAACAAAGATACTGCATAGAAATGGACACTTTAATAAGCCTAATGGAAGAGGCGTCATACATGCAGTAAAATTTAAGCCACCTGCTGAACTTCCAGATAAAGAGTATCCATTTGTTCTTACTACAGGTAGAATTCTCTACCACTATCACACTGGTAACGAGTCGAGAAGAGTGAAAGTACTGGATGAATTTGTGCCTGAGAATTACATAGAGATTTCAAAGAAAGACGCAGATAAGCTAAACTTAAAAGACGGAGAAATTGTAAAAGTTACAACGCGCAGGGGAAGTATAAAGGTTAAAACGCGTGTCTCTGATAGGCCGAAAGAAGGTGTAGTTTTTGTATCGTTCCACTTCCACGAGGCAGCCGCAAATATTTTAACAAATCCTGCGCTTGATCCGATTGCAAACATACCTGAATACAAAGTTGCAGCATGCAGAATAGAAAAAGTGTAATACCTGTAATACTTGTTGGCGGTAAAGGTCGAAGACTCGGTAAGGATAAAACTAATCTCTCTATAAACGGGGAGATTATTTTGGGAAGAACTTTTTCAATCCTTGAGAGAGTTTTCGCAGTAGAGCCTTTGCTTATAGGCGATAAACAGATAAACGGTTTTAATACTATAAAAGATGTTGTGAAGGACGCAGGGCCCTTAGGCGGCTTATACACGGCATTTTTCAATACAGAGGAACAATTTGTGTTTCTAACTGCCTGCGATATGCCTTTTATTAACGAACAACTTCTTATGTATATGTACGGTAATTTAGATAAGAGTGTGGACATCTACATTCCCCGTGTAGGAAGCTATATTGAACTGCTTTTTGCATTTTATAACAGGCGTCTTTTTACAAAAGTAAAACAAAGCATAGAATTAAAAGAGTTTCCTTTGCGGTTGCTTTTAAGAAATAGTAAGGTGCAGTATCTAAAGGAGAACGAAATTGTGCGTTTCGATAGAGAACTAACGACTTTCTTTAATGTAAATACCAAGGAGGACGAGGCAAAACTAGGTTTTCTTGCAAAACTGCATAATAAATAGGAGACATTTCAGGGTTGATTTTTTCGCTTTTTCCAGTAGAATTACCCTATGAGAATAATAGAGGATTTACATCTTCATACGCGCGTTTCTAAAGATTCTGTGCAAGATCCTGAGGCATACGCAATTGAAGCAATAAAACGCAACATCAAATATCTGGGATTTACGGATCATCTGGATCTGGATCCGGTGGATAAGGATTATGGTTATTACAGGTATAATGACGCTGCAAAAGATATTACAATGCTTCGCAATAAATATGGCAATAAGTTGAATTTACTCTTTGGTGTTGAAGTGACTTATCAGAAAGAGCTTGAAAATAGTATTTTGAATGCTACCTTAGACAAGGATTACGATTTTTTGATGGGCTCTGTCCACAGGCTTGAAGGTTTTACTATAGCAGGTGCAAGCGGCCTTCCGTTTTTTAAAGGGAAAGACGAAAAAACTGCTTACGAAATGTATTTTGAGGAAATGAAAAGTCTCGTCAATATGAACTATTTTCAGGTTGTAGGTCACTTCGATGTGATAAAGCGATATGGAGTACAATTTTACGGTCCCTTCTATGCCGAGCATTATAAAGAAATTATTTTTCCTATTCTTTCTGAAATCGTGAAAAATGGCATGGTACTTGAGGTAAATAGTTCTGGTTTCAGGCAGTTACCAGGCGAACCGTATCCCTCGAAAGAAATTTTGTCCTATTATGTGTCTGTCGGAGGAACTGAGATTACTGTTGGCTCAGATGCACATTCTATAAAACAATTTAACTTTGGGTTAAAAGAAGCGCTTTATTACGCGTTAAAGGTATTTGATTTTGAAGTCGTTGCTTTTATAAAGAAAAAGAAAATTCGACTTGGAAAAATAAGTTCTTTTACTGAGGAATATTCGCTTAACAATAATTTGTAAAAACGCTCTACTAATGATTGTCTTGACAAAAAAAAGTGTGCGTATAAAATAGTTGCTAAAAATTGCAAATAAATTATTTACAAGGAGGTATGGGATGTCTAAAAATGACATAGTTAACGAGGAGGTTCTTGAAAGAACTATCCAGAGAGCACGAGAAAGAAACATTATTATTCCTACTTACGAGCAGATGCGTGATCCTACGAAAATTCCAGAAAAAATAAAAGAAGAATTAAAACACATTGGTTTGTGGGATCTTCACCCGAGGAACTTATTCAGGATTACCTGGAAAAATGAACCAGTTAAATTTGGTGGCGGTTTCGATGGCGTAAATTATGTAGAAATTCCTCCAGAATTAAGTGGAGTAAAGGCAAGAATTTTCGTTTTAATTGGTAAATACTTCCCAACGGGTTCTCACAAAGTTGGTGCGACATTTGGTCCGCTCGTAGAAAAACTTACCAGAGGTGCATTTGACCCAACCAGACAGAAAGCACTCTGGCCATCTACCGGAAATTACTGCAGGGGTGGTGCATACGATTCTGCACTACTTGCTTGCCAGGCAATTGCAGTACTTCCTGAAGGGATGTCCAAAGAAAGGTTCGAGTGGCTCAAGAGTATTGGTGCAGAAGTGTATGCTACACCTGGCGTTGAAAGCAATGTAAAAGAGGTTTTTGATAAAACAAAAGAACTCAAACAGCAAAGGCCGGATGAAATCGTTGTATTGAACCAGTTTGAAGAGTTTGGAAACCCGATCTGGCACTATGCCGTAACGGGACCTGCAATGGAAGAAGTATTCAATAAAGAGAAAAAGGAAGGCCAGAGAATGACTGCGTTGTTCCTTACTCAGGGTTCTGCTGGCACTCTTGGCAGTGGTAACTACTTAAGAAAGAAATTCCCTACGATTAAGATTGGCGCAGGTGAAGCACTTCAATGCCCTACACTTCTTTATAATGGTTACGGTGGACACAGGATCGAAGGAATCGGAGATAAGCATGTTCCGTGGATTTTTGATGTAAAAAATATTGATATGGTTGTAGACATTGACGATGAAGCTTGCATGCACTTAATTAGATTATTTAACGAGCCTGCTGGTAGAAAGTATCTTAAGGAATCTGGCGTAGATCCTGCATTTGTAGATAAACTTGACCTCTTTGGTATTTCCTCAACTGCAAATATCCTCGGTGCAATCAAAATGGCAAAGTACTACGAAATGACTGATAAAGATGTAATATTTACCGTTGCAACAGATTCTATGGAACTCTATCAATCGAGACTTCAGGAGCTCAGAGACCAATACGGAGAATATACTGAAATGGACGCTGCAAAAGACTTTGATCGTTACTTGCTTGGCGCAACGACTGACTGGATGCTGGAACTCAGATACTACGACAAAAAGAGAATGCATAACTTAAAGTACTTTACATGGATTGAGCAGCAAGGCAAAGAACTTGCAGAGCTTAACGCGCAGTGGTACGATGACAATTACTGGGACGAAAAGTTTGAATCCTACAAAGAATGGGACGAAAGAATAAAAGAATTTAATGAAAGAGTAGGATTAATTAAAAAGTATCTATAAAAGAAATTTGTTTTTGGATGATTACGCACTGCCCGTCTTTAAAAAAGACGGGCAGTTTTTTATTTGTGATTGTGTTTCTCTAAAAACTGTTTAATTTTTTCTTCAGTTTCTTTTGATATAAGGTGTTCTATAAGGCATGCTTCTTTATATGCCGTGCCTTCTGAAACGCCCAGTACTTTATGAAGTAATGTGAATAAAAGTTTATGCTTTTCCCATGTTTCTTTCCCTATCTGTTTTCCTTTTTCTGTTAGTTCTATTTCACCGTAGGAGGTATGTATCACGAAACCCTTTTCACTAAGCCTCTTTAGAGCGCCCGTTACTGAAGGCAGTTTTACTGACAGGCACTTTGCGACATCGATTACTCTGACGGTTTGTTTTTTTTGCTTAATAAGATATATTGCCTCAAGGTAATCTTCAATACTTCTTGTAGTTTTATCTTTCATTTTTTAAGTTTACGGCATAAATAGTTTTAATATCTGGTTGAATAATCCGCCCAGTATAATTGCCCCCGCAAGTTCCCCAACGACGATTAATGTAGTGCGTTTCCAGCCAAACTCTCTTTTTAATGCTGCCATTGTGGCAACGCAGGGAATGTAGATCATCGTTACAAATCCATAAACAAAAATTTGCCTTGGCGTCATAATAGACGCAAAGTTTGTCGTGTGGTATATTCCGGCAAGCATTACGAGTGTGAGTTCTTTTCTTAATGCTCCAAATATGAGCGTAACACCTGCAAGTGGTGGCAGGCCGATGAAATTAGTTACGACAGGCTTTAAAAAATTTGCAACAGGATTTAACCAATTCAGTAATGCAAAGAGTTCTATTACGACATTTGCTATAATGATAATAGGGAATGCGATATAGACAAATTCTTTTAGCCTAATCCATGTTTGCTTTAAAATTATACGCATTACTGGTTTTCTATATCTGGGCATTTCCATTATGAGTCCGGACGGTGTGCCCTTCATAAACTTGTTCAGAATGCGCCCAACGATTACAATGAGTATAAAATCAAGCACATAAATAAGAAATGCATATATTGGCCCTAAGAATGCGGCGACAAGTCCTAATATAATAACCGTCCGTGCTGAGCAGGGAACAAGCGTTACGAGTATTGCTGCAAGGAATCTGTCTCTGTCGCGCTCCATAATTCTTGTGCCGAGAACTGCTGGGACATTGCATCCGAACCCTTCAATTAGCGGCATAAATGCTTTGCCGTGAAGGCCCATTTTGTGCATTAGATTGTCTGTTAAAAATGCAATTCTTGCCAGATAACCACTATCCTCTAAAAACGCAAGGAGTAGGTAAAATGGCGCAATGTATGGAAGCACTATGCCTATTCCTGCGATTACCCCTTCCATTACGCCGTCCCACAATATTTTATCCCAGAATGGAGAAAGTGGTATCTGCATAAATGTAGGTTTAAACGCTTCAAGCCAGTTACTTAAAAGATCTGAAAAGTAACTTCCGAATTTGAATACTGTATAAAATATACCTATTGTTATAAGTATAAAGAATACATATCCCCAGAACTTATCTAAAGCGATTTTATCAAACCAGTCTCCAATGCTGGCTTTTACCATGTACCTTCTCGTGATTACGGACTCTGCTATGCGTGATGCAATGGCATACCTCTCCGAAATTATTACTGTTTCGGCGTCTTCTCCGTGTATTTCCTTTAGCTCTTCCTGGAGTTTTTTAACTGTAGAAAGTATTTCAGGGTCGTTTACTTCTTTTTTTATTAAAGGATCGTTTTCCAGTAATTTTATTGCAGCAAAACGGTACGGGTAGGAAAGTTTAATTTTTTTATTTTTGAGCTTTTCAACGAGGATCTCAATTCTTGATTCTACTTCTTTGCCGTACTTTATGTGTGGCACTTTTTTCTCTTCTGAGAGTAGTGTCTCTTTTATTACTTTAAATAAGTCTTTTAGTCCTTTGTTTTGGACTGCAATTGTCTTGACTACTGGCGCATCAAGCAGTTTAGAAAGCTTATCTTCATTTATGTGGAGTCCTTTGTTTTCCAATATGTCGTATTGGTTTAACGCAATTACAAGGGGTACTTCAAGCTCGATTAGCTGTAAGGTAAAGAATAAATTTCTTTCTAAATTGGATGCATCCACTACATTTACAACGAGGTCTGGATGTTCCTTTGCGATAAATTCCCTAGAAACGATCTCTTCTTCTGAGTATGTGGAAAGTGAGTATATACCCGGTAGGTCTACTATGTGAAGTTTAATTCCTTCCTGTTCAAGAAAGCCTTCTGCTTTTTCTACGGTTTTCCCCGGCCAGTTCCCTATAATCTGGTTTCCGCCGGTTAATTGGTTGAATATTACACTTTTACCTACATTTGCATTACCTGCAAGGGCAACGGTAAACTCTTTTTTATTCATATACCACCTTCACGAGGATTTTTGACGCAATTCCTCTGCCTATTGCAAGATTAGAGCCCATAACAGATACTTCTACCGGGCCAATTTTAGAATTTCTTATTATTTTAGCAATTTGTCCAGGTACGAGCCCCATTTCCTGTAATCTTCTTACAAAGTTATAACCTCCAGAGAAACTCACAATTTGTACTTTTGTATTTTCTGAAACATCTGCCAGGGGCATTATCTCGTTAAACATTATCCACCTCATTTCTTTTTTTCAAAGTTAGTTATGACTAAGTTAGTATATTGAATAGTAGACAAAAGTCAAGTAAAAAGTCAAGTATTTACTTTTTGAGAAAGACTTTTCTGTGTTTTTATATAAAGTATCTTTCTGCGTATTGGATGCAGAAATTTGATTTTAACTCTTTGATAACGAGTTTAAGGATTTTTAAGAATAAAAAAATGTTGAAATAATTACTTTTTAGTTTTATAATATAATAAATTCTTAGAGTATTATGGCTTAGGTTTCCAAATATCTCTAATAGGTTTCTGGAAAGCTGTGGTTGACAGATTTCAAAAAAGGTTTATAATAAAACTAAAATGATTTTAAAAAAAGAAAGGGGTGTAGGATATGCTTAACGAGAAAATGAAGAATGCTTTAACTGACCAGGTAAACGAAGAGTTTTATTCTGCTTATCTTTATCTGTCTATGTCTGCTTACTTTAGTAAAATTGGTTTAAAAGGTTTTGCAAATTGGATGATGGTTCAGTACAAAGAAGAAGTTGACCACGGAATGAAGATGTTTAATTACATCTTATCGAGAGGCGAAGATGTAAAGTTACATACGATAAAGGAACCTCCAACTGAATGGGAATCTCCATTGCAGGTATTTGAAGAAACACTAAATCACGAGCAACACATCACTGAGCGCATTAATTATCTGATCGATGTCGCAGAGGAAGTAAAAGATAGAGCAACTTACAATTTCCTTCAATGGTTTATTGACGAGCAGGTAGAAGAAGAGGAAAACGATAGAGAAATAATCGACAGGCTAAAGTTCATTGGCGATAACGGAAACGGATTATTTATGCTTGACAGAGATTTAGGAACGCGTACTTATACTCCCTTAACGAACGAGGAGGCGTAAATGGCTGTAAGAAAATTAGTGGATGGAGTTTATGAAGTTGGTGCAATAGATTGGGACAGAAAAATATTTGATGATCTTATCCCGCTTCCAGACGGGACGAGTTATAATTCGTACATTATTTTTGGGAAGGAAAAAACCGCCTTAATAGATACAGTTGAACCTGAAAAAAAAGAAATTTTATTGGATAATTTAAAGGCGCTTGGAGTTAAAAAGATTGACTACATTATCTCAAGTCATGCAGAGCAGGACCATTCTGGAAGTATTCCTGATGTATTAAAACTATACCCAGATGCAAAAGTAGTTACGAATGCAAAGTGCAAGTCATTCCTAAAAGAATTTTTACTGTTAAAAGACGATGTCTTTATTGAAATAACCGATGGAGAAGAACTCTCTCTTGGAGGAAAAACGCTAAAGTTTATATTTACGCCGTGGGTGCACTGGCCTGAAACAATGTCTACTTATTTGATAGAGGATAAAGTTTTGTTCTCCTGTGACTTCTTTGGGTCACACAGGGCGGCAAGCCATCTGTTTGTGGAGAACGAACACAGGGTGATAGTTGACGCAAAGAGATACTATGCGGAAATAATGATGCCGTTTAGAACACAGATAAAAAAGAACATAGAAAAGATAAAACAGTACGATATAAAATACATTGCTCCAAGCCATGGTCCGGTATACCCAAACCCGGAAATTATTATAAAGGCTTACGAAGGCTGGATCTCAGATAAAGTGGAGAATAAAGTTTTAATTCCGTATGTTTCAATGCATGGAAGCACGAAGAAAATCGTCGAGTTTTTGACTGATAAGTTTATAGAAAAGAATATCGAAGTTGTGCCTATAAATCTAACAGTTGCCGATGTAGGACAAATAGCTATGGAACTTGTAGATACAGCAGGCGTAATTTTTGCAAGCCCTTATGTGCTTGCAGGTGCACATCCTTCAGTTGTTTCTACTGCGTATCTTGCAAATGCACTTCGCCCAAAGGTGAAAGTTGCATCAATTGTTATATCTTACGGATGGGGCGGTTTAGGAGTAAAGCAAATTCAAGAAATGCTTTCTAATTTAAAGGTTGATTTTATAGAGCCTGTTATGGTAAAGGGGTATCCAAAGCCAGCTGATTTTGAAAAGCTTGATAGTTTTGTAACTGAATTTTCAAATAAATTAAAAGAAAAAATTTCATAAGGAGGTGCAGTATGACGAAAAAATTGGAGATTTACAAGTGCGAAGTATGTGGAAACATTGTTGAGGTGACACATCCAGGTGCAGGACAGCTTGTTTGCTGCGGGCAGCCGATGACACTATTGGAGGAGAAAACAGCAGATTCTTCTACAGAAAAGCATGTGCCGTTCATTAAGAGGGAAGGCAATGCTTATGTGGTTAAAGTAGGTGAGAACGTAGCGCATCCTATGGAAGAAAAGCACTACATTGAATGGATTGAACTTGTCGTTGACGGAGCGGTATATAGAAAATTCCTCAACCCTGGTGACAAACCAGAAGCAGTTTTTGAAGTACCTGAAGGAAAAGAGGTATACGCGAGGGAATATTGCAGCGTTCATGGTCTCTGGAAAGGTACATTAAAGTAATTTATTAAAAATAATTTCTTAAGGAGGTGGTATTATGTTGATGGTGGGGAAAGAAGTACCAGATTTTGAGACCGATGCGTTCTTCCCAACTGATGGGAGCATCGACAAGATTAAGCTCTCTGATTACAGAGGCAAATGGGTGGTGCTTTGCTTCTATCCTGCTGATTTCACATTTGTTTGCCCTACGGAAATTAATGCAATGGCAAGAGCTTACGATGAGTTAAAAAAAATGGGCGTTGAAGTCATTTCTATGAGCACGGACACAGTGTTCTCCCACAAAGTGTGGCACGAAACATCTGAGCTAATCAAGCCGGTAAAATTTGCAATGGGTGCAGACCCAACAGGAAAAGTTTCGCGCCTTTACGAAGTTTACGATGAAGAGAGTGGAACGGCAGTAAGAGGTAGATTTATCATTGACCCTGACGGAATTTTAAGGGCCGTTGAAGTTCTTTATCCGAATGTAGGAAGAAATGTGAAGGAGCTTATCCGTCAGATTCAGGCGTTCCAGTATGTCCGCGAGCATCCGGATCAGGTTGCACCAGCAGGATGGGAACCCGGTAAGAAGACATTTGCTCCTGACATAAAGATTGCAGGTAAGGTTTATACAGTTTGGAAACCTGAGGAATAAAATGCCGTGCCTTAAACCAAATAAGAATCTTTCTGAGCAGGCGAAGTCGATTTTAAAACTGCTTGCAGAGGTGGGTAAAGCAACAAAACAAGAGATTGCCGATAAAAGCGGGCTTAACACTCCGCTTATCGCGCGGAAGTTAAGAGAATTGATTGGAAAAGGCGCTGTTAAAGAGCAGGACGGCGTATTTATTATTACGGATTCCGGTAAAGAAGTGGCAGAAAAGTTGAAGTAGTTGCAAAGTAAAACACTTGGGCTCCCTCAGATTTTGCTTATACTTGCAAAAAGGGAGTCTTTTCGTTATTGCAAAACTCATTAAAATTGTTATAATTTAAAGAAAAATCGGGAGTGATTAAAATGGAAGAAAAGATTAAAGAAGTTTTACGGGCAAATGGTTTAAAAGTAACAAAAACGAGGATTGAAATATATAAGTACCTGGTGAATACGCGTAGTCATCCAACAGCTGAAATGGTCTATAACGATATTAAAGAAAAGTTGCCCGGTGTTAGTTTTGCTACGGTTTATAATGTTTTAAATAAACTCGTTGAATTAGGCTTAGCGAAAGAGTTTTCAATAAATAAGAGTAAGCACTTTGACGGCAGAATAGTGCCGCACATTCACTTTGTTTGTATAAGTTGTGGCAAGATAGAAGATGCAGAACTTCCAGATTACAACGATGTCGTAAGAGTCGCAAAGGAAAAAGGTTGGGACATTAAAGAATTTTCCCTGTTCATTTACGGAATTTGCCCTGAGTGTAAAAGAAAAAGCAAGAGTTAAAGTAGAGCTTCATCTTTCGAATCTTTTCTCTTTGTAAACATCGGCCGATCTACTGTAACCGCGCGCTTCCCAATAGCCTGGAATGTCTTTATCCACAATTTCAAATCCGTTTACCCACTTTGCATCTTTGTATGCGTATTTACCTTCTACGACAAGTCTTAACGGATAGCCGTGTTCAAAAGAAAGATTTTCGCCATTTACCTTATATGCAAGCAATACGCTTTCACTTAAAAGAAAATCAAGAGGCAAATCTGTGGTGTATCCTTCAACTGTATGCACGATAACGAATTTCCCACCGTTTTTTATTTTTACATCCCTAAAAAGCTCTTTTGGATAGACGCCTTCAAAAATTGTGTTTAGATAACTCCATCCGTCGACGCAGTGTATGTCGATTTCTTTTTTCACTGTAGGAAGTGAAAAGATGTATTTTAACAGAATTGTTTTTTCTTTTTCTACGAGCCCAAATATTTTTACGAAGTAGTTTTCGATGTCCATCTTTTTGGGTTTCTCTAACGAAGATATTGCATACCATCTGCTCGTTATTCTTTGCCCCGGAGGCATAATAAAATTTTTCTTCATGATTTATATTGTAGACAAAAACTGATTTGCTGCAATACATTTTTATAGAGTTCCTATTGTGATATAATTCAATAATGAAAATAAAAGTGCTTTATTTTGCAGAAGCTGAAAGAATTGCTGGCTTACATGAAGAAATAATGCAGTTTAATGGGAGTAGTGTTGAAGAGTTTTTACATTATATAGTTGTAAAACATCCTAGATTGAACACGATAGTTAATAAGATTGCCGTTGCAGTTAATATGGAATATGTAGATAAAGATACTATTTTGAAAAATGGTGATACTCTGGCAATTATACCACCTGTGCAAGGAGGATAGATGGTTTTTATTGGCAAAGATGAAATTCCCATAGAAAAGTTTGAGACTGCGCTTAAAGAAGAAAGTGCAGGCGGTATTGTGGTTTTTTTAGGTGAGCCTCGCAGTAGTAAGGAGGATGGTCCGGTAGTTTCTATTAACTATACAGCCTACAAAGAAATGGCCAAAAAGGAGATGCTAAAAATAGAAAAGGAAGCAAAGGAGCGTTTTGGTGTAAAAAATATTATAATTGCCCATAGGCTTGGCAATGTACCCTTAAAAATGGTTTCATTCTTTGTGGGTGTTTCTGCACCGCATAGAAAAGAATGTTTTGAGGCGTGTGCCTGGATCGTAGATCAGGTAAAATTGCTCGTCCCGATATGGAAGGAGATTAAGTATGAAGGAAGTAGGAGTAGTTAATAGATTAGTAGAAAAAGAAATTGCGGAAATCCGTGCTGCAACTCAGGAAGAATGCGCAAGCTGCCCTTTAAATGAGAGTTGTCCTACACACCTTTCTGGTTCTAAAAACGATACTATTCTTGCGTGGAATCGTATAGGTGCCGAAAAAGGAGATCTCGTTGAATTTGAATATGAAGAGAAAGACATCGTAAAAGGTATATTCTCTATATATATGGTGCCATTTTTCTTTTTTGTTGCAGGACTTGTGGTAGGCGCTGTTCTTGAGAAGGGTTTTAACATCCACATTGGCAGATTACCTAATTTACTTACAGTGATTTCAACTATCGTATTTCTTACGGCAGGCGTTATTTATGTGAAAGAGAAAGATAAAGACTTTAAAATTCCTTCGGAAATTACTCGCGTTCTGGTAAAAGCTTCTTATTTTGACAGTTTAAATATTACCCTACAAACTAAAAAATAAGTAACTAACTTCTGCTTCAACTATTTCTCATTATTTTTGAAAAAGTTTTTTATTGATTCTACTTTAGATGTTTCGTCAATTGGTATTTCTATTGTTTTCTCAGTTGTTTTAATAAAAAGTGCCTGTTTTTTGTTTGCTGTATTTACTTGCATAATGATTGAAATAATTACTATTATTGAAATAGCAGTTGCTATGTTGATGGTAGAGATATTTTTAAATAGTATTTTTACGATACCTATTGAAATTGCGGTACTAAGTACTGCATAGCCTACGAAAAATGCATCTGGTTTGAACTTGCTTTTTCGTCTGTCAATTTTTATGTTTACTAATTTTAAGACCGGCACGATTTCTTTTGTTTTTCCCTGTACGATTTCTATGCTACCATTTTTATTATTTAATTTTACTAACTTACCGTCACTGTGGAATGAAATTGTTTTTTCCATATTACCTCCTCGTTGCATTATATACTAAAAATTTATTTTTGTATGTGAATATTCCGCTTGACTTTAATTTAATCTTGTATAAAATATTACAGCAAATAAGGAGGGGCCTGTAGCTCAACGGTAGAGCAGTTGGCTCATAACCAATTGGTTCCTGGTTCGAATCCGGGCGGGCCCACCATATTTTGGAGGTATCAATGTATATAAAACTGCTTTACGAATTCGAACAAAAAGAAGAAGTCCTGCGTAAAAAAGAACTGCGTATCAAAGAGATAGAAAAAGAATTACAAATAAATGACGCCGTCAAGAAATATAACGACGAAATTGCAGGTCTTGAACTCGCTCTTAGTGGATTTAATCAAAGGAAGCATGAAATAGAAAGGAATTTAGAGGAAAACGAAAGTCAAATTAAGAATGTAACTGCTCTGTTAGAAAGTAATAAACTTAAGACGAGTAAGGAGATTAAGGCGGCTAAGAAAACAAAAGAAAATCTATTAACGAAGAAAGAAGAACTAAAAAAGTCACTGGAATTTATAGAAGAAGAAATAAAAAACAAAAAGTCAAGTATAGAAAAACTTAAATCCGAAATCGAAGAGGCTGAGGGGAGTCTCGAGAAGTTTAGGAAAGAGCAAGAGTCTTTGCAGAGAGAAATTAAAGAAGAGTCAGCTATTTTAAGAAAAGAATTTGAAAGATTAGCGAAGTCGATACCTGAAGAGATT
The DNA here is from genome assembly GCA_015489815.1 of Caldisericales bacterium. GTDB lineage: Bacteria > Caldisericota > Caldisericia > Caldisericales > Caldisericaceae > S143-107. Next base: position 51,759 of record WFZA01000016.1, on the reverse strand, counting down.
TTGCGAAAGTACGAAGAGATAAAAGAAAATTTTCCTTTTGGTGCAATTACTACAGTAGAAGATAATACTTGCTCTAATTGTGGAGCCCTGATACCTCTTGAAAGATTAGAAGAACTTAAAACTGGGAAGGGCGACCGCATTATACTTTGTGAAGTTTGCGGTAAGATTTTATACTATCCTGAAGAGTTAAAGAAATAACCCGAGTAAAGGAAGCGATCGCAGGCGTAATCATTACGACCTGAGGAAAGTCCGGACTCCTGGGAGCAGGGTGCCTTGGAAATCAAGGCGGGGGCGACCCCAGGGAAAGTGCCACAGAAAACAAACCGCAGGTTTTACCTGCAAGGGTGAAAAGGTGGTGTAAGAGACCACCGGGTATCTCGGTAACGGGATGCTGCTCGGTAAACCCCACCCGGAGCAAGACCAAATAGGATGGCGTTAAGGTGCTCCCCCTTGCCATCGGGTAGGTCGCTTAGATAAATGATCGCGGCCCGTAAGGGTAACAGAATCCGGCTTATCCTTTACTCGGGTTTTTATTTGTAGAGCAACTTGTTATAATTTAAACATGGAGATAATACACACACCCGTAATGTTAAATGAGAGTCTGGAATACTTAAATATAAAACCCGGGGACAGGATTGTAGACTGCACGATAGGTGAAGGTGGGCATAGTGTTGAGATATTAAAGCGGATTGGTGAAAAAGGTCTTTTAATTGGTATAGACAAAGACGAAGATGCCTTAAGTCGTGCCAGAAACAGGCTTTCCTTAATTGGAAGTAACTTCGTACTTGTTCATGATACTTTTGCAAATTTAAGTAATATATTGGAAAATTTGTTTGTAAAACGAGTTAGCGGAATAATAGCAGATCTTGGTATTTCTTCGCTTCAATTATATAAAGCTGAACGCGGTTTTAGTTTTATGAAAGATGGTCCGCTTGACATGAGGATGGACCGGAAGGCAGACATTACGGCATCGACATTAGTTAATAGTCTCGCTGAAAGTGAACTTGCTGATGTTATCTACTACTACGGTGAAGAACATCTTGCAAGAAGAATTGCAAAAGCAATTGTTGTGTATAGAAAGAAAAAAAGGATAGAAACTACATCTGAACTTGCACACATCGTGGAAAGTGTTTACAAAAGAAGAGGAAGGATAAATCCTGCAACAAAGACATTTCAGGCGCTGAGGATAGCAGTCAATAATGAGCTAAAGGATTTGGAGAAGTTTTTAAAAGAGGCACCTCTGTTTTTAAACAAAGGTAGCAGAATAGTCGTTATTTCGTATCATTCACTAGAAGATAGAATAGTTAAGAGAGCCTTTATCAATAATTCTGTTCTTAAAAGAGTTAACAAAAAAGTGATTATCCCGGGCCGTGACGAAGTTAAGGCAAATCCTCGTGCAAGAAGTGCAAAGATGAGAGTGGCGGAGAAGTTATGAGTTTTAAGCGGTTTGTCGTCTATGCTCTTATAATTGTATTATTTTTTTCTCTCGGAGTGCTCTATCTGAAAACCAACCTGATGGAGAAACGCATAAGTACATTAAACGAAAAACTTAATATGCTTGAATACGAAAATCGAACTCTGAGGGTGCAATACTACAAAAACTTGAATCTTTCCGAAGTAGACTCTATCGCGCGTAAAAAACTCAAAATGGTTTTACCTGGCTCATTCATGATCATAGAGGTAGATAATGGAAGATAAGGGCGATCCGGTTGCAACGAGAATTATTGCAATATTATTAATTGTAATAATTTCTTTTGCCACTATATTTGGCAGATTACTTTACCTCCAAATATTCCGTAGAGGATACTATGTAGCACAGGTAGTTCAGCAAACAGCTCCAAAGGTTATAGATGTAAAAGGTGAAAGAGGTGACATCCTTGATAGAAATGGTGTAGCGATAGCAATTAGTAAGCCTTCGTATGAGCTCGACATAAATCCGGTGCTTCTTACTGGAGAGCAGAAGTCTATTATTGAGAAAAAACTTCCCCACATTATAAATATTGATAAAAAGAAGATCGTTAGTATTCTAAGCGATTATAAAGTTTTTGTAAGAATTTCCACTTCCTTAACGGAGAAAGAAAAAACAGAAATAGAATCTTTAGGCATCGCAAAGGGCATAGCAATTACTCCTACGGAGCAGCGTATTTATCCTTTTCACTCTCTTCTTTCTGATGTCTTAGGCTTTGTAGGTGCGGAGGATAACGGACTTTCTGGTCTGGAGTACAAGTTTAATAGTGATCTAAAGGGAATTGACGGGAAAGTATACATACCTTTAATATCTCCAAAGCCTATTGTGCCAAATGTTTCAATGTTTAAGATAAAACCTGTAAAAGGTGATACATTGCAACTTACCATAGATGCAAATATTCAATATACGATCGAAAAATACTTAAAAGAAGCAGTGATAAACGATAAAGCAAAAGACGGTGTAATAATCGTTATGAATCCTAAAACAGGGGAAATACTGGGTATGGCTTCGTATCCGGATTTTGATCCGAACAATCTTGCTTCTGTAAATTCAAATACGATCTTAAACAGGGCAATTCAAATGAATTACGAACCTGGTTCTGTGTTGAAACCTATAATAGCAGCAGCAGCGCTACAGGAAGGCACTCTGCACACGGACGATACTTTTGTGTGTAATGGATATCTTCGCGTAAAAGATCGGACTCTTCACTGCTGGAGGACTCACGGCGTAGAGCATGGATTAAATGTCATTATGCGCAATTCCTGTGATGTAGCATTTATGGAGATTGGTTTGAAATTAGGGAAAGAGCAGCTCGTGCGCTATTTAAAGCGTTTTGGTTTTGGCGAATATACAGGAATAGAACTTCCTGGTGAAGAGAAAGGCATATTGCCTAGCGTTAAGAATCTTGGTGATGTAGAGGTTGCAACGATGTCGTACGGACAGGGGGTCGCTGTGACGCCGCTTCAGTTGATAGATGCTTTTTCCGCAATTGCAAATCACGGAGTAGAAATGAAACCTTACATAGTTAAAAAGATTATAGGTCCTGACGGAAAGACGCGGTTTTCAAATTCTCCAACAGTGAGAAAAGTCGTCGTATCCAATACCGTAGCGACGGAAGTTATGAATGCACTGAAAGCAGTCGTTACACCGCAAGGCGTGCCCCAGGCCGAGGTGAAGGGCTATACAATTGCAGGTAAAACTGGCACCGCTCAAAAACCAGACAAGTCAGGTTATTCAAATACAAAGTTAATATATAGCTTTTGCGGTATCCTTCCTGCAGATAACCCGCAAGTGGTAATTCTTACTATTGTCGATCAGACTGAAAAACCCACTTATTCGCTTTATGTTGCAGCACCTTTGTTTCAAAAAGTGGCGTCATTCCTCGTACGGTACTTAAAAATTCCTCCAGATAAATTGGTAAAACAAAGCGTTCCTTCAAGTAGCATAATTCGTCAAGAGAATAAAGGGGGCAATTGATGAGGGGCCTGGAGTTAAAACGAATTTTTCCGCGGTTTCATTACTCAGGGAACTTAAGCGTGGAATTTGATTCTATTGTTTTAGACTCTCGTAAAGTATCAAAAGGCACGATGTTTGTTGCAATTAAAGGAACGCGTTTTGACTCCCACTTGAAAATTGACGAAGCGATACAAAACGGTGCAACTGCAGTTGTCTTTGAAGAAAATGTAAAAATACCTAAAGATATACTTGGTATAAAGGTAGACGATACGCGTTCTGCTTATTCTTTATTCTCGTCTGCTTTTTTTGGTTTCCCTTCTAAGAATCTTAAAGTCGTTGGCATTACAGGGACATCAGGCAAGACTACGACTGCTTTCTGGCTGTATAAATTTTTTAACGGCGTGTTACACAAAAAAAGTGGATTTATAGGCACGATAGGAGAAGATTCAGGAAAGGGTTTTGTGATAAAAGAAAAGTTTCCTCCTACTACTCCTGATGCATTCTACTTAAATAGGCTTTTGAGTGAGATGGTAAAAAACGATGTGGAATATGCTTTCTTAGAGATTTCTTCTTCTGCAATACTTTTTAAACGAGAAAAAGGAGTTACTTTTTATTCAAAAATCTTAACTAACATTGCAGAAGACCATCTTGATGTACACGGTTCTTTTGAGGATTATTTGCAAACCAAATTGAGTTTCTTTAAGGATAAAACGCCTTCGATTTTAAATCGTGATGTAAGTTATTACGAAAAGTTTGCTGAAAGTGCTCAAAATTTTGTAACATATGGAATTACTCATAGTTCTGATGTAAGTGCTCACATATTAAGCAGTGCTCTACATTATACGGACTTTGAAATATCTTTTCGCGATGTTAAAGAGACTATGCATTTAAATGCGGGTGGTCTCTTTAATTTGTACAATTTTCTTGCACTCTCTGCTTTTGCTTTGAACGAGAAAGTTAGTATGGAAAGTGTTAAATACTTTGCATTGCACATACCGCAGGTACCCGGACGATTAAAAACATACAGGCTTAAAGATGGCATTGTTGTAATAGACTTTGCACATAATCCTTACGAAGTGGAAAGGATTTTACAGTTTCTCCGCGGTATCAAAGAAAACCGGCTTATTACGGTTATAGGCGCAGTTGGATGGTCTACGAAAAAAAAGAGAAAAGAGATGGGGGAGAAGTCGTCTTTGTATAGTGATGTAGTAATTGTCACGACGGACGACCCTCGAGGCGATGATCCTGATACGCTTATATACGATGTTGCTCGTTTTGTAAAATGTCCCGTGATCATAAAAGATAGGTTCGAAGCGATTAAACATGCAGTCTCTATAATGAAAAAGGGAGACATAGTTGCACTACTTGGCAGAGGCGAAGAGCGGGAAATTCACTTTAAGGATAGTGTACTTAAAATGAGCGATGAAGAAATGTTAAAGGAGATAATTCAATGAGGCTCGATCAAAGTGAGATATTAAGTGTTGCGAAGGGTATTTCAAACGGAATTAATGTGGGATACTTTGAAAACTTTTCCATTGACAGTAGAAAAGTGAAACCTGGTGGATTATTTTTTGCAATAAGAGGTGCGCATGTGGACGGACACGAGTTTATTAACGATGCAATAAAGCACGGTGCTCGTGGCTGTATTGTGGAAAGGGATACACTCAGAAAAGATGTTTTTGTTTATAAAGTAGAGTCTGTAAAGAATGCGCTTATTAATTTAGGAGGTTTAGCGCGCAAAAAATTTTCCGGGAAAGTGGTAGGTATTACTGGAAGTGCGGGTAAAACAACTACAAAAGAATTGGTTTACACAGTTTTATCCCATTTTTATTCTGTTTCTAAGACTGAAGGGAATGCAAATACTGAATATTCTCTTCCGCTTTTCTTTTTGAACAGGCTTAACTTAGAGAGTAATTACGCAGTTACAGAAATGGGTGTGCAAAAAGTGGGCGATATGGACCTGCTGAATAAAATTGTTATGCCGGACATAGCAATTTTATTAAATGCGTCGCAGTCTCACCTTGAATTTCTTGGTAGTGTTGAAAATGTTGCTAGAGAAAAATTCAAGCTTGCTTCTTTTGTAGATGAAAAAAATGGGATCGTAATACTGAATGGAGATGATAAAAATTTTTACAGACTTGCGCAAGAAAAGTGTAAAAAGTGTATTACATTTGGATTTAAGAGGCACAATGTCGTTAATGCAAAGATAGAACAGATAAACACAGAAAGAATGACATTGAACATTTTTGTTAATAATGAAGAATATCCTTTTAAAACTACCCTGTCTGGTGTGCACTATGCGTACGACATTCTTTCAGTCGTTGCAATGTCCTATGCTTTACATCTGCCCATTAAAGAGATTTTGAATACTATTGAAAATTTTGCTCCTCTATCAGGTAGAGGCAAAGAAATTCACTTAAGTGGGAATCGTATTTTGCTGGACGAAACATACAATGCAAATCCACTTTCGCTTGAATACAGTTTAAGCAGATTTAGAAACAGAAATAAAAAACTCTTTCTTATTCTTGGAGATATGCTGGAGTTGGGAAGTAAAGCGGATGCCATACACAAAAAAAGTGGAAAAGTAGTGGCAAGTTTTAAACCTGATTACCTCGTAACTTACGGAGATTTAAGCAGGTATATCAGCGAGGAGGTTAAAAGAATTACCAGGCAGGAAAATGTACATCACTTTAAAGATAAGGAACAGCTTCTTAATTTTTTCCGGCGCTTTGACATACCGAAAAATGTTATTATATTTGTTAAGGGTTCTCGTGGTTTAAGGATGGAAGATGTTTTGCAACTTTTAATTGAGAGGTATGGGCGATGAATATTTTTAACCTGTTGGTTTTTTTAGTAAGCTTTGCTGTTTCCTTTGTGTTATTTTTAATTATAATCCCGCTTTTTAGAAGGCATGGAATAGGGCAATTTATAAGACCTGAAGGTCCGATATGGCATAAGAACAAAGAGGGTACGCCGACAGCAGGGGGTATAGTATTTCTTATTTTGCCGCTGCTCTTTATTCCATTTGTTAGAAGCAGGATTTTTGTCGCGCTGTATTTTGCGATGCTTTTAAATGGAGCAATAGGAATTCTGGATGATTTTTTGAGTGTAAAACAAAAGGAGTCTGAAGGGCTTTCTGTAAGAGAGCGCCTTTTGCTCCAATTGTTCGTGTCAGTTATCCTGTACTTTTTATTTAAGCCATTTATTCAGAGCTATGTAAGTTTTGGAAAGTATAACATTCAACTGGGCACAATTGGTTACTTTTTATTTTTTCTGTTCGTTGCTCTTGGTACTGTCAATGCCTTCAACCTTACTGATGGTATAGACGGGCTTCTTGCAAGCAATTCAATTATTATGACTCTATTTATCATTATAGGTATGGCGGTTCTTCCTGTTTTACCGAGGAGTGAGTTGGGTGCCGTAAATGCTATTCTGTTTGTAGCAATAGGCTCACTTGCTGCTTACTTGTGGTTTAACAGCCCAAAGGCAGAAGTATTTATGGGCGATACCGGTTCACTTTCTCTCGGAGGGTTGGTGTTTGCTGCTGCAGTCATTGCAAAACTTGAAATTTTGCTCGTATTTATAGCAATTATTCCTGTTATTGAGGCGTTATCGATTTTTATACAGGTCTCTTACTTTAAAGCTACTCACGGGAAGCGCGTATTCAAAATGGCCCCGATTCACCACCACTTTGAAAAGTGCGGATGGAGTGAGTCTAAAATAGTTTTTAGATTTGCTATTATTACTCTTGTTTCCTCAATGTTAGGTATTTTGTTATTTTTGATGGGAGGTTTTAAATGAAAAACATATTTATAGTGGGTGCAAGAAAAAGCGGCGTATATACTGCTTTGCTTGCCAAGAAAAAGGGTTTCAATCCTTTTGTAAGCGAAATTTCAAAAAACGAAGAAGTCGAAAAATTTGTTAAGCTGTTAGAAAGCGAAAAAATTCCTTACGAAATAGGGAAACACAGTTTTGATAAGTTGGATCAGTTTGATACTGCCGTTCTTTCTCCTGGCGTTCCACTGAATTCTGATATTGCACGGGCACTTAAAGAAAAAAACATTCCAATTATTGGGGAGATGGAATTTGCTTACGAAATGTCTCCAAAGACTGCTATCGTAAGTATTACGGGAACTAATGGCAAAAGTACGACGACGACACTCACTGGATTAATATTCAAGAAGTCGCGTTTTAACTCTGTATACGGTGGAAATCTCGGGACGCCTTACTCTGAGCTTCTCGTTTATAATCCAGAGCCTGATGTTGCGATACTTGAGACTAGTTGCTTTCAACTTGAAACCATTGAAAAGTTTCATCCTAAAGTTGCTGTTTTTTTGAATCTTACCGAAGACCATTTGAATAGATATAAAAGTGTTGACGAGTATTTTTACTATAAGAGGAGGATTTTTGAAAATCAGGATAGTACAGATTTTGCCGTATTAAACTACGACGACGAAAGAGTGGGTAAACTCGCTGATACGATAAAGTCGCGTCCTTACTTTTTTAGTATAAAAGAAATGCCTCAGAGAGGTGTATTCTTAAAAAACGAAAAGGTAGTATTTAAGGACAAAAACACGGAAGAGGAGCTTTTTCCTATAGCTATTACTCGTCTGCGTGGTGAGCATAATGTACAGAATGTACTCGCATCGGTGCTCTCTGCAAAGCTTATGGGAGCAAGTAATGATGTAATTGATAGTGCAGTTTCTACATTCACAGGGTTGCCACACCGTTTGGAAGAGGTAAGAAAAGTAAATGGTGTGCTGTATGTAAATGATTCAAAAGCGACTACTCCTGATTCTGTAATAAAAGCGCTTAACTCATTTAGTGAAAACATCGTGCTCATAGCAGGTGGAAGCAGTAAGAATAATGACTTCTCTGAATTTGCCAGACACTTGAATGGAAAGGTTCGCAAACTTATCCTTATAGGTGAGACATCTGCGGATATAGCAAATGCAGCACTTGATGAAGGTTATTCAGACATCGTGTTTGCATCTTCGCTTAAAGAAGCAGTAGACATTGCACAAAAAGTAGCAAAAAGTGGAGATGTAGTTCTTCTTTCACCTGGATGTGCAAGTTTTGACATGTTTAAAGATTTCGAAGATAGAGGGGAGAAATTTAAGCAAATAGTTAATGCTTTATGACTAAAACACAAAAAGTATATGCTATTTCGATATTAACGATTGTATACATGCTCGTTGCATTTGGGATTATTATGAATCTCAGCGTAAGTCCTTCGCAGAGCAGTGCAAGCGAACTTGCTGTTTTTTATAGATATTTGCTCTCTGTTACTGTAGGCACCGTTTTGATGTTTATATTTGCCGTTATAGATCCTGACATTTTTAAACGCTTTGCTTTTCCACTTTTTCTATTTTTTCTTATTCTACTGTTCTTTACGAAACCTGCTCCAAATATTAGTATGGAGAGAAACTCTTCTCGCTGGATTTCTTTTGGACATACGCCATTTTCGCTTCAGCCGTCACAGTATATTTCCTTTGCTTTAGCAGCTTTTGTTGCAAAAGTGTTGTCTATAAAAGACATTGACGAGAAAAATAAAAAACTTTACTATACTGTTTTGTTTGTTTTTGCTCTTATTGCGGTTGCAAAAGTTGGATTAGAACCAGATCTTGGAACTGCGTTTATTATTTTTGCAACATTTGTATTACTTCTCTTTGGTAGTGGTATTGACCTGGGATACATATTACTTTCTACTGGAGCAACTACTCTTCTAGGTGCAATCGTAGTGCTCGCGCAGCCCTCTCATTCTAAAAGAATTGCTGCATTCTTCCATCCGGAAAAGTATAGTTTAAACTCTGGCTATCAGGCACTGCAATCCTTTAAGGCAATTGCGTCAGGTGGGATTTATGGCGTTGGACTTACGAGGAGTTACTTTAAATACGGAAGCCTGCCTGAGAACGGCAAAGACTTTATATTTTCTATTATCGGAGAGGAAACAGGGCTTATAGGGGAAACAATTTTAATTACTCTTTATTTGTTGTTTGCATATGTGGGGCTAAAGATCGTTTATCTCGTGCAGGATAAGTTTAGAAGGATATTAGCATTAGGTATCGTATTAAATATTATTATAGGCGTTATCGTCAATATAGCAGCAAATGTAGGACTATTTCCTGTTGTGGGTGTGCCTCTTCCCTTTGTCAGTTACTCTGGTAATAACATCGTCGTATCTTTCATTGAAGTTGGCGTTTTAATAAGTATCATAAGAAGGGAAGTAGAATGAAAGTTTTAGTAGCTGCAGGTGGGACTGGCGGACATGTTTATCCTGCACTTGCAATAGCGAGTAAGTTTACAAAAGAGGGGCACGAGGTAGTGCTTGCTGGAAGGCACAACAGTTTTGAGGAAAGGATTTTTAAAGCAGCGGGATTTAAGGTTCTAAATATTCATTCTGCACAATTCTACGCTGACCCAAAATCTTTGTTAAGGTTTTCTGTGAATGCTTCGAAAGGTGTTTACGATGCGTTTAAGATATTGAAAAAGCAGAATTTCGATGTGGTGATTGGGGGAGGCGGGTATGTTTCAGCTCCTGTTCTTTTTGCTTCCCTCGTTTTGAGAAAACCGTTTTTTTTATTTGAGCAGAATGTAGTGCCAGGGCGCACGAACCGTTTGTTTGGACGATTTGCAAAAGTAATATTCACAGGTTTCCCTGACATTTACGGATATTTTCCTCAAAGTAAAACGGTATTTTCTGGTAATCCAGTAAGAGAAGAGATTTTTACTGTGACGAAAAAAGATGCTGCTGCATGGCTCGGGTTGTCTGAAACACTGCAGACTCTACTCGTTTTTGGTGGAAGCGGTGGTGCAAGCGCTCTTAATAAAATATTTTCAAGAATTATTGTCCCATTTTATCAGAAGACCAGTGCTCAGATAGTATTTATTACGGGCAAACGAGATTTTGAAGGGATTCGTTCTGCTCTTCCAGAGAAACTTCCTGGAAGTATAAAAGTCTTGCCGTACCTTGAGCACATGGAATACGCACTTAAACTTGCAAACTTTGCCGTTGCACGGGGTGGTGCGATGACTCTTACGGAACTTTCTCTTACAAAAATTCCTGCTATTATTGTTCCATTTCCGTTTGCACGAGACGACCATCAATTTAAGAATGCGCGCTTGCTCGTACAAAAAGGTTGCATTGAAGTAATTAGAGAGAAAGAACTTACGGAAAAGTTGTTGATGGATAGGCTTATTTACTATTTTTCTCATAACGATATAATAAATAAAATGAGCAAAGAATGTAAAGGGATTTTTCCTGAAAATGCGGCTGACATAATTTACGAAAGGATTATAAAAATGTATGAGTAAAGTCTTTTTTATCGGCATAGGTGGAGCGGGGATGAGCAAACTTGCGTTGTTGTTCCACTCATTTGGCGACGAAGTTTATGGTTCTGATGTTGTTTTATCTCCTATTACGGAAAAGTTGCAATCAAAAGGAATTGTAGTCTATCGTGGTCACGACTCATCCCACATTACAAAAGAATTCGATCTTATCGTATACTCCTCTGCTATAAAAAGTGACAATGTGGAACTTGAAAGGGCACTGTCTTTAGGGATAAGAACGCTTAAAAGAGGAGAAGCACTTGCTGAAATAGTAAATAGGTATAAAAATATTATAGTTGTTTCTGGAACGCACGGAAAAACGACGACTACATCGCTTATTGGTCACATTTTTAAGTCAGTATTTGGAAATGTAAATGTGTATGTAGGGGGGGTTGACAGTGAATTTGAATCATTTTATAGGAATTCGCCTTACTTTGTAATTGAGTCAGACGAAAGTGACGGGAGTTTCCTTTACCTTAGTCCGGATACACTCATTATCACTAATATCGATAACGATCACTTAAAGAATTACGGAAATAGTATGGATAACTTAAAAGAAGCGTTTTTAAAAGTGGCGGAAAAGGCAAGTACTGTCATTTATTGTGCTGACGATATAAACGCTACTGAAGTAGGCGTGAGATTAAATCCATCACTTGCTTACGGTATTACAGATAAAAGTTCGTATATTCAAGCATTTGATATTCAACATCTGAATGATGGCCTCAAGTTTAGAGTGCGTTTTAATGAAGGTTTAGTAAATAACGAAGGCATCTTTGTTCCGCTGTATGGAGATAAAAATGTTTTGAATACCCTTGCTGCAATGCTCGTTGCAAAAGTTTACGGAATTGGTGTAGACCAGATTGCAAATGCATTGAAGACTTTCAGGCCGCCTCGACGAAGAATGGAAGTGCACAAACTTAAAAATGGTACGGTTCTTATAGACGACCATGCAGATCATCCAACAGAAGTAAGTGCCACACTAAAAGCGGTAAAGGCACACTTTCCTGGAAAACGCATCATAGCAGTTTTTCAGCCTCACCGTTATAGTAGAGTTGCAGCGCTTGGAGAATTAATTGCGACTCCGTTTATAGATGCAGACAAAGTCATAGTTATGGACATATATCCTGCATTTGAGAAAGAAATTCCGGGTATAAATGGAAATCTTGTTTTTAATTGGATTAAGTCGTATAATCAAAACAAAAGTGTATATTTTGAAAAAAAAGAAAATGATGTTATAAATACATTGTCGAGGATCGTACGAAGTGACGATGTGGTAGTGCTTTTAGGGCCTGGCAGTATTGGCGAACTTGCAGAAAAATTAGTCCTTGTATATGGGAGAGTTGAATGAGGGTAAAAAGCATTGATCGGTTAAAAGATAGTGTAAAAGGCACAGTTTTAATAAACGAACCTATGAGCAGGCACACTTCTTTTCACATAGGGGGTCCTGCTGAAGTTTTTTGTATTCCAGCGGACGACGAAGATATAAAAAACATTATTTTGTGGGCAAGGAGGAATAGATTACCTGTCACACCCATTGGAAATGGTACAAATCTACTCGTTTCTGATAATGGGATTGAGGGTGTTACCATAAAAATAGCTGATCGATTTAGCGGTGTTTTCTTCGACGAGGATTTTGCACTCGTAAAAGCAGGAACTGCAGTGAAAAGCGTAATAAACGCTGCAATGGAGCGTGGTCTTGGGGGAATGGAATTTGCCTGGGGAATCCCTGGTGCAATTGGTGGGTCCATTGCAATGAATGCCGGAACAAACTCGCATTTTCTGAGCAAGTTTGTTAGAAAAGCACGCGTAATAGATTTAAACGGTAAAGAATATAGATTATTGCACGATGAGTTAAAATTTGATTATAGGCATAGTATTTTACAGGAAGAGCCGTTGATATTACTTGATGTTCAATTTGAGCTTGAAGAAAAAGATCCAGGGGAAGTTAAGAAAAACATTAAAGAGGCGGCTGAGAAGCGTAAAGGCAGACAACCAATAGAGTATCCGTGTGCAGGTAGCGTTTTTAAAAATCCCCCTACTACTTATGCGGGAAAGGTATTGGAAGAGGCTGATTGTAAAGGTTTGAGAGTTGGGGATGCAATGATCTCGGAACTTCACGCGAACTTTATCATAAATCTTGGACATGCAACGGCGAGTGATGTATTGAAATTAATCAGAATTGCACAGGAAAGAGTTTACAGAAAGAAGGACTTGATTCTTGACCTGGAAGTAAAACTCGTAGGAAAGTTTAATTTGGACCTTCTGATGAAGAAGAAATGAATAGGAAAGTGCTCGTATTAGACGGTGGATTGTCAACCGAGAGAGAAGTTTCTAAAAGTAGTGGTTCTTCGATCGTAAAAGCACTTAAAAAATCGGGTTTTGTCGTTAGAGAATTCGATTTTCAAGGAAAATTAGAAAAAATCGTTGCACAATTTAATCCAGATGTCGTGTTTATAGCTCTTCACGGAAAGTATGGAGAGGACGGTACAGTTCAAGGGATTCTTGAATTGTTAGGCGTTCCTTATACAGGTTCAGGTGTTACTGCAAGTGCAGTGTGTATGAATAAACTTATAACGAAACGCTTATTTAACTCGATTGGTGTTAAGACGCCTGATTACTTCTCTCTAAAAAAAGGTGAAGTATCTTCTTTTGATGATGCCAGAAAAAAGTTAAAAACTGAGAGGGTGGTAATAAAGCCAGTAGACCAGGGTTCCACGATTGGAATTACTATTGCGAAAACGAGTGCTGAGTATTTGCGTGGCGTTAATGAAGCCTTTGCTTTATCAGACAAAATTATCGTTGAGTCTTTTGTATCTGGTACTGAGATAACTGTTTCAGTCATCGGAAATGGTAATTCTGCGCGTGTCCTGCCTATTATAGAGATCATCCCAGAGAAGGACTTTTACGATTATGAGTCAAAGTATACGCCTGGAATGTCGCATCACATAATTCCCGCAAGAATAAGTAGAAAATCTTACGAAACTGCAGAAAAATTATCCACTCTTATTTATAAAGAATTTAATGTAAGGGACTTTGGCAGAATTGACTTTATTGTGGATAAACAGGGTGAAGTTTATGCACTTGAAGTAAATACCATCCCAGGTTTTACGGAAACGAGTTTATTGCCGGATGCGGCGCGGGCTGCTGGGGTAAGTTTTGAAGAATTAGTTACCTCAATTGTTCAATTTGCTCTGGCGCGTGCTAAATGAGAAAATCTCTTTTTACCGTAGTCGTAATTCTTATTCTTCTCATTTTGCTTACATTATTTATTGCTCCTCCATCGTCTTTTATTTATTTAAAGAGTAATGTACCTATTTCTCTGGACGAAGTTTTCCCACACATTGGTGCATTCTATTTAATTTATCACCCAAATCTTACTGTCAGTTTATCAAGACACTTTCTTTTAGTGAATGTAAATTATAACGAACCCGTTTATGGATGCTTTAAGTTTATTGACGGTGAGTTTGCAATTACAGAAAAAGGAAATATAATTAGAATGAAAAACAAAAAAGATTGTAAGAAAGTTTTTTATGCTAACTTCGAAAGTGTGCATTGGGATGATGAATATAAACTGATGTTTGTTAATTTGACGAAAAATGATATGATAAATAATGTGAAACAATTTGAGGTTTACGATGGAGAACCAGCGTTTTATGATAAAAATGGAATTCTTGTTATAATGGGTAACCTTAATTTTGACTATAAGACTTTGGAGTATAGAAAAGTACTTGAAGTTTATAAAGAGAGGTTAAAAGACATAAAAGAGGTGGATTTGCGGTTTAAAAATGAAGCAATAATAAGGTGGAGAGAGCTAAAATGAACGAAAAACTTATTGCTGCATTGGATCTTGGGAGCGGCACGATAAAATTTGCAATTGCAGAGTTGGACGATAATGGTCCCGTAATTGTTGGGTTTGGTACTGCCTTGAGCAGGGGGGTAGACAGAGGGGCTGTTGTAGACCTTGAAAAGGCGTCTGAATCCATTGCGAAAGCACGAGAGCAAGCGGAAAATATGTGTGGGAAAAAGGTTTCTACGGTGTTTTCCACAGTGAGCGGAATCCACATAAATTCCGTAAATAATAAGGGTACCATTGTCGTTTCTCGCGAGGGGCGCGAAATTACAAGGGAAGATGTGAGGCGTGCAGAAGAGTCTGCAAAAGTAATAATGCTACAGCCAAATCAGGAAATTATCCATGTATTGCCACGGCAGTTTATAATAGATGGTCAGGGTGGAATTAGAAATCCTATTGGAATGGCTGGAATAAAGTTTGAAGAGGAAGTCCACATAGTTACGGGTTCTAGCACTGTTCTGAGAAATATAAAGCGTTCAGTAAAGAATGCAGGATTAGAAGTAGGAGAGTTTGTTCTTCAATCTTTTGCATCGTCTTATTCTGCTTTGCGTGAGGAGGAAAAAGAACTTGGCGTAACTTTGATTGATTTGGGTGCAGGCACTGCGGACATTATTTCTTTTGCAGAGGGAAACATCCAGTTTACTGAAATTTTTCCTATGGCTGGCGCTTACATTACGCGTGATCTTGCTTATGTGCTGAAAATCCCCCTGAATAAGGCAGAGGAGATTAAAAAGGAGCACGGATTTGTTATAACTAGCGATGATGAAATAGAAGGCGAAATAGAAGTTGAGGGAATTGCAGGCAATAAGAATGTAATGGTCCCTAAAATGCAAATTGGGGAGATTATTACTTCTCGAGTAGAAGAAATATTTGAGAATATCCGTTTCCAGCTCACGAAAAAGGGGTATTGGAGCAATATGAACGCCGGTATTGTATTAACTGGCGGAAGTGCTAATTTGCAGGGTATAGACAAGAAAGCTCAGGAGATTCTGGAGCTTCCAGTCAGAATTGGATATCCAGGAGATGAGGGCGTATCTATTGGTGCTATTAAAAAACCTGAAAATGCAGCAATTGTCGGTCTTATAAATTATGCAAAGTCTAAAGGTATCAGTAGAAAGCATTCTTTTGGAGAGTGGAAAGATCTCTCCTGGCTTAAAGACATTTTTGGATTTTAGGAGGGTATAAAATATGTTAGATCCATGGGAACACGCACAGGCAGTAATAAAGGTTATAGGTGTAGGTGGCGGTGGAGGCAATGCCGTTAATAGAATGATTGAAGAGGGAGTTCAAGGTGTAGAATTTATTGCCGTAAATACAGATGTACAGGTGCTTGCGTTAAGCAATGCAGAGAAGAAAGTGCAGATCGGGGCAAGAACGACGGGTGGACTTGGTGCAGGCTCTTTCCCTGAAATAGGTAAAAAATCTGCCGAAGAAAGCAAGGATGAACTCCGCAAAATCATAGAAGGTGCTGATCTTTTGTTTATTACCGCAGGTATGGGTGGTGGTACAGGAACAGGTGCTTCTCCAGTTATTGCTTCCATTGCAAAGGAGTTAGGTATATTGACTGTTGCCGTGGTAACAAAGCCTTTTGGATTTGAGGGTAAGCACAGAATGAAAGTTGCAGAAGAAGGTATTAAAGAACTTACCCCTAATGTAGATACGATTATTACGATCTCTAACGACAAACTTTTATCCCTCGTTAGTAAAAAAACTCCTTTAAACGAAGCATTCAAAATTGCAGATAATGTTTTGCTCCTTGCCGTGAAGAGTATTTCTGATCTTATAACGACTCCTGGAATAGTTAATGTAGACTTTGCAGATGTAAGGACCGTGCTTGAAAATGCAGGAAATGCATGGCTTGGGCTTGGTGTAGGGCGAGGCGAAAACAGAGCAAAAGAAGCAGCTGAGCGAGCTTTGTCCAGTCCTCTTTTGGAGTTCTCTGTGGAAGGTGCTATGAAAATTTTATTGAATGTTACCGGAAGTAACAACCTTACACTTTACGAAATTAACGAAGCGGCCGAGGTTATAAAATCTGCAACCAACGACGATGCCAATGTAATCTTTGGTGCAGTAATAGACGAATCCCTTGACGACGAAATTAGAATCTCAGTGATAGCCGCAGGCTTTGAAAAGAAAATTAAACAGGAGCGTTCTGCAAAGCATCTAAAAGGAAGAAAGCTACCTAAACTTGACGAAATCGATACTGGTGACATAGAAATACCTGCAATTTTCAGGAAAAAATCTAAAAAGTATTAATCCAGAATGAATGAGTTTTCATTCGGAAGAGCAGCAGCAAGAATTATACTTTTACTACTTAGTTTCTTTCTTATAATTTCTGCGCTTGCTCAGTTTCACGGGTTTCTAAAAAGTACTCGTGTCAGGGTAATGAATAAAAAAGTTGCCTTGTATCCGGTTTATACTACTGCTAAAGGCAGTGTGGTGTTTATTGCAAAGCCTGTGTATGCTTCGATGGACGGAAAAATTGAAAGGCTCGTTGGAAATTATAGTTTTGTTAATAAAGGTGATGTTGTTGGTAGGGTAGTAAACGACGAATACACTGTGGATCTGGTTACTCCGTCTTCGGGATTAATTGTGTGGGGTAAATTTAACAAATACATAGGCTCTATACAAAATTTTTTAAAGTCTCCTTCTAAAATACAATTTGATTGGAATAAAGGATTCGTCCATAAGAACGAGATAGTTTGCTCTATTATTAATAATGATAATTTTTTTGTTAGTTTGGAGGGACATTACAAACAGCAGGTTGTTTATATTTATCTGAATGGAATTACTTTTCCACTTCATTGGATGTATACAGGGAAAGGCTATACCATTTTTTCGGGCAACGAATTCCTAAAATACTTTATAAATAAGAATACATTTGAAATGCTTAATGGATTTAAGAAAGGCGTTAAAATAAAAACCTCTACGGTAGCTGTTTGTAACGGCAAAAAAGGAATTTTTATTGTGGAGAATGGTATTATAAAATTTCTGCCTGCAAAAATGTATAGATTACACGGTGGTTATCTGCTCGCCAATGTTAATGTAGAAGAGACAACTCTAATTGTCGTGGAAACTCCGCATCTCGTAAAAGAAAATGAAATTTTTAATGAATAAGTGTAACCTTTTTCAAAATTATGCGTTTATATAGGTGATAAGTGAAAAGATACAAAAGCGACATAGCGCTTGTAAAGGACATCGTTAATGGTAAGGAAGGCGCTTTTAAAGAATTTTACGAGAGATTTTTTGAAAAGGTATATAAGTATGCTTATCGTAAGGTGAAAAATAGATCTGATGCAGAAGATATTACTGAAGAGACATTTTTAAAGGCGTTGAAAGGATTCAGAAATTTTGAGGAGCGGTTTGAAGGAGGATTGGATGTCTGGATGTACACGATAGAGAGGAATGTGGTAAGGGACTACTTTAGGAAACAAACTGGATTTTCTGTGCTTCCTTTTGAAGAAAGGTGGAATATTATATTAAATCCTCCTATTGACGACCCGTATGTTACCGCTGAGAGGGAGGAAATTAAGGAAATAATAAATGCATCACTTAATGATTTGCCAGAGCAATATAGAGAAGTGATTGAATTAAGATTCTTTAAAAATAAAAGTTTAAAAGAAATTGCAAACATAATGGGGAAAAGTGTGGGTGCAGTAAAAGTTTTGCAGTTTAGGGCAATTCAAAAGTTAAGAAATGTAGTAAAGGAGAAGATGAGGCATGAATAAGCAAATAAAAAAAGAAGAAAAGTTTAGTAAATTTTTAGAGGAATTACTAAAGGATTCCTCCCCAGACTATAGATTTGTAAAAGGAGACGAGAATCTCCTGGAAAGTGTGGAATTATCACTTTTTTTAAAGGAAGAGCAGTCAAAGGCCAGTATTGAGTTTAAATCTCGGTTATATAGAAATTTAAGTAAAAAATTTGTGAAAGAATTTAAAGAGCGAAGAAATGTTACAAGGATTCTATTTAGCTCTACGGCACTTAGTGCGGCTTTGCTGATGTTTTTTATGCTATTCAGGCCGGTTGGAGCGTTGTATGCTCCAGTGCACACTTCTTCCAATAATGCACACGACGATATAGTAAAAGTTGCTTCTTATAATTTTGGGAACAGAAAAACATTGCGAATTTTGTATAATGAAAAAAACCGTGCTATACTGTATTGGCCTATTGGCCAATTTGCAATATTTCAATAGAATAAATTAGGGGAGGTGATAGGCTGAAACAACCTATGAAAAGGATTGCTAACATTAAAAAATTTACAGTCGAAAGGAGGACTGATCTATGAAGAAGTTATTAGCAGTCGTATTAGCACTTTCAATGGTGCTTGTATTCTTTGCAGTGAGACCTGCACCAGCAAGTGCAGCAGGTTTTCCTGATGTCCCGGCAAATTACTGGGCAAAAAAACAGATTGATTATCTTGTGAGTAAAGGCGTTATTAAAGGATTCCCGGATGGGACATTCAAACCTGAAGCAAAGGTAACGCGTGAGCAATTCGCAAAAATGATCGTTGTTGCAAAAGGCCTTAAACTTTACAAACCTGCAACTCCTACATTTACAGATGTACCAAAATCTCGTTGGTCCTATGGTTATGTAGAGGCAGCAGTAAAAGCAGGTTACATTAAGGGTTATGGCAACGGTAAGTTTGGACCTGCAGATCCAATCACGAGAGAGCAGCTTGCTGTTCTTGAGATTAGAGTGCTTGGCAAGGAAAAAGAAGCAAATGATCCTAACTTAATCTTTGCAACATTCTCAAACGACGAAGATAAAGTAGATTCCTGGGCAAAGGGCGCAATGACTCTTGCAGTTAGGCCTTCATACCAGCTTCTCAAGTGGGATAGCAATAGAAACATCAGGCCGAGAGATCCTGCGACAAGGGCGGAATGTGCATATTCTATTTACATGATTCTTAAGCCACCTGTAAAAGGTGGAAAGTTTGCTTATGCAGTGTCCGAAGAGCCGAAAACATTGTTTACTGCACTTGACTCGAGTATGACGATGTACGAAATTCTTGGACCTGTTGCAGAAGGTGAAGCTGCAACTCTTCCTTCTGGTAAACTTTATCCTGTAGAAGCAAAGTACATTCCTTCTGAGGCAAATGGCACATGGATTATCAACGAAAAAGCCCACACGATGAAAACGATCTGGAAGTTAAGAAAAGGCGTTAAGTGGGCGGATGGCCAGCCTGTTACCGCAGCGGATTATGTATTTGCGTGGAAGATGACAGAGAACAACAAAGTTCAGGTTACATCGAGAGATGTAGCAGATAAAGTTGCAAAAATCGAAACTCCAGATCCGTATACAATTATCGTATACTGGAAGCAGCTTTCGATTTGGGCACAGTACGGTGTTGCAGGCGCAGGTGTCTATCCTGCACACATCTTAAAGCCAATTTTTGATAAGAATCCTGCAAACATTAATTCCTGTGACTTTAATGAGCATCCAGTTTACAGTGGTCCGTATGAAGTTGCAGATTGGTCAAGAGGAAACTACATCATCTTAAAGAGAAACCCGAACTACTGGGCAGGCCAGGGACTTCTGGATACATTCATTTTCTACTTCACACCTAACACCAATACAATGCTTATGCAGCTTATGGCAGGTAAACTCGACGGTGCTGTTCCTGGAATCGGAATCGATATTCCTCAGGCAGCAGCAGCAGAGAAGAATGGCTTAACAAAAACATTCAACATCTACTACATTCCGTCTGTTTACTGGGAACATGTTACTTTGAACCTTACTGACAAGTTCCTTAAAGACATTCATCTGCGTAAAGCATTGATGTTTGCACTTGATAGAAAAGAAATGTCTAATAAGATCTTTATGGGCAAGAGGCCACTCTGCTACGGTCCTATTCCTACGAATTTTGCGGCGTTCAACAAGGCAAACATTGGTAAGTATCCGTATGATCCAGCAAAAGCAAAAGCTATCCTAAAATCTGCGGGTTACACCTGGGATAAAGATGGTAACTTAATTGCTCCTAATGGAGAGAAAGTCGTTCTTAATATTGAAGGACCACAGGGTTATGCAGTCCGCCAGCAAGAGATAGAATTTATGTCGCATTACTGGAAGATGAACCTTGGTATTACTACGAATTATGTTCCTAAGAACTGGGGACCAATGATTGACGACTGGTATGCAGGAAACTTCCAGGGCGCTCTGTTTGCATGGGGATCTGATCCTGCAGATATTTGCTCTTATACACTTTACAACTCTTCACAGATTCCTACTAAAGCAAATGGTTATGCAGGCCAGAACTTTACGAGAATTAAGAATGCAGAACTTGACAAGTGGACAACTATTTGTAATGACTCTGTTGATCCGAAAGTCAGAATTGAAGCATCCAAGAAGATTCAAGCAATCGTTTACGATCAACTTCCAGAGCTTTACCTGAACTTCCATGTTGCAGTTACTGTTATCCGCAAAGGCCTTGTTGGTTTCGACTTCCCGATTAGTGCTGTAACTCCAAGTACCTGGAACGCACAGTACTGGTATTGGGAAAAATAGAGTTGTTTTCTAACTCTCGCTAGTAGATAGAGAAAAGGAGGGAAAGATGGGGGTTCCGTCTTTCCCTCCTAAAGCGTTAGGAGGATAATGTATGAGAAACTACTTAATTAGGAGGTCGCTTGAGCTCATCCCGGTTTTATTCGCAATTGCTTTTGTGAGTTTCTGGCTCGTTTCTAAAATGGGCGATCCGTTTGCAGTGCTTGTTTTAAATCCCCATGTGCGACCTGAGGATATTCAGCGTTTAAGGCACATCTGGCACTGGGATGATCCCCTGGTTGTTAGATTTTGGTATTGGTTAAAGGATTTTGTATGGCCAAGACAGGGTTGGGGGCTTTCCACTCTTGCTCCGGGCCAAACAGCGCTTCAATTAATCAGCAGAAGAATTCCTGTCACTATTGCGTTCTCAAGTACATCACTTATTGCAGCAATTATTCTTTCAATTCCTCTTGGTGTATATTCCGCACTGAGGCAATACTCTGTTGCTGATTACATACTTACTTTCTTTGCTTTCTTTGGAATGTCAATGCCTACCTTCTGGTTTGGCATTATGCTTATTTATTTGTTTGCTGTTAAATTACACTGGTTCCCTGCAGCAGGTTACCACAGAGCGTTTTTTATCATAAAGGGTGTGCCTGTAATGTTTGATAAAGCGCCGCGTTGGATGCAATTTTTAGACGAAGCCTGGCATTTAACCTTGCCTATTACAGTTCTTACTGTATTTCAGGTAGGTGGGTGGCTGCGTTATATGCGCTCTTCTATGCTTGAAGTAAAAAGTATGGATTATGTAAGGACAGCACGCGCAAAAGGTTTGCCTGAGCGTACTGTGATTTATAAACACGCTTTCCGAAATGCCGTTATACCAATTATTACCCTAATAGGTTTGTCTTTCCCTGGCCTTATTGGTGGAGCTATGATTACGGAAACGGTTTTTGCAATTGACGGAATAGGAAGGCTTACCTATAATGCAGTTATGTCTCAGGATGTATTTGTTGCAATGGCTTTAATTATGATTTTCTCAATCCTCGTCGTAATAGGTAATTTCCTTGCGGATATATTCTATGCTGTTGCTGACCCGAGAATAAGGTATAGTTAGGAGGAAAAGTATGGCAAATGAAGATTATGTTGAAGGCGGAATAGAAACAAGCGAAAGCTATAGTTATTGGAGGAAAGTCTTTCAGAGGTTAAAAAAGCATAAAATTGCTATGGTATCCCTCTGGTTTCTCGTAGTTCTTATTTTGATGGCTGTATTTGCTGGTCCGCTTTCTTTCGGTAATAACCCGTATAGTTACATTAAATCAGTACCGTGGGCACCAAGGCCAGAGCTTGCACCTCCTGGGCCCGGACATCCGCTTGGGTTGGACAATATGGGACGAGATGCCTGGTCAAGATTACTGTATGGCGGGCGTGTATCTCTTGCAGTAGGATTTATTTGCAGTTTTATTGGCGCTGCGGTAGGCTTGTTCTTTGGTCTTATATCAGGATACTTTGGTGGTATTACTGATATGCTTATAATGCGTTTTACTGACTTTATGTTATCGCTTCCAGTTCTTCCATTGATGGTAGTGCTAAGCTCAGTAATTAAAGGATCACTGTGGACGATAATTTTCGTCATTTCTATATTTAGTTGGATGGGAGTTGCAAGGCTCGTGCGAGGCGAGGTGCTGTCTCTTAAGGAGCAAGAATTTACTGAGGCAGCGCGAGCAATTGGGGAAACACCAGGTAGAATTATGTGGATTCATTTATTACCTAATTCTATGGCACCTGTTATCGTTGCTGCAACGCTTGCAATTAGTGGTAACATTATTTACGAAGCAACACTTTCGTTTCTTGGCCTTGGAATTAGGCAGCCAACTCCCAGCTGGGGTAATATGCTGAACGGTGCACAAACTTTCATGCTTACTGCGCCGTGGCTTATGTGGTGGCCTGGAATTGCTATTCTTGTTACTACTCTTGCGTTTAACTTCCTTGGCGATGGTTTGCGTGATGCGCTTGACCCGAGATTGTATAGGTAGGTGGGATGATGGAAAAAGAAGTATTGCTTGAAGTAAAGGATTTGAGAACATATTTTTACACGGAGGACGGTGTAGTAAGAGCCGTTGACGGTGTAAGTTTTACAATACATAAAGGTGAAGTGCTTGGCCTTGTTGGAGAAAGTGGTTGCGGTAAGAGTGTAACTTCTCTCTCTATTATGAGGCTTGTTGATGCACCTGGTAAAATTGTTGGTGGGCAGATTATATTTAAGGGAGAGGATCTGCTCAAAAAGAGTGAAGAAGAAATGCGAAAGATCAGAGGTTCCGAAATTGCAATGATTTTCCAGGAACCAATGACGGCATTAAATCCTGTTTATACGATTGGCGACCAGATAATGGAGGCAATCCTCACTCACCAGGATGTAAACGAAGAAGAAGCAAAGAAGCAAACGATAAAGCTACTTGACCTTGTTGGCATTCCTGATCCTAAAAAAAGGTTTAACGAATATCCACACGAAATGAGTGGTGGAATGAGACAGAGGGCAATGATTGCAATGGCAATTTCCTGTAACCCAGACTTACTTATTTCAGACGAAGCAACCACTGCGCTTGATGTAACAATTCAGGCACAGATTCTTGAGCTTATGAAGGATCTTCAGCGTAAAATAGGGATGGCAATTCTGTTTATTACGCACGACCTTGCACTCGTTGCTGAAATGACGGATAGTGTAGCCGTAACTTACACGGGAAAAATCGTTGAGTATTCGGATGTAAGAAGTATATTTAAAAATCCGCACCATCCTTATACCTACGGATTACTTGAATCAATTCCGAGTTTGCTTTCCGAGAAGACAAAGGAGCCTTTACCTGCAATAGAGGGCATGGTGCCAAGTCCGTATAGGATGCCCAAAGGATGCCACTTTAATCCACGATGCCCATTTGCAACAGATATATGTAGAAAAGAAATGCCAGAACTCAAGGAAGTTGAGCCGAATCATCTTGTGCGATGCTTCCACCCGGTTAATGTGAAAGAGGAGGTATCATGAGCGAATTTAAAGACAAAAAAATCATTCTTGAAGTAAAAAATCTTAAAAAGTACTTCCCTGTTCTGGGTGGAGTTTTTAGCAGACCTGTTGCATGGGTCAAGGCTGTGGATGATGTTTCATTTCACATTTACGAGGGCGAAACTTTTTCTCTTGTGGGCGAAAGTGGCAGCGGCAAGACGACAACTGGTAAGACCATTTTAAAGTTGCACGAACCTACATCCGGGCACATACTTTTTGAGGGGAAAGATATTTCAAATTACAGCCCTTCTGAGATGCGTCCGTTGCGAAGGGATATGCAGATTATCTTCCAGGATCCTTACGGCTCGCTGAACCCAAGGCTTCCTGTGGGCGAGATTATTCGTGAACCTCTTGCCGTGCACAAAATTGGGACGAAGAAAGAACAAGAAGAACGCGTAGTAGAAATCATGAAACTCGTAGGATTAAGACCTGAATACTTGCATCGTTATCCTCACGAATTCTCTGGTGGACAGAGACAGAGGATTGGTATAGCGCGAGCTGTGGTTCTTAATCCAAAGTTTATCGTTGCGGACGAACCCGTGTCTGCACTTGACGCATCTATTCAGGCACAGGTGTTAAACCTGCTACTTGAATTGCAGCAGAAGTTGGCATTAACATACTTATTTATTGCTCACAATCTGGCAGTTGTGAGACATGTATCGGATAGGATTGGGGTAATGTATCTGGGGAAACTTATGGAAGTTGCAGATACGAAAGAATTATTCGACAATCCTCTACATCCTTATACGCAGGCTTTGCTTTCTGCAATTCCTATCCCTGACCCTGACGTGAAGAAAGAAAGGATAATTCTGCAGGGAGACATTCCTTCTCCCATTAATCCACCTTCGGGATGTCCGTTTAGAACGCGTTGTATGTATGCAAAGGACATCTGTGCGGAAAAGACGCCTCCGCTTGTTGACATTGGCGGCGGCCACTATGTTGCGTGCCACTTTGTAAAGAAGGGTGGTAAGGTGGAGTATAGTAAATCATAATAACTTTTGTGTTATTCTTTAAAGGCTGCTTAATGAAAAGCAGCCTTTTTTGTTTATTTACTTGATTTTTAATATAGGTTCTTTACAATAAGCCTATGAGAAAAGAGGATAAGGAAATGGATGTAAGAAACCTATTTTTATTTTTTGTACTGAGTGCAGTAGTAGTCGTCAGTGATCAGGTGGTGAAGTACTTTGTTAGACATACTCTTACTGAGGGGCGTAGTGTGAATGTTATCTCGCATTTTGTGAGTTTCACTTATGTGCAAAATAGAGGTGCTGCATTTGGCTTTTTCCAAAATAGCAGATTGTTTATTATAGTTGTTGGAATCCTTGCGGCTGTGTTTATTCTAGCAGAACTTAAATTATTTTGCGCAAACGGCGTTGTTTCTTTTGGAAGTGCACTCCTGTTTGGCGGTATATTAGGAAATTTAATTGACAGAATTTTTCTGGGGTTTGTTACTGACTTTATTGACTTTCACTTCTGGCCAGTATTTAACATTGCAGATGCTTGCATAGATATCGGTCTTGCAATACTGATTATTTACTTTATATATCATGGCGAAGATATTAAAATCGGACTCTCAAGAGCGCATTGACCGATTTCTAAGTAAAAAGCTCGATAAAACGCGCAGTTTTGTTCAGAAAATTATACGGCAGGGGATAGTAAAGGTAGACGGAAAAGTTGTTGGACAGTCTTATAAGTTAAAGATAGGGGAAACTGTAGAAGTGGGAGAGTTTGTACCGCAAAGCTCAACGCTCGAAAGAGAAGATAAGCCGATTAAAATATTATACGAAGATAAATATCTGCTGGTGGTGGATAAGGAAGCAGGTGTAACCGTTCATCCTGTAGGTAGTAAAAACACAAACACTCTCGTAAATAGGCTATTGTTTCACATAAAAGATCTGTCTGCAATTTCTGGAACAATCAGGCCGGGGATCGTCCACAGATTGGATAAAGATACTTCCGGGGTGCTCATTGTTGCAAAGGGAGACAAAGCCCATCTAAAACTTTCCGAAATGCTTAAAAGACACGATATAGATAGAAGGTACATTGCACTCGTAAAAGGAAAACTGGATGTTAAGCAGGGTAAAATAGATATTCCAATAGGTAGGATAAAAGGCAAAACAAAGATGGCAGTTTCTCCGATGGGCAGGCGTGCAATTACGCATTTTAAAGTGCTCGAAGAGATTGGCCCGTATACACTCGTTGCAGTTAGACTTGAAACGGGTAGGACGCACCAGATTAGAGTGCACTTCTCTTTTATTGGCCACCCTGTGGTAGGCGATCCTCTGTATGGCGGAAGAGACCGTGATGTGAGGTTAAACAGGCAGTTTCTGCATGCCTATGAGATTTCCTTCCTACATCCTATAATAAATAAAAGAATAACAGTTTACTCACACTTACCTGACGATTTAAGTGAGGTATTGAAGGAGCTTAGAGAAAAATGGAAGAAGAGAAAGTAATAGTACAAAACAAGAGAGCATTGCGTAACTTTGACATACTGGACACGCTGGAAGTAGGCATTCAATTGGAAGGTTACGAAACAAAGTCCATAAGAGAAGGCCGCGTAAGCTTAAACGGCAGTTACATAAAAGAGAAAAATGGTGAATTTTTTATATACAATATGTTTGTTGCGGGCAATTCTTCTTTGCACGGCGGGAAGAGCGAACGCAGAAGGAGAAAGTTGTTAATGCACAAGTACGAAATTATCCGCTGGAGCACAAAAGTGAAAGAAAAAGGGTTAACTATTTTACCTATTGATGTGCATACATCTGGAAACAGAATTAAACTTACCATAGGGCTCGTACGGGCAAAAAAGATGTTTGGGAATAAGCGCAAAGAGGAAGAACGACGATTGAAAGAAGAAATGAGTCGTGTAAGGAGGCTCAGATGAAAAGTAGGATTAAAAAAATTGTAGTTTTATTTGTTACATTTGTGCTATTGTTTGCAGTTTTTCCTATAGGTAAGTTATCCGTAAGTGCTGACAACTATTATCCACTTGTTTCTGTAAGTGGTGATGTAGTTAATGTAAGGAAAGGTCCGGGGCTGAATTATCCGATTATTTTTCGGGTTGCACGCGGCGACTTGCTTGAGAAACTTGGCTCTGTAAAAAGCAGCAGCGGCGATGTGTGGTATAAGATATACGACTTTGATAAAAATAAAGTTGCTTACATTGCTTCGTGGCTTGTTTCTAATAGTGGCGTTAGTATAGCAGGTAAAAATGCCGATTTTACGGCTGAGGTAACGACAGATGTTTTAAATGCACGCATTGGGCCTGGTACTGCATTTAAGGTAATAGATGTTTTATCAAAAGGCGATAAAAGACATATAACGCGTGTTATAAACAGGAGCGATGGAGAAAGTTGGTACAGATATAAAGAGAATGGAAAGTATTTTTACATTGCAGGCTGGTATACGAAAAAGGTCGTGCCTGAAAACAAACCAGAAAAGAAAACTAACAATACGAATCCTGTTGCTCAAGCGCTGTACTATATAAACATAAGGCAAGGGCCTTCTATTGATTACGGAAAAGTTGGTTTAATATCGAAAGGCGACTCTGTTTCTATTGTGGGCGTTGCGAAGAACTCTTACGGCGAAGTGTGGATCGAAGTTTACTATAACGGAGTTAAGGGGTGGAGTTTATCGACATTGTTTACTATTTCGCAGCTTCCAAATGTGGATTTTTCACCCATTGGCGGAGAAGCGTCTACGCTTGATTATGTGAACTTGCGTTCAGGCCCATCTACTGATTACGCGATAGAAGTTGTGCTTACAAAAGGTACGAATTGCAGTGTAGTTGGAGTTGCCCAAACGGATAAAAGTGAGGTATGGTACGAAGTAAAAGTAAACGGGAAGTTAGGTTGGATAAGATCTGACTTAATTAACCTGAAAACGGTAGAGAAGGGCGAAATTAACAAAGTTACTTGGAGAATTTCTTCAAATGGAATTGATGTTATCGTATACGGAAGTAAACTGCCGGCACCGTCGATTTCAATTCTTGAAAATCCGATACGCCTCAACGCACACTTTAAAAATACGATACTCTCCAAGAATGCAAACGCTCTGGGAATTAACATTCCGCCTATTATTAGGGTGCGTTACAATCAGAATGGCCTATCTACTGATGTGATAGTGGACCTTACTGATAGAATCCCTTTCAAGACTGAAGTAAAAAGTGGAAATTTCGTTATAACGCTGGAACTTCCTAAGAAAGGACAAAAACGAGTGGAAGTTGCTGACAGCGAAGTATATTCTGATGTACTTAACGAAAATAACGAGGAATACATAGAACTGAAAAGTGTAGTAAGCGCTCTGGAGGGTAGACTTAATGTAGACAGCGATTCTGCAGAGGTTATAGTTGGCTCGAAAGAAATTTCGATACCAGTGAAAGACTTATTAAGGAAAGACGGAGAATTTTATATTTCCCTTTCAGCGCTTGAAAAGTACTTTAATGTAAATATCTCTGAATTTAACAATACGATTTTTGTCGACCCAGTCCTTACTTCTTTAAAAAGGAGTAAAGATAAAATTGTTTACGAGTTTTCTATTCCTCCGCAGGTAAAGAAAAGTAAAGTAGACGACGAAACAGTTTACTACATTTATGCGAGTGCGGGAAAGTATTCAGGTGATGTTAACTTTACAAAACGGGTTGGTGAAACATCCCCGAGAATTACCGTTAAGGCAAAAGACTCTGACATTCTCGTTAACGGCAGAATAATTACAATAGAACAATCCAATGTAAGCAACAAGGGTATACTTGCAGGAAGAATTATCGTAATTGACCCGGGACACGGAAGTTACTCAGGACCATATCTCGATACTGGTGCAACTGGCCCAACTGGCGTAAAGGAGGGAGTTGTCGTCCTTGAAATTGCAAAATTACTAAAAGCACTACTTGAAAAAGATGGTGCAAAAGTTATTCTTACACACGATACACTGGATAATCCAAATAATCCTACACTTGCACAGAGATGCGCCATAGCAAACCATTCCGGGGGAGACTTATTTATGTCTATCCACCTAAACGCATCAGTAAGCAGAGAAGCACACGGAACTGAAACATATTACTGGCACTCTGATTCTAAAAGGCTTGCTGAGGTGATTCAGCACAGTCTCGTAAGTGAACTTGGCACGACCGATAGAGGTGTAAAAAGGGATTACCTGTATGTATGCAGGAATGTAACTACTATGCCGGCGATACTGACCGAAGTCGTATTTGTGTCAAATCCTCACGAAGAAGCGCTTTGTAAACAAAAGTCTTTCCTTGAAAAAGTTGCAAAGGCATTGCGCGACGGAATTGTGGAATACCTAACTGGTGAAAATGGCGGATAAAAATTCGTTTATTGGCGTGTTTGACTCTGGTGTAGGAGGGTTGGGTGTACTGAACACGCTTTTAAAGATTTTGCCTGATGAAAGCTATTTGTATGTTGCAGATTCTGCTCACTTTCCATACGGAACAAAAAGTGCTGAGCAGATTAGGAATTACTCAGAAAAAATCGTACGGTTTCTCTTAAAGAAAAACGCAAAAGCAATTGTCGTTGCGTGCAATACAGTTTCCTCGGTTGCACTTCCGTATCTGAGAGAAATTTCTGGTGACATACCAATTTTTGGCATGGTACAGTCTGGCGCAAAGATTGCCCTAAAAACTACGAATAACCTCCGGATAGGTGTTGTGTCAACTCCGCTTACTGCTAAGATGCATGCTTATAAAAATGAAATAATGAGTCTGAATGAGAGCGCTGAAGTTTTTGAGGTAGGCTCTCAGGAACTGGTAAATCTTGTTGAGGATGGAAATGCGCATAAGAAAAAAGCGTACTTACTTGCAAAGAATAAATTGTCTGGTGTGCTAAGTAAGAAAATTGATACACTCGTTTTAGGGTGTACACACTTTCCGTTTTTGTACAAGGTCGTAAAAAAAGTTGTTGGAAGTGAAGTAAAAGTAGTGGACCCTGCGGCAGAAGTAGGCAAAGAGTTAACGCAATTTTTAATGGAAAATAACTTAACTTCAGATACAAAAGAACGCGGGCGCATTTTTCTTACTACAGGCGACACTAAGAATTTCTTTGACAAGGCAAAGCTGTTTCTTAGCATCAGCGTGAAAGATGTAGAACACATTGATTTATAGGTTAAACAGTAGGTTCATAAAATCTGCAAAGTCATCCTGCTGAAATAGGTGTGCTACTTTTGTGTTTTTGCACTTTTTGTTGCTCAGAAATTTTTTTCTGTTATTCTGAAGGAACTTGCGAGCGAAGAACCTCTGTCTTAACAACCCTATTTTTTGTTATTATTAAAAACATTGAACAGCAAGCCATTTCTTATGAGGTTCTTCGCAAATACGGCTCAGGACGACGGAAAATGGAAAACACTCGCTTGGGGATGGCTGAGGAAGAGAATCGCGAGAATTGTTCGATGTTAATGGAATAAGAAAATGTGTTTGTAACGGCATATTTTGTCATTCTGAACGCAGTGAAGAATCTCTGCTCTAACAATTTTGTAATTTGCTAATATCAAAAACTTTGAATTGTGCACTTAATTCTTGTAATAATCTTCACAAAAAGTGTTCAAGACGACGAAAAATGGAAAGCACTTGCTCTAGGAGACAATAAAGAAGGAAAATATTGTTTATGCAGGAACAATAGGTAATAGGTACATTCATTAAAAGACGACTATCTTTTTGCCACTCTGAGCGTAGTGAAGAGTTTTCTCTTTAACAGCAAAGGTCTTTGCTGTTTACCTCCTACGGAAAGAAAAGTTAGAAAGGAAACTTCGTGTCATTTCTATTCATTGAGATTTTTCGCAAAAGCGCTCAGAGTAACAGTTTTTGTTATTCTGAGCGAAGTAAAGAGTCTCTGCCCTAACAGTAGACATTTTTATTGCGCCACCCTGAGTCAGCGAAGAGTTCCTTCCTTAACAATAGATGTTTTCTGCTTTGTTATGTTGGGGTGTAACGAAACATCTCTGCCATAATAATCCTGTGCTTTGTTAGCATTAAAAGTTATTTATATGAGATTTTTGCAAAGACGCTCTATTACGGTAAAATCACCCACAACAAACCCTGTATTTATCAGTGCTCGTTTCAAAATCGCTAATTTAAGGCCCATAGACGCAAATCTTGAGAAAAATAGGGTAATTATACCTGCAAAATGCGTTAAACGGCCTTATTTTAGGGCATACAAAAATTGCAATAAACCCTTTATTTATCGGCGTTTCTCAAAAATTGCCACAAAATTATCAACTTGAATAAAATTACTGAAAATAGAAACCCGCATAAATAGGGGCTTCTTTGAGTGTCAAAAATTGGCAAAATCCGGCCGAAAAGCGAAAAGTTGTTTGTATATCAAAATAGCCACTTTCCCTAATAAGTACCGATTCTTACGGCGCCCTATTACTTTATTTAGATGTTGAAAATCTATACGCTCATAAGGATTCAATTGTTCTATTTCGGATTGGGCATTGCAAAATACTTTTTACATTAAAATATCTTTTTAACCTGGTAAAGTTTGATGCATTAAAGCTTTTTATTGGGTACTTACCGTAAATCTTTTACTGCGCTCTCTATTCTTTTCAATCCTTCTTTCAGTGTTTCTCTGGGGCAGGCAATGTTTATCCGTGCAAAACCGTTTCCTGACGGGCCGAACAGGTATCCGTCATCCAGCCCAACTTTTGCTTTTTCTACCAGAAACTTTGAAAGCTCTTCTCCGCTCATCCCGAGCGCGTGGAAATCAAGCCATACGAGGTAAGTTCCTTCGGGCCTAATGACTTTCACTTCAGGGATGTTTTCTTCAAAGTAGTTCATTAAAAATTGCAAGTTTCCTTTTAGGTACTCCAATAATTCGTTAAGCCATTCGTCTCCATATCTGTATGCTGCTTCCATTGCAACAAGGCTTAGCACACTGACTTTTCCTAATTGATGTCCTGCCGCTGAAATAAAACCTTCTCGCAGTTTTTTGTTGGGAATAATAATTGATGAAACGGAGAGTCCTGCAATATTGAATGTTTTGCTTGGAGAAAAACAGGTAATTGAATTTTGTTCGAACTCTTTTGATATGGATGCAAATGGTATGTGCTTCTTATTGCTTACTACTATTTCAGAATGTATCTCGTCGGAAATAACTACTCCTCCATGTTTCAATACGATTTCTCCAAACTTTATCTGTTCTTCTTTGTCCCACATTCTTCCCACGGGATTGTGCGGGTTGCACAGTATTGCTGCTTTTGTCCTTGGTGGTTTTGGAAACAAAGCTTTTTTAGGAGAGAATTTTTTCTCCAGGTCTTCGTAATCCATTACATACTTTCCGTTTTCAAATTTTAATGTGTTGTTTGAAACATGGCATCCGTTTTCTCTTATTACATCCCAGAACGGATAATAAACAGGTCCCTGAAGAACGACTTCGTCCCCGGGATGCGTAATTGCTTTTATTGCAGTTGAAATTGCTGGTACTACGCCTGGAGTAAACACGATCCATTCTGGTTTTATTTCCCAGTTAAACTTCTTTTTCATCCTTTCAACTACTGATTCAAGAAGAGACTTCCAGGGTTTTGTGTATCCAAGTATCGGATGCTCCAGCCGTTTTTTAACTGCGTCGATTATGGGTTCTGCTACGGGAAAATCCATGTCGGCTACCCACATTGGCAAAATTTCTTTATTTCCAAATACGGTTTCGATGGTATCCCACTTCATAGAACCTGTGCCTTCTCGGCTTATTACCGCATCGAAATTATATTTCATAGTGCCTCCATTTGTAAAATTAAGTTTCTCTCATTATATATTTTGGCGTACAAAATCAATACTTTTGTGCAGCTTTTTGCCATGTTTAAATAAATTTTTTGTTAATACTTGATTTTTTAACAGTTATCTATAAAATATGCTTGTGCGGGGTGTGGCGTAGTTTGGTAACGCGCATGGTTTGGGACCATGAGATCGGAGGTTCGAATCCTCTCGCCCCGACCAGAGCGGTAAAGCGCCCATAGCTCAGCAGGATAGAGCAACGGATTTCTAATCCGTCGGTCGCTGGTTCGAATCCGGCTGGGCGCGCCATTTTTTAATGGTGGGTGTAGCTCAATGGTTAGAGTACCGGACTGTGGATCCGGTTGTTGGGAGTTCGAATCTCCTCACCCACCCCATAACGGTGCAAAGGTGGGCGGAAAAACAGAAGCGCCCATAGCTCAGTAGGATAGAGCGGCGGATTCCTAATCCGCAGGCCACAGGTTCAAATCCTGTTGGGCGCACCAGAATGAAGAGCGCCTATAGCTCAATGGATAGAGCGGCGGACTTCGGATCCGTTGGTTGCGGGTTCGACTCCTGCTAGGCGCGCCAGGTTTTACAGGTGGGTCCTTGGCTCAATTGGTAGAGCAACGGACTCTTAATCCGTGGGTTGCGGGTTCGAGTCCCGCAGGACCCACCATTTTTTATGGTGAACATTTCGAGGAAAGTGCGAGGGTGGCGGAATTGGAAGACGCGCTGGACTTAGGATCCAGTGGGGAAACCCATGCGGGTTCAAGTCCCGCCCTTCGCACCATTTTTATATTAGGAAAGGAGTTTTGAAATGAGTTACGAGGTTAAAGAAAAAACGAACACGAAAGTAGTTTTTCAGTCAAAAAACACGGGGGAAGAAATTGAGAAAGCCAAGAGAAGTGCCTATAAAAAACTTGCCGGCAAAGTAAATGTTCCTGGATTCAGAAAAGGAAAAGCACCTTACGAAATCGGTGCGCGTTTTGTTGGTGAGAGCAGGCTTCTCGAGGAAGCTCTGGACGAATTGATGCAGAAGGATCTGGATGAGTTTTTAGCAAAAGAAAAAATAAATCCTATCACAAGGCCAGATGTAAAACTTGATAAACTCGACGAAAACGAGGTCGTACTTACTTTTACGGTAGAATTTTTACCCGATGTAGATGTCGAAGTTCCTGAAAAGATTGATGTTATTCTAGACTTGAACGAAGTGGATAAAGAAGTTGAAAAGAAATTAAAAGATTTGCAGGATACATTTACAGAGGTAAAAGAAGTAGATAGGGCAGCAAAAGAAGGTGACCTTGTAGATGTTCAGTACAAGATCAACGAAGTTAAAGATGCGGATTGGAAAGATGTGACGCTTGAAGTAGGTAAGAAACAATTCGTGGGTGACTTTGACGAGCAAATCGTCGGTAAAAAAGCTGGAGATACATTTGAAGTAAAGTCAGATAATATGACGGTTCAGGTTAAAGTTGTCGCAGTCAAGGAAAAGAAAGTACCTGAAATAGACGACGAGCTTGCAAAAGATGCAGGATTTGACGACCTTGAAAATATGAAAAAGAGCATCAGGGAAGAAGCATTAAAGAATAAAGAAACGCAGCTTGAGGAATCAAAAGGAAACGAAGCACTTGAAATTCTTGCTGACAAATTAGATGTAGAACTTCCTGAAAAACTCGTAAAAGAAGAAACTGAAAGCAGGTTTAAAGATCTGGAGAATCAGTACTTAAAACACGGCATTAAGTTAACTGATGCATTTAAGGATGCTCCTGACAAGCTTGAAGAACTAAAGGAAGGTATTAGGAAGTCCGTAATAAAAGACATTAAAAAAGACTTAATTATCAGGGCAATTATTAAAAAAGAGAACATTAAGGTGACTGATGATGAGATTAAAGCTGAGTTTGACAGATTTATAAAAGAGCAAAACATTTCAAGCAAGAATGTCAGGCTTTCTGAAGATGTGAAGTCTATCATAGAGGACCAGCTTCTCAGGAACAAAGCAATTTCTTTCTTAAAGGATCGTGCTATAATTAAAGAGGAAAAAGTTAACGAAGAAAAGACAGAGGAAGAAGAAAAGAAAAAGCAAGAAACGAAAGGGGATGAGTAAGTATGCCAATAGTTCCATTTGTAATCGAAGAAAATGGGCGTACAGAAAGAAGTTACGATATATTCTCGCGCTTATTAAAAGATAGGATTATTTTTTTAACCGGGGAAATAAACGGCGAGGTTGCAGACCTCATTGTTGCCGAAATGCTTTTTTTGGAAGCACAGGATCCGACGAGGGACATTTACCTCTACATTAACAGTCCCGGGGGAGAAGTAATTCCCGGAATGGCAATTTACGATACGATGCAGTACATTAAAGCGCCTGTTTCTACTATTTGTCTTGGACAGGCAGCGTCGCTTGCTGCAATACTGCTTGCTGCTGGCGAGAAAGGAAAGCGCTTTGCTTTGCCTCATTCTCGTATTATGATTCACCAGCCGTGGGGTGGTGCACAGGGACAGGCTACAGATGTGGAAATTCAGGCAAAGGAAATCCTCAGGATTAAAAAAATGGGAAACGAGATAATTGCATTGCACACGGGGCAGCCTCTTGAAAAGGTGCAAAGAGATACGGAGCGTGACTTTTATATGTCGCCTGAAGATGCAAAGGCATACGGTATTATAGACCAGATTATAAAGCGTTCACGAACGCTTGGAGGTGAAAAAGATTAGTGGATGAAATAAAAGAGCCTCGTTGCTCTTTCTGTGGAAAAAGTTATAAAGAAGTAAACAAATTAGTCGCAGGTCCTAACGGTATTTACATCTGTGATGAATGCATAAGGAAAGCTTACAACATCGTAAGAGCAGAGGAGTCAAAGAGAACTCAGAACGAACTCAAGAATTTACCTACGCCTAAAGAAATCCATAGAAAGTTGGACGAGTACATTATAGGACAGGAAGAAGCAAAGAAAATTATTTCTGTTGCAGCGTATAATCACTATAAGCGCATTCTGGCAAATAAGGACGATGTAAACATAGAAAAAAGCAATATATTGCTTGTAGGGCCTACAGGTTCTGGGAAAACTCTTTTTGCGCGAGTTCTTTCGCAGATTATAGGAGTGCCGTTATCTATCTCTGATACTACCTCTCTTACGGAAGCGGGATATGTTGGAGAAGATGTGGAAACTGTGATCCAGCGTTTGTTACAGCTCACGGACTTCAATGTAAG
This sequence comes from Caldisericales bacterium, assembly GCA_015489815.1. Lineage (GTDB taxonomy): Bacteria > Caldisericota > Caldisericia > Caldisericales > Caldisericaceae > S143-107. Next base: position 15,687 of record WFZA01000016.1, on the reverse strand, counting down.
CAGAGCAGAAAAAGGCATCGTTTATCTGGACGAAATAGATAAAATCGGGAGAAAAAGTGAAAATCCTTCCATTACGAGGGATGTTTCCGGCGAAGGGGTACAGCAGGCGTTGTTAAAAATCGTTGAAGGGACTGTTGCAAATGTGCCTCCTGCTGGTGGGAGAAAACACCCGTATCAGGAATTTATAAAAGTGAACACAAAAGACATACTTTTTATAGGTGGTGGCACATTTGACGGAATTGAAGACATTTTGCTGAGTAGGGTGAAGAAAAGAAAAATTGGGTTTGGAAGTGAGACTAAGGATGTTAAGGCTGAGGACATTAAAATCTTGCCACAGGATCTCGTTAAGTTTGGTATGCTGCCGGAATTCGTGGGGCGTTTTCCTGTGGTTGCAAGGCTTAAAGCACTTTCTCGTGCAGAACTTATAGAAATTCTGTACAAACCTAAGAATTCTCTCGTAAAACAATACAAAGAAATTTTTGCTTTTGATAATGTGGAACTTGAATTTGAAGACGAAGCACTTGGATACATCGCGGATAAAGCAATTGAATTAGGAATTGGTGCAAGAGGGCTTAAGTCTATTATGGAGCAATCGATGATGGAACTCATGTATACTCTTCCCAGCCTAAAAAATGTCAAAAAGTGCATTATTACAAAGGAATTCCTCGCAGGAACCGAGCAGGCAGTACTTCTGGATTCATCAGGTAAAAGAACTTACATCAAAAAAATTGCATAGGAGGTGGTAGATTGAAGAACTGGGATATGACTGAAGCACCTTTTATACCGCTTAGAAATATTGTAGTATTTCCTTATATGGTAATTCCACTTCTCGTTGGCAGGCAGAAGTCGATTGCTTCCATAGAGAAAGCCCTCGAAACGAACAAAAGGATTGTACTTGCCACGCAGAAAAAGGGAATTGTAGAAGAACCCACTGAAAATGATGTGTATTCTGTTGGCGTAGGAGCCGAAATTCTACAAATATTAAAGCTTCCTGATGGAACTTACAGAATTTTTGTTGAGGGTATTCAGAGAGTAAGAATTAAAAAGTTTTATACAAACGAACCTTACTGGAAAGTGGATGTAGAGCCTATAGAGAAGAATGAGTCTCAGAAAACTCTTGAGCAGGACGCGTTGATGAGGCTCATAGTGGAGAAGTTTTCTCTTTATGCAGAGCTAAATAAAAAAGTACCACAGGATATTATTGTGTCTTTAACGAATGCAACTGATCCTGACAGATTTGCAGACATAGTCGCGGCCAATCTGTTTTTAAGTATTGAGGAAAAGCAGGACTTACTTTCAACAGTTGATGTTACAGAAAGACTTAAAAAGATCGTCCGCTATCTTGAGCGAGAAGACGAAATCTTGGAGTTAAGCCGAAAGATAGACGAAGAGGTACGGAATAAAATAGAGAAAAGCCAAAAGGAATACTTCCTTAGAGAAAAACTGAAAGAAATTGAAAAAGAACTCGGTGAAGTAGGCGAAGAAGTCGGTGAAATAGGCGAATATAAAAAGAAGATGAAGGGAAGGAAGTTTCCTTCTTATGTAAAAGATAAAATAGAAGAGGAATTAGAAAGGCTCAAAAAAATACCGGCAATGAGCCCTGAGAGTGCCGTAATCCGTACATATTTGGACTGGTTGATTGACCTTCCCTGGGATAAACGGACGAGGGACCGTATAGACATTAAAAAGGCAAAGGAAATTCTTGATAAGAACCACTACGACCTTAACGACATTAAGGAAAGAATCCTCGAGATTATTGCCGTTAAAAAACTTACAAAGAACATTAAAGGTCCGATTATATGTTTTGTAGGGCCTCCAGGTGTTGGAAAAACATCTCTTGGGCGTTCTATAGCAGAGGCTTTGAACAGAAAGTTTGTCCATGTTTCTCTTGGCGGCATCAGAGACGAAGCAGAAATAAGAGGACACAGAAGGACTTATGTGGGGGCAATGCCTGGTAGGATTATTCAGGGTATAAAACAGGCAGGCGTTAAAAATCCTGTTTTCCTGCTGGACGAAATTGACAAAGTGGGTGCAGATTTTAGAGGCGACCCAACTGCCGCATTGCTTGAAGCGCTTGACCCTGAGCAGAATAACGCATTTTCTGACCATTACATAGAGCTCCCGTTTGATTTATCAGAAGTGTTATTTATTACGACTGCAAACATCGTGGATACAATTCCACCTGCTCTGCTTGACAGAATGGAGGTTATTTCTCTTCCGGGATACATTGACGAAGAAAAGATAGAAATAGCGAAGAAGTTTATTATACCAAAACAGTTAAAGGCACACGGCGTTACTGAAAAGGAACTCGAGTTTAGTAATAATGCTTTACTAAGAATAATCAGAGAATATACGCGCGAAGCAGGGCTCAGGAATCTTGAGCGCATAATTATGAAAGTAATGCGCAAGGTCGCAAAGGAAAAAGCAGAAAAGGGTTCTGTAAAAGTGATAGTTACTACGAAGAACCTCGAAAAATACCTTGGTAATCCTGTGTTCCCTGTAAGTATGCAGGAGAAGAAAAGCCAGGTAGGCGTTGCTTGTGGCATGGTCGTAACTTCTGCTGGTGGTGACATCGTTTACATTGAGGCGACGAAAATGAAAGGGAAGGGAAATTTAATTTTGACGGGGCAGCTTGGCGATGTAATGAAAGAGAGCGCTCAGGCTGCATTGAGTTATGTGCGCTCGCATGCAAAAAAGTTTGGAATAGACCCGGATTTTTACAATAAGTACGATATACACATTCACGTACCTGAAGGCGCTGTGCCAAAGGAAGGCCCTTCTGCAGGAATTACAATTTTCACGACTCTCGTTTCCATTCTTACGGAGAAGCCTGTGAATAAAGATGTTGCAATGACAGGTGAAATTACTTTACGGGGAAGAGTTTTGCCCGTTGGTGGCATAAAAGAAAAAGTACTGGGTGCTTATAGAGCCGGCATCAAGACGATTGTTTTGCCTAAGCAGAACAAAAATGACCTGAAAAAGATTCCAAAAGTTGCAAAAAACAAACTAAAGTTTGTTTTAATTGACAATGTCGAGGAGGTGTTAAAGGTAGCCTTTGAAACTTAATATTGGCAATTACCTAAAAAGCGAAAGGGAAAAGCAACACCTTACGCTGGAAGACATAGCAAATAAAACGCTCATTCGGAAGTATTATCTTGAGCAGATAGAAAACAATAAGTTTGAGCGCTACGACGGTTTTGTGAATGCTTACATAAGGAAGTATGCGGAGGCTCTTGGGATTGACCCGGAGCCTCTTGTATTACAATACAAGTCTCTTTTTAAGAAGAAAGAAGATACTCATCAGCCCAATAAAAGTAAAAATAACATTACGCCTTTTGTCGTTATCGGTGCTGTTATTATTGCGGTTGTTCTCGGTATGTTCGTGAAGTATTCGTTAAGTAGCCGTCCGGGAAATAATTCGGGGAGGCAAATTACGATACCCTCCGAAAGTAAAAACTCTTCTGAAGGCGGGAATAAAACTCCTTCGTCAGGTCAGCAGAAGCCTGCAAGTGAACAGAATCCGCCTTCTTCAGAAAATAAGCCAAATCCTCCAAAAAAGGTCTACTCTGGCGTGGATGTCGTGGTTTCTGCAGATAGGTTGTGCTGGGTGGGTGTTACGATTGATGGAAAGTATACTCAGCTTTTTATTCACCCCGGTGAGAAAAAAGAGTTCAAGGGGAAGAACTATGTAAAAATTCTGTTTGGAAACGCAACGCATGCATTTGTTGCTCTGAACGGGAAAAAATTAGGCGTTGTGAGTAAAAATAAGAAAGTCGTGGAGGTTGTATACAAAAAACCTTAAATGAGAAATTTTGAACCTATTGGGATCGTGAGTCTTGGATGCCCCAAGAATATAGTGGATAGTGAAAGAATATTGGGCCTCCTTATACAGGACGGTTTTTCTGTTACATTCGATGCAGACGAAGCGCGCTCCGTTATCATTAATACCTGTGCCTTTCTCGAAAGTGCAAGAGAGGAATCTGAAGCGGTAATAAAAGAGTTTATCGAAAAAAAGAAAGGTGGTAAAGTTGCAAAAGTTATCGTTTCGGGATGTTATCCTTCTCTCGTAAAGGAAAAACTGTTAGAAAAATTTCCGGAGGTAGATGCAATAACTGGAACAAACAACATTGGAGATGTAGAGAATGCGCTGCTTGGAAAAGGAAAAGTATTTGTTGATAGCACGGTGCGCTCTGAGGAGTTTGCCCGTTTGCAGATCACACTTCCTCATTACGAGTATCTTAAAATAGCAGATGGTTGCAATCATAAGTGTGCTTTTTGTTTGATCCCTAAAATTAAAGGGCCTGTGCACAGCTTTGATGTGGAATTTCTTATTTCAGAAGCAGAGTCTCTTGCAGCGAACGGTGTAAAAGAACTCATTTTGATTGCACAGGATACAACGCAATATGGAATAGACCTGTATGGGAAAAACAGCCTTCTTGACTTGCTAAAACTGCTAAACAGGGTGGAAGGTATCAGGTGGATCAGGCTTTTATACACATATCCTTCTGAAATTTCTGACGAGTTAATAGAGTACATCGCATCGAGGGATAATAAGGTGGTGCCTTACATTGATGTACCCATTCAGCACATCAGCGACTTTATACTTAAAAGGATGCGTAGAATAGGCAGTAAAAAAGATATTGAACTACTTATTGATAAGATAAAGTCTCATGGAATAGCAGTCCGTACCACTGTAATTGTCGGTTTTCCAGGAGAAAGCGAAAAAGAATTTAAAGAACTCGTTGAGTTTGTAAAAAAAGCAAAGTTTGAACATCTTGGCGTATTTCCGTTTTTCAGGGAAAAAGGAACAGAGAGCTATTCATTGGACAAGCAGGTGGATAAGAAAACTAAAATTGAAAGACAGCACATTATTGAGAAATTACAGCACGATATAAATGTGGAGAAATTCTCCAATATGAGAGGAAGACAGGTAGACATCATAGTGGACTACTTTGATGAAGATGCCAATGCCTTTATAGGCAGAACAGTTTACAATGCACCGGAGATTGACGACTTTGTCGTGATTGATAGCGACGAAACTATAAAGGAAGGAAACATTTACAGGGCAAAAGTGTACGATTTTGACGAAGAGAAACTCTTTGCAAAAGTATTGAGGAAGTTATGAGATTATTTGTAGCCTTAAAAACGAATCTTAATAAAAGCAAAGTATTTTCCATAGAGAAAAGACTAATGAGGATGTATCAGAATGTAAAGTGGGTAGATAAAGAAAACTTGCACCTCACGCTGAAGTTTCTCGGGGAAGTAGAAAGTTTGCAGAGTGATCTTGTGAAAACAAAATTGGAAGACATTGCCAGCAGGTTTACTAATTTTGTTTTTATTTATCAGGGCATTTCTGCATTCCCAAATAAAAAGCGTGCAAAGGTTATCTTTATTTCAGTGAAGGACGGAGAGAAAATTATTGAATTGATGAAAGTTATAGATAACGATTTGAACACGCTTGGTTTCAATCAAGAGAAGAGTTATGTTCCACACTTAACGCTGGGCAGGACACGCGCACCTCTTGATATTTCCCGTGCCGACATTGATTTTTCTCCTTTAAGTGTAAGTGCAAGCGGTTTATCTCTGGTGAAAAGCACTCTAACTAAGTATGGCCCTATATACGAAGTAATTGCTCAGTTTGATTTCGCCTGAAAATTAACTATAATGAAAATAAGATAGAGAAACTTTTACAAAGAGAGGTAAGAATATGGCAAATAAAGAAAATATTAATAAGGAAAATGCGCTTAAACTTGCTATTGCGCAGGTCGAGAAAGAATTTGGCAAGGGTTCCGTAATGCGCCTGGGAGATAAAAAATCGCATCTTTCCGTAGAGGTAATTCCTACGGGTATTCTTTCTCTGGATATTGCACTTGGCGCGGGCGGTTTTCCCAGAGGCAGGATTATTGAGATATACGGCCCTGAAGGTACGGGTAAAACGACGCTTGCACTGGAGGCTGTTGCAAATGCACAAAAAGCAGGTGGCAAGGCGTTGTTTGTGGATGTTGAGCATGCGTTCTCTCCAGAGTATGCAGCAAATCTTGGTGTGAATATTGACGACCTGATTATATCACAACCGGATTATGCAGAGCAGGCACTTGAGATTATCGATACATTTGTGCGCTCTGGTGCAGTGGACATCGTGGTTCTGGATTCAGTTGCTGCACTTGTGCCAAAAACAGAGCTCGAAGGCGATATGGGAGATTCGTTTATGGGTGTCCAGGCACGCCTTATGTCGCAGGCGTTAAGAAAACTTACGGGTTCTATAAGCAAGTCTAAAACCTGTGTTATATTTATTAATCAATTAAGAGAGAAAATAGGTATCGTGTTCGGTAACCCCGAAGTAACGCCGGGAGGTCGTGCGTTAAAGTTTTACTCCTCTGTAAGACTTGATATTAGAAGGGTAGAAAGTATTAAGGACAAAGGTGTCGTTATCGGCAACAGGTTAAGGATAAAGGTCGTAAAGAATAAGGTGGCTCCTCCATATAGAGAGGCAATCGTTGACCTGATTTTTGGAAAAGGCGTATCAAAACTTGCAGACCTGTTTGATGTAGCAGTAAAAGCAGGAGTTATTAAAAAAGCAGGTTCTTATTATTCTTATGGGGACATTAAGCTTGGGCAGGGCAGAGATAATGCAATTAATTTTATTTCTGACCACCCTGAAATTCTGGAAAAGGTGAGGAAAGAAGTGAATGATAAATTCTTCGGAAAGGAAGAGGAAGAAGAAAGCGCGAAGCAGTAAACCTATTTCGTGTTTTAATTACGCACTCAGGCTTCTTTCCAGAAGGGATTATTCAGTAAAGGAATTAGAACAAAAATTAATAAAGAAGTATAGTGAAGAAGAAGTTAAAAATACGATTAATAAATTAACTGAGCGAGAGCTTCTTAACGAGAGACTATATGCCGAAAGACTTATTAAAAAGTATGCTTTTGAGAAAAAATATGGGTATTTGAAAATCAAGCATTTATTAATAGCAAAAGGTATAAAACATGAGGTATTTGAGCCTTTACTTTCGGCCATATACGACGAAGATAAAGAAAGAGAAAATGCACTTTTACTTTCGACGAAACGGCCGCTTGATAAGTTAGGTGGTTTTCTTTCAAGCAGAGGTTACAGAGAGTTTACAGTTAGGAAGGTCCTCGCTGAGTTGAAAGACAGGAGGTGAGGATGTGCGAAACATGCAGGTTCCATACATTTTATATTTGATTATTACCATTGCAATGCTTGCAATTGGTTTTTTATTAGGTTTTTTGTTTGAAAGTTATATCTATAAAACAAAAATAGGTTCTGTAGAAGAATATACTAAAAAGCGGAAAGAAGAAGCCGAAAGAGAAATTCAATCTGCCCGCCTTGATATGGAAATAAACCTTAAAAAGCAGTTTGAAAAAAAAGAGGAAGAATTAGAAAACCGTATAAAACAGGAACAAAGGCAGATTCAGGAAATAGAATCCAGGTTATTGAAAAAAGAAGAAGCTGCTGAGCATAAACTTAACTCTCTCGAATACAAAGAGAAAGAGCTCGTAAAAAAAGAACAGGAAATAGAACGGATGCGAAAGGCAGTCGAAGAAAAAATAAAGGAAGCTGAAGCACAATACTTCAGGGTTGCAGGCCTTTCTCCTGACGAAGCAAGACGCATTGTTCTTGAAAACATTGAGAAAGAACTTCAAGGAGAATACGCAAAACGCATAAAGGAAATGGAAGAAGAGCTTCAGACTGATGTAGAGCAAAAGGCGAAAGTGATCCTTTCTGAAGCGATGGAAAGGTGTGCAACCGATTATGTGTCTGAAACGACTGTTTCTGTAGTGCCACTTCCCTCAGAAGAAATCAAAGGGCGTATTATTGGGCGCGAAGGCAGAAACATAAGGACATTTGAGACGCTTACGGGTGTTGATGTGTTGGTGGACGACACGCCAGAAGCCGTAACACTTTCTTGTTTTGATCCCATAAGAAGAGAAGTAGCAAAGCAGGCGTTAGAGCATCTTATATTGGACGGAAGGATTCATCCTGCGCGCATTGAAGACTTTGTAAGAGAAGCAGAAAAAGATGTAGAGCAGATGATTCTCAAAGAAGCGGAAGAAGCACTTATGTCTGTTTCTATATACAATGTTCCTCTTGAAATAAAGAAACTTATAGGGAGGATGAAGTTCAGGACGAGTTTTGGGCAAAATTTGCTTCAGCACTCCATTGAAAGTGCGATGATTGCAAGTATTCTTGCTTCGGAACTTGGGGAAAATGTAACACTTGCAAAGCGTGCTGCGTTCCTTCACGACATTGGTAAGGTCATGGGCAGCGAGATTGAAGGGCCCCACGCTTTGATTGGTGCAGACCTTTTGAAGCGATACGGCGAAAATCCACTTGTAGTTCATGCAGTTGCAGCACACCATAATGAAGTAAAACCTGAAAATGTACTTGATACCATTGTTCAAATTGCAGATACGCTTTCTGCAACGAGGCCAGGAGCAAGAAGAGAAAATCTTGAAATGTACATAAAGAGACTGGAAGAAATAGAGAAAATTGCATCTTCGGTCCCGGGCATTAAAAAAGCTTTTGTTGTTCAGGCAGGAAGAGAAGTCCGTATTATGGTAAATCCTACGGAAGTAGACGAAATCATTGCACTGAAAATTTCTCATGACGTAGCAAAAAAAATCGAACAGGAGGTCGTATATCCGGGCATAATAAAAGTAACGGTAGTGCGAGAAACCCGTTACACGGATTATGCAAAGTAGCATAAAGTTTCCTGACGAAATAAAGCACCTTCCCCTTCTCCCTGGCGTTTACACAATGAAGGACGAGAAAGGGAAGGTGTTATATGTAGGCAAAGCAAAATCTCTTAGAAAAAGAGTTTCTTCCTATGTTCACCCTTCCGATATTAAAACTGTGTCTCTCAGCAATAAAATCCGTTTCGTAGACTTTATCGTAGCGGGCTCAGAGGAAGAAGCACTCCTTCTCGAAAACAATCTGATTAAAAAGTATAAACCTCCGTATAACATTCGCCTCGTAGACGACGAGAATTACCCTTACATAAAGATTACAAATGAAGACTATCCGAGGCTTTTGAAAGCTTACAGAATCAGGGGGCAGAATGGAGAGTACTTTGGTCCTTTTCCTCACGGGAAAGCAATTGATCTTACGATAAAGGCAATCAGAAAAATTTTTCCTATTCGCACCTGCAACATTAAAATTACGGAAGACAAAACGATTGAGCCTTGTCTGCTCTACCACATCGGTTTGTGCAGTGCCCCCTGTGCGCACAAAATTTCAAGGAGTGATTACTTAAAAATTGTGGAACCCTTAAAAGACTTTCTTAACGGAAACAGCGATAAAGTATTGAGAAAGCTGTCAATAGAAATGGAAAAAGCGAAAAGGAACCTGGAATTTGAACGGGCTGCTATATACAGAGACCAGATCCGCAGCATTCTTTCCCTTATGGAGAAACAAAGCGTTGTGGTAGAACGCAATGTTTCTTTTGACGCATTTGGAGTTTATCGGAAAGGTAAAATTGCTTCTATCGTAAAGATGAGTGTAAGGCACGGGAAGCTTGTTTCGTCATATCCTTTTCTGCTGAATGTACCAGGTAGCTCGCCAAAAGAAGAAATTATTAAAGAGTTTCTTATACAAAATCCTTTTCACGGAAACTTTGGTAAGATTTATACCGGCGTAAATTTACCCGATAGTAGGCAATTGGAAGATTTTCTTTCTTCTCACAATAAAACAAAGGTGCGTATTATGAAAGCGCGTGGAGAACTGCAGAAGAGTATCGTGAAAATGGCAGAGAACAATGCAAAAGCACAACTTGAAAGTTACATTGAGCGTAGAAAACTTTTAAAAGAAAAAAAGTTGTTAGAAAGTGTGAAAGAAGCACTGGGACTTTCAAAACTTCCTTTGCGCATAGAAGGATACGACATATCAAATGTTTCTGGACAGGATGCCGTGGGTTCTATGGTCGTTTTTACAAACGGAAAGCCCGATAAGAACCAGTACAGAAAGTTTAAGATTAAGTATGTGGAAGGCCCAAACGACTTTGCCATGCTAAAAGAGGTTTTGTTCAGGCGTTTTGAACGGGGAACAGAAGAAGAGTTTTCAGATAAAATGCCAGATCTTCTTCTTATTGATGGTGGCAAAGGGCAGCTTGATTCTGCCATTGCAATTAAAAAGTTACTTAATGTAGATGTGGAGATTGCTTCGCTTGCAAAGAAAGAGGAGCTCGTCTTTGTGGAAGGGCGGGGCAAACCTATAAGGCTGTCAAGGCGGTCAGAAGTATTAAAGCTTTTGCAAAGGGTCAGGGACGAATCTCACAGGTTTGCAAAAAAATATTTTACAACTTTGCACCGTTCTGGTATACTTGATAAAAAGAAGAGGTGAATGATTGAGGATTATAGCATCGCTTTTGATTAATAGTGTTTCGTTTTACATCGTAAGCAGAATTCTGCACGGATTCCAATTTGACAATTTCTGGAGTCTTATCCTTGCTGCTATTCTGCTGGGTATTGCAAACGCAACGATAAAGCCATTTTTGCTCTTTATCTCTTTACCTATTGACATTGTAACATTTGGTTTGTTTGTCGTTATCCTGAACGGAATCGTTCTTGAGTTTGTTGCAGCATTCGACTTTGGATTTAAAATTTCTTCTTTCTGGGATGCAATGATTGGTTCTGTGCTACTTTCTCTGTTCAGTATGGTAATTACGGCATTGCTTTTCCCAAAGCGCAGGCATGCCTGATGGGATCAGGAACTCAAATACTAAAAGATAGCAAAAAAGCGGTAGTAGTAGAAGTAATCAATCCACTCGTAAGGGAAATATCTGAAGATTCGTTTGAAGAGTTTAGACTTCTCGTTGAGACGCTGGGGTACGAGATTTCAGCAGAAACAACCTACATTGCAAGAAAAACAAATTACGGATTTTTCATTGGAAAAGGCAAAGTAAACGAAATCAGGCAAATCGTGAAATTACTTGATACAGAAGTCGTTTTTATAGATACGAAACTTTCTTACCTTCAAATAAGGAACCTTTCGAAAGAAATCGGAGTGCCAGTTGTTGACAGGCCGCATCTCATACTGATGATTTTTGACATGCGGGCAAAAACTAAAGAAGGAAAGCTGCAGGTTGAACTTTCTGAACTAAAAATGCACCTTCCCGAGATCGTGCACAGCGGAATTTCCCTTGACCAGCAGGTAGGCTCTGAAATGGGTCTTAAAGGGCCCGGTGAAAAGAAAACAGAATTAAAGAGGCGATACATAGAAAAGCGGATAAAAGTGCTAGAAAAGAAACTTTTAGAGATAAGAAAACAGCGGATGCTGAGAAGAAAAAAGAGGAAAAAGAGCAACATTCCTATAATAGCAATTGCGGGGTATACGAACAGCGGAAAGTCGACTTTACTTAATAAACTTACAACTCCTGATGCGTATGTGGAAGATATGCTGTTTTCAACTTTAGATACTCTGGTAAGGGAAGGGGAACTAAACGGGGAAAAAGTGCTGTTTGTCGATACAATCGGTTTTATAAGGGATCTGCCACCTGCCTTGATTTACGCATTCCATTCCACTCTTGAAGAAATTCTCGATGCGTGGATTATCCTGCATGTTACGGATGTTTCTGTCCCGGACTTTAGTGCGAAAATGGAAACTGTCCTCAGGACGATAAACGAATTGGGTGCATCTCTTATCCCTCGAATTACGGTGTTCAATAAAATTGACAAAATTAGTGAGGAAAAACTCAATTTTCTTAAACAGAGGTACCCAGAAACAGTTTTTATTTCGGCGCTAAGCGGGGAAGGAATAGAAGCGTTGAAAGAAAGAATTAGCAAAGAGATTTCACGCCTTCACACGAGCGAGAAGTTGTTTATCCCTCACGATAAACAGAGCGTTCTTTCTAAGATATACGACACTCTGGAAGTCTTGCATTCTGAAAGTACGGAAAAAGGCGTATTTTTAGTCGTTAAGGGGTTTAAACAGGATGTTGATAAGTTTAAGGCATATAAAGTTTAAATGTTTGTTATAAACTGCTTATTCTATTGAATTTTTTCTCTTTGTATGTAAAATTATCGTATGAATAACCTGAACTACATTGATTTAATTGTTTTCATCATTCTTTTAATTGAAGTAATTAAGGGAATAAAGTCTGGTGTAATTGTACCCTTTTTCGACATTCTTGGTGTAATCGTAGGCTGGTTTGTTGCAAAAGGATACAGTGCAAATTTTGCTCCTATTCTTGATAAGTGGATATCTATAACTCCATTTCTGAAAGAAAAAATTGCACCCATTGTAAAACTTCCTGACATCGTTGCCAATCTTCCTGCGACTGCACAGAACATTAACGCTGCGTTTTCTTCGTTGCATCTCCCTTCATTTATTCAAACTTTTCTTATGCAGAATGCAAGTGCCCAGCCTCAACTTACCGTGCAGCAGTACATAGTAAACAGCATAGCAAGCAGCATTCTATATGGCATTGCATTTATCGTTTTATTCTTACTCGTAATAATTATTTTCAGAATTGTAGGCGTGCTCGTGCGCAAGGCCGTCCGCGTAAGCCCGTTCCTTAAGTGGGTGGATGCACTACTTGGTGCACTTTTCCGTTTTTCTATTGCATTTATTATTTTGTTTATAATTGCTGAAATACTCGTAAGCTCAATGGGATACCTGCGCCTTGGCGGCAATGTCCTTGCCCAGATAGAAAGCTCAAAGTTTTATCAGATAGGCAGCGCACTTTTCCCTATTTTAAAGAAAAAGGCAATAGAAATTATTACTCCTATGTTACGGTGATATGAGACTCGAAGAATTTGATTATTATCTCCCCGAGGGGCTTATTGCACAGCACCCCATTTATCCACGAGATCATGCAAGATTAATGGTGCTAAACAGGAAAAATCAAAGTATTACTCATAAGAAATTTTTTCAGATTATAGATTACTTCGAATCGGGCGATGTCCTCGTCCTGAACAATACGAAGGTTGTTCGTGCACGCATAAAGGGTGTAAATAAAGAAACAGGTGGAAAGCGCGAAGTGTTTCTACTTAAACGGCGTTCTGAATTTGAGTGGCTTGCGCTGACGCGCCCCAATAGAAGAATACACGCAGGCGACAGAATTGTAGTAAATGAAGATGTAACGATTGAGGTTAAAGAAAAAGGGAGTAACGGTGAAAATGTCGTGCAGTTTGTAAGTAAAAGCAACCTTTCTATGCGCGAGATTCTTGAAAGTATCGGGAATGTGCCGCTGCCGCCGTACATAAAAGGTAAAATAATGGATGAGAAAGAGTATCAGACGATTTTTGCAGAAAAGGAAGGTGCTGTTGCGTCTCCTACGGCTGGTTTGCACTTTACGAAAGCACTTCTTGACGCATTAAAAAATAAAGGCGTAATTATCGTTTATGTAACGCTTCATGTAGGGCTTGGTACCTTTAAGCCGGTGAAAGAAGAAATTATAGAACACCATAAAATGCACGAGGAAGAATTCTTCGTGCCAGAAGAAACAGCACGGATCGTTAACAAAGCAAAAGAAAAAGGCGGAAGAGTTTTTGCGTGCGGCACAACTGTCGTGCGTACTCTCGAAACTGCATCTGCTTATAACGGGAAGCTTAAGTCGATGAGCGGGAAAACAAAGCTGTTTATAAAGCCTGGATATCCTTTTAAAATTGTTGATGCAATTATCACGAACTTCCACTTTCCAAGAACCACATTGCTGATGCTTGTTTCTGCGTTTGCCGGTAAGGAATTTACTTTGCACGCTTACGATGTTGCAGTAAAAGAACATTACCGTTTTTACAGTTTTGGTGATGCAATGCTAATTATTTGAGGTGAAATATGGACATTAATTTTAAAGTGTTAAAACAAAGTACAAAAAGCAGGGCGCGTCTTACAGAGTTTAATACAGCGCACGAAAAAATAGAGACTCCTGTTTTTATGCCCGTAGGAACGCAGGCTACCGTAAAGACGCTTTCTTCGCTGGATGTTGAAAAGATCGGTTTCAAAATTATTCTTGGAAATACGTATCACCTTTATTTGCAGCCGGGGCCAGATACCATTGCAAAAGCAGGCGGGCTGCACGAATTTATGAACTGGAAACATGCTATTTTAACGGACAGCGGCGGATTCCAGGTGCTTTCCCTTAGAGAGATAAGGAAAATCAAAAAAAGCGGCGTAGAATTCCGCTCTTTTATAGACGGCTCAAAACATCACTTTACTCCAGAAAAGGTTGTTGAGATAGAAGAAAAACTTGGTTCAGACATTATTATACCGCTTGATATTTGCAGCGAATATCCCTCTGACCACGAAACGACAGAAAAGGAGCTTGAGATTACGCTGGATTGGGCAGAGAGAAGTCTCCGCGCAAAGAAGAGAGACGACCAGGTGATGTTTGGCGTAATACAGGGCGGGTTTTATAAAGACCTCCGTGAAGTTGCAGTAAAAAATATTTTGTCGCTCGGCTTTCAGGGTGTAACTCTTGGGGGGCTTAGCATAGGTGAAGACAAAAACCTTACGAAAGAATTTGTAGATTACACCGTTTCTTTACTACCAGAGAATAAACCGCGCTATCTTATGGGAGTGGGTGACCCGATCAGTATCCTGGAGTATGTGCGGCTGGGGGTGGATATGTTTGACTGTGTGCTGCCAACGCGTGTCGCACGCAACAGAACACTCTTTACGAAAGACGGCCCGATTAAAATTACGAAAGCGATTTACAAAGAAGACTTTACTCCCATTGAAGAGGACTGCGGGTGCGAAACTTGCAGATACTTTACAAAGGCATACTTAAACCATCTTTTTAAGGCAAAAGAATACCTTGCGCCAAGACTTGCAACAATTCACAACCTGTACTTTATGCACAGGTTAATTCAGGACATTCGCAAGGCAATAGCAGGGGATTACTTCGAAGAGTTTTATACTGAGTTTAAGACAAGATATTTAAAGAATTCGAAATAAGAATTTGCAATAAGGCGTATGGGGCGCCTTTATAAAAATTTTTAGAATTAGGAAGGAGGTTTATATGAAAAACTGGCGAAGGTTTGTGGTGTATTTGCTCGTCGTTGCTTTTGTAGGTATGCTTGTCGTTCTTCCCGGTGGTGGATGTGCACCACAGGAAAAACCGCTCAATGTCATTATTGTGTGGCATAATCACCAACCATTCTATGAAAATCCTTTAAAAAAGGAATTTATTTTGCCCTGGGTGAGGCTTCATGCCGTAAAA
This sequence comes from Caldisericales bacterium, assembly GCA_015489815.1. Taxonomy (GTDB): domain Bacteria; phylum Caldisericota; class Caldisericia; order Caldisericales; family Caldisericaceae; genus S143-107. The sequence continues at coordinate 508 of WFZA01000016.1, read as the reverse complement.
GATTACTGGAGAATGCCGTATCTTGTTTCTAAGTACCCAGATGTAAAAGTCACATTTGACCTTTCCGGTTCACTTATACAACAAATCATTGATTACCAAAATGGAGAAAAGGACATTCGAGAGGCTCTCTCTGAAATTCCTGCAGAGAAGCTTACTGATAGCCAGAAGTGGGAAATAATACAGATACCTGGTGGATTTTTTGATATTAATTGGGACCACATAGTAAAAAAAGTACCTCTTTATAAAAAGTTGCTTGATAAGCGCGACGAAGCATTTAAGAAGTTTAGTAACCCTCTTAATAAAAAAGCAATTGTTAATTACCTTTCAAACCAGGACTATACAAATCTTATTGCCTTGTTTAACCTGTTCTGGATGGATAGTGGATATGTGAAGAATGACCCCGAGCTTAAACCGTTGTATGAGAAGGCAGAAAACAGCGAGAACTTTACCTATTCCGATGTTCAACTTATTTTAAATAAACAAAATGAGCTTATACAGAACGTTTTCT
>WFZA01000015.1 GCA_015489815.1 Caldisericales bacterium | reverse complement strand
TTTAGAATTTGTACAACGCTTAATAAGCGGGCATCTGAGCCATCACCCAAATCGCCTTCAGGCGATTTTATATATCCTGGACTTTATATACAGTATGGCACAAATAAGTTTGTAAAAATAAAAAAAAATTACTCAGTTTGATTAAGAAAGTTAAGCGATTTCTATTCTTTGATGAAACACTTACTGAAGCTTTTATGATAAAATACTATTTGAAGTCATAAATGTATTGGACTTATACAACAAGTTGACTTTTTTCTATTCTTTGTTATGTTTAATATATGAGAAGAGCAGGCAAATGTGAGGGGTGAGTTTATAGAATTAAAAAAATATGGTTTGCAACTATTAGGACTCTAGAAAGATACTTATTCACAGAATAAATATTATCAATCGCATGAAAATAAAAGAAGGAGGGTTAGTTTATGGCGGATAATCTGAATCAAATCAATATAAATGGTGTTTCTATCCCCGTTGTAAAAATTAAAGATATAATTGCTCCTGTTTATTCATATTTTAGTCTTAATATCGGTGACGAACAAATAATTGACAAAGCTTCTGAGTATGTAGAGGGACTTGCATCTTCAGGTAATTTAGAACAAATGCGTTCCTTTCTATGGATAGACCCAGTTTTAAATGTTTACACTGTAGAATCAGCAGTAATTTATGGTTCAAAGCAGATGGAATTACTCGAAGCAATAACCGGCAAAGAAGATAGTGATAGGGTAGAATTATCTACACCGTATGGGCGCTGGATAGCAGCACGAGGGCGTCTTATTCTTAAGATTTTAGAACTAACTAAAGAGGAAGATGCAGTTATACAACACTGGCTCAATTATCGAGACTTTATACTAGAACTATCTTCAACACAAACTGGATGCAAAATTATATCCGAGATATACGATTTAAGAGGTCTAGACTTTTTCTTATTTCACTATGTAGGAGGAGAAACAACTGCAATAAAAGATAAATCACTTTTTGAGAATGCAAAGAAAATACCTATAGCTTTAAGAAGAATGGCTAGAACAGAAGAAGCTGCTCAGGTTGAGAAGGATATTGAAAACAGAATAAAAGGTTTTACTAAAATTTCCAATCAATTTGGACCCATTAAGCAAAACCAAAACAAAGCTAATCTTGTTCTGGAAAAGTTAAGATTAGAAGCAGAAGGGTTTTGGAATGATTACCTATCTACTGATGTATGGAAAGCTCTTCACAGTGATTCTCGAACTGAGTTAATTGATGCTTTTGTTTCAGAAATATTTTTAAAGAATGGGGTATTACATGGATGGAGTATAGTTATTTTATCTCTTTGTAAAGTAATTGAAAGAGAAATGTCTATTTCGTTGTTTTCACCATGGGTTAATATCATCCGCAAATCTTCATTCACTGAACCTTTGGATGCTACACCTTCCAAGATTAAAAAAATTAAAACTAGGAAAATTACTTACGAAATGCTTAAAAGGTGCGCAGCAGATCCAACTCATCCACCAACTTTAGGTCAATTAATATTTATTGCAAAGTTTTGGGATGATCCTATTATGGACGAATGTACTGATCTATTTAAAAATATAAGAAAGAAACTTAAAAAGGATTGCCCTAATTCTACAAGAGCAATCAAGAATATTGCTGCATTACTTGAGGAGAAACATTCTGTCAAAGGTGAATCAGCTAGCGTTGTTGATCTTAGAAATAGTGCTGCACACCCAGGCAGAGAAGATGCCTTTAATTGGGCAGAGTATTTAGAATGGCTCAGGAAACTCATAGGTAAGCCTCCAAAATATATTTTACGCTCCATTATTTTCGACCTCAGGCTGCCAATAGATAAATATCTCCAAGATAATTTTAAAAAGCATAGCAAATAATTCTATAAGCTATTGCGTGTTATATGGGTAACAGGATGTACCTATGTCTAGTTTTTCTTTTAACAAATCCCTAAGGAATCCACCTTGCAGCTGAAACTCCGTTGCCTGTGAAAATCCCTGGACTCATTTCAACCGAAACTCCGTCAGTTACGGACACCTTGAATATCCTCAAGCCTTTTATGTAAATAGGCGGAAAGTCGTATACAACATATCGAACTGGTAATTTACTTTGAAAAAAGTCGTCAAAAAAGTGGTAAGCATAGCCTCTGTAATTGTCGTTTGAGTTTAACAAAAAGTAAGGCGGAGACTTAAGAAAACAAAGCACTCCGTAGCAGTAAGGAAGATGGTAAAATGAGTTAATTTTTCCGTTTCTTTTATCCAGTGCCACTGCTGAAACGGAAAGCAGAACTACGCTTTGAAACACTCCAAAATCTTTGTAGACAATGCCAGAGTGAATTAAATTAGTTATGTGGTCGTCAGCTTTTGAATTGTCTAATGTAAGTTTTCTTCCGTTTACGCCGGTAAGTTTGCTCTTCAATATTTCGTCTTCAATTTTAAGGAGCGCTTCTTCTTTTTTCTTGTTATCCCAGGCTTCAGGAAAGTTCACTGTAATGCGCAGGGCCATCGGGTAAGTGCCCTGGAAGGTTGCCTTAATGCCCTGAGCAGCAAATTCTTTCATAATTCTCTGGTCCTCTTTAAGCCTGTTATCCAGATATTTATTTGCAAAGCCCTCACTGTAGTGCAAGTAAACAGGCGGAATGTAGAACGGCCAGACAAAAGCAACCACGATAAGGATGAGAATGATGCTTTTAACTTTTGACGATTTCACTTTCACTTTTCCCCTCCCACAAAACTAAAAAATACACTTTTTGATTTTTAAGTGTTTAAATTGCACGAATAACGGCGCCAGCGTCCTTAAAAGTGAATTCTCGAAAACTTTTTGCATAACAAACATTTTACCTCCAATCAAGTTTACCTCGTTGTAAAAACTTTGCAAATTATGTGTGCGGTAGTTGCACAATTTTACCTACAAAATTTTTACACCTCTATATAATAGACGGAAAACTCACGAAAAAGTTTCACGATTTTCGTAAAATCAGCTAAAAATTTTGCGAGATTTTAACGAATGCCGTTTAAGCAAGTGCCGCATAGTTAAGCCGTATGTTATGTGCAAAATGCAGAAGCGCGTTTACACGGCGCACTCTTCTAACAAAGGTTTGCTCTCCTACCATTGCCGTCAACAGCCCGTATCAGTGAAATTCTTTGAGTTTAAGCACGGCCAATCCGTAGTTCGTTGCAAGGTAAATGCGGTAAGGTAAGTGTGAAATTGCAAAGTCGTAAATGGACAGAGGCGGCGACTCCTGAAAGAACGGAGAAAGCAAAAAGCGATTTTTCACAGAAAGGGTGTCTCTTGCCCAGTCCGTATTTTCTGCAGAGTATAAATTAACATTCTCAAAAACGGGGACGGTCACCCAGTAAAGTACGCCTTTATAGTACAAACCTGCAAACAATCCGTTTGATTCAGTCGACATAAAAACTGTTTTGTGTTCTTTATCGTACACCAGTTTGTCAGGCTTTATCAAAATATTTTTCGTTACTTCCAGCAACTTACTTCCAGCAAGGACTTTGTTCACGCTTTCTATTTTCCCGTGTTTTGCGTTATCAGAAACATCCGCAGAAAATATTCCACAGTCTGTTGCAATAATCATCTGGCCGTTATCTTCCACGCAGAAGTCCCCAACTTTTGAAAAAGTCTGCACGAGCAGAGAGTTAAAGCCTCCATAAAATTTAACTCCAGAAGCATCTTCTGAAGTACTCGTCCTGTATATTACACCTTCGTTGTTTGCAAACGAGAAGTATAAACTGCTTCCGTAAGCGTGCACCGGCGCAATGTCCGCAGATGCCCAATAATTACCCGGGTAAAAACCCGAAACCTTCACGAAGGCACCTTTAGCAAAGTCAAAGCCGTAACACCCCTCCGACATACTGCTTTGCTTTTTGCTAAAGTACACGCGCTCTGGAAAAGTAAAGTAAACGGTGTCCTTTGAAGCACTCAGCGTAAAGATGTCTGAAACGGCAAAGTCGAGCTTCTTGAAACGGAATGTCTTTCCGTAATCTTCGCTTAACCCAATTGTTGAAGAGTTGTCGTTTTTTGCAAACAGGTAAACAACCCCGGAATTGCCGCACGCAACTTTGCACCGTTGATTTCCGTTTGCAGGCGTCAAATTACCATAGCCAAGGTCCGCAACCTGCGAAAAGTGCCGCCCGTAATCCAGCGAGCGAAAGAGTTTTCCGTCTGCCGTTATTACGAGTACTACACTGCTTTTATCCTCTGGAATTGCGATGGAAACGGGGCAATTCTCCGTATTGCTCGTGAAGGTGTCGTGTACCTCTTTCCATGCGCCGCTATCTCCCCTTTGCAATACAAAAGATGTTTCTGCTCCGAGTTTAGACGCTTCTTCGTCCAATGCTATCTTTGCACTGATTCTGTTGGACGAGAACGCTCCAAGCAAAAGCCCGGCCGAAAGCAAAATCAGCACAAGTATAAAGCCTTTACCCTTTCGTGCAAATTTCTGTGCAAATTGCGATTTAAGTAGTTTCATATTTCTCCTTTCTCAACACGGTCAGAACAGTTAACTCTACTGCAGTTGGGAGGCAGCTAACGCGCAGCCGGTATACAGTTAGTATGTGCACTTTAAAAATTGTGTCGTGCATTTTTATCGGGCCACGCTTCTTTTTCCAACCTGCCATCACAACTACTCCCGTGCTTATAAATTTATTCTGCTTAAAAGTTTTCTATTCTTTAATCTACACCTTGCTGCGGGTTATACGCGCTTAAAATCCGTTTTTCTGTAAGTCCATAACGATAAAAGACTCTTTAAATCCTAATCCTCCCTCTATAAAGAGTTTGTCATCTGCGATCCACATATATCCAACGCCCAATTTAATAGTTTTCAAACAGCCCGAACTTCTGTTAAGTATGTAAAGTGTGTCGCTCTTCCTGTTTGCCCAGACGATGTAATCTTTTGACTCTATTTGCGGGAAGGTGAGGTAATAGTACGGAGATGTAATAGGCAGAGACTTCATTTCTTTTATGTTTCCAATGGGTGCGATAACTTTAAGGAAGGCGTTTTTCTGCAAATTAACGGGATAATCAAAAATGGCAAAGTCGTCTTCGGTAAGCAAAACTCTATCCACGAGATAATTATTGCTTCCACTTGCATCCTTTCTTAGCGAGACATCCAGAATGTCTTTGAGACTGCCACTATCAAAAGAGTAAACATATATGCTCTGCTTCCCGCCCTCTGCATAGTTAAAAACGAGGTGGGAAGAATTGACACTTACCGAGAAAATAGCTCCGCTCAAACTAAGAGGCGATGTCTTGCTAAAAATTACTTTTGTTTTGCCAGTTTTAAGGTTCAGTAGTTTTATTGAATTGTGGAAAATGCCCTCTTCTACCTCTCCGCTCTTGTTTTTCTTCGTTGCTTTAAACGAAACTTGAGGCACAATAAGAAAGTCTTTCCACAGGTTTAAGTTGAATGTATGCGAGGAGGTTACGCCTTTGCAGTTTGTGCAGCCTTTTTCTTCGTACACGAGCGTTTTTGCATTGCTTTTTCTATTTATTGCGTATATTCGTACAGGCCCGCCGTATTCGTCCCTTATTTCTCTGTAAACAACCCAGTTGTTATCAGCACTAACCCAATCTATCTGGACAAAACCTTTGTCAACCGTTGCAACGGTTTTTAGCTCTTTTGTTTTCAAGTTATAACTGAACAGATTTTCTATGTATGTGAGGCAGGGCGCAGTACTTTTTGAAGGCTTATCGCTGCCAGAGCAGAAAAACAGAGTATCTCCGCTAACTGCAATTCCTGCAACCGACGGATAATCTTTTGGAATAGCTATTTCGTCGTACTTTAGTGCGTCTAAGTTCAAGGATTCTTTGCACTTTACGAGGGAAGCAATCTGTGCCTCACTCTGGTCGGAAGAGGTTCTATTCTGGCTTGCCGGGTTTGTTTTATTATTGCAGCCAGAGAAAACGACAAGCATACTTATTACAACTATTGCAATTAGAACTTTATTTAATTTTGCCATTTTTTCCTCCATAAATTATCATAAAGATGCAAAAACATTTTGTACTGAAGTTTTCAATAAACGCCGTTTTTTATAGATAAGCATTCTGTGCACTTGCTTTCGCTCAAAATGTAATTTTCTTCTTTTCACATTTTTGTGCATTTTGTATTCTCCCTTGCCGATGCGTTTTTATAACCGAAGTTAAAAGTTCCAGAATATCGGATGCCCTGGTTTGCACTCTGGAAGAAACGGCGGCCTTTTTACTTGTGACATCTCCAGAGTTGCAACGCCTACACCTTTGCCGTATTTTTCGTAATGGTATGCTACACTCAGCAGAAATGTTTTCTGTTTGTTAAGGTCTGGAGTGCAAAACCTGCTGTCCACTTTAACCCAGGTTCCAGCGGGAACCGCAGGATAAGGGTCGTAATTTTCTACTCTGAAGTCGTAAGCACCACCTATGGACTTGTCTAACTTTACCCAGGTTTCACAGTAGTACAAAGTGTTTGAAGAATGTCTGTGTGCAAGATATTGCTTCAGCGTGCGGTAAGGTGTTTCAGTGTAGAGCACTTCACATGCAACGCCGTTACTCTTCCCGTAATACGCAACTTCCCAGTGCCTTACCCTCAGCAAACTATACGCGAGCAAAGCAGATGCTAAAATAACGACGAGCGCAATTGCTGAAACAGCCAAAAATATCTTTTTAAATTTCACATCGGCCTCCTTTCGTTATTTGAATCTTGATGCCTTAAAAACTTTAAAAGTCTTTTTTATTTCGCTTTCTTCTAAAAACTTTTCAAATAAGTTTGCATTTCGGTACAATTTATGTTCTACCAATAAAACTTTGCCAGGTTGTAACATCACCAATTGTGCAAATTATAAGTCCATATTGGAAAATCGCAGGTTTTCCTGTAATAATGGGTGCTTCCTAAAAAGCGGAAAAATATAGAAGAACTTGTAGAAACTTCCGCATATCCGCTGCTCATTGCCGTGAATTGAGTAGGTGAATCCCGTCGTGTATGGTTATATGTAGAATGCCATGCATATCTACTGTTGTCTTGCATAGTAAACGGATCACTCACCCAGACAAATTGCCTGGAAAATTCGTCAACATAAACTTCTGCATATACAAATTGCTGGATAACTACAGACCTACTTCTCTCTATTCCGTAATGCTTCCAGTAGACTTGCCCAAAATACTCAGAACGAGAAAGTTGCACATATGCGTAGCGTCCTGAGGAAAGGTTGGGATATAAAGTAAAAAGCTCTGGATGTAACTTTCCAAATGCTTTCTCTTTGTTTCCAATATATTCTACAGCCTCACGACGATTTAACCCCTCAGTTTTTTCAAGCCCTGAAATAAATTTAGAAAAAGATACAGTTTTGATAGTTTCTTTAATTAAAACTGGATACTGAGTATTACTACTTCCTGGTAGTGTTTTTGCGCTTACCACAAAAGAAGCTAGGCCAAGCACTAAAACAAAAATTACTAAAGTAGTAATTGCTTTTTTCATATTTTATCTGTCTCCATAATCGAAAATTTTACTCTCATTTCAAAAACTTTGCAAACGAATTTGCGTTTCGGTTTTGGTGGGATTTTTCGCTTCATTTGCAAAGCACTTATTGAGGTTCGGGCTCTGGTGCGGAGATTAACGAGTTCGAAGAGCGGTTCTGGAAGTTTGCAAAGGCAATTTGCTTTGAGGTTTTCAACGAGCACGCCTATTTTTACGAACAACCTCTCTGCACTTTGCCTTTGCTCAACGGTTAGTTTTTATAATCACTGCATTCATATTACACCACCTCCTTATAAAAAGCATCCTTATTAAACTGCAAAACCTGCTTTCGTTTTTCTTTTTTAATTTTCCGTTATTCTCTTCCATATTTCTCCCCTCACTTATATAGATGAAATTTCTCCAAAAATGTTTCACAGTTTTTCGCTCTTTTTACTCAAATTTTCCGTTAAATTTTT
>WFZA01000014.1 GCA_015489815.1 Caldisericales bacterium | reverse complement strand
CAAGAATTATATGCGTTGCTGATTCATTCGACGCAATGATAAGCAAAAGACCTTATAAGCCACGAAAGAGTATAGAGGATGCTCTCAAGGAAATCCATACAGATAAGGAAAAAAGAAAAGAGCAACATGAGAAAGAAAAAGAGCAACAATTCGATCCTTACGCGACAGATGCCTTCTATGATATGATAAACGAAATGCTAAAAGACAAAACTATAACTGAAAATCCTGAAGAATGGGAGAAGTATTTCCCCAAAGACGCAATTATACATTCTGATAAAACAGGCGAAAAAACAGAAAAATAAATGTTACTTTTATTTTTAATTATATCTGCTTTCTTGGTAGCTATACTCAAATACAGGAATATAAAAAACATAGAGAACAAAAATATTAAATTTTTCTGGTTAATTTTATTAGGATTTACTATCCAAATTGCTATTTTTAATAAGAAATTCGCTCAAAGCAAATTAAATTATCTCACGCCTATCCTTTATATCATTTCCTTGATAGTACTACTTATATTCCTACTAACAAACTTTAAGGAATATAACGGTATAAAAGTTACAACAACAGGATTTATTTTAAATATAATAGTAATACTTGCAAACAAAGGATATATGCCTCAAAGCTTAAAGCAATTGGCAATATCAGGACAAACAGAAAAAATAAAACTTTTAATGAAATACGGACATTTTTACAATGCTACAGTAATGTCAGCCAAAACAAGATTAAATTTGTTAGGCGATAGAATATTACTTTCGATGTTTGGAAAATTTAAAACAGTTTACAGCATAGGAGACATTATAATAATGATAGGGATAGCTATATTTGTTTTTGAATTGTTTACTCCAGACAAAAACGCAGGAGAACTTACCTCTCCTGCGCAAAAACAATAAATCGAAAAAATTTCTTATATAGGATAAAATTCTCCTGGTGCTTTAGGGAACAGCGCTACATCTTTTACATCCTTTGCACCAAGTACGAAACGGACAAATCTCTCAATGCCTATTCCAAAGCCAGCAGAAGGAATAAGTCCATAGGCTTTTGCAAACTCAATATACCATTTAAATTGCTCAGGCGTTTGTCCTTTCTTTGCAATTCTTCTATAAATTCGGTCTAACTCATATTCTCTCTCTCCACCCGAGGATGCTTCTCCGAATCCTTCAGGATAAATTAAATCCATATCCAATAATACGCCAGGACGTGAAGGATCTTCTCTATCGTAAAATTCTCTCTCCATTATTGGAATATCAATGAGCCAAAAAGGTTCATCAGCATCCTTAGAAAGTTTCGTCTCAAAATCTGGCCCATATTTAGCTTCTGCCTCTTTGTATGTAATTTTCTTAAAAGGCTTATTTGGCACTTTTAACTTTCTACCATACTTACCAAGTATGTCGTTATCTTTTTCAAGTACTTTCTCAATAGTATAAATCACAAGATCTTCAGCAAGATTCATTACATCCTCACGAGATGCATTTTTTTGTTCTACATCAATCTGAGTAAATTCAATTAAATGCCTGCCTGTATTTTTTCTTTCTGTAGGCTCAAGCCTGATATTGGGTGAGAAAGCAAAAATTTTATCCAATACATGCATTGCAATCTGTTTGTGGAAAATCATACTTTTCGTAAGCTCGTATTTATATCCATATACTTCTATTTGTGACTTAGTTGTTGGATGATTTAATGGATCGGTAATGGCAGAAATTATTACGGGAGGAATTTCTACAAAATCTCGTTGTTCTTTTAAAAAATCTGCCATAAACTTTCTTACATCACTATGGACTTTCATTGCATCCTTTATAAAAGGAGAAGAAAACTTTTCTTTGTAATCCTTAATTTCCATATACACCTGCCTCCTTATTTATATATTAACAATTTTGTTGAGGAATTTTTTTGCACGCTCTGTCCTGGGGTGAGCAAAAAATTCGGATGGAGTATTCTCCTCAACTATATGGTGGTCTGCCATAAAAATTAAACGATCTGCAACTTCCTTTGCAAAAGAAATCTCGTGAGTTACGACAATCATGGTCATTCCCTCAAAAGCAAGCTTTTCAATCGTATCAAGTACTTCTTTTACCATTTCCACATCCAGCGCAGATGTAGGTTCATCAAAAAGCATTAAATCAGGTTTCATTGCAAGCGCACGGGCTATTGCAATACGCTGTTTTTCACCGCCAGAAAGCTGAGAGGGATAATGATTAATACGATCTGCAAGCCCTACCTTTGAAAGATAATACATTGCAATTTCGTTTGCTTCTTTTTCGCTCATCCTTTTAACTTTTATGGGAGCTATAGTAACATTCTGGAGAGCAGTAAGATGAGGGAACAAATTGAAATGCTGGAAAACCATGCCGATCCTCTGTCTTATTGCAGGAAGGTTTGAATTTTCGTCTATTTTCTTTCCATCAAAATACACATCACCACTCGTAGGAAACTCTATAAAGTTCAGACAACGAATAAAAGTGCTTTTTCCTGCACCAGAAGGCCCAATAATAACGACTCTCTCGCCTTTTTCAATTTTAAAGTTAACATCTTCAAAAACTAACAAGTCACCAAATTTCTTTGTTAAATTAACTGTTTTAATCACCTCTGCTAAACCTCCTCTCCAGCTTTTCTGCATAACGAGTAAGCGGAATAGTAAAAATTAAATACAAAATAGCAGCAAACATAAGTGGAGTGAGAAAGTTAGCAGTAGCAGAACCAATTTGCTTTGCTTTGTACACAATTTCCGCGAGACCTATAACCATAACGAGAGAAGTGTCCTTTAGCAGTGCAACAATTTCGTTTGTAGTCGGGGGAATAATCCTTCTAATTGTTTGAGGAATAATAATGTATCTCATAGCTTGAGAGTAATTCATCCCGACAGAAAGTGCTGCTTCCATTTGCCCCTTAGAAATAGACTCAATTCCTGCACGGAATATTTCTGCAAGGTAGGCAGCGGCATTCAGAGAAAGAGCAATAATAGCAGCAGAGAAAGCATCTATATTTAAAGGTAGCGCATAATAAACAATCATTATTTGAAGAAGTAAAGGAGTCCCGCGAAACAGATCAATGTAAACCAAAGCAAACCACCTAAAAAGTTTGTTTTTTGAGATTTTCATTAAAGCTAAAATCAGTCCTATTCCAACACCAATAAGCCCTGAGAGTCCTGTAAGAGATAAAGTAATGGGGAGTCCCTTCAAAAGGAAGGGGACACTCCGCCAGATAGCCGAAAAGTTATGCCAAAGATGCATGACTAATCCTCCGGCTTTTTACCAAACCATTTTTCAAAGATCTGGTCGTATTCGCCGTCGGATTTTATCTCTTTTAATATTTTATTTATCGCTTCTTTTAAATCAGTTTCGTTTTTTCTGAGAGCAATGCCGTATTGCTCTTTGGTAAATAATTTCCCAACGAGTTTCACATCAGGATGCCCTTTTGCATAATAAGCGGAAACAGGAAAATCATTTATTACTGCATCAATTCTTCCTTTCTCAAGATCTGTAAACGCATATTGAATGTCAGGATATTCCTTAATAATTGCTCCTTTAATCTTTTTAGCAGCAATTTCACCCGTCGTGCCTGTCTGGACACCAACCACCTTACCAGAAAGATCTTCTGGGCTATGAATCGTAGTATTATCTTTTCTTACCGCAATAATCTGCCCTGAATCATAGTACGGGTCTGAAAAATCAATTTCCTTTTTTCGCTCATTTGTAATAGTCATTGCTGAAATAATTACATCAAACTTTCCTGCCTTAAGGGCAGGAATAATCCCATCCCACGAAGTAGAAATAATTTCTGCCTTTACGCCAAGCTTTTTTGCAATCAAGTTCGCTAAATCAACATCAAAACCTTGAGGTTTACCTGTCTGCGTGTTAATCCACTCAAATGGCGGATAAGTAGTGTCAGCACCAACCTTCAGCACACCAGCCTTCTTAATCCTACTTAGATTGCTTCCCTGGGAAGTACACCCAGTAAACACCAGTGCCGCAATAATTGCGACAGTCAGAATAGTTGTGACCACTTTCCTCATAGTCAACCTCCTTATAAAAAATTTTGACATTATAGTAGAATAATTTCGTGTGTCAATAGTTTT
>WFZA01000013.1 GCA_015489815.1 Caldisericales bacterium | reverse complement strand
TTGTTTTTCAGCAGAGGGAAGAAATTCTGGCTGGGGCGGAAGGATTCGAACCTTCGGTGACGGATCCAAAGTCCGTTGCCTTACCGCTTGGCTACGCCCCAAATGCTGATATATTTTATAGATAAAAGGAGAGATGTCAAGTGGCTAACAACAGTGAAGTAAAAATTATACCGCTCGGAGGGATCGGTGAAATCGGCAAAAATTCCACGATTATCGAGGTAAACAAAAGTATCCTGCTCGTGGACTTTGGGTTTAAGTTTCCTTCGTCCGATATGCCGGGGATTGACTTTATCATCCCGGATTATTCGTATTTAAAAAAGAAAAAGAAGTATTTGAAAGGGATCGTGCTTACGCACGGCCATCTGGATCACATCGGCGCGCTGCGTTTTTTGCTGGAGGACATTACCCCGCCGTTTATTGCAGGTTCGCCCATTACGCTGGGAATCGTCAAAAACAACCTACCCGAGCGCATAAAGAAGAAAATTCAGTTTAGAGAAATGGAAAACAGGGGGCGTATTTCTGCACAGCCTTTTGAAATTGAGTTTATTCGGGTTACGCACAGTATTCCCGGAAGTTTCGGCATTGCAATAAAAACGCCAGAAGGCATTATTTTCCACACGGGCGATTACAAAATTGACAAAACACCTGTTGACGGCAAAAAAATGGATGTGGAGCGCCTCAAACAACTCAGCAAGGAAGGCATTGTCGCGCTTCTCTCTGACAGTACCAACGCAGATGAAAGCGGGTTCACGGGTTCAGAATCCCTGATCGGCAAAAATCTTATACCGATATTCAAGGCGTCGAAAGGCAGGATTATTGCGGCGACATTTTCCACGAACATCCACCGCATCCAGCAGATTATAAATGTGTCGCAGCAGTTCGGGCGCAAAGTGATTTTTGACGGAAGAAGCCTTGTTGAAACGGTAAAAATAGCAAAAAAACTTGGGTACATAAAAGTGCCTGAGAATATAGAAGTGGAGCTTTCCAATATCTCTACCCTGCCCAAAAGGAAAGTAACGCTCATTACGACGGGCACGCAGGGCGAGCCGATGTCCGGGCTCGTGCGCATTGCAAACGGTATGCACAACGGGATTAGTATAACAAAGGGCGACACGGTGATCGTTTCTGCTGACCCTATTCCGGGTAACGAGCGCGTCGTGTCTGATACGATAAACAAGCTGTTCAAACTGGGCGCAGATGTGTATTATAGAAAGGAAGACGGAATCCATGTGTCCGGGCACTGCTCGCAGGAGGACATCCGTTTTATGCTGCGCACTACAAAGCCGAAGTACTACATTCCAGTGCACGGTGAATACAGGCACCTCGTTTTTGCAAAGAAGATTGCAAAGAGCGAAGGGATCAGTGAGAAAAATGTGTTTATCCTTGAAAATGGCCTTGGCGTGCGTATATCAAAAGGCAAAATGAAAAAACTTCCACGCATTAAGTCGGGTAGTATTATTGTGGAAGGAAACACACAGATTGCATTGAAAACGAACGAAGAAATTCCGATGTTTGCAGAGCGCAGGGAGATGGGCAGCAGGGGAATGCTTTTTGCTGTAATCGTTGTGAGCAAGAACGGGAAAGTGAAAAAACCCGTGCACATAGAAACGAGGGGGATAATGTTCCCCAAAGGCTCGGAGGGAGAAATTGTTAAAAAACTGAAGAGCAAAATAGTTGAAACTGTAGAAAAATCTGCTAAAATAGACAGGCAGAGTGACATAGAGAAGATGGTGGAAAAGGCAGTGAAAAAACTTTTCCGGAAAAATTCTCAGAAGTCGCCTGCAGTGTTTCCTTTGCTGATAAAGGAAAAGAAGTAAAATAAGTTTGGGCAGCTTTTAGTCCGAGTTTTTGGTCTGCTTTTACGGAGTGGGGCTGTTTTTGTGAGTTTTTTGCGAGTTGTCTTTGCTTTGCGGAAGTGGCGGAATTGGCAGACGCGCTGGGTTCAGGTCCCAGTGGGCGATAAGCCCTTGGGGGTTCAAGTCCCCCCTTCCGCACCATACGTTGAAATCAATTTGAGAGAGCCCTGTGTTTTAATGACGTTCTTCCACTCAATTCTAAAAGAGCGTTTGTACAAGGTTATTCGTTTAATGATGAGGCGCCAAAGCCTTCTCTTTTCTCCACTGCTCATATAAGGGTATACTTCCCCCACAGTTTTCAACTGCCGAAGCACTTTTTTATCCTGTGCAGGCTTTACGGTTTGCAGTACCTCCTTTTTCTTGTTTGTAGACTTCTTATTTTTTCGGAATGTATATATTTTATGTTCATAAATTTAAATAGAACTTAATCTTTTTGCACTTTATTAAGATTATTGACTATTATTTATATATTTTCCAGTTTACTTTTCAGTATTTGCATAATAAAGTATATTTTAATTGGATTTTTAGTAATAATCTTTATTTCGTCTAAAAATTTTTAAGTATCGTAGGTTTCGTATTTTCTTATCCGATATTTGATTACGGCGTCAACTATCTTTTTTAAAGATAAAAGATAAAGATTAAGTTTTTTGAGAAGAGAATTGTAC
>WFZA01000012.1 GCA_015489815.1 Caldisericales bacterium | reverse complement strand
GTCTTGCCAAAGAAGGTATTAAGACCCGTATTAATAACGACTCCTATCGCCTCACCCTGCTTTGCAATGGAGTTCGAATAAAGTACATCACCTGTTTTCTTTGCAACAGGTAGCGACTCCCCTGTAAGGACGGACTGGTCAACGAGTACATAGTCCGTTTTGATTATCTTTACATCCGCAGGGATAATGTTACCTATCCTTACTTTAATAATATCTCCTGGCACGAGCTCCCTTGCATCAATTTCTTTAAACTCACCATTTCTAAGCACGATTGCTTTTTTAGCAAGTTTTTCTTTTAAAACTTTTAGCGTATTAAGTGCTTTAGACTCCTGCCAGAAGTCGATAAATGCGTTAGTAATAAGCAACAATACGATTATTGTGAAGTCCTCCCACTTGTGAACGACGGCAGAAAGAATTGCTGCCGTTTCGATCATAGCAGGAATAGGACCCCAGAATCTTCGTAATATTCTGTGCAATGTGGATTCTTCTTTTTCCGGAATTTCGTTTTTGCCGTATTTCTTGATTCTTTCCTGGACTTCTTGCTCGGTTAAACCTTTTTCTGGATCTGTTTGAAGTGTTTTGAGTGTTTCCTCTATACTCATTTTTTCGAATTCTTTGGTATCCACATTCTTCACCTCCCTTCAACAAGTTTTACAATTTGTAATTATACTGCAAAAATATTTTTGGTCAATATCCATATGAAGTAAAACCAAAATTAAAATTAACATTAAATCCAAAAAATAAAATTCTGCAAGTAAATTTTTAAACCTGCACTCAACAAATTAACAAACAATCACCCTTTAAGAACGAAGTTTTTGCAATTCAATGTTATAATTTTTAAATTATAGAAAATTTATCAATAAAAAGCTTTCCGCCTTGCCATATCATACTATTAAATATTTTTATCCACACGGCATTTTTAAAATGCACACTTTTTGTTGCTCTCCTTAACTTGGTTTTTTCTAAATAATGCTGGCATAACGGACACTTCTGCTTTAACAATAAAACATCTGCACAACCTACCTACGCAAATTACCTTTTCCAGTATTGCTCCGACGAAACACTTTTTACCATAAAGAAAGTACTTTACTAAGTAGTAAATCTTTGCCTGGCAAAGAGCCTCTTCTTTAACAACAAACCTATTTGAGATGCCTGTACTTTTCCGCTATTTCGGGCACGACAAAAAGATTATACTTTAACGGCAAAATTTTTGATTTTGCTACGCCAGATAAGTAGTTTCAATTTTAACAACCGCGTAATTTTACATTACCTGATTTTTTTCTATTATTCCAAAGAAGCATGGCAAGTGAAGAATCTCTGTCCTCACAATTTTGCATTTCGACAATTAGTATTTTATGCAAAACTTTTCCTTAGATCCTCTTAATTTACTTTTGTACTTTCAAAGGAAAGAAGAAAAGTTATAAAGGAAACTCTGCGTCTGTTCTATCCATTAAGATCATTCGCTTACTTCCACTCACTCAAGGACGGCAGGAGAGGAAGAGGTCCTTTCACAAATATAGCTCAACGATGATAGATTATCCTAAACAAACCCTGTATTTATCAGTGCCCGTTTCAAAATCGCTAATTTAAGACCCGTAGAGCGCGATCTTGAGAAAATTAGGGTAAATATACCTGCAAAACGCGTTAAACGGCCTTATTTTAGGGCATACGAAAATTGCAATAAAGCCTGTATTTATCGGCATTTCTTAAAAATTGCCACAAAATTATCAACTTGAACCAAATTGCCGAAAATAGAAAACCTCATAAATAGAGGCTTTCTTGAGGGTCAAAAATTGGCAAAATTCGGCCGAAAAGCGAAAAATTGTTCGCATACAGTAAAATACCGACAAAATAAGTATTTATAAGGATTGGCTACAACTCAATCTGATTTTAGTATGTCTTTATTTTTCCATTTGCACATGCACCCCACATTAATTTAGAAATTGTAACTAAACTTAACTTATCTTAAAAGACTTATGATTGTTAAGTATAAGATTTGCAAAAATTTGATATCTAATTAAAATAAAAATAACAACAATATTAATTACAAAGAAAGGAGGCAGTAAATTATGAAAAAAGGCATTAAATTAATTGTCGTGCTAACACTTGCAGTTTTGTTAGTACTCTCTTTCGTAGTCGTTAACGGATTCAGGCTTCCACCTCAAAGAATTACAATCCTCACCACATCCGATTTCCAGAGCCAGATTACCCCATTCAAAACAAAAATTTACATTAATGGTGTAAAGACAAAGGTAAAGGTTGGTGGCTCAGCAAGAATAGTAGGGCTTGTAAAAGAACTTAAGTGGAAAAATGGAAATGCAAGCACGCTATTCCTTACATCAGGCGACGATTTCTTAGGTCCTGTATTCAGAGCATTTGGAGGTATCCCTACCACATTTATGTGGGACCAGATTGCAGACGCATGGGAGCCAGGAAACCACGAATTTGACCAGGGACCAGAAGTACTTGGTAAAGCACTGGATTATTCTACAGTTCCTATGATCTGTGCAAACCTTGATGTATCTAACGAACCTGCACTGAAAGGCAAAATTAAACCAGATGTAATTAAAATTGCAGGCAGCGTAAAGATTGGTATCTTTGGTCTTATTACGCCAAATGTAAACATCCTTACAAATCTTGGCAAAAATGTTAAAGTAAATCCAGACCTTGTTTCAGTAGCACAGGCAGAAGTGGATAAATTAAAAGGCGAAGGCTGCAACTTGATCGTTGCTCTTACACACATCGGAGTGGACGCAGATAAAGATGTTGCATCCAAAGTAAACGGCATCGATGTAATCGTCGGCGGACACTCTCATACACTTATTAAGACACCGATCGTAGTAAAGAACCCGAACGGACACGAAACGATCATCGTCCAGGACGGAGCAAAAGCAGCATACTTAGGTCAGCTTACACTTTACGTAGGCAAGAAAGGCGTTGAAAAATACAACTGGAAACTGCATCTTCTTGACAGCAGCGTACCAAGTGATCCATTCACGCAGAAGCTGGTAGATTACTTCGAAGCAAAGATGCCACCTCCAGAAAAAGTTGGCGAATCCCTCGTTGACCTGGATGCAAGGAAGAGCACAGTAAGAACGAGAGAAGCAGCAATTGGTAATCTCTTTACTGACGCAATGAACTACGCAGTAGGAACGAAAATTGCAGTAACAAACGGCGGCGGAATAAGAGGCGACAAGATTTATCCAAAAGGCGTCATCACAACAGCAACACTTACACAAATGCATCCATTTGGAAATTCTATCGTAATCGTAAAACTTACTGGAAAGCAATTTAAGCAGGTACTGGAAAGAGGTGCAGCAGCACTCCGCGCAAAGAACGACCCGCGCGATCCAAAGACGATTGACACCGGTGCGTTCCTGCAGGTTGCAGGCATCAAAGAAGTAATCGATGTAGATAAGACACCTCAGCAGTTAGACCCGACGAATTCCAAGATTGTTGTTCCTGGTGAAAGAGTCGTATCTGTTACGATCAACGGAGAACCGCTCGATCCTAACAAAGTTTACACCATCGCAGTAAACGACTACATTGCACACGGCGGCGACGGATATGTAACGCTCGGAAACCTTCCAGATTCTGCAAAGAACTACACTTATGTGTACTTAACCGACGCACTTTACAAGTACATCAAAGCACACTCACCAATTGCGCCAAAGGTAGAAGGCAGAATTACCATTAAAGGCGAACTCGCAGGATTCGGCGACTAATCTATAGACAAAACAGTTGACATTTTTAAGGCTGGCCCAAAGGCCAGCCTTTTTGTTTGCAGTTTAAACTGTATCAAAGTAATTTCCTTTTTTTTAAAAATGCTTTAACCGCCTTAACAGGGGGGTGCTTTTTATAAAATTACTTTTTACTTCTCCTTTAATTGGTTTGCCATGTGCACTGGGTTCAGC
>WFZA01000011.1 GCA_015489815.1 Caldisericales bacterium | reverse complement strand
CTATCTTCTTCCATTCCTTCGCTTAATACTGCTGCAATTGGCAAACCATCAAGACTTACCACGCCTAAATTTACCAGATCTGGATTCTCGTTGTGCAGTCCGGTAAGAACACTTAAGATTTCGTCTCTTTGAGACATATCCACCTCCTTAAATTAAATTAATAAAATTTAAGTATATATAAATTTCATTGTACCTCAATTTAAAAAGAAGTCAACTTAAAAATTTTTTAAAAAAACATCCGCCAAAAAACAAAAACCACTTGACAAATTTTTGAATTTTTGATAAAATTAAATGCACACAAAGGAGGTGATAATATGGCCGACTTTGTTGAGCTTGGCAAGTTAAAGTCAACGGCACCAAAACTTTTTGGTGTACCAACAAAAACAAAAATTGATGAAATGTTTTTTACCATAGAAGAGAAAAATGGAAAGTTCGTAAAAAAACCCCTTGGTGGAATCCCGTATCAATCAGTAATAAATGTAACAGGCATTCCCGACACGGGAAAGAGTTTGCTTGCTGAGCAGTTTGCAGCAGTACAGGCAGATATGGGATACAAAGTTTTGTTCGTTTCGGTGGAGTCTCCGGCGCCATTTTTATATACTTCGCTAAAGCAAAAATCCAAGGCACTGAGCCTAGACTTCGAAAAGTTAGAAGAAAACATCGTAGTGATAGACGCAGCGATGAATTCAGAATTCAGGGAAGACCCGAACACCTTACTCAAAACAATGGAAAAGGCAATAGAAGCAAAACACATAACAAATGTCGTAATAGACAGTATAACTGGGCTCTACGAGCACAAAGAAATGCTGGCAAGGCAAATCGTAAGAATATTCTTTAACTTCCTTAAAGAACACAGGCAAACAGGCATATTCGTTTCGCAAAAGCGCTCCTCCCAGGACTTAATGTCGTCTGAAGCAGCAGGCGGACTTGCAGTTGCACACATCGTGGACGGCACAATAGTAATGGGAAAAGAAACCGTTGACTCAAAGTGGAAGGCAAGCCTTTACAATATGCCAATTGGCAGTGTACTCAGGACGATACGCATAGACGGCTGCAGAATCACAGGACACGACGATAGAACCTGGGTCTTTGAGATTACTGAAGCAGGCATCGTTAACATAAAACAACCACTTGAAGAATTCGTAAAAGGAGGTGATAAGTAATGGAAGTCATAAACAACGCTGAAAAAGTCGACTACGACGCAATGGCAAAAAGGGTGTTTGAAAAAGGTATCGAAATCGTCGGTGGCATTAGAAAACTCGTGGAGTACAGAAACCTTACCTGGCTTCCTTCACTTGCCGAAGCAGCGTATGTTATCGTACTGAGTAACGAAACGACGAAAACTATAAAAGAGATTGCAGAATATGTCGGCATCACCGAACAGACAGTGAAGCAGATTTTGCGCGCAGATCCTGAAGCAGTGAAAAAATACCTCGAAGGCGAAATTGAAAAAGTCGACTACCACAAAGCAGGCGGAATTGCAAAGCTTGCTTACGAAGAAGTGAAAAACGAAGGCGGCATATACATAAGTGAAAAAGAGATGGAAAGCCTTGGCGTGGAGTGGGCAATAAAAGTACTTGAGCGAATCAGAGGAACAGACTTTCCTGTGCAGAAGTCCGTGATACTTGAAAAACTTAGCGGCATTGCTATAAAGGGCGTACCGATCGAAAAAATAGCAGAAAAACTACCAGATACGATAAAGACGAGTGCAGAACTTTTGCACCTCATAAAAGTAGCACTCCAGGAAGAAAACGCTTAACTGGTCGGCGTATTACCCCGCATCGTAAGCGGGGTGTTTTTTTATTTGTAAGCCTTTGAAGCACTTTAAAGTTTTTTGCCTTAACGAGAATACATTTTTCACCGGTTAACCTTTTTCCGTCGTTCTAAGTACCAGCAAAGAGTCTCTGCATTAAGAACCTGCATACTACAAGTATATTTTCTACTACAACATTGCCTGATTTTTAGTAAAATTATATAATTAACTTATGAACAAGAAACCTTTCTATGTTTATATTCTTACAAACAAATCAAATAAAGTGCTTTATATAGGCATAACAAATAATTTGTCACGAAGAGTATACGAACATAAAAAGAAATTCGTTAAAGGCTTTACGAGCAATACAAAGTAGATAAATTAGTTTACTATGAAGTGTTTGATAGTCCCTATAATGCAATTTCAAGAGAAAAACAATTAAAAGGCTGGCTAAGGAATAAAAAGATTGAACTTATTAACTCTTTCAATCCCTCATGGAAAAGATCTTTATAAAGAAATATTGTAGAAGTGCTTTTTCGATATCACTCTGCACACCCAATTCTTACGAGGTCCTTCGCTCGCTTACGCTCGCTCGAGGACGACAAAAAACCTGTCATTCTGAAGGAACGAAGTGACTGAAGAATCTCTGCTCTAACCGCCTTCCCTCCCCGACGGGTCATGCTGAACGAAGTGAAGAATCTCTGCCTTAACAACTGAACGACAGAAAAAACCAGAAACTCAAGTTTTTCGTAAAAGTGGCTCAAAACGGTAAAATTGCCCTTAACAAACCCTGTATTTATCATCATTTCTAAAAAATCGCTAATTTAAGGCCCGTAGAGCGCGATCTTGAGAAAAATCGGGTAAATATACCTGCAAAATGCATCAGAGGACCTTATTTTAGGGCATATGAAAATCGCAACAAACTCTGTATTTATCAATATTTATTAAAAATTGCTACAAAATTATCAATTTGAATAAAATAGACGAAAGTAAAAAAGCCTGTATTTATGCGGGTTTCTTAAGTGTCAAAAACAGGCAAATTCAGGCCGAAAAACGAACAAATGTTTTATACGAAATTGAGTGTGATGCAGGCAATTTTTTAGATAATGCTTTTAAAAAGATACTTCAATCTATAAGCCACAATCCTGCAGGCTCAAGCAGCTCTTTAAGCTTCTCCAGATGCGGGTAATGGAGCTCTTTAAGTATTAGTTCAAGATATTTGTTATCGTCTGCGTTATTCCATTTTTCTATCTTTTCTTTAAGCATCTTAGGTTTTATATCCTTAAACACCTCTTGCAATCCTTTATATCTTGCCCAATATAGGTGTTCAATCAAGTGATTAATCTTGCCTATATCTTTCCACTCCTTAATCTTTTCTACAAATGTATCTTTTCTGATTTTTTGTAATCCTTCATACTCCACCTCTTTCAACACTTTAAGTAATTTACCAATGGCATATACATTTTCACATTCGTTAATTTTTATTTCAAGTGCCTCAGGTTTTAGGTTCTTGAGAATCTTTGGTAGACCATCATACTCTATATTATTTAATGTTTCAAGTAAGTCAGTAAT
This sequence comes from Caldisericales bacterium, assembly GCA_015489815.1. Lineage (GTDB taxonomy): Bacteria > Caldisericota > Caldisericia > Caldisericales > Caldisericaceae > S143-107. The sequence goes on along the minus strand of WFZA01000011.1, from coordinate 14,106 downwards.
ATCCCATATATTATTCCACTTCCTTATCTTCTCCTCAAACACCTCTGGTCCAATATTATCTATTTTACTTTTTAAGTTCTTGTTACTGCGAATTTTGGGGATTAACTTATTCTCATAAAAGTGCCAAGTACCATAATCATCAAATGACTGATAGCTCTTAAATATTTCCGGTATCAAATTAAGGAAGTATTTGTTTTGCAAAAGGGTATCTTGTATCTCGCCTGGTACCTGCCCGATGAAACGGTTAAATTCTTCAGGGTAACTTTCTATATAATTGATTAAAAGCGTTGTCTCTATCCAGAACTTATCTGTATCTTTATCAATTCCGTACTGTTCTGCAAGGCGAGCAATCTTCTTTCTGATAGTGTGCCCAAAATCTTTGTTTTCATAATATCTAAATGTATCGAAGTAGATTCGTGCAATTTCAGAATGGTGCATGGAATAATATTCTCTACCTTCGCTGTCTTCGGATAGAGATATTTCATTCAGGGGGGTGATTAAGTTCTTTAATGTTTCTTCATCTATAAATTCCTGCCATTCTAAATCTTCTATGTAGGACTTTCGAACTGAAATCTCGTACTTATAGAAAGTGGAAAGAATAAGTATAATGCTTTCAACATTTTTGGAAGAAGTACTTTCAGATACACTGTTTAAGAGTGTTTTGATATGGGTTTTGACAGTTTTGTAAAAACTTTTCTTGTCTATATTCCCCGATTCTTCATAAGTTCTCAGCTTCCATACCATAATCCATAAGTGTTTGCTGTTTTTTATCTGATTTACTATATTCTGAGGTATTTTCTTATCTTCTTTCTCTTTATATATTTCTATAATTTGCTCTGCTGCATCACTTGCCTTTACCTTAATAGCATTCTTAAAGAATTTGGAAAAGTTCGTTTCATTGGTTGGGCCTAAAATCTTATAAAAGTCGATTTCTCTTGAGCCAATGATTAGCTTTACTTCTTTATTATTTATAACAGCCTTGATAAAACTTTCTACTGTATTTTTGTCAAGGTGTGCATCGTCAACTATTACTATGCCACTCTGTATTTTCTTAAATTCTTTTACTATCTCTGAATTATCGGCAGCACCTTTTAACTGAATGTAATAAACATCATGGCCTTCCTGGATTAGTTTGTATCCTATATTCCTTAGAATTACTGACTTACCGCTTGCAGGTTTGCCTTTTATAATTATTATGTCTTCTTTTTGTAATTTTCTAATTGCTTCCTTTACTTCGTTTCTTTCGTACACATATCCTTTTTCAAAGTCCACCCAGTTTGGGCCGCCCGCCCTGAAGAATTTTGGCTCAACTTTACCAGAGGAACTTTTCTCATCTCCATGCAAGACTGCTTCCATTTTTTGAATATTAGGGGACGAGATAATACTCAATTCCTCTTTTATTTCGTCAAGTTTTTCGTTTACTTCGTTTTTAAGGTTGTTAATGTCTATGTGCAAACTTTCGCTCAGCTGCGAAATGCTTTTTTCGAAGTCTTCGTTTTTCAGGAGCTCTTTATTAAGCTCAAGTAATTTATTACTTAGCTCTATGTTTTTATCAGTTCTTTGGTTGATATCGTTCAGTATTTCCTGAATTTCTTCTGGTGAAGCTTTGCCTTTTTTAACGATATTCTTGATTAAACTTGTTGCTCCATTTCCAATTACGCTACTGACTGTATTGATTGATACTGTTGAAAGCAGCCCGTTAGGGATGTTTATCCCGTGTAATTTTGCTCCGAAGTAAACGATAGCGTATAAAGCTGCAATCACTACAGGAGAATTATTAACCTGTGACAGTTTTAGCCACTTGTCTGCAGGTAGAATATTAAAAACAAATTCTTTTATACTTTTCACTTATACGCCCTTACCTTTTTTAAATCTGCCTTTTTTATATTCTTTTCCGTTAGGTTTGCCTCCGCCTTTTTGCTTTGTTTTTAGAAAATTTTTTCACATTATAATGTGTTTTTGCTGTGGGTCAAAACTGTGGCGTTGAAAAGTGTTAGTGCAGTTTTTGCCCGCCTTTTTGGAGGCTTTCAATGTGCGGTGAGTGCAGCGCAAAACGATGTTTTGCAGAAAGGTAAGAACAGGCTATTTAACAGGCGTGTAAATTTATGGATGTAGAGAGAAATGCTTAGTAATCAGGAGTGTGCAGTGCAAAAATAAGAATACTTCGGGAACAAAAATGCGGGAGTTTTCTGCAATGTGATATGTAGCAGATTCTCCCGCGATAAAGCGCAATGAAATAATTACAAATAGAGCCGCCGTGCAATTACTTACTGATAATTTATCAAAAAATTTGCACAGAACTTATAACACAGTCGTGAGGCGTCAAATAACCCCGAGTTTTTTGCCTGCCTTTTCGAAGATTTCCAGTGCGCGGTCGATTTGCTCTTCCGTGTGGGTTGCAATGTAACTCGTCCTGAGCAGTGACTCCGTAGGCGGCACAGCAGGCGGCAGTACGGGGTTGCAGTAAACGCCGTTATCAAACAACTCTTTCCACATTAGAACAGTTTTCATCCTGTCGCGTATGTAAACTGGGATAATCGGCGTGTTGCTCGTGCCAACATCAAAGCCCAGCTGCTTTAGCCCGTTCCTCATTCTGTCTGCGATTTTCCAGAGGTGCTCTATGCGCTCGGGCTCGCTTTTTATAACTTCCAGAGCAGCGATTGCAGCCCCAGTGTTTGCAGGTGACATACTTGCACTAAAGATAAACGAGCGTGCAGTGTGCTTCACATAAAAAATCACATCTTCGTCGCCAGCAATAAACCCGCCAAGACTTGCAAACGACTTGCTGAATGTGCCCATAATGATGTCAGTTTCTTTATCCATGTGGAAGTAGTTAGAAGTGCCGCGCCCGTTTTCCCCGAGCACGCCGATTGAGTGCGCATCGTCCACCATAACGCGCATGCCAAACTCCTTTGTGATTTTCATAATTTCAGGCAGAGGCGCAATGTCGCCAGCCATTGAGTAAACACCGTCAATTATTAGGAGTTTACCCGCATCTTTTGGCGCACTTTCCAGCACGCGGCGGAGGTCTGCCATATCGTTGTGCTTGAAGCGGAGCATACTTCCGTAGGACATCCGCACTCCGTCAATGATTGATGCGTGGTCTTCTTTGTCCGTTATTGCGATGTCGTTCCGCCCTATCAGGGAAGAAATCGTCCCGACATTTGCCTGATATCCTGTGGAGAAAACGATGCACGCTTCTCTGTGGAGGAATTCTGCGAGTTTGTCCTCTAATTCTCTGTGGATTTTCAGCGTGCCGTTCATAAAACGCGAACCGGTTGAACTCGTGCCGTATTTTTTAACTGCTTCTATTGCAGCTTCCTTTACCTTTGGATGGGTGGTGAGCCCTAAATAGTTATTGGAGCCCAGCATAATGAGCTTTCGTCCGTTTATTTTTACTTCCGTGCCTTCCGTTTCTTCAAGCGGCAGGAAAAACGGGTATATGCCTGCTTTTATTGCTTCGCGCGCTTCCACTACAAGGCGCGCCTTGCTTAAATCTCTAAATTTGTCGAAAATATCCATACACACCTCTTTTCACTAAATCTTTCACATTTTACTATTTTACAATTTATTTCCAAGCAGTTTTGCAATTTTTAGGGAAAAAGATGTGGGGAGGTTAGGTAACAAAAGCGAATAGGGTTTTAATTTTTTATAAAAAGATGGGAAGGTTGTTAGGGCAGAGATGCTTCACTGCGTTCAGCATGACTCGTCTAGGGGAGGGAAGGCAGTTAAGGCAGAGATTCTTCAGTCACTTCGTTCCTTCAGAATGACAGGTTTTTTGTCGTCCTCGAGTGAGCATTAGCGAGCGAAGGACCTCATCCCTTTAGAAAGGACACAAAGTTTCCTTTCTAACTTTTTCTTCCTGAGAAGGCAAAAAATGAATTGGGAGGCAAGTTACAAAAATATCTTTCTGCAAAACAAAAAGGGAAGTTTATTGACTGCGCTTTTTCAAAGCTAAAATGGTTAAGGCAGAGACTCTTCGCTTCGCTCAGAGTGACGGGGAAAGGGATACCACAAAATGTTTGCCGTTAAGGCAGAGATTCTTCAGTCACTTCGTTCCTTCAGAATGACAGGTTTTTCGTCGTCCTTGAGTGAGCGAAAGGATCCCCTTTTTCTTAAATATGGCACGGGCTTTTCTCTCCAATTTCTATTTCTGCTAAGTAAAAGATAAAAAAATGATTTCTCACGCATCGCTCATTCATACATCACAAATCCCTGACCAGGTATTAATAATCGCTTTAAATCACTAAGCGATGAATCTGCACTATTTGTGAATTCTTGCTCGATATTTTGCACTGCGTTTTATTTATCTGTGCTAGTGCAATTTTTGCCTGAAAACTTTGAGATTTTTATTATTGTGTTAAAATATCTGTGTATGCATATTATAGAATATACCTGTCGTCCGTTTGTAGCTGTACTTCTAGAGATAGCTCGGAGGGAAGATATTTTAGTATTTCCTGAAAAATCGCAGAGCGAGTTACAGAGCGTAAAATCGAAACTTGAAAGCTTGCAGGACTACGGAAACATTCAGCAAGAAAACATCCAATGCAAAAAATTACAATACAAAAACATCCAGCACAGCGCAAAAGCGTGCAGCCGCGAAACTCACAACGCAAAAGTTTTCAAGGAGGTAGGTATGTTCAGGCACCATGCAGAACATCACGCAGGTTTATACGGCTTACAGGAATTTACATTACAGCCACACTTTGCCTGCGAAAATTCTTTTATTCTGTCTTCTGAAAGGAGGAAACATGGAAAAAATTCTGGTAATTAACCCCGGCTCAACTTCAACGAAAATTGCAATTTTTGATGGGGAAAAATCTGTTTTTGAAAAAACGGTGCGGCACACGAGCGAAGAGCTTAAACAGTTTCCGCACATTGCAGACCAGTACGAATTTAGAATTGAGAAAATCCTTGACGCTTTGAAGGAAGCGCACTTTTCTATTGAGGATTTCGATGCGTTCGGCGCGCGTGGAGGGCTGCTGCATCCGCTTCCTTCGGGCACGTACCTTGTAAACGAGGACATGCTGAAAGACTTAAAAGAAGCACGCTACGGAGAGCATGCGTCTGCACTTGGCGCACTGATTGCAAAGAGTTTTGCAGATAAAACGGGGAAAAAGGCATACATAGTGGACCCGGTGATCGTGGACGAAATGATACCTATAGCAAAGATTTCCGGGCTGAAAGGTGTCGAGCGAAAGGCAATATGGCACGCACTAAATCAGAAAGCAACGGCAAGAAAAATGGCAAAAGAACTTGGCAAAAAGTACGAAGAAGTAAACCTCGTCATTGCACACATCGGCGGTGGAATTTCTGTAGCAGCGCACAGAAAAGGAAAAACAATTGATGTGAACAACGCGCTGAACGGCGACGGCCCGTTTTCGCCGGAGCGTGCAGGGGAACTGCCCACTGTGAGCCTTGCAAAGCTCTGCTACTCGGGGAAGTATACATTTGAAGAAATGAAAAAGAACCTCGCAGGCAAGGGCGGGCTCGTTTCACACCTTGGCACGAACTCTGCAATTGAGGTGGAAAAGCGCATTGCAAACGGAGACGCACATGCTAAACTTATATACGAGGCGATGGCATACCAGATTGCAAAGTACATCGGGCAGATGGCAACAGTGCTTGAAGGAAAGGTAGACGCAATTGGCATTACCGGCGGAGTTGCACGCTCTGATATGCTCGTTAACTGGATAAAGGAGCGCGTGTCCTTCATTGCGCCTGTAAAAGTGTATCCTGGCGAAAATGAAATGGAGGCAATCGCACAGGGTGTTTTAAGAGTATTGAGAGGAGAGGAAACGGAAAAGATATATGAAAGAGTTTAATGTAAAAGAGTTATTGGACGAAGAATTTCAGATTTTTGTGGGGCGCATTGGTTCCGGAAAAACGGAAATTGCAATAAATGTTGCGCTTAAAATGAACGAGCAGGGGATAAAGAACACCCTGTTTGATATGGATGTCGTGAAGCCTTATGTAAGAATCAGGGACATTAAAGGCACCTTGATTGGTAAGTACCACCTTAGCATCGTGTCGCCCCCGGAAGTGACTCGTATGCTGGATCTTCCGATATTTCCAAAGTTTATCATCGGTAAACTAATGGAGAAAAATGTGCAGAAAATTTTGGATGTTGGAGGCGACGCGTACGGTGCAGGCTCCATTGCGCAGTTCAGGCAGTACATTCCGGACGGAACATACAATTTGTTTTTCGTCGTGAATACTTTCAGGCCAGAGACATCCACAAAGGACGAGATTTTAAAGGCAATGGCCGTTGTTCAAAATGCATCGAAGATGAAAATAACAGGCCTTGTGTTTAACTCGAATCTGCGCTGGGAAACAACGGAAGACGATGTAAAGAAAGGTTTCGAAATTGTAAAGAGCGTATCTGAATACACAAAGCTTCCCATTGCATTCGGATGCGTTGACGAAAAAAATACGTCTGTTGCAGAATCGCTTAACATACCTGTTTTGCCGTTAAAATTATTTGTGAATCCGCTCCCTCCGCTGGGGGCAAGATAAGGAGGCGTTATGGAGAAGAAAGTAATTATCAACGAGGAAAGGTGTAAAAGCTGCGGGCTCTGCGTAAGCGTATGTCCGAAACATGTTTTAAGAATCTCTGACAGGATTAACTCAAAAGGTTACCATCCTGCTGAACTGTTTGACAACGAGAACTGTATTTCTTGCGGGTTCTGTTACCTGATCTGCCCTGACATGGCAATTGAAGAGGTCAGGCGTCCGGAACCTGTGAAAAAGTAAGGAGGTCTATTATGGGTGAGAAAGTATTAATGAAAGGTGCGGAAGCAATTGCGGAGGCTGCAATCCGCGCAGGGTGTATGGCGTTTTTCGGCTATCCAATTACCCCGCAGAACGAAACGCCAGAGTACTTCTCAAGAAGGATGCCTGAGCTTGGCAGGGTGTTCCTTCAGGCAGAAAGCGAAGTTGCAGCAATTAATATGGTTTACGGTGCGGCCTGCACGGGCACGCGCGTTATCACAACTTCTTCCAGCCCGGGAATTAGTTTGATGCAGGAAGGCTTCAGTTACATTGCAAACTCCAATGTGGGCTGCGTTGTCGTAAACGCAATGCGCGGCGGCCCGGGACTTGGAGACATTGCACCTGCACAGGCAGACTACTTCCAGGCGACAAAAGGCGGCGGGCACGGCGACTATCACTCCATCGTGCTTGCACCGCACACGATCCAGGAAACAGTAGACCTGATGTACGACGCATTTGACCTTGCCGATAAGTACAGAATTATGGTGGTAATGCTCGTTGACGGTTTGATGGGGCAGATGATGGAACCGGTCGAGTTTAAAGAATGGGTGGATGTAAAGAAACTCAAAACCCCTGAATGGGCAACAGTCGGACAGGGTGACAGGGACCACAGGAACATTATTACATCGCTCGAAATTCTGCCTGACGGCCTTGAAAAGATGAACCTTGCCCTGCAGGCGAAGTACAAAAAGATAAAGGAAAACGAAGTGCGTCTTGAAGAGTATAAAATGGACGATGCAGAATACGCACTCACCGCGTTTGGAACAGTTGCCCGTATTGCAAAAACCGTTGTTGAAATGGCACGCGCAGACGGCATAAAATTGGGGCTAATTCGTCCGATTACTGTGTGGCCTTTCCCTGAAAAAGAGATAAACAAGCGTGCAGACCAGGTGAAGTTCTTCTTTGATGTGGAAATGAACGAAGGACAGATGCTTGAAGATGTAAAGCTTGCAGTTAACGGAAAGAAACCCGTCCATTACTACGGAAGGCTGGGCGGCGTTGTGCCGACTGCCGAAGAAATTTACGGAGAGTTCAAAAAATTGGTGGGAGGTAAATAATGAAACTTATATATAAGAAACCGGATACAATTACAAAAAGAGATACGACGTACTGCCCGGGTTGCCCGCACGGTATTGCTCACAGGCTTATTGCAGAGCTCCTTGAAGAAATGGACCTCGTGAAAAAGACGGTAATCGTCTGGCCTGTTGGATGCTCTGTATTTGGGTACTACTTCATTGCAACCGACGCGGTGGAAGCAGCGCACGGCCGCGCATGCGCAATGGCAACCGGAATAAAGAGGACACATCCTGAGTCGTTCGTCATTTCTTACCAGGGCGACGGAGACCTTGCGTCAATTGGTATTGCAGAAGCAGTGCACGCAGCAGCAAGAGGCGAGCGCATCACTGTCGTTTATATCAACAACGGAAACTACGGTATGACGGGCGGACAGATGGCGCCCACCACGCTGATTGGACAGATTACCACGACTACCCCTTACGGAAGAAAACCAGAACTTAACGGATTCCCTATGCATGTTCCTGAAATGCTTGCTGCACTGGACGGCCCTGCATACATTGCAAGGGCAGCACTGGACAGCCCGCAGCACATTATTCAGGCAAAGAAGTTCCTCAGAAAGGCATTTAACGCCCAGAAGAACAACTTGGGGTTCTCTCTCGTCGAAATGATTTCTGCCTGCCCTACGAACTGGAAGATGACGCCGGTTGAAGCAATGGAACGCATCAGAAAGGAAGTTTTGCCTGTATTCCCAATTGGTGAGTTCAAGGTTGCAAAGGGGGTAGAGTAGTTATGGAAAAAAAGCTCGTTATTGCAGGGTTCGGCGGACAGGGCGTAATGCTTGCAGGCGAGCTCCTTGCAGAGGCGGCAAAAGACGAAGGAAAGTTTGTTACATTCCTTCCCTCTTACGGCCCTGAAATGAGGGGCGGAACGGCAAACTGCGATGTGATTGTTTCTGATAAGCCCATTGCATCGCCCGTTATTGCGCACCCGCAGGCAGCAATTATTATGAACCTGCCTTCACTTGACAAGTTTGAGCCGCTTATGGAAAAAGATGGCCTGCTCGTACTGAACAAAACACTCATCCCAAGAGAAGTAAAAAGGACTGATGTAAGAGTTTTACAGATAGACGCGCAGACAGTTGCGCGGGAACTTGGAAACGAAAAAGCAACGAATATGATTCTGCTTGGCGCATATGCAGAGGTGGAAAAACCTGTGAAGTTAGAATCTCTGAAAAATGCGCTGAAGCACTTCCTTACCGGCAAAAAAGAGGCGCTGATTCCTCTAAACGAAAAGGCACTTGAGAAGGGTGCTGAAATTGCGCGCGAGTTTCTCGGAGGAAAGTAAATGAAAGTCGTAAAGCCGCTGGACCTTAAACCAGAGCCGGTTGAATTTAACGGCAGTGTAATACCGGGCGTTACGATCAGGTGGCTGATTAAAAAGGAAGACGGTGCCCCAAACTACGCGATGCGGTACTTTGAGATGGAGAAAGGGGCAAGCATTCCCGAGCACCACCACCCGTGGGAGCACGAGATTTACTTTTTGCAGGGACGCTGCCTGCTTACAGAAGACGACGAAGAGCGCGTTGTGGATGCAGGCACGGCAGTTTTCATTAAACCGAACGCACGCCACTCATACAAAAATGTGGGGGACGAAAAGTGCGTTTTCCTGTGCATTATTCCGCACCACGGCTGAAGTTTTTGCGACTGTAAATGGTGCTTTTGATGGCTTAATGGCGGGCTTTGTATAAATGGCGGACTTTGACGGAAAAATAATTTTAATTACAGGGGGCTCTTCCGGAATAGGAAGGGCCTCTGCAGTTGAGCTTGCAAAAAGTGGAGCATTTGTTATTGCTATTGGGAGAAACCCCGCGCATCTCAGGGAGACTTCTGCGATGCACGAAAACATTTATACTGTAAAGGCAGACCTCTCCGATGAAAGTGCAATGGAAGATGCAAAAAATGAAATTTTAAAACTTGCAAAGCGTTTTGGCTCTACGGTTTTCGGGTTTGTGCACTCTGCAGGCGTAATTTACACAGAGCCGTTTGAGTCGTTCAGAAAACACGAACTCGAAGAAATGTTCAGGGTGAATGTGCTTTCTGGTTTTGAAATTTTCCGCGCGATTTTGCCTTTGATGAGAAGCGGGGGAAGCGCAGTTTTTGTTTCTTCCATAGATGCGTTTTTCGGTGCAACGGAGCCGCCTTCTTCCGGGTATGCGCTTACGAAAGGCGCACTCGTTTCACTTACAAATGCGCTTGCCTCTGAACTTGGAGAAAAAAACATACGGGTGAATGCAGTAATTCCAGGGCTGATACGCACCGCTATGACGGAAGACTTTTTCTCCGACGAGTTTGCCGCGCAAATGGAAAAATTTTTAAGCAGAGTGCCTCTGCACCGCGCAGGAAGCGCAGACGAGGTTGCAAAACTCGTTGCTTTTTTACTCTCTGAGGATGCATCTTATATAAACGGCGATGCAATTTTTATAGACGGAGGTTATCATGCAAGATAACACGAATAATGTGATGCCGGCTGAAAACGCGGTGCCTACAAAGAAAACGGTACCGACAAAGAAAACGGTGCGCGTTATCCACACGGCAGATTTGCACCTTGGGTTTAACACATACAAAGGCGAGCAGTTTGACCCGTTCAAGTCGCTTGAGTTCCTGTCTGAGTATGCGATAAAGAATAATGCAGATATAGTACTCATTGCAGGCGATGTATTCGACAGGCGTGACCCGTCAAGTTATATACAGCGCAAATTTGCAGAGTTTGTAAACAAACTTTCGGAAACGGGTATTTTCGTTTTTATGTTGACTGGAAACCACGAAGGTGCGCCAAACCCGGAGCGCTCAATCCACCTTGATGTGTACCCTGCACTCTCCGTAAAAAATGTTTTCGTTGCAAGGAAGATTCAGCGCTTCACCGCGCGCAATGTAAATATTATCGCCGTGCCCTACCCCTATAAGAAGAACCTCCTTGCCCGCGAAAAGTACAAAGACAAAAGCGAAGACGAGATAAACCGCGCCGTGAATGCTATAATTGTTGACCGTGTGAAGAAACTTCTCTCAGAGATAAACAACGACTTTCCCACGATTCTTGCAATGCACATCCCGCTTCTTGAGGGGAAAGTGGGCAGCGAGCAGTATATGATTTTTACGCGGGAACTCCCTATGGGAAAAAACGACTTTGACAACGAAAAAATTTCTTATGTTGCCTTAGGACACCTGCACAAAAACCAGGTGCTGTTTACGGACAGAACGCATGTTCCAGTTGTTTATCCGGGTTCGCTTGAGCGTATAGACTTCAGCGAGGAAAACGACGAAAAGGGTTTCTATTTTGTGGAGTTTAGTGAAAATGGCGCAGTGAGTTTTAACTTCGTCAAGAATCCGCATGCGCGCAGGTTTTATACGATTCGCATTTCTGACGACAGCGACATAGGAAGTGCTGACTGGGACAGGATAAAAACGAGCATCGTCCGTGTGGCGCTGGAAAAGGATGTAAAAGACGAGCAGGCGTTCAAAGAATTTTTAGAAGCGGTAAAAAAGAAAAGTTATGTATTTGCACGCTTTGAGGACAAGCGCGACTTTTCCGACGAATCGAACTTTTACAGCAGCCACCTTGCAATCACTCCGCAGGATGCAATCAATAAATACCTTGACGAGCAAAAAGAGCACGACCCATTTGTGCGCAAAAACCGGGAAAGGATTCTAAAAACAGCGCTCGACATCCTCCGCGAACTCTCCAAAGAACATGAGGGTTCCGAGGAGTAGGTAATGAAAAATAAGTTGACTTTTTTCTCTTATTTGTTATGTTTGATATATGAGAAAAATAAAAAATGTGAGGAAATGCACTAAGAATGAAAGTATATGAAATAATAATGAGGACGTTCGAATAGAGATAATATGTTTGTAATTGGTGCGGATCTGAACGAGTTATCTGCAATCGTTTGTAAAGGGGATAGTTAAGCAAGTGGGAGAAAACGAAAAGACCTGGGACTTTGATAGTTGGGCAGATCAGTATGACGAGGCGGTTACTTCTGATTACCAGCTTTATGCACGGTATGATGAAGTGCTTGATTTTGTTGTGGAGATTGTGAATGTCATTCCCAGAACGAGAGTTCTGGACATAGGAACTGGAACAGGAAATCTTGCCCTGCGCTATCTTGCTCGTGGTGCTACGGTTGTGGGTTTGGATCCATCCAGAAAAATGTTGGCTAAAGCGATCAAAAAGGTTGGTGATAACTCAAGAGCTGAATTGCGTCAGGTTGCAGCACCGTTTTTACATATTCCCTACCCTGACGACTCTTTTGATGCTGTGGTAAGCACTTATGCGTTTCATCACATACCACATCGTCTGAAACCAGCTAGTGTATACGAAATGATTCGGGTACTCAAGCCCGGTGGAACATGGGTATTGGGAGATTTGATGTTCGAGGATGAGAAAGCAGAAAGAAAGGCGTTGCATCAATATAAATGGCTGGAGGAAGAGTATTTCACGCGTATAGAGGGACTCCGTACTGTATTTACAGGATTAGGGATAGAATTGAATGTAAGGCAATTCACACCAGTCACCTGGGTTCTCTGGACTATTAAACCGAAATGAGGATAGCAGGCAATAGACAGATGACTCAGCATATAAACATTGGGCTGAGGCATACGCCCTTCAGGATATTGCCTTCAGCAGCATCGCTTATCTACAAAACGTTGGGTGCAATACAATGACTAAAGAGGAATTATCAATGATAGATGAAAATGAATTGAAACAATCCTTTGTATTAGAAAAAGCTTTATATTATCTTTCGTCATTGCCTGATTTAAGGAAAGATAATACTCCAGATATCAATTTAAAATTAGACGAAATTGACCTGTTTTTACGCAAGTGTCTTAAATTATCCGAATATTATGACTATCTAAATACGAATTTAGAACTCGATCTTCGTTTGTTTAATGATTTTTCCAACAATAAAATTTTGAAAGAATTACTAAATAGGTCTCACTCTGAAGGTGATATTTTTTTATATATTGATTCAAATATTCTTGAAAAAGGGGATTCTAAAGATATTCGTATAACGATTTATAGAAAGTTGTTATCAAGATTGGTACAAAAGTTTTTAGATCCCAATCCTAATATATCAAATACAATTATGTCTAAAAGTTACAGAGAATATATTTTTAATAAGGTTAAATTAGCAATTCTAAAAAATTATGAATCTCTATCAATTACAGAGATCCCTCCGTATAGAATTTGGGATAAGAAGAATAAGAAGATGATATATTTTAAACCAGTCCCGATAAATCAAGAAATCAATAAATTAAAAGGGAATATTTCCAAATTTCGTGAGAATAAACAACAAATTATAGACAAATACAAAAACATAATTTTAAATTACTATCAAAATTGGTGGTCATTATACAAAAAAACAATTGATCAAAAATACAGCGATATAGCCGAGCATTTCTGGTACTATAATGGAATTCATATAAAAATAGCAATATCAGAATCATTTGTAAAAACTCCTAGTTTCTTGCGTCAAACTGAATTAGCCCTATGTGAGGGTAAAAAAAGAAATAATGGCGAAGGTTTTAATATAAAAATTGATGATAAAATTCACACAATACTTTTTTTGGACGATTACTTTGGTGAAGACTATGATTTAATTGTAGAATTGGGTCTTGATTTAAAATCATTTAAAGAAGATTCAAGGGGTCGATTAAACAGCTCTATTGATCAAGAATTGCAAGAGGAGTTATTTGATCTTTTCAAGTTAAATTATGATGACACCATTTTTGAAATATTTTCGGATAAGATGTTATCTATTATGGGTATCCATCTAACAACATTAGAAGATGAACTAGGCATTCAATATACTCCGGATTGTAAAGCCAATGTGTTCAAAATAATTAGGTTCAGAAAAAAAGATACTGTGAATTTTGAAAATATAGAAAGATATAGAAAAAAAGATGAGAAAGTTATTATTCTTAGCTCAGCTATTATTCCTGATATAATTAAAAAAAGATATGAGAAAGATGAAAATATTTATTTAATAGATATCTACAGTTTTTATCAATTAATCTTCAAAAATCCTATAGGATTTAATGTCGTAAATACTAATGCGATTATCAAAGACATAATGTATCCATTTTTAAAAGAAAAATTAAAAAACAAAGAAGTTAATACAAGATTATATCAAGCCAATAAATTGTTATACAAATTAAAAAATTGTCCTGAAGGTATAGAGGGATGGAAAAAATTTGAGGACATATGTATAGAGATTATCAATTTTGTTTTTAAGGATTCTTTTAGAAACTATAAGATAAAAAT
>WFZA01000010.1 GCA_015489815.1 Caldisericales bacterium | reverse complement strand
TAAATGCTTTTGAATTCTACATTAAGGATGTATTTAATTATCATTCGAATTGGATTTACATGCGTAACGATGAGAATGTCTTTATTTACAGGTATCGTTTTAAAGTAGTTTGTAACTCTTTCGTAAAAATCTTGTAAAGATTCACCACCTGGGAAAGTAAAAAGTTCTGGATTTGTGATAAATTTTTTCCACTGTTCTGGAAATTTAATAGGTACTTCGTTACTTTTATTTCCTCCCCATTCTCCGTAATCGACTTCTGAAAGCTCTTCTCTCGTTATGACACTTAGATTCTTAACTTTTGCAATAATTTCTGCCGTTTGTAAGCTGCGTTTTAGGGGGCTCGATATAACGGAGTCAATGTGTCTCGTTTTGAAGTATAATGCAAGTTTGTTTGCCTGACCTCTTCCTTTTCTATTTAATGGTATGTCATTGCGTTTTCCCTGGATAATTCTTTGGACATTCCAATCTGTTTCTCCGTGCCGTACTAAGTATACCATTTCCACCTCTTAAGTACTTTTGTAATATTTTCTTTGTATTGGTTATGTGATATTATATAACAAAAATGTCGAGTTTTAAATTGTTCCTGGAGGTGTACTTATGAAAAAAGTTTTACTCGTATTTATTACTGCTATTATATTATTTCTTGCTGTATACGGTGCATTTGCTTTAACGAAGAACATTATATCTTTTGTGCAGTTTAGGAAACAATTTTCTTCAATTGCTTATGTGCAAGACATTAAGAATGGTACTGTGTCTTTGCCAGACTTCTACTTTATAAGTCCTGATGGGAAAAAGATATATCTTTCTGATGTTTTGAAAAATCACAAATTTGTAATACTATCGTTTGGTAGCATATACTGTGAAAATTGCCATAATGAATATAAGATATTTGAAAAAAATCACCTATTGGATAAGGTGCCCAAAGATTGTGCTTTTTATTTCTTAGTTCCAGAAGGCAGAGATTTTATTTCACAATTTGAAAAAGATATGAATATCCACTTACCCCTTTATGTTTTGCAAAATGGCATTATGAAAAAGTTAGGCATTTCGAAAATACCGGCATACATGGTCGTAGGAAAAGACAGAAAAGTAAAAATATACATTGAGGGATTTAGAGAGTCTTCTCTTATGGATATGTTTGAGTATGTGAGAAAAAATGGAGATTAACCAGATTATCTCAAGATTTTCCTTAAGCTTTGTTCCGATAAGGATACTTTTCTTATTCTTAATACTATTTCTTATTGTTATCGTGCATGTACGCCGCTATTTAGTAATTGGAATTCTTCGCCCCAAATTCTGGTCAACAGTTTTTATTATCTACCTTTTGCCTGTTTCAATTGTAACGGTATTAATTCTACTCCCTCTCGACTTTGTATGGATTATTTTCACAGGTTTTGAATTTCCTATGAATTTCTTTTTGTTTGTTGAGGATCCCATTGTTTTTAGAGTGGTTAAAATTTTGTGTGATACTGTATTTGGGCTGCTGTTTTCTGACTTTATAATGCGCAGTTTACGAAAAAATAAGTTTATTTCAGGAATTATTGACGACGAGATTGCTAAAAAGTTTATCGAAGAAAACAAGAAGACTGAACTCAGGAAAGTCATTTTTTTTACTTTAATAATAGTTTTAATTTTTGTATGGAAAGTGAGGTAACTTAATGGAGAGGATTAGAGAACTTACAAAAAGGAAAGATGTCGATTATATGGAAATTCGTCTTGAAAGGGGTGTGGAAACGAACATTAGTATTACTGGCAAGAATGTCGACTCTATAAAAACAGGTAAATTTTTTGGTGGTAATGTGCGTGTTCTCGTAGGCGGAGTATGGGGTTTTATTTATTTTACGGAACTCAATACACTTAAGGATAAAATTGAATCAGCAGTCCAACAGGCAAAGACTTTGCGAGGACTTGTAAGAGGGAAGTCTGGGCTTGCGCAGATTGCACCTGTTGAGAAAGTTGTAAAGTATAGTATTAAAAAAGATCCTTATTCTGTGCCGCTCTTAGAAAAGGTAAGATTACTGAGACACTATTCGGAGGTTGCTTTGTCTACTGATAAAAAAATTGTAAATTCGAGAGTTGTATATGCGGATAAGAAGAAAGTGCTTTACTTTACTAATTCTGAAGGAACATACATTGAACAGCACATTCTTGATTTAGGCGGCTATGTAATGCCGATAGCTGGGAATGGGAAAGAAATTCAGAGAACAATGGTGCCATTTGGCAGCTCCTCTAATTATGCAGTTCTGGAAAGCTTGGATGATGAGATAGTTCAAAAGTCGAAACTCGCCATTTCTTTGCTTAATGCGAGTATACCTCAAGGCGGAGAATATCCAGTCATTATAGACCAACACTTGGGTGGCGTTTTTATACATGAAGCATTTGGGCACTTAAGCGAGGCAGATTTCATTTTTGAGAATGAGAACCTTCAAAGAATAATGAGAATTGGGAATAAAATAGGCTCAGAGATATTAAATGTTTACGATACTGGTGATATAAAGGGGCTGCGCGGACATCTTGAATATGACGACGAAGGTGTAAAGGCAAAAAAAGTTCAACTCATTAAAAACGGTGTTTTAAGTGGACACCTGCATTCCAGAGAAACTGCTTACAAAATGGGAGAAAGTCCTACAGGAAACGCTCGTGCTGTAAATTTTAACTTTGCGCCAATTCCAAGAATGCGAACTACTTACATCGATAGCGGAAGGGATAAGTTTGAGGACTTTATTCGAGACATAAAGAAAGGGATATATGCAAAAGGTTCTTTTGGCGGTCAGACAAATGGGGAATTGTTTACCTTTATCTCTGAAGAAGCGTATTTAATTGAAAATGGACACATTACAGATCTTTTGAAAAATGTGTCGTTATCTGGAAATGTATTTGAAACATTAAAAAACATCGTTGGCATAGCGGATGACTTTGAGATTAGAGATTCTGGTGGTGGATGCGGCAAAGCAGGGCAGTGGCCTTTACCTGTAAGCCACGGTGCACCACACATTTACATTAAGAAGGTAGTAGTTGGAGGAAAGCAATAATGAAAGAAGAATTTATTAGGCTTACAAAGGAGAACAATATTTCGGGTGAACTGTTTCAATTAAAATCGTATAGACTTTCAGTTGATTTTGAAAACAATAAATTTAAAGGAATTGACGAAGGCGAGACTAACGGTTTTGCTGTACGCGTAATGAAAAATAATAAGATAGGATTTGCGTATTCTACGGGTAAAGAAAATTTAAAGGAATTGATTGAACTAGCTTTAGGATCTGCAGAATTCTCGAAAGAGGTTAGCTTTAAATTTGCACACCATGTGGATAAAATACCAAGCGTCCAGTGTTTTGACGAATCTATAGTTAATGAAAATAGAAATGTTGCGATAGAATTAGGAAGAGAATTTGTGGAGTTTATTCGTAGCTTGAAGGACGGTTTACAAGCAGATTTTTCTATGCAAAGAAGTGTATTCGAAGAATCTATCGTTACAAGTGAAGGGTTTGAAAGTACATTTAAGAAAACTGTAAAGTCGGTATCTGCTGGAGGAGTTTTCACAAAAGAAGGCAATTTTCTGGAGGTAAGCGCAGGTGAAGCACGATCGCTTAACGGCACTTTCGATTTGGAAACAATGAAAGATAAACTAAAGTCAAATGTACTTGCAGCCAATATGAATGTGAAGGTGCCTTCTGGTAAGTATCCGGTTATCTTTACTCCGTTCTCAATTGGTGAAGTTTTGCGGCCACTTCTTATTGCATTAAACGGCCAGAATGTACTAAAAGGATTTTCCATGCTTAAGGGGAAATTGGGACAAGCTATTTTCTCTTCTGAACTAACGCTGATTGACAATCCTCTTTTATCCGGAGGTGCTTATTCGTTTCCGTTTGATGACGAGGGCATAGTTTCACATAGAAAAGAATTAATTGCAAAAGGTCAGGTAAGGAATTTTCTTGCCGATCTGGATACTGCATCTAAGCTCCACATATACGGAGGTAATGCGCAGAGAGGTTTATCTTCTATTCCGCAGCCTTCGTCAAGCAACCTTATACTTCAAACAGGGTCAACGCCTTTTAACAATATGATTAAAGTGCCTAAAAAGGTCCTGATCATAGAAAACCTTATGGGTACCATGATGGGGAATGTTATAGGCGGATTCGTTACAGGAAATATAGAGTTAGGCTATCTCGTAGAAAATGGTGCGATTGTGGGCAGAGTTAAAGATGTAATGATTAACTTCAATGTTTTTGATGTGCTAAAAGATATTGCGGTTTCTAAAGAAAATATATGGACTGATAAATACATTGCGCCATACATATACCTTCCATCTGTTTCCATTTCGTCAAAGTAGTATAGGAAAAAGGGGCTTAAGCCCCTTTTTCCTATTTCAATGTAATCTCTTTTACTTTTTTAGCAGGTTTAACTTTTGGAACCTTGATTTCTAAAACACCATTTTCAAATTTTGCTTCGGCTTTTTCAGGATCTACTTCAGAAGGCAGTGGAATTACTCTACTGAACTTGCCGTAGACCCTTTCTTCTCTGTAGTATGTTTCGTTTTCTTCCTTTTTCTCTTTTTTGATCTCCCCGGAGATAGAGATGCTCTCTGGATCTATTTTGATTTTGATGTCGTCTTTGCTTACACCTGGAAGATCAGCTCTTACAATGATTTCTTTATCTCTATCTATTAAATCAATTGCAGGAGACCATATAATTTCTTCGGTGCGTGCTATTTCGCCACCTTTGCTCCTTTTAGAGGTAGGAAGTGCTCTTCTACCTTCAGTCCTCCAGAAATCGTTAAATACGCTGTCGATTGCTTCTTCTAACTTTCTTACTTCATCAAATGGATCCCAGATTGCCATATTACCACCTCCTTCTTACGCATTTTTTATTTTTTCTTTATTTGCAATTATATTATAAAAAATATTCTAAATTTGTCAATAGCATATCAATAAAAATTTTAATTAAATATTGTGCTTTATCCTGAATATTTGTATTATTTATTTTGTTTGTTTGACAAAAATTATTTTTTCTGAATTAATCAATGTTTTAGTTAAAATTTTCTACTCAAAAGTTTCTGTGAATGCTAGGTGTTTTTGCTTTTTAACAGTTTCTATTGACATTGGACTTAATTTTAGTATAATTCCGTCGTTAATGCATAAGTATATGCTTATACGAAAATTATATAATTAAGGAGTATTATCGTGCAAAACAACGAAAACCTCTCAGAAAAGAGTAGTAAAGAAGTAGATTTTAAAAACCTTGCAGAATTTTTTAATATTTTTTCTGATCCTACGAGATTAAGAATATTACTTCTCTTAATAAAGGAAGGGCCTATATGTGTTACTAAAATTGGAGAGAAATTGGTATTAAATCAGCCTGCAGTTTCGTGGCAGATGCGTGTTCTCCGAATGGCACAACTCGTTACCACTGAGCGTGATGGGAGATTTATACGCTATGCTATATCTGATAAGCATGTAAAAGAGATGATCGATATCGCATTAAATCATATTAGAGAAGGAGGTAAATAAAATGAGGTTTAGTAATTTATTTTCAGAAGTGCGTGTAGGTAGCTTAACATTAAAAAACAGAATTATCTTCCCCCCAATATCGACGAACCTAGCATCTATTAAAGGCGAAGTAACACCGGAATTTGTGTACCATTATGCGCGTAGGGCAAAGGGTGGTGCAGCGATTGTAACACTTGAGAATATGTGTATCCAATATCCCGATGCCAGGCATGGTGCTACGCAGCCAAGAATTGACTCCGATCAATTTATTCCTGGATTGAGCAGGGTTGCTTACGAAATCCATAAGTATAATTCGTTGGCGTTTATGGAGCTTACCCATCCCGGTCTTTTCTCTGAGTTAGAGCATTCTGAAGGAAAAATTCCAGTTGCGCCTTCAGATGTGGATTTGCGAAAAGACCATTTACATCCGCATGTGTTAACTGAGGATGAGATAAATGAAATTGTTGAAATTTTTGCACAGTCCGCTTTACGGGCTAAGAAGGCTCTTTTTGACGGGGTGGAAATAGAGGCAGCACATGCTTTATTAGTAGATCAGTTTCTTTCACCAATTACGAACAAAAGAACCGATAAGTTTGGTGGAAGCTTAGAAAACCGAGTACGATTTGCCCGCATGATAATAGAGCGAATTAAAGAACTGTGTGGACAGAATTTTACCGTTACTGCAAGGCTTGGAGTAATAGACTTTGTTGACGGTGGGATAGACATCGCAGAAGGGGCAAAAATTGCTAAAGCATTTGAGGAAATAGGATATGCGGCAGTTCATGCGGATGTTGGATTTGGAAACAAAGAATACAGGCTTGAACCTATGCAGTATAAGGAAGCCTGGAGAACGAATTTTGCTGAGGAACTTAAAAAGCAGGGTGTCAGCATACCTGTCGTGGCTGTTGGGATGATTCGTAGTCCTGAAGTTGCAGAGAGTATTATTGCTAATAGAAAAGCGGATCTCGTTGCTCTTGGAAGGACACTTATAGCTGATCCTGATTGGCCATTGAAAGCTGAGCTGGGCAAAGAGAAAGAAATTAAGAAGTGTATTGGATGTAGTGAATGTATTAAGGCGCGTCACGACGAGGGTACGGCAATCAGATGCGGAGTGAATCCTTCCGTTGGTAAACTTGATTGGAGTGAATTCTTGCCACAAGCAGCTGCTAAAAAGAAGGTATTAGTTGTTGGGAGTGGTCCTGCCGGACTTGAAGCTGCAACGACTTTAAAAATGAGAGGTCACGAAGTAGAAGTGTGGGAAAAGTCTGATAGAATTGGTGGTGCTTTAGCACTTGCAGCTGTGCCGCCCGGAAAAGATAAATTAAGATGGCTTCTTGATTATTACGAGTATCTTCTTAAAAAGTTGGACATAAAGTTGGTGACGAACAAAGAAGCAGATGCTGAGGAAATTTCTGCCTTTAATCCAGATGCAGTAATCCTTGCCCATGGTTCAAAGTGTCTTGTTCCTCCTATTAAAGGAATTGACGGAGGTAATGTGGTTACATTCAGGAAAGTTCTACGCGGGGATGTAAAAATTGAAGGAAAGAAAGTTGTAGTGGGCGGCGGAGGACTTGTAGGCTGTGAAACGGCATTGTACCTTGCTGAGAGAGGAAATGAGGTAACTATACTTGAAATGCTGCCTGAGATCGCACGAGACATGGAAACAAACAGTAAGAGTTATTTAATGAGAGAATTAAAAGAAAAGAATGTTCAGTACTTTACGAATACACCTGTTAAAGAAATTAAGAAAGGAGTCGTTATAGCGGGTAGTAGGGAGTTCCCTGTGGATTATTTTGTCGTAGCATTTGGGGGCATTAGTGATCATAGTTTGTACGATAGTATCAGAGGGAAATACGAATCGTACATTGTAGGAGACGCCGTAAAAACACGCAAGATTATAGATGCGGTAAGAGAAGGATTTGAGGTAGCAAAACTTATATAGTCCTATTTATTGCACAAATTAGTTTTTAAAAAAGCGGGAAGAGACTTTTATTCCCGCTTTTATTTTTAGCATGTTTCTGTATACTATCCAAAACATAGGAGGCTAAGATGAAGGCGAAGTTAGAGTGCATACCATGTATGTTTAATCAGGCATATAGAGCTGCTAAGTCAGCTACAAATGACGCAAAGTTAATACGCAAAATTTTAAACGATGCAGGAAAATTCGTTGAGAGAATTAACCTTTCTCTCACTCCTCCAGAAGCAGCAATGCCTATGTATAAACTTGTAGAGGAAAATACCAGAAATTTTGATCCTTACTTTAAGGTAAAAGATGAACACATAAAAACTGCACTAAATCTGTATCCTAGAATGCAGATGAAAGTAAAAAGTGCAAACGATTCCTTAAAAGAAGCTGTAAAAATTTCTATAGTAGGAAATGCAATTGATCTGGGCAGCACTCTGGAGCAAATTGATATTATAAAAGAGTTTGATGAAATTGAGAAAGCCCGCTTTGTATTGGAAGATTTTGAATTCTTTAGAGAAAAACTGCTTAAAACGGAGCAAGTGCTTTTTTTATCGGATAACGCAGGAGAGACTGTGTTTGATAGGCCGTTAATTGAAGAACTTAGGAAGTACGGAAAGCGCGTGTTATATGCGGTGAAAGAGCATCCTATTATTAACGATGCAACGAGAGAGGATGCTGTGAAATCTGGTATAGACTGTAAAATTATATCTACAGGCTCTTCTATTGCTGGAACTGTTCTTTCTTCGTGTTCTCAAGAATTTAAGAGTATTTTTTCTCGTGCTTCGTTTATAATTGCAAAAGGCCAGGGAAATTATGAAACTCTTTCTAATGAACAGGCACCTATATTTTTCTTGTTTAAGGTAAAGTGCAATCCTATTTCTAAAGATACAGGGCTTCCAAAAGGAAGTATGGTACTTTTGAAGTCAAAAAACTTTACGGTGTGAATACTTTATCCTTCTATGGGTATTGACAGGATTTAATATTCTTTTATTATCCCTATATGGAAGAGAATACATTCAATTTCTGGTTAACCTATACAAATAGATTAAGGAATTTACATCCAGTGTCGATGTGAGGGAGGTGATCTGCCTTATATAAATTCCCTGAAAAGTTACTATTGCTTTTTATTTAAATTTAAACAACAAAGGAGGTTTTTATGAAGAAAATTTTAGTTTTTCTGCTTGTTATAGCGTTTGTGGCTGTAACATTTGCAGGATGTGCGCCGAAGGAAAAAACACCTGTGACCTTGGTGTTTGCAAAAGCTGGTGATGCTGTAGAGCTTGATCCCGCAGATGTAACGGATGGAGAGTCTATTACTGTTATGGATAACATCTTCGAGGGGCTAGTAAAGTATAAACCTGGAACAACAGACATAGAGCCCTGTCTTGCAACGAGTTGGGATACTTCACCTGATGGTCTCGTATGGACATTCCACTTGAGAAAAGGCGTTAAATTCCAGGATGGAACACCGTTCAATGCAGATGCAGTTGTGTTCTCATATGAGAGACAGCGCGACAAGAACCACCCATTCCATAAGTACGGAAAGTGGGAGTATTGGGGATGGTGCTTCAGCGAAATTAAGAAAACAGAAAAAGTTGACGATTATACAGTTAAAATTACGCTTAGTAAGCCATTTGCTCCGTTTATCAGTACAATGGCAATGTTTACAATGTTTGTCGTAAGCCCTACTGCAGCAAATAAGTGGAAAGACCAGTGGTTTATGCATCCTGTAGGAACAGGTCCATTTAAATTTGTTGAATGGGTGAAAGGAGACCACATTACACTGGAAAAATGGGATGGATATTGGGGTCCAAAGCCAAAGATTGACAAACTTATCTTTAAAGTAATTCCAGATCCATCAGCGCGTTTACTTGCTTTGAAAAAGGGTGAGGTTCAGGGAATGGAATTTCCGAATCCGGATGACTTAAAGAGCATAAGTGACGATCCGAATCTCACAATTCTTAGTGAACCTGGACTTAATGTAGGTTACCTTGCTATGAACATGGGAAAAGATACGCCTGGTTTCCAGAAGCCGTTTGCTGATGTCCGTGTGCGTCGTGCAATTAACTATGCAATTAACAAAGCGGATATTGTGAAAAATCTCTATAAGGGAACTGCAATTGTTGCTAAGAATCCGATTCCTCCAACGCTTTGGGGATACAACGATCAAATTCAGGATTACGAATATAATCCCGAGAAGGCAAAAGAACTTTTAAAAGAAGCAGGTTATCCAAATGGATTTAAGACGAATCTCTGGGCAATGCCTGTTTCCCGCCCGTACATGTTTGACCCAAGGAAAATTGCAACTGCTATTCAGGCAGACTTAAAGAAAGTTGGAATTGACGCTCAGATTGTAAGTTACGATTGGGGCACTTATCTTCAGAAGACTGAAAACGGAGAGCATGCAATGTGTTTGTTAGGCTGGACGGCAGATTATGCAGATCCTGACGACTTCTTATATGTGCTACTTGATCCTGATGCAGCTACTGTAGGTTCTGCAGGAAATGTAGCATTCTACCGTAATCCCAAAATTCACGAATTAAATATGGAAGCGCAAAGTACGACTGACCACGAAAAAAGAGTTGAGATCTATAAACAGGAACAGGTAATTATTCATAATGATGCACCTTGGGTTCCACTTGCTCATGCAAAACAAACACTTGTATTTAGAAGTAATGTGAAGGGTTTCGTTCTGTATCCTACGGGCGATTACCACTTCAATACAACATACATAGAGCAGGGAAGTAAGTAATTACTAATAATGCGGGGAAAAACTTAGTTTTTCCCCGCTGAGCAGGAGGCTTTATGAGGAACTACATTATTCGTAGAACACTTAACTTACTTTTAGTTTTATTTGTCGTTTCGATACTAATTTTTTTATTGATCAGGCTCGCACCGGGTGATCCTGCGCGTGTTATGGCAGGTGAGCATGCATCGCCAGAAGCACTTGCTGCTATGCGAAAACAGTGGGGATTAGACAAGCCTATCGTAGAACAATATATAATCTGGCTGGCTCATGCTTTAAGGGGCGACTTCGGAAGGTCTATTCAATCTCATGAATCTGTTTTAAGGGAATTGCTTCTGCGTTTTCCTAATACATTTGAACTTTCTCTGTTTGCAATGATCTTCGCATTCCTCATAGGACTTCCTGCAGGAATCGTTTCTGCAGTAAAGCGTTATTCAATTTTTGATTATGGCAGCATGGTTCTTGCATTGTTTGGAGTTTCTATGCCCGTATTCTGGTTGGGTATAATGCTGCTATTAATTTTTGGAATCTGGCTGAATTGGCTTCCAATAGGTGGAAGACTAAGCGTATATATAAGTTTAAAACCAATTACTCACTTTTATCTAATAGATTCTTTGATTGAACTCAATTTCCCTGCGTTCTGGGATACAATAAAGCACTTAATTTTACCGTCTATTGCGCTTGGAACGATACCCATGGCTTTTATTGCAAGAATTACCCGTTCAAGCATGCTTGATGTTTTGCACCAGGATTATATTAGGACTGCGCGCTCCAAAGGCCTCTCTGAGAGCAAGATTATTCGCAAGCATGCTCTGAGAAATGCCCTAATCCCAATTTTAACTGCTGCAGGAACAGAGTTTGCCCTGCTTATGGGAGGAGCAATTCTTACGGAAACAGTTTTTTCGTGGCCTGGTA
Organism: Caldisericales bacterium; assembly: GCA_015489815.1. GTDB lineage: Bacteria > Caldisericota > Caldisericia > Caldisericales > Caldisericaceae > S143-107. The sequence goes on along the minus strand of WFZA01000010.1, from coordinate 24,318 downwards.
TTGGCACATATATAATTCAAGCAGTAAATGCAAGGGATTATCCTGCTGTTCAGGGGTCGGTCATCTTTGTTGCTCTTTTGATTGCAATAGTGAACCTTTTTGTTGACATTGCTTATGCATACATAGATCCAAGAATTCACTACAAATAGAGGAGGTATTAATGCGTCATTATTCTTTTGCTTCAGATACAATGCGAAGTTTGCGTCGTAATAAGGCTGCTATGCTGGGTTTAATAATTATAGTGTTATTTGTCTTTATGGCTATTTTTGCTGATAAAATGGCTCCGCTTAACCCTCTTGCACAGAATCTTAGTAATAATCTTAAACCGGGTTTTTGGGCGCATAATACTAAAAACCTCCTCGGGACAGACGAATTCGGCAGGGATCTATTGAGTAGGATTATATTTGGTTCTCGTATTTCTTTGACTGTTGGGTTTATCGCTGTTTTAATAGGAGTTTTGTTAGGCGCAACATTTGGTATTCTTGCAGGATTTTTTGGAGGATGGATTGACGAAGTAATTATGAGAACGGTTGATGTAATGTTTTCTCTTCCGTCAATCTTACTTGCAATTGTTATCGTTGCAGTATTAGGAAGAGGGCTTGACAAAGCGATGATTGCAATTGGTATTACATATGCACCTCAAATTGCAAGGATTGTGCGTTCAGAAACTCTTTCAGTAGTGAACAACGAGTATGTTGAGGCTGCAAAAGCAATTGGCACTCCAAGTGGTACTACGATGTGGAAACACATTTTGCCCAATGTGCTGTCTCCCATTATTGTTTATGGCACATTGAGCATTGGTAGTGCAATCCTTGATGCCGCAGCACTTGGATTTTTAGGGCTTGGTGCTCAGCCGCCTACACCAGAGTGGGGTGCAATGCTTGCAGACAGTTTCCATTCTATTACTGGGGGTTACTGGTGGGTGGAGACATTTCCTGGTATTGCAATTGCTCTAACAGTCCTGGGATTCAATCTACTTGGCGATGGTCTAAGGGATGCGATAGACCCTCGTCTTCGTGGAAAAGGGTAGCATTGTTTCATTCTATACTAATGTAAGTCTTTTTGTTATGTCGTAATTATAATCCTCGTTGCTAATGTAAATTTGGCTGGGCAATTTAATATTTTAATCTGAAGGATTAGTGTTTTTTAAACTTTGCTAAACTTTTTTTAAGTACGAAGTAGGCGGTAGTTATTTCCTCTGCTTTTAGGACTTTTAGAGACAGCACATATACAATACTGAATAATATAAATGTTCCTGTTAGGTTTATTGCAACATACAGATTCGTCTTTGGAAATAAATTTAAAAGTTTAATGTATGAGAAGTACATTACGATGATTCCTGCAATTGAGCCTAATGTTAGCTTTATAATGGAATAAATAATCTTTTTGTTGCCAAGAGTCCCTATTTTTTTCTTCATAAAAATCATAAGAAATAGCATGTCTATGTATAATCCTATACTCACTGCAAGTGCAATGCCGGAGTGCTGGTATAAGTGTACTAAAGGATTAATGATCGCGATGTTAATTAAGGCAGAGATTATCGTAAGGATCGTTGGAGTCCACATATCTTTCATTGCAAAGAAGACTCTCATTATTACGATAGAAACCATAGCGGCAAATATCCCTATAGAATAATATGCAAATGGAGACGCCGTAAGGTTTACCGCTGTCAAATTAAATGCACCTCGTTGAAATACAATTGCAACAATTTGTTTACTGAAAACGATCGAAATAAATGTTACAGGTATGATAAAAAATGAAGCAAACCTGATGCTTTTTGAAAAAATTTCTTCTAATTTCTTGTAGTCTTTTTTACTTGCTGCCTCTGACAAAAACGGATAGTATGAAGTTGCAAGCGGGACGGTGAGCACGCCTAACGAAAATTGCCTCAATTTATTTGCGTATCCTAATGCTGCAATACTTCCTTCTATCAGACTTGATGCTACGTTATTACTTACTACCGTTACAGTATATGTTGCAAGTTGCTGCACTATGAGAGGAGTGGAGAGGTAGATAAGCATTGGAAGAATCGTGCCTTTGGGGTTAAAGTTAAAAGTAAACTTCATGCCGAGCTCTAACTTTTCATAAATAAGCATAATCGCACTTTGCAAGAATGCTCCGAATAACATTCCTACGGCGTACGAAGCAACGCCTAAACTATTGTGGAATAATATAAGGAAAATAATTATCGATGTATTAAGTATCAATGCTACGATAGCCGTTATAAGAAAGTGTTTTTCTGCTTGTGCTACTGCGTACAAGAAGTTTGCAATTCCCCACATAAATGATGTAATAGCAAAAAGGTCTATTAAGTGTGCAGTTATCAATATGAGTTCTGAAGATTTAAATCCTGGGGTGAATATGTGTACGAGTGGAAGTGAAAATGCGATTAGCAAAACCATAAAAATGAAAAGTCCTGCAACGATGTAGTTAAACACTATACTTAGGTCGTTTAAGGCTTCCTCACGATTTTTGTTTAACTTCTCTATGTATAATGGAATAAATGACACGGCAATTGCACTTGCAGTAATGTTTAGCGTAACTGATGTAATAGGAAAGGTTGCATTCAAAGCATCCGCTGCATGAGTCGTACCAAAGTATGCGCTAAACAGCATATCCCGTGCAAGCCCTAACAGCCTGCTAATTACGGCGGCCGCCATAAATATAAGAGATGCCTGGACTGCGTTTTGCTTTAGGAATTTTTTAGTTTGCATGTTGGAATAATTTCTTGATGGGGATGTACAGAATTGCGATTGTAATGGTGCCGACTATTGTTCCGAATAATATTCCATACAATCCACGGTAAAGAGACATTAGGAATGTATCTCTTAAGTGTGAAAATGTGTCTACTACGGATATAGAGCCCATTATGGAAAGCATAGAAAAAGCAATGAGCCACTTTTTTCGCATTAAGTATGCAAAAAGAATTGTTATAAATAAAGAAGGATATCCTACGACGAACTCTTTAATTCGAGGGCGGGCTACAATTGTGTGCTCAAGCATTGCCCTAAATTTTAGCTCGATGGATGGAATTGAGACTCCTGTATTCCCTGAGCGAAGAAGGTAAATAAGGAAAATTCCTGCAAGCAATATAAGTATAATTATATGTCCCCAGTTTACAGGGATGTGCCATGCTCTTTTAATTTCTTCTATAATGTTGTATTTTTCTTTAGGTAAGTGGCTATTATTGAAGTCTGCTCCAAATTCGTATAGATAGTTGATAATTAAAAAAATAAATGGAGTAAGGTAGAGAAGTTTTACTCCCCTGAACATGTCAAGGTTAAGCATATAGGGACTCGAACCAAGCAATGCTCCGATCCAGATACCGCCAATCAAAGAAAAACTAAACATTAATAAAGCATACTTTGTCCCGTTTTTTAATACATTAGTTAATGTTTTATTTTTATTGCCGTAGATTTTCTTTAATAACGAAAACAGTATAAGAGAAAATACGCCCGTTATGAGAATTGCTGCAGTTAAAGCGAGTATTTTTTCTGTAGATGAAGGCTTTGCTAATATACCAGCTATACCGAGTAATGAGAACACTACAAACCATATCCATACCGTATTTTCCTCTACATTTACGATTATTGCTATATACAACATAAGTAATGCCATTATGCCGAGAATAATGAAAATGTCGACAATTTTATTTCTGTTTACTTCAGGCATCGGATTTGGCGTTCCAAATTGCATTCCCTTGTTTTTCCACAAGTTGTAAAATTTATTAACATAGTAATCGTTTACAGCCATATTCTTTGCATATGTTTTACCTGGGTCTACAATTGGCTTTACATATATTACTCTAATATTTCTGTCTGATACGGCCCTAAACCATCTATTAAAAATCTCAAATGGTTTTAATTTAGCTTGTTCTGCTGGATAAATAGAATAGACGCGAGCCACATAGTAATGCGTTTTTTTAATGAGGGATTTAATACCTTCTTGATTATATATACCCTTCTGAATAGGCAACTCTATGATGTAGGTAACTATTTTGTTTTTATTGAAGAAATTTGCAAGTTCGTTCAAATTATTCGGATTGTCTGAGCCATTTATCATGTTTCCATGGAACATTACTGATTTAATTCCAAATTTATCCAGTGTATTCTCAAGAATTTTAAGGTTTCTATTTCCTGGTGCGTATCTTGGCCGTAGAACTATTTTGAGACCCAATGATTTAAATTGCTGAATTTGCTTTTCGTCAAATCCTACGCCATAGTTTTGTAAGTTAGTCTGGTTGATTGGTGTGATTATTGCATATATGCCGTTTCCCTGCACTTCGAATGTACCGTCGACAAGAGTGGATTTTATTCTATCTGCAATTTCGGGAGATCGAGTGAAGATAACAGAGTAAAAAGGTTTAATTCTATTCTTATATTTTGCTAAGTTGATTTTATCTGTTATTTTTTCCGGAAGATCGTCGTTAAGTAAATCACTTCCACTGTATAGTAAAACTTTGCCTTTGCTTATCAGGTCGTTGACATTTTGTTCAGGTACAGAAATTGATGTTAAGTGATGTTTAGAAAGTTCACTAATCGCGTCAAGTACGGGATGTCCGTAAGAGTTTGCAAATGTTTGAAAAGTGTAATAATCTGCTGCTATATTTATTGTGTCCTCTTTTTTTTCGGCATGTATTCTGAACCCTATCTGGAATATAGCTGCAAATATAGAAATAGCAATAAATCCTACAAGGATCCTCTTAGTGTTAGACAGGTTCATTTTTTCCTCCTACATTTTTTCTTTCTTTTCGATTCCCATTAAATCCATAAGTATCGATAATGCTGTGATAGTTGCATTTACGAGGTGTAATCTTTCTGTTTCGTTATCTGCTCCTATGACCTTGTGCTTTTGATAAAAAGAATTAGCGCTTTTGCACAGGTTTATTGCAAGGAACGGCAGCTTATTTACTGAATAAGTCCTTGAAATATTTTCTAGATTTTCTTTTATAAAAATAAGTTCGTTTAGTAGCGCTTGTTCTTCTCTTTCTGACAATTTGTTTGCGTTAAATGATTTATCCTCGACCGGCACACCGGATTTTTTGAGTATGTTTAAAAGCCGGGCGTAGGTATATTGCACATAGAATACGGGGTTATCTACTGATTCCTTTTTTGCAAGCGTCATGTCAAAGTTTAAGTGTGTGTCTGCACTCTTTAGAAGGAAAAAGAATCTTGCTGCATCTTTCCCTACTTCACTTACGAGTTCGTCTAGAGTAATAAAAGTACCCGTATGTTTTGACATCATTACTTCTTTGCCATTTTCGTAAAGATGCACTATCTGGTAGATAATTACATCAAGGAAGTTTTCAGGTATACCAAGACCCTGGATAAGTGCTTTCATTGGGATTATGTGTCCAAAGTGGTCTGCTCCCCATATGTCTATTGCTTTTCTAAACCCTCGTTCCCACTTGTTTTTGTGGTATGCTGCATCTACCAGTGTGTAGGTAGGTTCTCCATTCTTTCTTACTAAAACTCTGTCTTTGTCGTCTCCGAAAGCAGTGGTCCTAAACCATAGTGCTCCGTCTTTTTCGTATGTATACCCACTTTTTTTGAAGGTCTCTATTGTTCTTTCTACATCGCCATTTTTGTATAGTGTGCTTTCGTAAAACCAGTTATCAAAAAATACTCCAAACCGTGCAAGAGACTTTTGAATTTGCCAGATCATAAAATCTTTTCCAAGGTCTCTTATTGCTTCTTTATTAATTTTCCCATTCTTTGCGTATCTGTCTTTGAACTTAAAGTATATATCTTCTGCTATGTTCTTTATGTAATCGCCTTTGTATCCTTCTTCTGGAAATTTGGAGTCGATGCCACAGAGTTTTCCGTAGTAATATGCAATAGAATCAGTAAACAGATCCATTTTACTACCTGCATCGTTTACATAGTATTCTCTACTAATATCGTAACCTTCTAATTTTAATAGATTACTCAATACATCTCCTATTATTCCGCCTCTTCCATTTCCGACATGGAGCGGTCCTGTTGGGTTTGCGCTGACGAATTCTACCTGTATCTTGATATTTTTTCTTGGTTCTTGAAAATAGGATAATTTTTCATCTTCTATTTTTTTGATAAATTCTTCGAAAAATAGATTATCCAGAAATATATTTATGTATCCTGGTTTTACTGCGACTGCATCTCTAATGTATGGAGATTTAATATTTTGTGTAATGCGATTTGCTATCTCAAAAGGGCTTCTTCGTAGAGTTTTTGCAAGCCTGAATGCAACTTGAGTAGCTACATCTCCCATCCCCTCGGGAGCCGTGTCTAATTCTAACCTGGGAAGTTCGACATCTCCGTATGTGTTTAAAATAGCATTTTTTATTGTTTCTCTTATTCTTTTTAGCATTTAACCTTTTCCTTATGCGTGCAATTTAGGCTCTCTTACTGCTTTTACTTCGTCCAATCTACCTACTGGGGTATTATGTGGAGCCCCTTTAAGTAACTCAGGTTTAGTTTTGGCTTCTTTCGCAATTTTGATCATAGCATTAATAAATTCGTCCAGCGTTTCCTTACTTTCAGATTCTGTCGGCTCTACCATAATTGTTTCTTCTGCGTACGGCTCAAAGTGTGGGAAGTATATCGTAGGTGGATGGAATCCGTAATCCATAAGCCTTTTAGCGATATCGAGTGTTTTTACTCCGTATTCTTTGTATTCTCTGCCCGTAAGCACACACTCGTGCATACAGATTCTGTCGTACGCCGGCCTGTAATATTTTTTTAGTTTGTCTAAAATATAATTTGCATTTATTATACTTGCTTCTGAAACCTCTCTTAAGCCCTCTCCTCCAACGGATAGTATCCATGCGTATGCTTTCACGAGTACGGGGAAATTAGCATAAAATGCTCGCACTCTTCCAATAGTTTTTTTGGGGTATTCGAAGAAGTATTTACCGTCGTCTGTACACACTATAGGAGACGGAAGAAATTCTACCAGATGCGATTTTGCACCAACGACACCTGCACCAGGGCCTCCACCTCCGTGTGGTGTAGAGAAGGTCTTGTGCAAGTTAAGGTGTAACACATCAAATCCGATGTCTCCCGGTCTTACTATACCAAGCAGTGCATTTAAATTTGCTCCATCGTAGTACAGAAGGCCACCTTTACTGTGGACAATTTTAGCAATTTTTAGAATGTTTTCGTCAAATAGACCTACCGTATTTGGGTTTGTGAGCATTAGCCCTGCCGTGTCTTCGTCCATTAGCCTTTCAAGCTCATTAATGTCAACGCCGCCTCGCTCATTTGACTTTACTTCTACGACTTTAAAGCCTGCCATTGCGGACGATGCAGGATTTGTACCGTGTGCAGAATCGGGTATCAGCATCTTGTGACGCTTTTCACCTCTGTCTTCAAAGTATTTCCGAATCATTAATACGCCTGTTAGTTCGCCGTGTGCACCAGCAGCTGGCATAAGGGAAAATTTATCCATAGCAGTAATTTTAGAAAGTAATTCTCCAAGTTCATACATAATTTGTAAACTACCTTGTATGTATTTTTCGTCAGCGAAAGGGTGTGCATATACGAAACTGTCAATAGTTGCAAGTTTCTCGTTAACTTTTGGATTGTACTTCATCGTACAGGAACCAAGTGGATATAACCCATCGTCCACTCCATAGTTCAACTTGGAAAGTTTCGTAAAGTGTCTGATCACTTCTACTTCTGAAACTTCGGGGAGTTCTTTTTCTTTTTCCTCTTTTGCGTACTGAGGTATGCAATCTTTCAGGTTTATTTCTTTGAATTGGTCTTCAGGAAGAGAAAATCCATGTCTTCCTTTTTTACTCTTCTCGTATATTAGTTTCATAGTCTTCACCTCTCCAGAAGATTAACGACGAAGTCAAGTTCTTTCTTCGTAAGTATTTCAGTTACTGCAAATAGCATGTGTCCTTCTAATTCAGGATAATAGATTCCTAGGTCGAATGGTGGAATAAAACCATTGTTGATCAGTTGATCTTTAATTTTTTCTTTGTCTTTTACTTCCAAAACGAATTCATTAAAAAAAGGATATTTAAAGCCACTAAACTTTCCTGTTTCTATGAGTTTTGTGCGTAAGTAGTGAGCAGCCTTTATGTTTAGTTCTGCGATTTTTTTAATCCCATTCTTACCTAGAAGAGACAGGTATACATTGCCTGCAACGATATTTAACGCATGGTTCGAACAGATGTTTGAAGTCGCTTTTTCTCTACGAATGTCCTGTTCCCTTGCTCGGAAAGTCATTACATATCCGCGCCTTCCGTTTTTGTCTGTAGTTTCTCCTGCAATTCTACCTGGAATTTGGCGAATGTACTTCATCTTACTACCTAAGTATCCGTTGTATGGACCTCCAAGATTTAGATCCATTCCGAAAGATTGGGCTTCGCCTGCAATAATGTCAACATCCATTTCTGCGGGAGACTTCAATAGTCCGAGTGATAAACTTTCTGCGATTACTTGAATAATTAATGTGCCTTTTTTGTGAGCAATCCTTGTAATACTTTCTATGTCTTCTATTGCCCCGAAGAAATTAGGACTCTGCACAATAACTGCTGCAGTATTCTCGTCGATTGCACTTTCTATAGACTTGAGATCGCTTAAACCATTTTTATATTCTGCTATGTGTATTTCTGTTTGGTGTGGTGCTGTATAGGTTCTAACTGTTTCTGCATAGTGCGGATGGAGAAGGGGAGATATAATAACTTTATTTTTGTGTGTAAGTCGTATTGCCATAAGTGTTGCTTCTGCTGTTGCCGACGCACCATCGTATATCGAAGGTACGATTACATCCATTCCTGTAAGTCTAGACAAGTGTGTCTGATATTCAAACATTGATTGCAGATTACCCTGGCTAATTTCTGGCTGATATGGAGTGTACGATGTGTAAAATTCTTCTCTCGAAATTACTGCTTTTACTGCTTCTGGAACAAAGTGTCTGTATGCTCCTGCTCCAATAAGTGGTTTAAAAAACCGAAAGCCCAAATTTTTCTTACTGATTTTAAAAATTTTTTCAGTGAGTTCTTCTTCGCTGAGTGTGGGTATATCCAGTGTTTTTTTAAGCATAACTTCTTCAGGAATGTCTTTTAGTAAGTCATTAAAAGAGGAAACGCCAATCTCTTTTAGCATTTCCTCTTTGTCTGCTTTTGTATTTGGAATGTATCTCATATGTTATCACTCTTTTCTATAATTACTGTATTCCTCTGCTTTCATTAATTCCTTTAACTCCTCAGGATTTTCAATTTTTATTTTTGCTATCCAGCCTTTACCGTAAGGATCTTTGTTAATTATTGAGGGTTCTTTGATTACTTCACTGTTTACTTCAATTACTTCTCCAGAAATAGGTGCATATATATCTGATGCTGCTTTTACTGATTCTATTGTCGTTAATGTTTCCCCCGCTTTAATCTTTTTACCTTTTTCTATCTCCTCAAGATACACGATGTCTCCTAATTTGTCCTGGGCATAGTCTGTAATTCCCACAGTTCCTATATCGCCTTCAACTTTAATCCATTCGTCATTTTTTGTATAGTAAAGCCCTTCTATTACTTTATATCCCATATCTACTGCCTCCTTTCGTTAATTTGTTTGTTTAAATTATACAGTTTCTATGCTTATTTTCAATAATAATTTTTTAGAAAATTGTATATTCTTTCGAAATCTTCGAGATTTAAGGTTTCTGCCCTTCTTGAAAAATCTATCTTTGCTTCTTTTAAGGCCTTAATTACGGTTTCTTTCTCAAACGCAGAAGATAAAGAATTTACTATTTGCTTGCGCCTTTTACTGAACGCAGCTCTCACTACTTCAAAAAGAAGATCTCTATCAATGCTTTCTTTAACGGTTTTTTGTCTTAATTCTATAAGTGAAGAGCTTACTTTTGGCTTTGGGTAAAAAAAGTGCGGAGGGAATGTTTTTAAAAAGCGTTTTTTAAAAAAGAAGTCTACGAATACGGTTATGGCACCGTACTCCTTTGTGCCTGGAGGCGAGAGAAGCCGCTGTGCAAATTCCTTTTGTAGCAGCAGGATGGAGCGTTTAATTCTCTTGCTTTTTGTAATCTTTACGATGAGATTAGTCGTTATACTGTAAGGGATATTTCCGAAAAGTTCTTCTGCTTCAAATGCATCAAAATTTACTTTTAATGCATCTTCAAAAACTACTTCTATATTTGTGTTTTGAATTTCTTTGTAATATTCTGCAAAGCGTCTGTCTTTTTCAATTGCAATTATTTTTTTTGCCTCTTTTGCGACGAGTTTTGTAAGAAACATAAAGCCAGGTCCTACTTCTATGTATGTTTTAGATTTTTCTGGCAATATGCTATTTCTGATAAAATAAAGGGCAGACTCCTTTATCAGGAAGTTCTGCCCCATCGTTTTTGAAGGAAAAATTCTATATTTCTTTATTAATAACTTAACTCTTTTGGAAAGTTCCATTTACCTGGGAGTATGTAGACGGTAACCGTTCTCCTGCCCCAATTGTATGCGTCTTGGGTGGAGTAGAAAAATACATCTATTTTGTCACCTTTTATTAAACTTCCTGTATCGCCTGCAACAGCGTAACCATATCCCTGAACATACATAAGCGTTCCTAAAGGGATTACTTTTGGGTCGACGGCGACGACGCCAAATCCACTTCTCATGCCTGTGGCTGTTCTCCATGGGTTTCCGTCTGTTTCTATTACTCTTGGAGAATATGCAGTTGCTACAACTCTTAATTTCTTGATGTAGTGATAATTAAATTGTGCTTTTCCTATCATGTATACAGCAGATACAGATGGTGTTATGACTCTTTCTGAAATTTCTTTTTGTCCTACTTTTTTGCTTCCAAGATAACTAACGAGGAATTTTTTCTCTAAAACACCGTTTATTCCCTTTCTGAATTTAATTGCTCTGTTTTTTGCTAATTTATCGTTCTCCTGATAAATAGTTTTATACGGAATAACGATTTTTACTGTTTTAACAACTGTTCTATAAGTCTGGACTGTAATTTTATCCCCATTCTCTACTGTACTCGTTAGGGAGGGTTTTACTAAGTCTTTTGGTCCCAATTTGATTCCTGCGTCTTTTAGTATGTTTCCTACTCTCCGTTTGGTCGTGTTTAAAAGTATTGGTTTTCCGTTAATACTCAGTTGAATGCTTATTGCTCTCACTACCCGTATTACTCTACACGGTGTTTTATCCGTGCCAAGTACGATGTCGTTTGCACTTATGGGAATCTTTGCTTTTTCGACTACTTCTCTTGGGGCGAGCTTTTTAAAAGATATTACTGTGCGGATAGTTTTTCCGTCAACTACTGCATAAGAGTTTGCTACTAATACAAATGCAAAGGAGAGCAGGAGGACGATACTGATAATTTTTGCTGTTTTTTTCATTTTTTATGCCTCCTGTCTAATTTCTTTTCTATGTTTTTAAGTCTTTCGTTTATACTTTTTAAGAGTTGGATGACTTCACTTATTACATCTGTGTCAAAATCTGACAGGCTAAATACTGGGCTGTCCGATATAGTATCTGTTTGTTCTTCAATGTTGTTTATCTGTGCAATTAATGAGAGCTTTCCTTTTGCTACTACTTCTTTTTTTGAGGGGGTTCCGCTAAGTCGTGAAAGTAAGATCGTAGGGAAGAAGTAATACACACTGTCCCTTTCTATCTCCAGGTTTAATGCTTCACAAAAACTAATTATAGATATTGGAGAGATCTGGAAGATACTACCTCCTGGAAGAACAAATAGAACGGCAAGTTTCTTGCTATACTTACTTTTTCTATTTGCGAAGTCTATAACAGTTTTTTTCTTTATGCGTATGCCTTCGCTCCATAAAATTTGCCTGGCGATATTTGGAAAAAACTTGCCAAAATTTTTATCAACATCTGGTGTATAGTGCACTAAGTATACAGAAAACTCTGACTCGAGTAGTGCATCCTGCTTTCCAAGTACTGCCTTACTTATAATCTTTTCATTGTATATTTTTTTAATTGTACGCTCTGCCTTTAACAATGCGCCTTTTATAGTTTTAACATTCATAATGCGTCACCCAAATAAATAAATAAAAGCATAACCTTGATAGTCTATAGAAAATAGAAAATTATGCAAGTCTTTATACGAACCCTGTAATTATTTGACTTTTTTCTTAAATTTAAACGAAATTATTTTGGTAGCGATAGTGTTGAAGATGCGTCGAGGAGTAAGTTGCTCTGTTCTCCGTTTTTATAGTGTAAAAGTCCTGCAATTGCTATCATTGCAGCGTTGTCTGTCGAAAAACCTTTTTCCGGGAAGTAAACAGGAATTTTGGATTGTTTATTAAACTTTTCTCTTAATCTTTTGTTTGCGGATACGCCTCCTACAACACCAATTGCTTTTACATTGAGATCTTTTGCTGCCTTTAGTGTCCGTTTTACGAGTATATCGGTGAGTGCTTCTTCGTAACTTGCGCAGATGTCGCCAAGGTGTGTTTTTACTTCGTCTTGATGTTTTTGCAAATAATAAACTCCTGCTGTTTTTAGCCCGCTAAAACTGAATTCATACGGAGATTTTATAGAAAGGCGAGGAAATTTATAAAAATAAGGATTACCTTTTTCGCCTAATTTTTGTATGATTGGGCCTCCTGGATAGTCATAGCCTAAAGCCCTGGCAAATTTGTCCAATGCTTCGCCTGCAGCATCGTCTCGTGTTTCTCCGATTACTTTGTACTGTAAATGATTTTTTACAAAGACGAGTTCTGTGTGTCCTCCTGATACAATGAGAAACAACATCGGGAAAGGCGGTGAATCTATTTTTAATGGTTTGTTATTTATGAATAAAGAGTAAATGTGCCCTTCTAAGTGGTTAACTCCAATTAAGGGAATGTTTTTTGCAAACGAAATTGCTTTTGCAGCTTCTACTCCTACGATAAGTGAGCCTACGAGCCCGGGACCGTAGGTAACGGATACGAGATTTATATTTGTTATATCTGTGTTTGCAATATTTAGTGCTTCCTGTATCACATACCCAATAAGTTCTGCATGTTTGCGGGACGCGATTTCTGGAACAATACCCCCAAAGTCTTTATAAAATTGTGTTTGTGACGAAAGGACATTACTTAGGACATTCCCATTTTCGTCTATAACCGCTGAAGCAGTGTCGTCGCAGGATGTTTCAATACCCAGTATTTTCATTTATTGCCTTCCTCATAATAAGCCCGTCTTCTCCATTAGTATAGTACTTTTCTATTCTTCCGCTAATGTAAAACCCAAACTTTTTGTACATTTTTTGTGCTATCATGTTTGATTCCCTTACTTCGAGGTATACTTCTTTTTTGTGTAATTTCTTAGCAAGATCTATTGCAAATTGCATAAGCTTACTCCCTACTCCTTTTTTTCTGTAATCAGGGTGTACTGCAATGTTTACTATGTGCAATTTATCGTTTTCGTTCCATATACCTAAAAATCCTATATTTTTACGCATCCACTTTGCTACATAGTAATGTGCCTTACCGTCAAAGAGGTAATCAAGCACAAACATTTCTTTTGGCCACGGCATTTCGTAGCTAAGTGTTTCTATTTCGTACATAGAATCTATATCTTTTGTCGTAGCTTTTGTAATTTTTACGGATAATTCAATCATTTCCTTTTCCTGAAAATTAGATCTGTGCTTCTTAAATAAATAGGCGATATTGTAAGTGGGTCTTTTACTGTCCTTCCTGATTTAATCTTTTCATGAGAAATTCGGAGAAATGAATTATTTGACGGAGAGATAAAGTTAATGTTTTTAATGCCGAGTTTTTCTATCATTCTGCTTTTAGGTGTATATAGCGGTAAGTTGTCTTTTATCTCTTCAGGAAAGATACACAAGTTTTTAGAAATTCTTTTACCATTTTGAAACTTTGCTGCAAATATTTGTCCTCTTCCTGCAGAGAGTACTGCCCAACCTTCATTAATTGCAGAGCCTATAATATCAAGGCTGTTTATCGTAACGAGGGAAACATTTAGGAAGTGTGCCATAATTTTTGCTTCAACCACGCCTATTCTTGTTCCTGTAAAGCTGCCTGGACCATTTACAACAGAAATTGCTTCAATATCATTTGTGCTTAGACGAAAGGCAATGAAAAACTCATTTATCAAAAACAGGATATTATTAGGATATCTTGACGGAGGATTCTCTTTTATTGAGAAAAGTACTTCATCGTTACTTCCGAAAACGATTTGTATAGGTGTAAATGCGTTGTTTATTCCTAAAATATTCATTCAGTATACTCCTCTACTACAATTTCTCGTTCGTTTTTGCTAACTTTTTTTATTTGTACCTTTATATCTGGTTTAATTAAATCTTCTGCTTTTTCTGCCCACTCTATTGCTATTATTCCGTTTTTTCCAAAATAGTCAAAAAATCCTAATTCGTCTAATTCGTCAGTGTTATTTATTCTGTATAAATCGAAGTGGTATAAAGGAATTTCTGATGGATATTCTCTAACGAATATAAATGTTGGACTTTCAACCTGTTTTTGAATCCCAAGTTTCCGTGCTAATCCTTTTACGAATACTGTTTTTCCAGCGCCAAGTTCGCCTGATAGAAAAATTACGGTTGTCTTTTTATCGAGGTATTTTTCTATAATTTTGCCAGCCACCTGTTTTGTTTCTTCGTCGTTTTTGGTTATATATTTCTCCATATCAGTTGTATTTTAACTGAATGGAGCAATGTTGTCAATTATTATATGCTGGTTTTAGAAGTGAGAGATTCTATTAAAGAGGATGGCCGTTTTCTTTTTTCTTGATAGTTGAAAAAATTTTTTATTAATTTTATAATAAAACAACAAATAAATTAGGGGGATGAGGCAATGAAGAAAATTTTATCTTTGATCGTGCTATCAATGCTTATCACTGTTTTATTCAGTGGTTGCAATGGCGTTACGACGAGTAGTAATGTCCAAGTTGGTCTTCAGATGAATCATTTTGCTTACTGCTCTTCTGTAAATGGTGATAGAGATTATATTGAAAAGACAGATAAAACTTTTGCTCCAGGAGAAACATTCTACATTTATTTTGAGGTTACTGGACTAAAGTACGAGAAAGATGGGAATCAGGTCGTATATCATCCTGTCGTTAGTGTAGAAATTACAGATACAGATGGGAATATAGTAATTCCAGAAACTACAGTGATTGATAAAGAAATACGAGGTAGTCACCCTGCACAATATCTTTATTTCCCGTTAAATGTTACTATGCCTTCAGATGCAAAGAACGGAAAGTACACGACCATCATAAAGGTTAAAGATGCATTAGGGAGCGGACACATTACTTCCCGTACGCAATTCTTATTAAAGGGATAGAATATTTTTCTAAACTTTGAATGTAATTTTTCGAGATTCTTTTCTTATTAAGGGGCTATAAATTGCTCCTTTCTTTTTTAACTTTTAGTTTTTCATTTCTGTCGTAAGTTTTAATGGTATTTGTGTGTTTTAATTTTTCCTGTTTCGGAGAATTTTTGTATAATACTAAAAGGAGGATGCATAATGGCTGAAAGTGTAAAACAGATGATATTAGAATTCCAAAGGAATGAGATTACAGAGCACCTTATATATAGATATCTTTCAAGAAGAACAAAAGGCAAAAACAAAAAAATATTAGAAAAAATTGGTCAGGATGAATTAAAACATTACAGGGAGTGGAAAAAGTATACCGGCAGTGATGTGAAACCAGATAAATTTAAAATATGGAAGTTTGTCATTCTTTCAAGGGTATTCGGTATTACATTTGCTATAAAGCTAATGGAGAACGGTGAAAAAGTTGCTGAAACGACCTATAAGTTGATCGTATCCGAATTTCCTGAATCGAAAGAAATCCTTAACGACGAAGAAATTCACGAAAAAATGCTTGTAAATATGATTAGAGAGGAAAAAGTTGGATACATTAGTTCAATGGTATTGGGTTTAAATGATGCGCTCGTTGAGATTACTGGAACACTTGCAGGACTTACTTTTGCTTTAAGGAATGCAACTACCATAGGTGTTGCAGGGCTTATCACTGGGTCGGCTGCTTCCCTTTCTATGGCTGCATCAGAATACCTTTCCCAAAGAGCAGAAAACGGTAATAGAAATCCTTTAAAGGCTTCACTGTATACTTTCATCGCTTATTTAACAGTGGTTTTTGTCTTAGTTATACCTTATTTTCTTTTGCATCGCTATCTTTTGGCATTCCTGTTATCTATTTCTATGGGAGTAGTTGTTATTGCTGTTTTCTCAGTTTTCGTGTCTGTGGTTCAGGAAAGGACATTTAAAGGAAGTTTTTTTGAAATGTTTTTTATTACTATTTCTGTTGGCGTTATTTCCTTTTTAATAGGTATAGTTGCAAGAAGAGTCTTCCACATTGAGGTATAGACTATGAGAGAGATTGTTAGTGCATATCTTAGATACATACGCTCTTCTGGAATTTTTGCTGAGGTATTAGCCGCGATCATTTCTTTTTTCGTCACGGCTTTATTGATAAAATTGTTTTTATACTTTACTGCTAATAAGTGGTTGAGATATGCCAAAAATACGAAGAATGTAATTGATGACCTGGTTGTATTTCTTATAGGCAAAAGTGCCGCTTTCTTGTATGTATTTGCTATCTATGTTGGATTGTATCAGATACGCCTTCCCCGCAAAGTCGAGCACTTAGTGGTTGTTTCTTTGAAGTTACTCATATCTATTTATGTTATTTACATTGTTGTAGTGTTAATCGATTGGTTTATGGAAGGCGCACTAAATAAAAGTCAATCAAAACTTAAAACTCGTTCCTTGAAAGGCGTTATTGTTATAGCAAAATTGGTAGTATATTCATTTGGTGCGGTTTTAATTCTAAATAATCTTGGCATTGATGTCACGGCGCTTATTACGGGTCTGGGCATTACAGGTATTGCAGTTGCACTTGCTGCACAAAAGATTCTGGGAGATTTGTTTAATTACTTTACGATCGTATTGGATAAACCATTCGAAGAAGGTGACTTTATCGTATTTGGTGACTTTGCGGGAACAGTTGAGCACATAGGGCTTAAGTCGACGCGAATTAGAAGCCTTAGCGGTGAGGAAATCGTAGTCTCCAATACAAATCTTATAGACGAAAAAATACAGAACTTTAAGAGAATGAAGACGAGGAGAGTTGTATTTAAGTTTGGCGTCGTTTATGAAACTCCTCTGGAGAAGTTAAGAAAAATCCCGGTCATCGTAAAAAAGGTAATCCAATCAATAGAGGGTACGACATTTGATAGGTGCCACTTTGTAAACTTTGGGGATTTTAGTCTTGACTTTGAAGCAGTTTATTATGTGAACGATAGTGATTACTTGCACTATATGAACATCCACCAGTCTATAAATTTAGGTATCGCAGAACAGTTTAAGAAGGAAGGCATTTCGTTTGCGTATCCTACGCAGGTAGTTTATCTCAACGGTAATTCTGTTAAGCAGGATAGCGCTAAGAAGTAAATTCTAATTGAGTTTTTTGTTAAATCTTTTATAATTAAAGCATGGGATACATAGCACTTTACAGAAAATACCGTCCTCAGGTTTTTGAGGATGTAGTGGAGCAGCGCACCGTCGTAAAAATTTTGCAGGAAGCGTTGAAACAAAATAAGATTGCTCATGCGTATCTATTTGCGGGTCCTAAGGGGACTGGCAAGACTTCAATTGCAAGAATTTTTGCAAAAGGGTTGAACTGTGTAAATGGGCCAACACCGCATCCCTGTATGAAGTGCGAGCAATGTCTTACCATTACTAATGGTACTAATCTAGATGTTATCGAGATTGATGCTGCATCCAATAGGGGAATTGACGAGATCCGGGATTTGAAGGAGAAAGTCCAGTATGCTCCTGTTTCTGCGCGTTACAAAGTTTACATTATAGACGAAGCGCACATGCTTACTATGCAGGCATTTAATGCGCTATTAAAAACTCTGGAAGAACCTCCGGAAAATGTGGTATTTATTCTTGCAACAACTGAACCTGAAAAGATTCCTGCAACAATTGTATCAAGGTGCGAGCGTTTTTACTTTAGACCAATTTCTTTAAATGGGTTATTCAAAAAAATTATAGAGATATCTCAAAAAGAGAATGTAAAAATTACTGAGCCAGCCGCTATGCTTATTGCGCGTTTTTCGAGCGGTTCTCTCAGGAATGCTTTAAGTCTTCTTGATCAAGCTATTACGACATTTTCTGACATTACTGAAGAGAAGATCAGAGAGCTTATCGGAGTGCCAGGCAACGACATTTTAATAGAACTATTTTTAAGTATTGTTAATAAGGATCCCGTAAGAGCTCTTGCCGTAATTAAAAAAATGAAGGATAGTGGTAAAGATAGTAAAGTCTTTGTTAACGAGTTTCTTAACTGCTTGCAGGATCTGTTGAATGTAAAAATTATTGGCGCTGTTTCTAAAGATTCCACTTTTGACGAAGCATTTAACGAAAATTTAAAAGAACAGGCCAGGTATGCTTCAATTAAACAGATTGTAAATATTTCTTTAGAATTCTCGTCCGCTCTTAACAGTATAAAGTTGTTTCCAGACCCATTTTTTGCGGTAGAACTTACTGCATTAAAGTGTATGGATCTGGATGTTGTTTCGGAAAGTGTTAGGTCTTCTTTTGTTAAGCCGCCTGAAAAGATTACGGAAGCTAAAGGTGTTTCTGAGGAAACTGTGGTTGGTAAAGAAAAAACTAGAAGCACATTAGAACAAGAGAATGCTAAAGAATATGGAGTAAAAGCAGTAAAAAGCAGGTTAGAGAAAGCCACATACAAGGATAAACAAGTAGGCAATGTTCCTGCACCTGCTGCAGTCGAACAGCCAGGGGTCTCTTCTGACAGCCTTGATGCAATTATGGAACGATGGGATAGTGTAATTGCTGAAGTAGAAAAAGTTGATAAACCTCTTTTCGCAATGCTTGAGAGAGTACATCCTGTAAAATTTGAAAACGGATTGCTTACTCTTTATTCCGAAAAGAAATTTTATCTTCATATGTTAAATACGGAAGAGAAAATAAGCATTTTAAGGGATGCTTTAAAAAAAGTATTTCATTCAGACATTCGTATTAAGTATACTGAAGGTGAGAGTGACGAAAATAAAAGACCTGATGAAGAAGTAAACGAGCTTAAAATCTCTATCACAGAGGAAGTTAAAAAAAATAAGCATGTTGAAGAAATATTGACTTTGTTCGACGGAACCATATCAGAAGTTAAAAAAATAGACGAGGAGGATAATAATGAGAAACATTAATGACTTGATGAGAAAAGCGCAGGAATTGAAAAAGAAAATGGAAGAAATAGAAGCCGAACTTGACGCATTGAGAGTCGTAGGTGAAGCAGGTGGCGGGGCTGTGAAGGCGACTGTATCTGGCAAACTCGATGTCATATCTGTAGATGTTTCTGAAGATGTAATTGACAAAGAAGATAAAGGGATGTTGGAAGATTTGATTGTTGCTGCAATTAGAGAAGCGCAGGATAAAGCAAAACGCATCGCTGAAGAAAAGTTTGCTGAAATTGGTGGAGGACTGGGAGGTTTTCCTGGGCTGGGATTTCCTAATTAATGGCAGGGTTTCCAAAGAAAATCGAAAATCTCATAACTGAAATATCTAAATTGCCAGGTATCGGTCCAAAAAGTGCAGAGCGTATTGCTTTGCACATAATTTCAATGGATGACTATAAAGTGGACAGTCTTGTCAATGCTATAAAAGATGCAAGAAAAAATCTTCACCTATGCCCAATTTGTTTTAATCTTACGGACAAGGAGGTATGTGATATTTGTTCAGATTCAAAAAGAGATCATTCAACAATTTGTGTTGTTGAAGAAGTTAGTGATCTCTATGCTATAGAAAAAAGTGGTGAATATAGAGGTGTTTATCATGTTTTGCACGGAAGAATAGACCCAATGAATCATATCTCCGTGGAGGATTTAAAGATAAAGGAACTCGTTGAAAGAGTTGCAAAAGGTGGCGTAAAAGAGGTCATTATTGCAACGAATCCAAATTTTAATGGTGATATTACGAGTCTTTACTTGCAAAAAGTATTAAAGCCTTTTGGTGTAAAAATAAGTAGAATTGCAACTGGGCTGCCAAAGGGCACTGAGATTGATTTTGTAGATTCTGTAACTTTAATTATGGCGATAAAGGATAGAAAAGAGATTAAATAGTTTTGTTTTTTTTGCATTGTGCTATAATTAATAGTGTTAATAAAATAAACGAATAGGAGGTAGTAAACATGAGTGAAATAATAGCAGTAAGATCAAGAGAAATTCTTGATTCAAGAGGTAATCCTACTGTAGAAACGGAAGTAGAACTTGCAAGTGGTGTAATTGGGGTAGCGGATGTCCCTTCTGGTGCGTCCACAGGAGAACACGAAGCAGTCGAACTCAGAGATGGGGATAAATCTCGTTTTGGCGGAAAAGGTGTGTTAAAGGCTGTTGAAAATGTCAATGGCCCAATTGCAGAGCGTGTTATTGGCATGCTCTCTGAAGAACAGGCAGAAATAGACCATGCAATGATCGAACTTGATGGAACGCCCAACAAGGCGAAACTTGGTGCAAATGCAATTCTTAGTGTTTCACTTGCTGTGGCAAGAGCAACAGCAGAGGAGCTTGGTTTGCCTTTGTATCAATACATTGGAGGAATTAATGCTACGCTTCTTCCTGTTCCGCAGTTTAATGTATTAAACGGCGGAAAACATTCTGACTCAGGCATTGACATTCAGGAATTCCTTCTTATCCCGGCAGGTGCTCCTAATTTTAGAGAGGCATTACGCTATGGAGCAGAAGTTTATCATACTTTAAAGAACCTCTTAAAGAAAGACGGCTATGTAGTAAGCGTTGGAGACGAGGGAGGATTTGCTCCGCATCTTAAGTCCAGTGAAGATGCAATAAAATATATTGTTAAAGCAATCGAAGAGGCGGGCTATACTCCTAAAAAAGATATCTATGTCGGCATAGACGCGGCACCTTCATACTTCTATGACGAGAATAAAAAGAAGTATGTATTTGAGGGGAAAGAGCGCACTTCCGAAGAAATGATTGACTACTATGAAATGCTTGTTGAAAAATATCCCATGATCTCTATTGAGGATGGCTTATTTGAAGAAGATTGGGATGGCTGGGTAAAATTAGAAGAAAGACTCGGTAAAAAAGTGCAGCTTGTCGGCGATGATATATATGTAACAAATATTGAGCGGCTGCGCAGAGGTATCGAACTAAAAGCTTCTAACTCAGTGCTTATTAAACTGAACCAGATTGGTACTCTTACTGAAACTATGGATACGGTAAACTTCGCAAAGAATGCATCCTTTACTGCAGTTGTCTCTCATAGGTCTGGCGAAACTGCTGATACATTTATTTCAGATTTTGTTGTAGGTATGAACATTGGCCAGATAAAGAGTGGTGCGCCTGCAAGAATCGAAAGAGTAGAAAAATATAACCAGCTTATGAGAATTGAGGAGTCTCTTGGAGAAGCTGCAAAATTTGCAGGTAAAGATATTTACAGGAATTTCTCTAATAAATAATTATGCCGGAAATAGTTGAGATAGAGATCCTGCGTAAGGAAGTTATTGATCAACTCAGTGGCAAAACAATAAACGAAGTCATAATTAATAAAGAGAGTCTTTTAAATATGAGCGGAGAGGAATTTTCTCCGCTCATTGTAGGTAATAGAATAGTAAATGCGCGCAGAAAAGGAAAAGTTCTTGTAATTGACCTTTCAAATGATGTTTCCCTCGCAATTCATTTTTTGCTTACGGGGTTTATGAGGCTTGTTGAAAAATGTGATCAGGATAAAGTTCAGGTAGGTTTTATTTTTGATGATGGAAAATGTCTCGCGATAAAGGGCATTATGCGGGGTGGATTTGTAAAAGCACTGGATAGCGCAAAGGTATTTGAGGACCCTACTCTTAAGAAATTAGGCATTGATGCAATGAGTCCTGCTTTTACAAAAGATGAACTAAAAAAAATTTTAATTAAGAATGGCAAAAAGAAAATCAAGCAAGTTCTTATGGATCAAAGTATTATCTCTGGCATAGGCAATGCGTATTCTGACGAAATATTGTTTAAGGCAGGGATCCTTCCGATGCGCAAGGCTTCTTCATTAAACGGAAACGAAATAGACAATCTGTATAAATCTTTTGGTGAAGTATTTAGAACTGCTGAGAAGTACGGTGGGGCAAGTGAACTTACATTTGTCCACCTGGATGGGAAAAAAGGTGAAGCGCATAAACACTTTTTTGTGCACAAACGAGCTGGTAAACCGTGTTTAGTGTGTGGCACACCTATTCAAGCAACAAAAATAGGTGGAAGAAGTGCGTACTTTTGCCCTCATTGCCAGAAATAATGTTAAATAAGGTCTGTCTTCAATCTATAAGATTCAGTTTATTTTATATTAAAGGAAATGTTTTCTTACGGATGAAAAAAGTAAACATAGTTTTATTTATTTCTTAAAAATGTTTATTTAAAAAGAGTTATTCCTTTGTGCATTGTTGTTGCTGTTGGAACTGCGGCAGTAATGTATTTTTACAAAATTCTTAGAGTCGTTAATTATATAAACTTTCTGTTTGTCGGGCCTATAATTTTTTAATTCTTTCTGCGACATTTTTTACTGCAGGCAATAGGAGTGTTTATAGTTATTATTCTGCATCTAAAGGAACACAGTTCTGGGGATTTGAAATGAAAAACGAAAGAAAAGATGATAACAGTCGTAAGGGAACAGCGATATTCTTCCTTTCTGTTTCTACAACATTGTTTGTTCTCCTTTTAGTAATTTATTTGTTTTTGTAATCTTTGATAGGTTACGATTTGTGCAGCATTACCTGATGACTATTTTATATATGTTCAATTCTTACCGTGTTGCCTCATTTAATTTTCTATACGAAATATCACTTGGTTGCCTCATTAAGATTATATACGAAATCAGTCTGTTTCATAGATATATTATTTGGAATATTTGAAGATAGAGATTTTGGTTTATCATTCTGTTTTCTCTCCTTCTGTTTCTTTTTGTATAGCTGATACAGCTTTTCCTGTAACTTATCAATCTTCCTTTTGAGTTCTATAGGGTTTAGTTTCTCATACTGTTTTCTTAATCTTTCCTTTACCTCTTTAGGTACTTTACCATCATCTTCATCCATAATCCTTCTGTATGGTGTTTTAGGTGTATCATATCTCTTCTTTATTACCTTACTCCCTATTCTTGTTTTCTCTATAAGCTTCATAGAAGGCAGGAAGAAGTTGGTATATAGTCTTAATACACCATACAGTTCATTTATTACCCTTAGCTCTTTATCCGTATCATACCTCAGGTATCCTACTGCTCTCCTCACTACAGAGTAGTTCTTCTGTTCAATAAAACAATTGTCATTCTTTCTGTATGGCCTTGACCTTGTAAATGTAATATGTTTTCTTTCACAATAGTTTAGTAAGTGTGCATTGATAAACTCAGAGCCATTATCAGAATCAATACCCTTTATATCAAATGGAAATCTCTTCCTAATATCCTTTAGTGCACTGAATACCCACCTCTGTGCTTTATTCTTTACTGCTTCTGTTTCTGTCCATCCGCTGTATACATCAGTTACATCTAACGAATAGATAAAGTCTCCTCTTAAAATACCTCCGTCATGTCCTACTAAGTCTACTTCTACAAATCCCAATTCCTTTTCATTCCAATCTGCAAATGTCCTTATTGGTATGCTGTGCTTTAACAGAGTACCCGGTTTTGTATGTGATAACCCTCTCCTCTTTATTAACCTATACTTCTCCTTCTCTTTCCTTAGTAACCTATCCACTGTTGCAGGGCTTATCCTTAACAGCTTTTCTTCTATATCCTTATCAATGTATAGATTACCAATGCTTTGTTTCTTTAGATGAGGCAATACTTCCCTTATGTATGGAACAAGCCTCTTGCCACAGATAAAGTCAGATAACTGCCAGAGATATACTAACACATTCAATACATCTTCTCCATATATTCTATTTCTCTTTCTTTTCCTTAGCCTGAGTTCCTTATTCCTTTTATCCCTTCTTCCTACATACCCATTATCAGCAATGAATACATTCCTTTTACCATCTTTACCATAGATATCTACCTTCTTCTCATACATCCTTAATAGGTAAGCAGCATAGCACCTGTTGTATCCTATTAATTTAACAAACTCATCTAATATCTTTCCTTTTTCTTTCTTCTTTGTCTTCTTATACCTCTTTGATACTTCCCTTACCACTGCTCTTCTTTCCTTTAATGATAAGCTCATGAAATCACCTCTCTGGTAGACATCCAAAATTGTATCTAATTTCATTTTCTTCTACCTCCTTCATTCTATATGTTTTGAATAGATTTTTACATGAGGCAACGATACCATTTCACATAGATTTTTGATGAGGCAATTCG
>WFZA01000009.1 GCA_015489815.1 Caldisericales bacterium | reverse complement strand
AAAAAGCTTTCTTTTAAAATTTCAAAAAATTTCTTTCTATATAAATTTACTTTCAAATTAGACAATTTATACCACTCCATTGCAATAAAATATAACATTTAATTGACAGAAAATCTAACATCTGTATAATGCTTTTGGAAGGTGGTTGATATGGATAGTTTTGGTTTTGATTTGACTAACAGAAGCATTGCCGAAAGAATTAAATTACTTCGCAAAGAATTAGGGCTTACTCAGGAAGAGGTGGCAAAGCAGCTCGGAGTATCTCGTGCCACTGTATCCCAGATGGAAAGTGGTGAAAGAAAGATTACCGCAGAAGAGTTATATAAACTTGCTAATATATTTAACGTAACGGCAGACGAGATTCTTGATAATGAAAAAAGCATTGAGGTCGTATTGGAAAAAAGCAAAGCACGGAATAAGAAAAAAGAGAGCAGTATAAGGATCAGCGTCCCTCAAAAAAACATTAAGAAGTTTAAAGAAGTTCTTTTGTACATACTCAACAAAGTGGGCGCAAAGCCTAATGTAGGTGAAACGGTTATATACAAACTGCTCTACTTTATTGACTTTGACTTCTACGAAAAGTATGAAGAGCAGCTTATAGGAGCAACATATAAAAAGAATACGTATGGACCTACGCCTGTAGAGTTTAAGGCAATCGTTAATGAAATGATTAATAACAAAGAGATTGTGGTATTGGACAAGGAATACTTCAAATACCCACAGAGAAAATACCTGCCTCTCAGAGAACCGGATCTTTCCGTTCTCCGTGCGCACGAAAAAGAGCTCATTGATGAGGTATTAGACAGGCTTTCAGATATGAGCGCAAGAGAGATAAGCGAGTACTCTCATAAGGATGTGCCCTGGATGGGGGCAAAGTTCGGTGAGATTATTGATTACGAAGCCGTGTTCTACCGTACAAAAGAGTATTCGGTGAGGAGATACGAAGACGAAGATAGAAAGAGTGCCTGAGTTTGAAAGGGAAATTAAGAAGCTTTCAAAAAGGTTCCCTACACTTGAAGAAGATTTGAAGACTTTCATACAATATCCGTTAAATTTATTTCATTACAAGAATGTGAATAACAATACCTTCGTAAATGTGCCTGGATTGTGCAGCTCTATACCGTTCTACAAAGTGAAAAAGTTTGCCTGCAGGTCGTTGAAAGGCCGAGGCGTAAAGTCGGGTATTCGCCTTATATATTGCTACCTTAAAAAACAGGACACGGCTATATTTATAGAAATCTACTTCAAAAGCGACAAAGAAAACGAGGACAGGAGAAGAATTAAAAAGTACTGCAAAGAGATTAGTGGTAAAACGTAATTATATTTCTTATGAATTATGGGATTGTTATAAGGAAGAAGAAGTAGGTAAACAGCATTTTTAATTATTAACTTTCTTTATTCGTTCCTTTTGAATTGCTACTTGGATGGGGGTATAAAGAGCTTCGAGTGCTTCGTATTCCTCTTTAAATTTCTTGTTTTTCAGCTGTTTTTCAAGATACTTTTCAAAATCATCCTTTTTATTTGCCATACATTTTTACCAGCCATATTATATAGTTTGTACAATGTATCTACAATATACCCCATTACTAATATAAATTTAATTGACCCTCCTCCTCTTCGTTTACGAAGAGGATTCCCGTTGGCTATACAGCCTCAGGGAGCGGTAATGCCTCACGGCTTCCCGCTGGTTCCTGCTTCAGCGTATGCTTTGCATACTCCACAGGCGTAACTTCCCGCAAGCCCTGCGGTAGGGTTTGTGAAAGGTTCTCCTTCCCTATTGCTCTCATTAGAATATTGATTGATGCTACTAAGTCAGCATTAGCAGTATATCCGCACTTCTCGCATACGAATACTGCCTGGCTCCTGCGGTTATCTCTGAATACGTGTCTGCATACAGGGCAGGTTTGGGACGTGTATTGAGGATTAACTCTGATTAACTTGCCTCCTTACCTTTGCAGTTTGTACTCAAGGAAGCGGAAAAACATACTCCACCCTTGATTTAGAATCGATTTATTGAGTCCACTCTTCTGCTTTACGTTGCGCCTTGGGTTTTCCATCGTTCCTTTTGCTGACTTAGTCATATTATTTATGGATAGGTTTTCCACTGCTATTAGGCCGTGGTTTTTGGCTATAG
>WFZA01000008.1 GCA_015489815.1 Caldisericales bacterium | reverse complement strand
GAAGGTGTCCAGATGGCAATGCCCGGTGACAATGTAGACATGGAAGTTGAACTGATCTACCCCGTTGCGCTCGAAGAAACCCAGAGGTTTGCTATCCGTGAAGGCGGCAGAACAGTAGGTGCAGGTGTTATCACTGAGGTGATTGAGTAAAATCCATCAAGGAGAGCTAAATATGGAGAAGGAAAGATTGAGAATTAAATTAAAAGCCTTTGATCACGAAATATTGGATATATGGGCTGCTAAAATTGTACAGATGGCAAAGAATAGCGGAGCAAATGTTGTTGGTCCGATTCCTTTACCAACCAAGAGAACGGTATTTAATGTACTCCGTTCTCCTCATGTTGATAAAGACTCGCAGGAGGAATTTGAAATTTGCGTTCATAAAAGATTGATAGAGATAAAAAACGCAACTCCGGAAGTTACGCAAAAACTTGCGAATATGGACATTCCTCAAGGAGTCGAAGTAGAGATTAAGATTTAATGGAGGACGATATGGCAAAGGGAATTTTAGGGATTAAGCTGGGTATGACTTCTGTTTATGTAGGTGATAAACTCGTTCCTGTAACTGTAATAAAAGCAGGCCCCTGTACTGTTGTTGGAAAGAAAACGCCAGAAAAAGACGGCTATTCTGCAGTACAGTTGGGTTTTAAAGAAGTAAAGCCTGATAAGCTTAACAAACCGTTAAGAGGTGTTTTTGCGAAAAGAAGTGTTCCTGCTTTTAGAATTATTCGTGAAATAAGGGATATGGAAGGCGAGGTTGGAGATAAAGTAACTGTCGAACTGTTTAAAGATAGCAAGAAAGTTTCTGTTTCTTCATTTTCTAAAGGAAAGGGATTCTCTGGTGTGGTAAAAAGGTGGGGATTCCATGGTTGGCCAAAAACTCATGGTTCCGAAGCACTAAGGAGACCTGGTTCGATTGGTGCAGGTTCTACACCTGGTAAAGTTTATAAAGGGCACCACATGGCTGGCCACCTTGGAGTTGATTGGACAACTGTTAAAAATCTTGAAATTATAAAAGTTATTCCTGAAAAGAACATGATACTTGTTAAGGGTAATGTACCTGGTTCTGAAAATAGCCTCGTTATAATAAGGGCTTAGGAGGTTGTTTATGAAAAGTGATGTAATTGATGTTAAAAATAATAATGTTAGTGAAATTGAACTTCCGGATCGCTTCTTCTCTGTACCCGAGAGAAAGCATCTCGTATACATGGCAGTTAGGCGCTATTTAAATAATCGGAGAAGGGGAACAGCTGATACTCAGGAAAGAGAAGATGTGAGTTATAGCACGAGGAAGATGCGTCCTCAAAAAGGCTCTGGCCGTTCGAGACAGGGTGCAAGAACAGCTAATATATGGAAGGGTGGTGCTGTAGTGTTTGGCCCTCATCCGCGTGACTACAGTTTTAAAATGAACAAGAAAGAAAAAAGAAGTGCAATATTCTCTGCTCTTTCTTCCAGGTTTAAAGAAGGTAGCGTTAAAATTTTGAAAGGCGTTAAGATTGATGGAAAAACGAAAGAAGTAACGAGCATATTAAAGAATGCTTTAAGAGAAAATACTGGAACGGTATTGTTTGTTTATTCGGAGAAAAACGGTGCTGTGGAATTAGCGTCGCGTAATATCCCTTATTGCAAGCCTCTTGATTATAGATTCCTTAACGCTTACGATATCGTAAGTTACGATAATATCTTATTTACTGAAGAAGCTGTGAATGATATGGAGGGATGGTGGAAGAATGAGTAAATTAGAAATATTAATCAGACCAATTATTACTGAAAAAAACACTGCTCTTGCCGAACAGGGCAAGTATGTATTTCTTGTAGATAAAAGGGCAAATGCCTACGAGATAAAAGAAGCAGTTGAAGAATTTTTTTCTGTGAAGGTGAAAAAGGTCAATATTGGCAAAGTGTTTGGGAAGAAAAAGAGAGTGCGTTACAACTTTGTAAAAACGCCAACTTATAAAAAAGCTATCGTTACACTTTACCCGGGTTACAAAATTGACCTGTTGCATCATGTATAACGGAGGTTAAATTATGGCTATCAAATCGTATAAACCGATTACTCCTGGATTAAGAGGTAGAAGTGTTGTTAAACACTCAGAGGTAATTACAAAAAAAGAACCCGAGAAGTCATTAACTATTGGATTAAAGAAAAAGGGTGGAAGAAATAATACAGGGAAAATCACTGTAAGGCACCGTGGTGGTGGAAATAGAAGGCTTTACAGAATTATTGACTTTAAAAGAGAAAAGTTAAATGTTCCTGCAAAAGTTAAAGCAATTGAATACGATCCTAACAGGTCTGCATATATAGCATTACTTACTTATGCAGATGGAGAAAAAAGATACATCCTCTCACCATTAGGACTTAAAGTAGGTGATACTGTCGTATCAGCAGATGTAACAGAGGTAAAACCGGGAAATGCAATGCCTTTAAAAAATATTCCTCTTGGTACTATGGTTCACAACATTGAACTTATACCAGGAAAAGGTGGTGTACTCGTGCGTGCGGCAGGTGCAGCTGCACAGGTGCTTGCTAAAGAAGGTAATTATGCACACATAAGAATGCCGTCAGGAGAAGTTAGAATGGTGCACTTAAATTGCCGCGCAACTATTGGTCAAATTGGAAACCTGGACCACGAAAATGTAAATTGGGGAAAAGCAGGTATTACACGACATAAGGGTTTCAGGCCTTCAGTTCGTGGTGCTGCTATGAATCCAGTTGATCATCCTCATGGCGGAGGCGAAGGGAAGGCGCCTGTTGGACATCCTGGTCCTATGACTCCGTGGGGAAAACCTGCACTTGGATATAAAACAAGGAAGAAACATAAGCCTTCTGATAAGTACATTATTCGTAGGAGGAACAGTAAATGAGTAAAAAAAGAGCGTATACGGATCCTAAGTTACTCGCAAAAATAAAGGCAATGAACGAAAAAGGCGAAAAAAAAGTAATTAAAACTTGGAGCAGAAGATCTGTAATCACAGAAGAGATGATAGGGCATACAATTGCCATTCATAACGGTAAAACCCACATCCCAGTTTACATTACAAAAGATATGGTAGGGCATAGACTTGGCGAATTTGCTATTACGAGAACATTCCATGGTCACAAAGTGCCTACTGCGCGAATTATAACAAAGACATAGGAGGCGTTAGTTTATGGAGACATACGCGAAAGCAAAGCATTTGAGATTGTCTGCTACCAAAGCGCGTCTTGTTGCGGAACTCATTAAAGGGAAAAGTGTTGACGAAGCACTTTCTATATTAAAAGTGTTACCTCAAAAAGCTGCGCGTTTGATTGAAAAGACCTTAAATTCAGCTATTGCAAATGCTGAGAATAACTTTGATATGGATAGAGACTCTCTTTATGTGTATAGAGTAGTAATAGATGCAGAAGGTCCTTTGAAGAGATTGTATATTAGAGGTATGGGTAGAGCAGATATACAGCGAAAACCCGTAAGCCAGATTACGGTAGTGGTAAAAGAGAAAGAGGAGGTATAGAGTGGGACAGAAAGTACATCCTTATGGATTTAGACTCGGCATTACAAAGGATTGGCTGAGTAAGTGGTATGCAAATAAAAAGGATTATTCGAAGTTTGCACTTGAAGATTTTGCAATAAGGGAAGAAATTAAGAAACTTGGGCCTCAGGCTGCAGTCTCCCGTGTTGAGATTGTAAGAAAGGGTAGCGGAAGCAATGCTGAAATAAGGATATATATTTACACGGCTCGTCCTGGAATGATTATTGGCAAGAAGGGTTCTGAAATTTCGAAACTCCAGGAGAGGTTGAAGCGGGTACTATTTAACCCGGAAGAGAACATTAAGATAGAAGTTATCGAAGTAAAAAGGCCTGAACTGGATGCAGAACTGATTGCACAGAATATTATAGGGAAAATTGAGCAGAAGATCTCCTATAAAAGAGCAATTAAACAAGCAATAGGCAGAGCTATGAGAGCGGGTGCCAAAGGTATTAAAATACAGGTATCAGGTCGACTTGATGGTGCTGAAATTGCTCGTACTGAATGGTATAGAGACGGTAGAGTACCACTTCAGACAATTAACGCCGATATAGATTATGCTTCTGAGCCTGCTTTGATTAAATTTGGTAGAATCGGCGTGAAAGTATGGGTCTATAAAGGTGATGCAAAAAAACATACTTTCTTTACTGTTTCAGGTAAAGGAAAGTAGTGGAGGTGAACGGGTATGTTAATGCCAGAAAGAGTTAAGCATAGAAAGCAACACAGAGGAAGAATGAAAGGGAAAGCCAAAGGTGGTACTTATGTTGCTTTTGGTGATTATGGAATACAAGTTTTGGAGCCTGCATGGATTACGGCAAGGCAAATTGAAGCATCCAGGCTTATATTAATACAATCCGTAAGAAAAGTTGGGAAGCTGTGGATTAGAATTTTCCCTGATAAGCCAGTTACCAAGAAACCAGCCGAAACGAGAATGGGTAGTGGCAAAGGCGATGTAGATCATTGGGTTGCTGTTGTTAAACCAGGCAGGATTATTTTTGAGATAACAGGAGTTTCAAAAGAAAAGGCAGAAGAACTTGCAAAACAAGTAGGCTTCAAACTCCCTGTAAAAGTAAGATTAGTGGAGCGTGAGGAGGTTATATAGTATGAAAGCCGAGAAGATTAGAGATATGACTGACCAAGAAATTGAGCAACAAATCCAGAATCTTAGAAAGGAATTATTTAATTTAAGATTCCAGCTTGCAACGCACCAGCTTCACAATAGTGCTCGTGTGAAACTTGTCAGAAAGGACATTGCAAGGCTTCTCACCGTTAAAAGAGAGCGTGAGTTAGAGAGAGAGCGAGGTGTATAATGGCAAAAAAAGAAATTGTCGGGCGTGCTGTTAGTGTTTACGAAAAAACAGTTGTCGTAAAGGTATCGAGAGATAAGTCTCACCCATTGTATTTAAAGAGAATAAAAAGATCGACTAAGTATTATGCCCATGATGAAGAAGGCAAAGTTAAAGAAGGTGATATTGTAAGGATTCGCCAGACGAGGCCTTTAAGTAAGCTTAAGAGGTGGAGAGTTGTTGAAGTCTTGAGCGGAGGTGAGAACAATGATTAGGCAGTATTCCAGACTTGTTGTGGCAGATAATACTGGTGCAAAAGAAATCTCGTGTATTACAGTATTAAGAGTGGGTAAAAGGGACACGGGAACTGTAGGCGATGTAATCGTCGCATCTGTGAAAAAAGCAGCTCCCAATAGTGCGATACCTAAAGGAACCGTTGTTAAAGCAGTTGTAGTAAGAACAAAGTATCCCTTGAAGAGAGAAGATGGTAGTATAATTCGTTTTAGTGATAATGCAGCTGTTATTATTGATGACGAAGGTAATCCTAAAGGCACAAGGGTTTTTGGTCCGGTATCAAGAGAGTTAAGAAAAAAGGGATACCTTAAAATTGTTTCCCTTGCTCCGGAAGTATTGTAGGAGGTATATATGAAGACTGTAAAAACGAAAGTGAAACCATTAGAACTTAAAAAGGGTGACCTTGTCGTGGTAATTTCTGGTAAAGATAAGGGAGTAAAGGGTAAAATAATTCGTACTATTCCGGAAAAAGGAATGGTAGTGGTAGAGGGTGTAAACATGCAGACCCATTTCCTGCGTCCAACACAAGATATGCCACAGGGCAAGATCACGAGAAGGGAAGGCCCTATTTATGCAAGTAAGGTGCAGTTAATTTGTCCTCACTGTCACGAGAGGACGAGAATTGCTCATAAAATATTAGAAAATGGCAAGAGTGTGCGTGTATGCATGAATTGCCACGAAGTAATTGACAAAATTTAGGTGAGGTGAGTATGGCTAAGACAAAGTCTACTAAAAGCAAGAAAGGCGTATTTAAATTAGATAAAAAGCTTGAAAATATACTTAAAGAAAAACTTCCTCCATCTTCATTGAAGGATAAGTATGAAAACGAGGTAAAAAAGCGTATGATGGAGAAGTTTAAGTACGATAATGTGATGCAGGTACCGAAATTAGTAAAGATTTCGGTAAATAGAGGTGTAGGTGATGCAAATGAGGATCCTAAAGCAATGGAAAAAACTATTCAGGAATTTGTACTTATAACACACCAGCGTCCTGTTGTAACGCGTGCCAAGAGATCGATTGCTTCTTTTAAGATTAGAGAAGGTGCTCCTATTGGTTGCAGAGTGACTTTAAGAGGAAATCGCATGTATGCATTTGTTGAAAAACTTATAAATACTGCTCTTCCAAGAATCAGAGACTTTAAAGGATTATCTCCAAATTCTTTTGATGGAAGAGGAAATTATACTTTTGGTATTCGTGAACAATTAATTTTCCCTGAAATAGATTACGATATGATTGACAAAGTGCGTGGTTTTAACATTACGATTACGACAACAGCAAAAACAGATGAGGAAGCCAGGGCACTTCTTGAGTTCCTTGGGTTCCCTTTTAGAGAAAGGTAGGTGCTTTTATGGCAAGAAAAGCAATGATAGAAAAGGCAAAGAAAACCCCTAAATTTAAAGTTAGGCAGCATAATAGATGTAAAATTTGTGGAAGACCAAGAGCTGTTTATAGTAAATTTGGTCTTTGCAGACACTGCTTACGGAAATTAGCACTTGAGGGTAAATTGCCAGGCGTTAAAAAAGCAAGTTGGTGAGGAGGAGTGATTATGGTAAACGATCCTATTTCTGATATGCTGATAAGAATTAAAAATGCAAGTAATATGCATCATAAGTCGGTAACACTTCCTTATACGAAAGTAGGGAGTGAAATACTTAGAATATTAAAACAAGAAGGTTATATTGATAACTTTGAAGAGCAAGTGATAGATAATAAGAAAATGCTAAGAATATATTTGCGTTATGGGTCTAACAAGGAGAAGTTTATTATCGGCGTAAGAAGAATTAGTAAGCCCGGCCGCAGGATATATGTAGGTAAAGATAGATTGCCCAGAGTGTTAGATGGGCTAGGAACGGCGTTAATTTCCACTCCAAAAGGCATTATGACTGATAAAGAAGCGCGTAAAGCTGGCCAGGGTGGGGAAGTTATCTGCTTTATCTGGTAGGAGGTGCGCAAATGTCGAGAATAGGAAGGAAACCTGTAGATATTCCCAAAGGTGTTACTGTAAAAGTGGAACCTGATAATACTGTAATCGTTAAAGGGCCAAAAGGTGAGTTAAAAAGAACATTTAACCCAAATCTTAAAATTACCGTGAGTGACGGTCAGGTAAAAGTAGAAAGGCCATCAGATGAGCCGTTTTATAGAGCTCTTCACGGAACTACGAGAGCACTAATTAATAATATGGTTACCGGAGTAACGCAGGGATTTTCGAAAAGACTTATAATTAACGAAAAAACCTATAAGGGTGAAGTAAAAGGAAATACAATTACTTTTTCTTTGGGATTTAGCCATCCTGTAATTGTTAATATACCTGAAGGTATAGAGGTAACTGTTGAAAAGCAGTTAGTTGTTGTTTCTGGCATCGACAAAGAACTTGTTGGGCAATTTGCTCAAAAAATCAGGCACTTGAGAAAAGTAGATCCATATAAAGCTAAAGGTATTATCTACGAGGGTGAAAAGATTAGGAGAAAGGCAGGAAAGAGCCTTTCTGCTGGTGCAAAATAAGGAGTGTGCGTTATGGTAAAGAATAGAAATCGTAAAGAACTCAGGCAGATGAGGCATATAAGGATAAGAAAACACCTTTCTGGGACTCCTGAGCGCCCCAGACTCTCAGTCTTTATTAGTCTTAAAAACATTTATGCTCAGATTATCGACGACTCAAAAGGTGTTACCCTTGTTTCTGCTTCAACATTGGATAAAGACCTTAAAGGTAAGTTAAAGAGTATGAAAACTGTAGAGGCTGCAAGGCTTGTCGGAGAAACTATTGCTGAGAAAGCTCTTGCAAAGGGAATAAAGCAGGTTGCTTTTGATAGAGGCGGATATCTTTATCACGGTAGAGTAAAAGCGCTTGCAGATGCAGCACGAGAAAAAGGTCTCAAGTTTTAGGAGGTGAATGTGAATACTAGGAATTCAAGAGGACGCAGGCCTGTCGAAAAGAAAGAATTTGAGGAGGAAATCCTTCAGATTGATAGAGTTACAAAAGTAGTTAAAGGTGGAAAAATTCTTAAATTTAGAGTAATAATGGTTATAGGTGATGGTAAAGGAAGAGTTGGCATAGGTGTTGGCAAGGCTCGAGAAATTCCTTCTGCTATTGCCAAGGGAATTGCGGATGCTAAAAGAAATTTAATTAATGTGCCTATTAAAAATAATACGATACCTACGAGGATTACGGCAAAGTATGATGCTGCGTATGTGTTTCTTGCTCCTGCAGTTCCGGGAACCGGTATCGTTGCAGGCAGAGTAATTAGAGCTATTGCAACTAAGGCCGGAATTCAGGATTTGCTATCTAAATCTCTTGGCACACCGAATCCGTTAAACATAGCACGCGCGACTCTTAAAGCATTTCAGGACATGAATACGGTATTAAAAAGGAATGAATTAGGAAAGAAAGAAAGAGTTGGAGGTAGCAATGAGACTAAATGAACTTAAGCCTAAAGCACATTCTAAAAAGAGAAAAAGAATTGTTGGTAGAGGTAATGGCTCTGGATTGGGTACTTATGCAGGCTACGGATTAAAAGGCGCTAAAGCTCGTTCAGGCGGTACAAAACAAAAAGGTTTTGAAGGTGGTCAAACACCTTTGTTTAGAAGACTTCCTAAACTTAGAGGATTTAAGCCAATTAATAGGACGGAATACATAGAAGTAAATGTCGAGGTTATAGAAAAGATTGCTTCAGGCAAAGACGAAGTAGATTTAAACGAAGTAATGGGCGGCAAGGTAAAGGTTTTGGGAAGAGGAGAAATTAATAAGCCTATTACTGTAAAAGCATCTAAGTTCTCCAAAACTGCTAAAGAAAAAATAGAAAGTGTAAAGGGAAAAGCAGAGGTAATCTAAAATGTGGGAAACACTAAAGAGGGCATTCAAACTTAAGGAACTAAGAAAAAGAATCTGGATTACATTAATACTTTTCGTTCTTTTCAGACTTGGTACTTATATTCCTGTTCCGGGCATTGATAGGACAGCTGTCCAGGGACTTATTCAGAAGGGCGGCTTTTTAGCCCTGCTTGACTTGTTTTCAGGTGGCGGTTTCGGGAACTTCTCAATATTTGCATTGAGTGTTATTCCTTACATTAACGCTTCCATTATTTTGCAGCTCCTTACTGCTGTTATTCCTTCTCTTGAAGCACTTGCAAAAGAGGGTGGAGAAGAAGGCCAGAAAAAAATGGCAGCATATACAAGGCAGCTTACCGTTTTACTCGCTGCTTTACAGGCTTTCTCTGTCATTATAATGTTTAAAAATTATCTCGTGAGTAATAGTATTCTTCTGAAAGTCGTAATTTTGATGAGTTTAATTGCTGGATCTTATATTGTCCTATGGCTCGGAGAAATTATGACTGATAAGGGCATAGGTAACGGTGTTTCGCTTATAATTTTTGCTGGTATTGTGAGTAGGATACCAGTGGGGTTTGTTGAAATGAAACAGCTTTATACTGCAAACTCTTTAAGTATTGCCTCTATGATAGGAGAGGCGCTTGGTATGCTCGTACTATTTGTTGCGGTTATCTATGCGTACCAGGCTGAGAGAAGAATTCCTGTACAATATGCAAAGAGGATCGTTGGAAGGAAAGTTTATGGTGGTCAATCTACTTACATACCTTTAAGGCTCGTGCAGGCTGGAGTGCTTCCAATCATCTTTGCTGTATCTGTAATGATGTTCCCCGTTACGATTGGACAATTTTGGCCAAATTCGTGGTTCAATCTACGCATTGCTAAGCCATACTTCGGTAGTCCGACTGGATTGTGGTACAATATTATATATTTTGGTTTAATCGTATTCTTTACATACTTCTATACGGAACTTACTTACGATCCGATTCAATTAAGTGAAGATTTAAGAAAATACGGGGGATTTATTCCCGGGAT
This sequence comes from Caldisericales bacterium, assembly GCA_015489815.1. Classification (GTDB taxonomy): domain Bacteria; phylum Caldisericota; class Caldisericia; order Caldisericales; family Caldisericaceae; genus S143-107. The sequence goes on along the minus strand of WFZA01000008.1, from coordinate 13,551 downwards.
AAGGCCGGGCAAGCCTACGGCTGAATACATTGCAAGTGTGTTAAATAAAATTGTTTTACCTACATCTATATTTTTGGGGCTTGTTGCCGTAATTCCTAATTTAATATTCAGGAAGATGGCAGTTACTGCATTTGTTTTTGGTGGTACTTCCATCTTAATTATTATAGGTGTTGCACTTGAAACGATGCAAGAGATAGAAGCGTACTTATTAATGAGGCACTATAAAGGATTCTTAAAATGAAAACTCACTTAGTGCTTCTTGGATTACCTGGCGCAGGTAAGGGAACTCAGGGGCAAATGCTGAGTAAAAAAGTTGGCATACCGTTTATTTCCTCGGGAGATGCTTTAAGAAGTGAACTAAAAAAAAGAACGGATATTGCAAAGGAATTTGAAGAGTATATGAATGCAGGTTTACTCGTTCCTGACGATCTCGTAGAAGAATTTCTGGAGAAAATGTTAAAAAGATACGATCTTAGAAAAGGTTTTATATTTGATGGGTTTCCGAGGACTACTCATCAAGCTGAATTTATTGAACGATATTTGCGCGAAATTAATGTACCTCTTGATGCTGCCGTATATCTTTCTGTGCCAGATGAAGTTATTATTAAAAGAATAAGTGGAAGGAGAGTATGTCCAAAGTGTGGTGCTGTATACAACATTTATTATAATCCTCCTAAACACGACGAGATTTGTGATATTTGTGGCACTCCACTTGTCCAGAGAGAAGATGATATGCCAGATGTAGTTAAAAAACGCATAGAGGTATACAAAAAACAAACTAAGCCGCTTATTGAATATTACAAGAACAAAGGATTGCTCGTTACTGTTAATGCGAACGGTTCTGTTCAGGAAGTTTTTAACAGGTTGGAAGGTGCGTTAAATGATTGAATTAAAAACACCAGAAGAGATTGAAAAAATGCGAAAATCTGGTAAAATTCTTTCGCTGGCACTATCACTTTTGCGTGAAAATGCCAGACCAGGCATTACTACGCTTGAACTGGACAGAATGGCCGAAGAATTCATTCGTTCTAAAGGCGGTATACCTGCCTGTAAAGGTTATGAAGGCTTTCCGGCCACTATGTGTATTTCAATAAATGATGAAGTTGTGCATGGAATACCGGGTAATCGGAAATTAGAAGAAGGTGATGTAGTTTCGTTTGATTCTTGCGTACTTTTAGATGGTTGGTATTCTGATTCTGCTATTACTGTGATTGTCGGAAAAGAAAAAAGTGAAATTGATAGAAAACTTGTTGAAGTAACCGAGAAAGCGCTTTACAAAGGTATTGAAAAGGCCGTTATTGGTAATAGATTGGGTGACATTTCTGCGGCAGTGCAGAAATTTGTAGAAGGTAATGGTTTTTCAGTGGTTCGGGAATATACCGGACATGGTATTGGAAAGCATTTACATGAAGACCCCTCCGTACCTAATTACGGTAAGGAGGGTAGTGGTGTTTTATTGAAAGAAGGAATGACGATAGCAATAGAGCCTATGGTGTGCGCTGGAGATTATAAATTATATACGGCTAGTGATGGATGGACGGCAAGAACGCTTGACCATTCTAATGCTGCCCATTTTGAGCACACTATTGCCATTACGCGAAATGGGCCGGATATCCTTACTAAGTAAAGAGGTGATGTTATGGCGAAAAAACAAGTTATAGAAACTGAAGGTGTAGTAGTTGAAACTTTACCCGGTACTATGTTTAGAGTTAGATTAGTAAATGGCAAAGTAGTGCTTGCTCACATAAGTGGCAAAATGAGACTTCACTTTATTAAAATACTGCCGGGTGATAGAGTAAGGTTGGAATTTACGCCGTATGATCTATCCACCGCACGAATAGTTTATAGATTAAAATAAACGAAAGGAGTGTAAATAAAATGAAAGTTAGAGCTTCTGTTAAGAAAATGTGCCCTAAATGCAAGATCGTGAAAAGAAGGGGAAAATTAATGGTAATTTGTGAAAATCCTAAGCATAAGCAGAGACAAAAGTAGGAGGTTGAAAAGTGGCAAGGATTAGTGGTGTTGATTTACCAAAAAATAAAAGAGTTGATATTGCGCTTACCTACATATATGGAATAGGAAAGCACAATTCAAAGGAAGTACTTGAAAAGGCCCAAGTTCCTTTAAAGCTGGTTAAAGACTTAACCCCAGAAGAGATAAAAGCCATAGAGGATGTAATACGCAGAGATTATATTGTAGAAGGCGACTTAAGAAAACAAATTGCCCAGAACATCAAGAAGTTAATGGAAATTAATTGTTATAGAGGTATCAGACACAAAAGAGGTTTACCTGTTAGAGGTCAAAGAACGAGGACAAATGCGAGGACTCGTAAGGGACCAAAGAAAACAGTTGGTTCTAAGAGGAAATCGTAGGCTTTAAGGAGGCTTTAGATGGCAAAGAAAAGAAGAAATACAAAAAGAAAAGCTCATAAAATAACTGGCAAAGCCAAGGTTTATATTCATTCCACTTTTAACAATACAATAGTCACTGTAACTGACGAAAATGGAAATGTGGCTACCTGGGCTTCAGCTGGAACTGTAGGTTTTAAGGGTACCAAAAAGGGAACGCCTTTCGCGGCACAACTTGCTGCACAAAAGGCAGCCGAGCAAGCGCTTAATCTGGGCGCCAAGAGAGTTTCAGTTTTGGTTAAAGGTGGTGGTTCTGGAAGAGAAGTAGCTATTAGAGCTCTTCAATCTGCGGGGCTTGAAATTGAAGACATTAAAGATATAACGCCTATCCCACATAATGGTTGCAGGCCGAGAAAATTGAGAAGAGTGTAAGGAGGTTAATGTGGCAAGATATACTGATCCGTTATGCAGAATTTGCCGTGCACACGGTAAAAAATTATTTCTAAAGGGTGATAAATGCTACACAAAGAAATGCCCCCTTGAGAGAGGGAGAGGTATTCCAGGACAAAAGCAGGTTACATTACACTTTAGCAAACCTTCTGACTACAAAATACATCTTCAGGAAAAACAGAGGGTAAAAAGTATGTATGGGATTTTAGAGAGACAGTTTAGAAGATACTTTGAAATGGCTTCCAGTCAGAAGAAAATACCTACTGGTGATAAACTGCTTGAGATTCTTGAGAGAAGGCTTGACAATGTGGTATTCAGAATGGGCTTTGCACCAAATCGGAGAACAGCGCGCCAGCTCGTGAACCATGGCCACATTGCCGTTAACGGAAAGAAAGTTACTATTCCTTCTTTTCTTGTAAAAGAAGGAGATGTAATTGAAGTTAGGGAAGACAGTAGACAGATTTCTGTAATAAAAGAATCTATTGAAAATGCTTCTTCTATACCTTCGTGGCTTGAAGTAAATCCACAGGCTTTTAGAGGGGTTGTAAAACAGATTCCTAACATTCCAGAACTCTCTCTTGGTATAAATTCTACATTAATAGTAGAGCTTTACTCTAAATAGGAAGTGATGATAAATGTGGGATCTTAAAGCTCTTAATTTTACGGTAGAAAAGGAAAAGTCGAATTTTGGAGAATATAGTTTTGGCCCACTTGAAAGTGGATTTGGTTTAACATTAGGTACGGCATTAAGAAGAGTACTGCTTTCTTCTGTTGAAGGCGTTGCTCCGACAGGCATTCTTATTGACGGAGTTATTCACGAATTCTCTACTATAGATGGAGTAGTGGAGGATGTAGAGGATATCATTCTTAATGTTAAAAAACTCGTCGTTTCTTTGGAAAATACGGATAGCGCAAGGCTTAGTTTTGACATTAAGGGTGAGAAGGAATTTAAAGCATCAGATTTGAAAACTACGAGTGAGGTTAAAATATTAAACCCCGACTTGCACATTGCCACTATTTCTTCCTCAAAAGCACATTTAAGTGGCGAGATTTATGTACGCAAAGGAAAAGGATATAAACTTGAGGAAGAAGTTGCAGAGATGGAACAATTTTCTCAGCTCGTAATTCCTATAGACGCTTATTTCTCACCTGTCCTTAAGGTAAATTTCCGGGTTGAACCTATGCGCCACGAGGAATCTGTTAACTTTGACAAATTAATTATAGGTATTTCAACGAAGTTGAATAAAACACCTAAAGATGCGCTTTCTGAAGCTATTGACATTTTGATTCGTTATACGACTCGCTTTAAGGAACTACTTGCTTCAGATGTGGAAGCAGCTTCTGAGGAGGACGACACGATTAATGATAAAGCTATAGAGGATATTGGGCTGGATAAACGAGCACTAAACGCATTGAAAGACAATAATATTAACACTGTAGGTGAACTCATTGCAAAGCGTGAGGACGAATTAATGCGCTTTAAAGGTTTTGGGGCTACATCTCTAAAGAAGGTTAAGGAAGCGCTCGAAAAACTTAATCTTAAATTGAAAGAGTAGGGAGGTATTGATTATGTACCATCAGATAAAGCAAAGAAAATTAGGCATGTATAGTGGTTATAGAAGAAGCGTACTCAGGAATTTATCCACCTCGTTAATAATGAATGGCAGGATAAAAACAACCGAGGCCAAAGCCAAAGAAGCACGAAAAGTAGTGGAAAAACTCATTACAATGGCTAAAAATGACAACCTAAATACGAGAAAGAAAGCTTACGGTTATCTATTTACTAAAGAAGCCGTTCAGAAACTTTTTGAAATGGCTAAAAATGATTTTGCCGAAAGAAACGGTGGCTATACGAGAATTTTGAAGCTTGGCCAGCGCAGAGGAGACGGCGCACAAATTGTGATATTAGAACTCGTTAAGGAATGATCCGATTTGAAAGTGTATACTTTGCTTATGAGAAAGGGAAATGGGCAGTCGAAAATTTAAACTTTGAAATAAAAAAAGGTGAATTCGTTGCTCTGCTTGGGAGTAATGGTTCCGGAAAATCAACGATAGCCCGTTTAACAGACGGGCTTTTGTTACCTAATAAGGGTAATGTTTTCGTTGACGGTATTAATTCAAAGGATTCTCCTGATATTCTTAAAAGCAAAGTTGGTATAGTATTCCAAAACCCTGATGACCAATTTGTTGGCACTACAGTTGAAGAAGATATTGCCTTTGGGTTGGAGAATCTCAACATTGAAAGAAAAGAGGCACATAGAAGGGTTTATGAGATAACAAAACGCTTAGGCATATTCAGATACTTAAAATCTTCTCCGTCGATGCTTTCTGGCGGCGAGAAACAAAAAGTGGCAATTGCTGGTGTGCTGGCTATGCAACCAGATTACCTCGTATTGGATGAGGTTACGGCATTGCTTGATCCGGTTTCTCGAAAAGAAATATTTAATCTCGTTTATACAATTGCAGAGGAAAATAACATTGGAGTGCTTTACATCACTCACATAAGCGAGGAAGTTGTGCCCGTTGAAAGGATAATTCTTATTTCTAATGGGGAAAAAATAAAAGAAGGTGGAAGCGAAGAAATATTTTCCAACTATAGATTGCTCGAATCTGTCGGAGTTTCAGTACCTGCGATTTTTAAAGTTTATTCGTTTCTAAAAAGAAGGAAGCCGGATACTTCCCCTAAAGAATTGTCAGAAAGTACACTATTAAATAAATTATGATCAAACTTCGAGAAGTAAGTCTTACATACGATATTGGCACCATTTTTCAATCCACGGCGCTTAAAAATGTCTCTCTTGAAATTAGAGATAAAGAGATCGTATCAATTGTTGGTAGAATTGGTTCTGGGAAGTCCACTCTTATTCAATTATTTAACGGCCTTATACCTCCTGATTCTGGTAAAGTGATCGTAGACGGAATTGATGTTAATGCAAAAAACACCAACCTAAAAATTATTAGGAGAAAAGTGGGATTAGTTTTCCAATATCCAGAAGAGCAATTCTTTGCAGAGAGTGTATTTGATGAAGTTTCATTTGGCCCTAAAAATATGGGTGTTTCCGGCGATGAATTGGTCCAATGCGTACACTCTGCGCTTTCTGATGTGGGGCTTAACCCGGAGATTGTTTCAAATTTGTCACCTTTTAACTTAAGTGGTGGTGAAAAGAGAAGAGTAGCTATTGCAAGTATTATTGCTATGAACCCCGACACAATTGTTCTGGACGAGCCCACTTCAGGGCTTGATTACCTCAATAAAAAGATGTTAATTTCTTATTTAAAAAGAGAAAATGCCAAAGGTAAAACTCTCGTTTTTGTTACACACAATATGGAAGAAGTTCTGGAAATCGCAGATAGAGTTATAGCAATGAAAAATGGGGAAAAGATTTTTGACGGACCTACTGAAGATTTCTTTTTTGCGGGAAATTTCGTTGAACTTGCAGGACTGGATGCCCCGTTTCTGGTAAAAGCGCAAAGACTGATGAGAAAACGATACGCTAACTTTCCTTTTTGTCGAACGGTGGACGAGTTTTTAAAATTGCTTAAGGAGAAATATTCTTGAGAGCAAAATTTGCATTAGGCCAATATAATTACGCAGATTCTTTTTTACATAGGCTTGATCCCCGCGTTAAAATACTCCTTATCTTTTTTATCGTGATACTTCTTTTCTTTGTAAAAACTATTTCCGGATATCTAATTCTCTTTCTTTTCTCCGTTTTTTTAATAGTACTCTCAAAATCTAATTTCTCGTCCGTGATGCGTTCCATCAAACCAATTCTGGTACTGCTTATTTTCACCGCAGTATTCCAAATCTTTTTTACTCCGGGCACTGTGATTTTTCAGTATAAATTTGTAAAGATTACTGCTCAGGGGGTTAAACTCGCTATATATATATCTATAAGATTGATCCTACTATCATTTTTTACCTTTATACTTACTTCTACCACATCAAATATAGAACTTACCGACGGATTTGAATCGATCATTTCTCCTTTAAAAATCTTTGGTTTCCCTGCACAGGAGGTATCTTTAATGATTTCTATCTCGTTAAGGTTTGTTCCTGTATTGTTTGAAGAAGCAGACCGCATAATGAAAGCACAGATGTCGAGAGGTGCAGAGTTTAATAAAGGTAGCCTTATTGAACGCGCAAAGAGTTTCTTGCCGCTTCTTTTGCCGTTGTTATTAAATGCGTTAAACCGGGCAGACAAACTTGCTACTGCTATGGAAGCAAGGGGATTTGTCATTGGGCAAAAGCGAACAAAGTATAGAGAGATGCGCCTTAGTGGTGTGGATTTTCTTGCGATTTTTGTTACGATACTCGTTATGGGTATTTCAATCGTAGTGAGGGAGTTTGTATGAATAATTATGTGATCAGGTTGCAATACATTGGAAGAAACTTTTTTGGTTTTCAAAAGCAGAGTAAGGTTAAGACCGTCCAGGGAGAATTGGAGAAAGCCTTAAGCACCATACTGCAATCAAACATTAAAACAAATGGTGCGGCCCGCACGGATAGAGGTGTAAATGCAATTAATCAGTATGTTAACTTCTATTACGATGAAGCAATTGACTTATACAGAATACAAAGGAAAATAAATTCCATGCTTTTTACCTCTGGAATATTTATAAAAGACATGTTTAAAACGGACTTGTTGTTTCACCCGAGGCGTGATGTTAAGGGTAAAGTATACGCTTATGTGATTTCAAATGATAGGGAACATGCAATGTTCTTAAGCCCCAATGTATATTTTTATAACGGTGTATTTAACGAAGAACTCTTAAAGATTGCTATGAATAGTTTAAAGGGAGAGCACGATTTTTCTCCATTCGCAAATAAAGACCGATCGTTGCCTTTAAGGAATAATGTATGTAATTTGTTTGATGTAGGGATTCTAAATAGAAGGTATGTACAAATCCTTTACTTTTATGGTAATAGGTTTCTTTACCATATGGTAAGGAGGCTCGTTTATTATTTAATCAAAGCTGCGACGGGATATATTGGTACAAATACCTTGAAAGACCCTTTTACCGGTGAAGCGCCGTATACAAGACAGGTACTTCCCCCAGAGCCGCTTTTTCTAGTAGATGTGTTTTATAAAAAGGGGATAAGGAGAGTAGAATAGTGAATGCTTTAGTTACAGGCGCATCGTACGGTATAGGAAGGGAAATTGCCCGTGCCCTTGCAAAAAGAGGATTTAATCTTGTACTGGTTGCAAGAAGTGCTGACAAACTTATAGCGTTTTCTAAGGATGTAAAAATTACTTATGGTGTTGATTGTTACATCGTAAGTGCTGACTTGTCGATTAGTGGAGCAGCAGAGGATGTATTCAATAAAGTTAAAAGCTTTGGCGTCCACATAGATCTACTCGTAAATGATGCGGGTTTTGGTAAGTTCGGGAATTTTCTGAAGTTTGATCTGGATACATACGAAAAGATGATTAATTTAAATGTTTTAACACTCACAAAACTCACTTATCTGTTTAGTAGAGAAATGATTAAAAACAAAAGAGGTTGGATTCTAAATGTTGCATCTACTGCTGCTTTTCAGCCTATTCCGAATTTTGCTGTTTATGCAGCAACCAAGGCGTATGTAAAAAGTTTCTCTAATGCTATCTACTACCAAATGCAAAATAATGGGGTCACTGTTTCCACTCTGTGCCCCGGGCCTACGAGAACAAATTTTGGAAAAACTGCCGAAACAATTGGCACACACATGTTTAATCCATCTGGGCTAATGGATCCAGGAAAAGTAGCTGAGGTTGCAATAAAAAATCTATTTAAGGGAAAAGTGTGTATAATTCCTGGTTTTTTGAATAATATTCTATCGCTTCTTGCAAAAATTTTCCCACTTAACATTGTTATGTTTATAACAAACAGGATTGTCAAGTAGTAATTGTTGCAATTTGGCGATTTTTTATTATAATGCTTTGGAAACTTTAATAAGGTTTGTTGTTGACTAAAATTACAAAATATGCTATTATTCTGCTGTTGAAAACGAGTGGAATGCAGATAAGTTATATACGGGAGGAGTTTTTATGATGAGAATTACGAAATTTGTAAACCCCAGAGATGTAAATAAAAAGTGGTACTTAATTGATGCAAGTGGCAAGTCTATTGGCAGAGTTGCCGTGGAAGCTGCGAAGATTTTGCGTGGGAAAAATAAACCGACATTCAGTCCTCATGTAAATATGGGTGATAATGTAATCATTATTAATGCAGCAAAAGTTAAAGTGACTGGTAATAAATTGCAGCAAAAGTTCTATTACAGGCATTCTGGCTATGTTGGCAATCTTAAAAGGATTGCTCTTGCTGATATGCTTACTTCAAAACCTGAGTACGCAATTCAGCATGCAATAAGATTGATGCTCCCCAAGAATAAACTTGGAAGAAAAATGCTTAAAGGGCTCAGAGTTTACAAAGACGATAAGTATCCTGAGTCAATAAAAGTCGAGAAAATAGAGTAAGGAGGAAAGTTCGTGAGCAAAGAAATGTACGCAGCAACCGGTAGAAGGAAGAGGTCAGTTGCAAGGATTCGGCTCGTTCCCGGTTCTGGAAAAGTTAAAATAAATGGCAAAAGCCCGGAAGAGTACTTTGCCGTCAAAACTGTAATTGAAGAGATTTTTCAACCTTTGAAAGTTTCCGAAACCGAGAACAAATTTGATGTATTTGCAAATGTTGACGGTGGCGGCTTTAGAGGACAGGCAGAAGCAATCCGCCACGGTATAGCAAGAGCACTTTTGCAATACGACGAAACACTCAGACCTACATTAAAGAAAGAGGGATTCCTTACGAGGGACCCGAGAGAAAAGGAACGCAAAAAGTACGGTTTACACAGGGCAAGAAAAGCGCGTCAGTACCGTAAGCGTTAAAATTTCTTTTTAGCGATTGTAAAAACACAGCCCCTTCGTTTCGTGGATAATTGGAGGGGCTTTTACTTTTTAATTTTAGCGAATTATTAGTGTTTCATTGATGCAAAATTACTACATGATTAGTTTTGATTAAATGTCATTGTTTGTGCGAATTTCCATCAACTTATAAATTTCTCCAACATCGAATTGAGTTATTATTCCAATTGGTTTTTCGTCCTTTTTACCGTGTTCTGTAATAATCACGGCATCTAATTTTTGCTTGTTTCTGTAGTATATCTCAAAGATGTCTGCTACCTGGAATATATTGGTGTCTTTTGAGACGAATCTGTAGTTATCTTTGTGTTCCAAAAACGATTCCAATCTCTGGATTTTAGTTTTTTCCAATTCCTCTTCAAGATTATCAGCAAGGTACCTTACTATTGTTTCTGCAGTTGCAAGAAATAAGAATTTATCACCGTCGTATACAGGGATCTTAGAAAGATTTAATTGCTTCATCGTGCGGATAAGTTTTAAGATACTTTCATGGGCGTAGGCAAGGACGACTTCTTTTCCAAATTGTGGAATTACTTTTGGCGGTTCTTTTAACAAGTCTCTTATCTTCCTTGTGAGGTTAATGATAAAATCGGAGGGTTCAGCAATAATTTTATCTGTTGTTCTGTGGACTATTACATTTCTTAGATCGCCTATTTGTTTTAGGTCGTCTTCGTACTCGCGCACTACGCGGTTAAACTTTGCAGAACGCTCCACCAATTCTCTAAAACCTACCCATACCTCTTCGTGAAGCATCGTGCGTAAAATGTGGTCTATTTCGTTGTAGAGAGCGATAAATTTTTCTGCATTTTCGCCAAAGTTCATAATCCAAGGTCCTCTGCTATTTCCTGCATCGCTTTAAGTGCTATTTCAAAAAATTCGTTCAAAGGTATTCCAAGTTCACTTTCACAGGTACGAATTTGTTCTCTGCTTACCCCTGCTGCAAAGCTCTTGTCCTTAAACTTTTTCTTTAATGATTTTACTTTTACGGTGGCAATCTTTTTATCTGGCATAACGAGCGCTACTGCCGTGATAAAACCTGTTAGCGGGTCTACTGCATACAGTGCTTTATCGAGTAAACTGTTTCGCGGCAAGCCGTGCCTTTCATTGTGGACTTTTACTGCATAAACTACATCGTCTGGAAGCCCCATTTCTTTTAGCCATTCTGCTCCAATCAGGCTGTGCTTGTCCGGATCTTCTTTAGTTACTTCGTAGTCTATGTCGTGAAGTAAGCCAGCGATACCCCACTTTTCTTCGTCCTCGCCAAGTCTTTTCGCTACAGCTCTCATTACGGCTTCTGTTGCAAGCATATGCTTAATTAGGTGTTCGTCCTTTACCTTTTCCTTTAGTGTTTTGAATAATTTATCCCGTTCCATAATGACCTCCTATTGTTGAGAATTTAAATTTCTATAATTATAGCACTAACGCTGTAATAAAGTACTTTACTGGGCAAGAGTTTCTACTAAAGATTTTATTCTGTTTGTATAAGTTTTAATCATTTCCTGAACAATTGCTTTGTTCATTTTACCTCTGCCTGTTTGAACATTAAATAGTTTTTCTGGGAAGTTTAGACTATTCAGGTCAAAACCATTATCTATCTTAATTTTGTATTTCAATGCATGGATTTTTTGTGCAGTATTTTTTAAGTCTTCGCTTGTTTTGTTTATACCTACAGATTTAAGAGCGCGTAGCACGAGGTCTTCTGTGTATATCTTTCGTGCAAACAAACAAATCGTAAGGGAGTTCAAAATAAACCGCCACTCCTCTTCGTTTATCAGCATATCTATTTCTTCTGCGGGGTCTGCATTTAGGTCTCCTGAAATAATTTTTTCGTCTATAGAATATCCTGCACTATCAAGATGCGAATGCCGTACTCCCATTAAAAAACCAAGGAACGCATCTCTGCCTGTAATGTATCCGGGAGAACCATTTTTCCCGAAGTTGATTGCAAACTCTTTGCCTCCGTATTTTTCTGCACAATATGCAGAACCTTTATTCAGGTCATTAAAGAATTCATTCTTGTTTTCTTTCATATAAGCGAGAACTTTTTGGTATGTTTCGGCATCCCCAAAGTTCAGTATCAGTCCGTCTGTTTGGTTCGTTCCGATAAGCCCTTTTTCAAATGCCTCCGTTGCCCAGGAAAGCGTAACACCTGTTTCCATTACATCCCATCCGACCTTTTCTACTGTATTGAGCAATTTGAACAGAGCATTCGGGTCATTTATGCTAAGGTTTGTTCCCATTGCATAAATGGGCTCATAATCGTAAGGAATTTTAAATGTTTTAAAATGCGTACTATCTTCAAATGCCTCCCTTAAAGTTCCTAAATGAATGCATCCTACAGGGCAGTTTGCACATGCTATTTGCTGTGCAAGATAATTCTTTGCTAAGTTTTCTCCTGATAAAAATTCTGCTCCTTCAAAGAACCCCTGTGAAAAGTTTCTTGTAGGCAGGGAATTTATTTTATTTAAAGGAAGTACATTTTGTGGTGTTCCAAGATTGTGGTACTTTTTCATAGCAGGTGACTTTACTGCAGTCCAGAATATTTCGTTGTAAATTTTATTAAATTCGGCAAAATTTTCCATTTTATGCCTATAATTTCCGGATATTACAATTGCTTTTAGATTTTTGCTTCCCATTACGGCGCCAAGCCCGAGGCGACCAAAGTGCCTACCTGTGTCAACTGCGACATTTGCCATAAGAGAGAGATTTTCGCCTGCAGGTCCTATCCTTATTATACTTCTCTTGCCAATGCCTTTTTCTGCACTTCTTAAAATTCTTTCAGTTGCGGAGGCTGACTGTCCCCATATAGAATTTGCAGGAACAAAGCGTAACTCTTCATTTTCTATTGCTATGTAGGAAGGCATATCTAACTTGCCTGTTATGATAATTGCAGAGAGATTTGCGTCGTACATAGACATAAAAAGCCTTCCGCCTGCGTGTGACTCGCCTAAGTTTCCTGTAAGAGGCGATTTAAACATTGCTATGGTTTTTGTTGCAATTGGATATATGCCGTTTAGCGGACCTATTGATAGTATAATTGGAGATTCTGGGGATAAAGGGTCTATGTTTTCTATGTGATGATCATAGAGCAATTTTGTTGCGACGCCTGTTCCTCCCAAAAAGTCTTCGTAGAGTTTTTCGTCTGAGTATACCTCTGCTTTCTTTTTCGTGAGGTCTATTTTTAAGATCCTGTTAATCATTGTGTGCCTCCCTATCGTCTTCTACTTCTACGAGGGCCAATACATCGTTTGGGCAGTATTCTGCACAAATACCACATTGATGGCAGGCAAGGGGTTCCCTTGCTATAGGGTCCCACTGCATTGCGTTTAGTGTACATGCTTCTACGCACTTATAACAGTGTATACACTTTTCTTCGTGAAAAATAACTCCGCCCCCTTCTCTGATCGTCAGAGCCTCAGTAGGGCAGGCTGCTGCACAGTCTGGGTGTGTGCAACCTATGCATATTCTGATGGAAAACGCACCTTCTACACCTGCATAATTTTTAACCCTCAGAGCTGCAAGTTTTGTCGTAGCGATGTGGAAGTATGTACGGGAGCAAGCATACATACAGGAATAACATCCAATACATTGTGCCCTGTTTACTACGCGCATTACTTTTCTCATTTTTTCCTCCTGTAAATTCTGTAATCTATATTTGGGAATATACTATCTTTCTTTTCGAGGAAAGAGAGGAACACTTTGTCAATTTTGTTTTCTTCAAGCATTTTTAACAGAACAAGAAAGGCATTTATGTGATATTTTTCCACATTTGTGGAATAATCCTTTGCCGTCCCTGTCGTGATAAGAAAAGCCCAGTCGCTACTTTGTGCAAGGAGTAATTCCCTTGCCATCTGGTT
>WFZA01000007.1 GCA_015489815.1 Caldisericales bacterium | reverse complement strand
GCCTCTCCTAACGATAAGCTTTTTACTACTAATACTTTTGATATTGCAATCTTCATTCACTTCTATAACCAAGTCACAATCCTTTTGGTTAAGTTTTCTAACCCTCAAGAAAATCGAATTATTTTCAAAATTATTTGTTTTGCCTGTTATACATTTTGTCACACTATTTTTATTGAGAGATTCATATTGGCTTACTTGTTTACAAGCTTTTCTCCCAAAATTGTTAAGGTTACCATTATTAAAATCTTTTAGCAAACAATGGTTTTTGACCTCTATAAATGCTTTGTCCTCTTCATTATACCTAATTACGAGGTCTACTTCGCCTCCTTCTACTGCTTGCTCGGAAAGAATTTCAAATTCTTGGTTGTTATTAAATGTAAAACAAAGTTCAGGAAAAAATATAAGTATTCGCTTAATTAACACCTGAAGAAAGAATTCCTCTTTTATTAAATTCGTACTTTTCCTATAAAATACATCCATCGTTTAGATAATGCCTCAAAATCGTCAAAAGATAAGCATCTTTTCTCGGTTATATACGGAGAGACTTTACAATCAAAAATTTTTGATGCAACAGAAAGTGGAAGTTGAACATGTGATTTTTGTAATCCTCCCCTCGGAATTAAATTAAGTCCAAACCTTTGTACTGTTTTATCGAATATCACTTTTTCCCCACTTGCCACTAATTCAAGATTGAAACGGTACGGAAAGCGTATAATTAGATAATTTTTTCCTTTAATTGCATTCCATTTTTCCACACAATCTCCTAAAGGTACCGGATCATATTGTGAATCTTTGCCTTTAATCTCTTTTCTACTTTCTTCTTTAGTACTTTTCTGTTCTTCGTCAGCGCCAATCGCACCGATCGCATAAGCTTTTGGAATAAACTTGTCGATTATTTTATATAAGTTTATTATTTTACCATTGTAATAAAAAGAAACATAATCCCCCTTGTTTATATCCAGATACGCCCACATTCCACTTTTCGTCTCGGGAAATCCAGCTACCTTGCACTTTATACACTTATCAAGATTGTCCTTATTAGATAAGATAACAATAAAATACTGGGGTTTTGCCTCAATGCAGTTCAGATCGTCATTTATCTTATATATTTCCATTCTCAAACCTCCTTATACATTTTTAGATTATGTATTAATTATATACTTATTTTCAAAGATTTAAAAATCAATCTTACAAAGTGATAAGATACCTCTCGTTCTTTAAAAATGTAGAGTAATAAAATGTGTCATATGTAAATAGAATAGAGTCACAATAATACAATGCATAATGGCGGGTTCTATTTTTCAAAACTTTTAAGTTAAATGAGCTTTGAGAAAAACAGCAGTCAAATCAACTATTTATTAACAATATTATCTAAAACAAATAAATTTATTGACAAATCGCTCAAAAGTATTACTATAAAAATAAATAACACAGTGGAGGCGATAAATGCAAGTATTTATAATCTCAGTGAAACATGACGAAGATGGTTATAGACATTACTTAAACACACTACAAAATGGATTTAAATTATCCTACATTAAAAATTTCGTGGATGCAAACACCTATCAAAAATTAGATAACCAATACGGCAACAGGAGAATCTATGCATGGGGATCATTACCAGGAGAAAGAAACAAGATAACCTGGAATCAAATGGAAATAAACGACAAAGTATTAATATACAGATACAAACAATACGAATATTCTGCAAATGTAATATTTAAGATTGTAAGCAGTAAATTGGCAGAACGCTTATGGGGTAAGACTTCCGACGGACAAACATGGAAATATATGTACTTTCTTGGCAATTTAAAGAATATATCCTATCCTTATAATATTGTTAACGATCTTTTTAACTATAAAACTGATTACAGCCCACATGGATTTACAAAAGTTAATCATAAAACTGTCCAATTTGTAATAAGAAAGTACGGATCTATAGATAATGCTTTAAACAGTTTGTCACATTTTAATTAAGTTTTTATCATAATTGACAAGTAGTTGTTTTATAACTTTTCACATTGGTATTTTATCACAGAAACAGGATTGTAAAAATCGATAAATTATTATTGCTGCGCTTACAATTTTCGGAAATTTGTGCTATAATTTTTCTATGAAAAAAATAACAATCCTTACGCTCATAATAACTATTATAGTGAGTATTTCTTTGCTGGTCGGGTGCGCAAAAACGCCTTCCGCAAATAATACACAAAAAATAAAAGTTGCAGCAACGATATTTCCTTTTTACGACTTTGCAAAGGAAATAGGAGGAAAATACGCAGATGTCGTGCTGATACTTCCGCCTGGAAGCAGTCCGCACACATTCTCTCCAAAAATAAGCGACATTAAAAAACTCGCAGGAGCAAAAGCAATTTTTTACAACGATGCAGGATTGGACGAGTGGGCAGTAAAACTTGCAAAAGGTGCAAACGTTAAAACATTCGTAAATGTAAACTCTACTATACAAAATATAATCTCAGCACACAACGGAAACCCCCATGTGTGGCTTAACCCCAGCCTTGCCAAAGCAGAATGCAGAGTTATTGCAAACACGCTGGAAGAATTAGACCCTGCACACAAAAGTTACTACGAGCTAAATTACCAGAACTACACAAAAGAAATTGACACAGAGGCAAAAGCGCTCAAAGAAAAACTCGCAAAACTGCAGAACAAAAACTTTATTGCGTTCCACCCTGCATACACATACTTTGCAGAATACTTCGGATTAAGCGAAGTTGCAGTTATTGAGAAAGTGCCCGGGCAAAAGCCCACGCCAAAGGAGATGCTCGCACTTGAACAGCTCATTAAACAGCACAACATAAAGGTGATATTCAGCGAACCGCAGCTACACTCCGACATCGTAAACGCTATTGCAAAGGATACGGGCATTAAAATTGCAACACTCGACCCGCTTGGCGGAACAGACGGAAGAGACTCCTACCTAAAACTTCTGCAATTCGATGTAGATGCAATTATTAAGGCAATGGGAAAATGAGCGTAATAGAAGTTAAAAACCTTACCGTAAAATACGAAAATACAGTTGCGCTATACGATGTGAGTTTCTCAATAGAAAAAGGCACGCTTGCAATCGTAATAGGCCCAAATGGAGCGGGCAAGTCCACGCTAATAAAGTCCATACTAAACCTTGTTCCTTTTGAGGGAGAAGTAAAAATCTTCGGAAAACCGTTTAGTAAACTTTCAAAAGAAGAACACCTGAAAATCGGCTATGTACCGCAGAAGTTCAACTTTCCAAAGTCTTTGCCTATTACGGTGGATGAGATTATGCACCTTTCGTTTGCTAAAATCCCCGTCAGCAAATTAGAGAAAGAAAAAAGAATAGAAAAGTTCCTGAAAATGGCACACCTTGAAAAGCTAAGAAATTACAAAATCGGTGACCTATCAGGCGGGCAAATGCAACGCGTCCTTATAGCACGGGCGCTGATGTTTTTGCCAGAAATTATACTGATGGACGAGCCACTTGCAGGTATAGATGTTGCAGGCGAAAAAACATTTTATGAGTTTATTGATTCTATACACCAGCGATTTGGCATTACGATTATGCTCGTCTCGCACGATGTTACATCCGTGGATAAGTATGCAGACATTGTGTTGTGCTTAAACAAACGACTTGTCTGTTATGGAAATCCCTCAGAAGTGCTTACAGAAACAAACTTCCACAAATTATACGGGCAGGATATGGGTGCATTCAGGCACAGGCCGTGTCCAAAAGACGGGCCGTGCGAACTCTATAAAGAACAGGAGGTTAAGTAAATGCCGCTTTTCCTTCAACGGGCGCTTACAGCAGGGATTATAACATCAATTCTCTGCGCATTTGTCGGGGTGTTCGTCATAACGAGAAAGATGGCATTTTTCGCAAACGCAGTTGCACACTCATCGCTTACGGGAATAGCAATAGGATTTCTTGCAAACACAAATCCATTCTGGAGCGCAATTGGTTTTGGCGCGCTGGTCGGAATAGGCATAGGCTACCTCTACAGAAAGTCTGTTTTGTTTATAGACACAATAATAGGCATATTCTTACCTTCGTCAATGGCACTCGGCATTATACTGATAGGCTTTGTAAAAGGGTACAAACCGAGCCTTTTGAGTTACTTATTCGGAGACATTCTTGCAGTAACAAATAGCGACCTCTACATAATAAGTGCTCTGTCACTCATTTCATTCGTATTTCTTATAGTGTTCTTCCATGAAATTTTAATCATTGCACTGGACGAAGATTGGGCTCGCGTAAAAGGCGTTGCAGTGAATCCCATAGATTACACATTTTTCGTAATACTTTCCCTTATAATAGTCGTAAGCACAAAAATCGTTGGGATTATCCTTGTTTCAGCGCTTATAGTAATACCGCCTGCAAGTGCAATGAACATCGCACGGAATTTCAAAGAAACTATGATTTACTCGGTATTATTCGGAATTATAAGTGCAATACTCGGTATATGGTTTTCGTATCTGTTTAATATATCTACAGGGCCGTCAATTGTAATTACGGCAAGTATAATTTTTGCAATAACTTTAATAGCAAGGAGGAAAAAATGAAAATTGTAATGTTTAGAGACGCGGGAATAGAAAAGCCCGGAATTTTTGAAAACGGGAAAGTTTTCGATGTGCAGCTCATGTCTGACATTTTAAGCGACCTTACGCATGAAGAATATCCTGTAGTTTACAGTATGGTAGAGATGATAGATAACTTCGACGAAATAAAAACAATGGTGAAGAAAGCAAAAAAAATATTTTCCGATAAGTACGAAACGCTGTTTTCCGTAAAAAAAGCAAGACTTGGCGCACCAATTTCAAGGGAAAGCAAAATTATCTGCCTTGGTAAAAACTACGCAGAGCACGCAAAAGAAACAGGAGCAGACATTCCAAAAGAGCCGATTTTGTTCGGAAAGTTTTCTGACTGTGCAATTGCAGACGGAGAAAAAATCCACTACCCAAAGTATGCAACGCGCATCGACCCGGAAGTAGAGCTTGCAGTCGTTATAGGGAAAGCCTGTAAAAATGTGCGCAAAAAAGATGCGATGCAGTGCGTTTTTGGTTACACGATTGCAAATGATATAACTGAAAGAAATCTCGAGTATGCCGATATGAAAGCAGGGCATCCGTGGTTCAGGTCAAAAAACTTTGACGATGCAATGCCAATAGGACCACTAATCGTAACAAAGGATGAAATCAGAAATCCGCACAATCTAAAAATCGAACTCAGCGTAAACGGAAAAGTGCAGCAAAAAGGAAGCACGAAAGATATGATCTTTAAGATTGACTTTCTTATAGAATACATCACGCAGTACCTGACGCTTTATCCAGGGGACATTATATCCACAGGCACAGTGTCTGGCATTGCGCCCGTTAAAAAAGGTGACGCTATTGTCTGTAAAATAGAAAAAATTGGAGAGCTCAAAAACAAAATAGTATGATATAATAGATTTACAAAGGAGGTGATTGAAGTGGCAGGAAATCTTTACGAAAAAGAACTTAGCGAAAAGGCGATGGACCTTCACAGGGCAATTTCTTCCCTTATCGAGGAACTTGAAGCAGTAGACTACTACAACCAGCGTGCTGAGGTAACGAAAGACGAAGCGTTAAAAAAGATTATGGAGCACAACAGGGACGAAGAGAAAGAACACGCAGCAATGCTCATCGAATACCTTAGAAGAAACGACATCGAATTTGAAAAAGAACTTAAAGAATTCCTATTTACAGAAGGAGAACTTACAGAGTTAGAAGAAGGATAAAATTGCTGCAAATTCTGAATTACAAACACTGAAATCAGAAAGGCCGGCCTGACGAAAAAGCCGGCTTTTCTATTTAAACTTAACGCTTTTTATCTATACACTTGCCTTTACGAGCATTGACGCAAATAATTTCAGATAATCTTCAATATGTCGCGTTATAAGAAACTTGTTTGCAACAGTTTCAAAACCTTTTTCTCCAAATTCCACACGGCGCGGTTCGTTGTTCATAAGGTCGATTATGTCCTCAACACATTCTCTATTCTCACGCACCAGATACCCGTTTACCCCGTGCTGGATCTGGACGGTAATTCCGCCAACATTTCCACCAATTACTGCACGCTTTTTCCAGAGCGCTTCAGATACAGTAAGCCCGAACCCTTCCTTTAGAGACTTTTGCAAAACAACTGTTGCAACCCTCTGAAAAGCGTTTACCTCTCTGCTTCCCACGCCGTCAAGGTTTGAGAGTATAAACAAATCTTTATCCTCACCTGCGTGCCTCAATGTTTTCTGGTAAAACTTCCACCCTTCCGGGTCGTCCGTTGCCATAGAGCCAACGAGTACGAGCTGCATATCCTTAAAGAGTTTCTTTACCTCCCTGTAAACATCTATCACGCCAAGCGGGTCTTTCCACGGGTCAAACCTTGAAATTTGCACGATCATAGGCCTGTGCGGGTCCACTCCGTAACGGGCAACAATTTCTTCTGCAGCAATTCGAGAAATAGGAATGTTTTTTACGGAGAGCGGGTCAATGGATGGATGGATAATACTAGGGCTTTTTATATTAAGCCCGCTCGCAAATGCACCAAGGCTAAAAATTGCCCGCTCATAAAGCGGCAAAAACCTGTGTACAAGCGCCATTGCCTCTTTATTTGGAGCAGACGTGTCTATGTGACATCTCCAGACAAAATGCTTTGCTTTATTTCCTAAAAATAGCGGCATTGCCATAGGCTGAGGATCGTGTATTACGATAACATCAAAATTTTCGCCAACTTCCTCTGCATTTCTACGGTTCACATCGATGTAGTGATTGATTTCCTCGGCAGTAAGAGAACCTTCCTTTCCCTGAAGCATATTATGGAGTTTTTTTGTTGTTGCAAAAAATTCGTTATCCCCGTCTATCACAAGCCAGTGCAAATCAACGCCAAGAGAGCGGGATATCGGCAGAATTGAATAAAAAAGCTCCGCTACGCCTCCACCGTAAGAAGTGGAGTTCACAAATGCAATTTTCTTGCCTTTCAATACTTTAGAAAGGTCTCTTAAATTCTTTTTTGTTTGTTCACTAACAAATTCTTCGTAAGCAGAGATATCTCTGCCGTTTAGCTGTACTTCCCTCATACCTACCTCACCAGAATTATATTTTATTCAACAGTTACTGACTTTGCAAGATTTCTTGGTTTGTCAATGTCAAGCCCCCGCGCCTCGGCCATATAGTATGCAAACAGTTGAAGAGGAATTACGGAAATAACGGGACTCAGTTCGTCAAGCGTTTTTGGCACGTAGAAAACTGCATCTGCAACATCTTTTATCTTTTCGTACCCCTCGCTTGCTATGGAAAGCACTTTTCCGTTTCGCGCTTTCACTTCCTTTATGTTGCTCAGCGTTTTTTCCCTCAGCGGCGTGTATGTATCCACAGCAATGATAAGCGACCTGGATGTAACAAGCGCAAGAGGGCCATGCTTTAGTTCCCCTGCAGGATAACCCTCCGCGTGTACATAAGAAATTTCCTTTAACTTCAACGCGCCTTCAAGAGAAAGCGCATAATCTAAATTTCTTCCTATAAAAAATGTTTCTTCAATCGTCTTCATATTTGCCGCAAACTGCGCAATTTTATCACTCTGGCCTAAAATCTCCTGGGCAAGTTCCGGCAGTTTCAAGAATGCGTCTGCATACTTTTTTTCTGTTTCTCTGCCCAACTTTCCCGATAGCTTTGCAAGGTATAGAATAACGAGCAGTATCGTCTCTACCTGCGCAACATACGCCTTTGTAGAAGCAACTGCAATCTCAGGCCCTGCGTTTACATACACGGTGTCGTGCGTTTCCCTTGAAACAGAACTGCCCACGACATTTACGATGCCTATCGTATAAGCGCCTTTCTTTTTAGCAAGCCTTAAAGCAGCAAGTGTATCAGCCGTTTCCCCGGACTGGCTCACGACGAAAACGAGTGTATTTTTATCAATTACTGGATCACGGTACCTGAATTCCGAGGCAACTTCTGCTTCTGCAGGCAAAAGAAGGAATTTTTCGGTAGCATATCTGCCTACGACTCCGGCGTGGTATGCCGTTCCACACGCAACGAAGTAAACGCGGTTTACATTCTTCAGGAAGTCTTTAGAAAGCGCAAGATCGGGAATTTCAATTTTTCCGTCTCTCACGCGTCCTCTCATTGCATCCTTTATCACGCGGGGCTCTTCGAAAATCTCTTTCAGCATAAAGTGTTTGAACCCACCTTTTTTGGCATCTTCCACACTCCAGTTAATCCTCTGGATATTCCGCTTTATCGGTTCAAGCTTTAAATTGTACAGATTTACCGTATCGCGTTTTATCTCTGCAATGTCTCCATTCTCAAGAATTATTACATCCTTCGTGTGGTTCAAAATTGCAGGAATGTCAGATGCAATAAAGTTTTCACCTTTTCCAAGCCCCACGATGAGCGGGCTGTCCTTCCTTACTGCGATAAAACGCGTCTTATCGTCCCTGCTCATTACTCCAAGCGCAAACGAACCTTCTAACATATTCACCGCTTTTTTCACAGCCTGCAGCAGATCGCCTTCGTAAAAGTCTTCTATAAGATAAGCAATAACTTCCGTATCCGTGTCCGAACGGAATGTGTGCCCTTCCTTTATCAGCATCTTTTTAAGGTCAAGGTAATTTTCTATAATTCCGTTGTGCACCACAACGATGTTTTTGCTCTCACTGTAGTGCGGATGAGCATTTATGTCGTTCGGTGCACCATGCGTTGCCCAACGGGTATGCCCCAGGCCAATCGTGCCTTTTAATTTTACATTTTTCAGTTTTTCCTCAAGGTCTTTTATCCGCCCCTGCGTTTTAATAACCTCAAGATTATCTCCAAGAATTGCAACGCCCGCAGAATCGTATCCTCTGTACTCAAGGCGTTTCAATCCTTCGATAAGAATGGGGAGTGCTTCGTTCCCCCCTATGTATCCTACTATTCCGCACATCTACATTTCCTCCTCTATTTTCTCCTTAATACGCTGGACTATTTGTTTTACCTCCTCAAGGTCCACGCCTTCCACCATAATACGAATTAGCGGCTCGGTCCCGGACGGTCGCACGAGAATACGCGCCCTGCCAGAAGCTTTCTTTTGCTCCTTTTCAATAAATTCCCTGACTGATTCCTTGTTTACGATCGTTTTGTCTTTCACAGGCACATTTTCCAGGATTTGCGGATAATGGATAACTCCTTCGTGCAACTTACTCAAAGGCAGTCCTGTTTCTTCAATTACCCTGAGAAGCATCAGCGCAGTGATAAGCCCGTCGCCCGTCCTGCTTTCCTCCAGAAATATGATGTGCCCGGACTGTTCGCCGCCAATTACTGCACCGTTTTTTTGCATCTCCCTTAGTACATAGCGGTCACCTACCGGTGCACGGACGAACTTTATCCCGCTTTTTGCAAATGCCCTTTCAACGCCCATATTGCTCATCACCGTGCCCACGACGACGCCATTTTCCAGTTTTCCTTTTTCCTTTAAGTAACGCGCAATAATCAGCATCGTTTCATCTCCGTCAACGAGTGCGCCTTTTTCATCCACAAATAGTACCCTGTCACCGTCGCCGTCGTGTGCAAGCCCCACATCAGCACCGCTTTCAAGTGTTAACTTACGAATCGTATCTATGTGGGTAGAACCACAGTTTACATTGATGCGTGTTCCGTCAGGCCCATTTCCAAATAAAAAAAGTTTAGCGTTAAAAGACTTAAGTACGGCAGGCGTCGTGTAGTAAGTTGCGCCAAATGCCGTGTCCACTGCAATTTTCAAATTACTTAAATCGAGTCCGAAGCGTTTTTTAAGGTGCTCCACATACGCATCTTTCAGCGTTTCGTCAAAGGTAATATTACCTACTGAATCCCCGTAAGGCAAATTTGCAAAGTCACTCGTTGCAAGTTTCTCTACTTCAATTTCGCGTTCGTCTGAAAGTTTAAAGCCAAAATTGTCAAACGGTTTTATTCCGTTGTATTCAACGGGATTGTGCGATGCAGAAATCATAACACCTGCAGAAAACCCCTTAAGGAATGTAAGCAGGGATACAGCAGGCGTAGGAATAATACCCGCATTTACTACATTCATACCCACACTTGCAATTCCGCTGGATACGGCATTCCTTAGCATCGGCGAGGATATACGGGAATCTTCTCCAACGAGTATGGGTGCATTTCCCTTAAAGATTGTTGCTATACTGCGGCCTATTTGAACAGAAAGTTCAACTGTGAGCTCCTTGTTTGCGACACCTCTTGCTCCATCGGTGCCAAAAATTTTTCTTTTCATATAGACAATTTTACAAATTCACAGAAATAAATCAAGCAGGTAAACTGCTCAATAAAACTACAAAATCTATCCACTAATAAATATTTTTGAGGTAAAAATAAACGAGTTTCCAAAACTTTCTCAAAGAAAGTAGCCTTATAAAATCAAAAGAATGTTCACATAACAAAATCAAATCAGAGAAATACTATAAGTTCTGCTGAAACAAACTAAAGCTCAAAGGTATTTTTAATTATTTAACTGCAGCAATTTTATACTTTGTGCTGCACCAATCATCTTCTTTCCACAAAATTTTACTATTTTCAGGAGATATCTTCACCTTTTGGTCCAAAAATTGGTTTACAAATTCTTCTATAAGGCCAGGGAAAGGACAAATTGTACCCTCTAACTCTGCTCCTCCAACGCCTTTAGGACAGAACCTGCACTTGCTCGTTTTAATTTTGACGATTACGCTATCATTGCCCGCTTCTTCGAGTTTCACATCCGTAGAAATAAATAAAACCTTATTGAGTAGTGTTAATAAATACTCAACTTTTTCCTTTAAACTCTTGTTTTTATCAATCTCTATGTTTCCTTTTTCTTTAGCACACATAGCGAGATACTTTCCTGACCTGCGTGAAGCAATTTTCATTACTGCCTGGTTCAGCATTCCAAACTCGTTAAGACCTGCAAGCAAAGAGGCTATAAAAACGCTTTTTGCATCAAGACTTCTTTCTTCTATTTTTTCCTTAAAATCCATAATTACCCCCTCCCCTTCGTTTACATTATATAATCTATTACACAACTTGCAAAACTTTTTTGCTATATTTTGTATTTAATGACTTTGTTGCAATTATATTCAAATCTTTAAAAACATCACAGAGATTTTTGTAATTATAATAATATTGTGCAGGATGTCAAGACTACGAATTGTCTCATCAAAAATCCATATATAAAACATTATCGCTATACTATTAAAAATGAATCCAATACAAAATTATTTAGCAGTATTGCGTTTATGCAACAACTCTACCAAAGGGATTTACAAAAAACTTGAATAAGCATTATATTATATGGCTAAAATTTAGGAAAGGCGGTGAATAAAATGTATAAATTATTATTGGTAAGACATGGAGAAAGTATCTGGAATAAGGAAAATAGGTTTACTGGATGGACTGACGTAGATCTTACGGAAAAAGGCGTTGAGGAAGCACATAACGCTGGAAAAGCTCTTAAAAAGGAAAGGTTTGTATTTGATGTTGCATACACATCTGTCTTAAAACGTGCAATTAAAACCCTATACATAGTTCTTGAAGAACTTGACCAGCTGTGGATCCCTGACTACAAAAGCTGGCGGCTGAACGAGAGACACTACGGCGCTTTACAGGAGTTAAACAAAAAAGAAACCGCAGAAAAGATAGGAGAGGAACAGGTACATCTCTGGAGAAGAAGTTATGACGTAAGGCCTCCCACACTGACAAAAGACGACCCAAGATGACCAGGGCATGACCCTCGTTACAAGGATTTGAGTGAAGATGAAATTCCCCTTACGGAATGCTTAAAAGATACAGTAGAAAGAATGTTACCCTATTGGCATTCCACAATTGCCCCTGCAATAAAATCAGGAAAGAGAGTAATCGTTGCAGCACATGGAAACAGCCTCAGAGCGCTTGTAAAATACCTGGATAATATATCTGACAAAGACATCCCGAATCTTAACATCCCTACAGGCATACCACTTGTTTATGAACTTGACGAAAATTTAAAACCCATTAAACACTACTACCTTGCAGACCCAGAATACGTAAAAGAACAAGCAGAAAAGGTCGCAAAACAATCAGAAGTAAAATAACACAAATGGGCAGTGTAATACACTGCCCGCTAACCTATAATATCCCTAACAGGTATAACTCAAATCCTGATAGGGATATTATGCTAAACTTCTTTTCGAATATCGCCCTTCTTGAGAAAAACGATATACCCAGCCCAAGAAGCACGATAATGAAAGCAGTTTTCATTTAAACTATGGTTATATAAACACCTTTAGCACTTTCGTCTTCGTTTCCCACGGCTCTCCGTCAAACAATACGATGCTGGGTTTTGCACCCTTCTTTATAACTCCATACTCTTTAAGGCCGAGTATTTCTGCAGGAATAGAGGTCACCGCCTTTAGCGCATCTTCCTCTTTAATGCCTTCTGCAATAATTGGGCCAAGCTGTATGCGCAGATACTCAGCAGGATAGAACGGGTGCCCAGACATAATTGCTGTTTTAATACCTTTTTCGATAAGCATTGCCGGGACCTTCGGAGTGTGATGTTTTAATTCCACATCAAAACGCGGTAAAATCACAGGGCCGAACACAACAGGAATGTTGTTTTCTTTAAGCAAATCCATTACGATGTCTGCCTCGCTGCCATAAGTTATGACTGTATTTAATTTAAACTCCTTGCCAATCCTTACGCTCGTTGCAATGTCATCTGCACGGAATGCTGCAAAGAATGCCTTTTCTTTACCCTTTAGTAGAGGAATAAGCGATTCTTCAGAAAGAGAAAACTTTTTCTCCTTTTTATTCGTATACTCTTTCGCTTTGTAAAGCGTATTTCTTATGATGTAGGCACTGCCCATACGTGTCATAGGCATTTTTCTCTGTTTTCCGTAGACAGTTTTTGGAGCATTGTTTAGAGAAAACCTTACACCACAGGGCGACTTTATAAGCATTTCCTCAACAGTGCGCCCTTTCGTGTAAATAAGTGCGCCGCGCCCTCCAACTGGATTTGACAAACCGGGCAGAACAAGTGTTTCAAGAACGCCGCCCCTGAGCGCTTTTGGAAACGCCTCATCAAATGGGTTTATTCCGTCCAGTGCAAGCAGTTCTGGAGTTGCTGGGTTTGTCTCTTCGTCAAAGTCGTTTCCCTCTACGCTTGGCATTGACTCTTCTTTTAAGCCGATACCAGAAGAAAGGTCAATAAAACCGGGAGTTACGAACTTTGCTCTGTAAGTTTCTTTTGCCCTTTCTTTATTACTCTTACCCACATACTGAATGCCTTTTTCGTCAAACATCACAACGGCATTTTCTATAATCTTTTTTCCGTCAAAAAGTTTATCTGCGATTATTTTTTTCATCTTCTCACCTCTCGTAAACGATTTGCCCTTCTGCAAAAACAAGTTCGCACTTTGCAGTAGAAGAGAACGGGTGTTTGTCCCACACAGAAATGTTTGCGACTTTTCCTTCCTCTATACTTCCGTAGTCCTTATCCAGTTCCATAATTTTTGCTGGATTAATCGTTATCATCTTTAATGCTTCTTCTTCGCCTGCACCGCCTTCGTATGCAACGAGCCCTGCTTCAAGCGGAAGGTACTGAATGGGCATTACGGGATGGTCCGTCATAAGAGCGGTAAGCACGCCTGCTTTGTTGAGCAGCGCCGGAGTTTCAAACGAGGAAGAGCGCGTTTCTATTTTGGGAGAAACATCCAGCAGAGGACCTGATATAACGGGTACTTTTTTCTTTGCGATAACATCGCGTATAACGGATGCATCTGTCCCGTGCTCTATTACAACGCCAAGGCCAAACTCTTCCTTTGCAATACGGATTGCAGTGAGGATGTCGTCTGCCCTGTGCGAGTGGATTCTTAAAGGAATTTTGTGCTGGAACACAGGGATGAGCGCCTCCATATCCAGATTGAACTGGGACTTCTTTTTGCCCTTTTTCTTCTTTGCTTCAAAGTATTCCTTTGCCTTTGCAAGCGTTTCCCTGAACACTTTTGCAGTGCCCATTCTCGTTGAAGGCAGCCTCTTCTGAGAGGAATACACGCGCTTTGGATTTTCTCCAAATGCACACTTTACTCCCGCAGGGTTTTTCACCAGCATTTCGTCTATTCTGTTCTTGTAAGTCTTCACCACAACACTTTGCCCGCCTACGACATTTCCAGAGCCAGGTCCCGTGAAAACAAGACAGATACCGCTTGAAAGCGCATCCTTAAATGCAGGGTCAAACGGGTTTATTGCATCAATTGCACGCATCGCTGGAGTTGAGGGATTTGTCATTTCGTTTCCGTCGGCATCTTCCATTGGCATCTCAAGAGGAAATAAGCCCAAATGAGAATGTGCATCGATAAATCCGGGGAAAACGAGTTTTCCTTTTACATCGATCCGTTTTGCTTTTGTTTTTATTTTTCCCTTCGACACCTTTTTGATGCGTCCGTCATCTCCAATAAGAACTGAGCCATTTTCGATTACACCTTTTGTGACAGTAAAAATTGTTCCGTTTTCTAATAAAATCATTTCGCCTCCTTCACATATTCGCTAAAAGACTTTTTAAGTATATAACAAAATTGATAAAAAGAAAACCTATTAAAAAGAACGCTCTTCGCAGTATAAAATTTTATACTTATTGTAAAATAAAAATCTTTTGTTATTATGAGCATATATGACGAACTTAAAGAAAGTAGTTAACACTTTGCGAAGAAAACCAGACCTATTAAACGGGAACATCCTCGTAGAGCTTACTATTCTTGGGCTCCCGGTAATGTTTGCAAACTTAATGCAAACACTTTACAATCTGATTGATGCGTTCTGGCTTGGTAAAGTAGGAAAAGCAGCGTTATCTGCACCAACAATTTCTTTTAATGTAATCTTCGTGCTAATTGCATTCTCAATGGGAATATCCGTTGGTGGCTCAACACTCGTTGCACAGTACACAGGCGCACACATGGACGAAGATGCGGCAAAATCTGCAGGGACGACGATCACGCTGATGATTTTACTGGGTCTTGTATTTGGAATACTTGGGTACGTCACAGCAGTGCCTGTACTAAATATGCTGCATACCCCAGGAGATGCATTCCATGCAACGCTCGTTTACATGAGGACTATTTTTGTAGGACTTCCATTCATGTTCGGATATATGAGCTTTCGGGGCATCGTTCAAGGCAAGGGAAACACTGTAACACCGATGAAGATTATTACACTTTCACTAATACTTAATGCAGTACTCGATCCAATGATGATATTTGGTTACGGATTTCCCAAAATGGGCGTAATGGGGGCAGCCGTAGCAACGGATGTATCACGCGCACTTGCAATGTATCTGGGATTTAAATACCTATTTTCAAAAGACAGTGAGATAAAACTTACATGGATAGACTTGCGGATAAACTGGGGTATCGTTAATAAAATTATTAAGATTGGTTTTCCACTATCCATTGGGCAAATGGCAACTTCGCTCGGATTTACCGTACTTATTAGCATTGTAAATCTGTTTGGCTCTGCAGTAATCAGCGCATTCGGAATAGGCAACAGAATTATTTCTCTGCTTAATATGCCGGCAATGGGATTCTCGCAGGCTGCAACAGTAATGGTAGGGCAGAACCTTGGAGCAGACAATGTAAAGCGCGCAGAGGACACCGTCATTGCAGCAGTAAAACTCATAGCAATAGTTTTATTCTCAGGTGCAACACTGACATTTCTATTTGGAGGATACATCGTAAAGTTCTTTATAAACGACCCAGAAGTAATACGGGTAGGCGCAAATCTTTTCCGAATTGCATCGTACTCTGTGCCGTTCTTTGGGATTATGTTTGCATTCAACGCTGCTTTCAGCGGCTCGGGGCATACGGCTCCAATACTCGTTTTGAATACGACGCGTTTGTGGGGAATAAGAATTCCGGTTGCATACTACCTTGCGATTAAAAAAGGTATGGGCCCAAATGGCATTTTTTACGCAATGGTCGTAAGTAATGTTATTATCTCTGCTGCAGCATACCTCTGGTTTAAAAAGGGCACCTGGAAACAGAAAGTGATACGCAAAAAAGTCCAGAGTAATACTTAGAGGCAGGTAGCAGTGACCAGAGGATTTCCACTTTAAAAAACGACACATTTGGGAAAGTGCAGCCAATCATTTTTTCTTAACTTTATTCCCGATTCGCTTCTCACCTTCACAGGAAGAAAAGTTAGAAAGGAAACTTTGTGTCCGCTATAAAGGAATGAGATCCTTCGCTCGATGACGCTCGCTCAAGGATGACAAGAAGGAGTCACTCTGAGCACAGCAAAGAGTCTCTATTTCGAAAACAAACCTTTTTAGTGCGTCATACTGAACAATACGAAGAGTCTCTGCCTTAACGACAAAGATTTCTGGATATACCGATGGAGATTAATAATCGTTTCATACAAATCATTTTTATAAAGCTTACTTTCATTTTTATCACTGTCCTCACAGGAAGAAAAGTTAGAAAGGAAACTTCGTGTCCTTTCTATTCATTGAGATCCTTCGCAAAGGCAGAGAAGGATGACGGAAAAAGAAAAATACTCGCTCGAGGATGACAGAAAAGAATTTCCTTACAGAGAAAGCGTAGACGGTTATAAAGTGGAAAAAGTGTTTGCAGGGTGTAACCTTTTCTTTGTCACCCGGAACAGAGCAAATAGTCTCTGCCCTGACCATCCTACTTCTTATTAAATAACGGCAAAATTACACTTAACAAACCCTATGTTTATAAGCATTTCTGAAAAATCGCTAATTTAAGGCCCGTAGACGCGAATTTCGAGAAAAATCGGGTAAATATACCTGCAAAACGCTTAAAACGCCTTATTTTAGAAGGCGATGAACCTCGTATTTATCTATGTTTCTTTGATCCCGTAAAAAATTAAATATAATTTGCCAGGTCATAATTTTTAGAAACCCTGTATTTATCAGCATTCTTTGATGTACCAATTTTCCACTTTTTCGAACAAAAATTCGGATATTCTACGGCCTATAATTAAGAATCATTGTAATGTATCAAAATTAAAAACCCCGCACAAAGCGGGGCAAAATATAGGTATAATTAGGATTGTACGCTAATTAAGCACCAAGGTACGCTTCTTTCACCTTCGGATTTGCAGCAACTTCTTTTGCGTTTCCTTCTATCGTAATGTTTCCCACTTCCAACACATATGCATAGTCTGCAATCTGGAGTGCCATCTCTGCATTCTGCTCAACGAGCAAAATTGTTTTGCCTTCTTCGTTTATTTCAGTAATGACTTTGAAAATCTCTTCAACGAGCATTGGCGCAAGCCCCATTGACGGCTCATCTAAAAGGACGAGCTGCGCTTCAGTCATAAGTGCCCTGCCCACGGCGAGCATCTGCTGTTCGCCACCTGAAAGTGTTCCAGCACTCTGCTTCTGTCGCTCTTTCAATCTGGGAAAAAGTTCGAATACTGCTTCCATTTTATCCTGCTTGAGTTTTTTGTCTCTTAATGTCCAGGCACCCATTTCTAAATTTTCACGCACAGTAAGGTCGGGGAAAATCCTTCTTCCTTCGGGAACATGCGTAATGCCCATCTGCACAATCTTGTGAGGCTGTTTGTTTGTAATCTCATCTCCCATATAAAAGATGTGTCCTTCCTCTGCCCTGAGCAAACCAGAAATTGTCCGCAGCGTCGTCGTTTTTCCTGCACCATTTGCACCAATTAGCGTAACGATTTCGCCGCTTTTTACCGTAAAGGAAATTCCTTTTAAGGCTTTAATTGCTCCATAAGAAACGATAAGGTCTTTTACTTCTAATATTACTGAACCATCTTTTTTAGGCATATTTTTTCCTCCCAAGGTATGCTTCAATTACTCTCGGGTTATTGCTTACTTCCTGAGGCGTACCCTCCGCAATCGTTTCTCCGAAGTCCATTACCTTTATGTGTTCGCAGATTCCCATAACAAACTTCATGTGGTGTTCTATAAGGAAAATAGTCAGATTAAATTCTTTTCTTATCCACAAAATCATGTCCATTAGTTCCTGTGTTTCTTTAGGGTTCATTCCTGCTGCAGGCTCGTCTAAAAGAAGGAGTTTAGGATGTGTTGCGAGTGCACGCGCTATTTCAAGTCTGCGCAATTCTCCGTAAGGCAAACCTTTTGCAAGAGTGTATGTCCTGCTGTGAAGATTGAAAAGCTTTAATAAGTTCATTGCTTCTTCTTTTATTTTTTCTTCTTCCTCTTTAAACTTTTTATTTCTCATTACCGCATCGTATAAACTGTACTTTACGCGGAAGTGTTCTGCAATTCGGATGTTGTCAAGAACGGTAAGGTTTGGAAAAATTCTCAAGTTCTGGAAGGTCCTTGCAATACCCTTTGACACAATCGTGTGCGGCTTGTACCGGGTAATGTCCTCCATGTAGAATTCGCCTTTCCTTTCCTGCCTGAAGTATATTTTCCCTTTCGTAGGTATGTAAACACCGGTAATCAAGTTAAAAATAGTCGTTTTTCCTGCACCGTTTGGGCCGATGAGCCCCCAGATTGCACCTTCGGGAAGTTCCATGTTAAAGTCAGAAACTGCTCGAAGCCCACCGAAGTAGTGAGTAACATGGTCGATTTTAAGCACCGTGTTTTGCATTTTCGTCCTCCTCTTCAGGTATCAACACTTTGAACTCCATGTCGCCCATCAGTCCATTCGTCTTGTAAAGCATCGTCGCAACGAGAAGCACGGAGAAAATAACCATCCTCCACTCAGGCCCTACATGGAAAGGCGTCACCTGGTCAAGTTTATCCAGCCCAAGCCTCAAACCTTCAGAAAGGAATGTTATACCAATTGCAGCTACGATCGAGCCACTCAAACTTCCCACACCGCCAATGTAAACCATAATTAGTACATATATCGTTGCCATAAATCCGAATTGAAGTGGGTTAATGTACTGGATAAGATGTGCAAGAAGCGCTCCGCCAATGCCAGCAAAAAATGCACCAACGGTAAATCCCAGCACTTTATAGTATGTCGTATGTACGCCTACGAGTTCTGAGGCAACTTCGTCTTCACGAATGGAAAGCAATGCGCGGCCAATTGAAGAGTATATAATATTTCTCAGCACGATAACGGAAAGAAAAGTAAAAATTACGATAACAGTGAAAGAAGAAAAACGCGGGATGCCCGGTATACCTCTCGGGCCACCAACAAACTTGATACTGTTAATGGTCACGCGGATAATTTCTCCAAAGGCAAGCGTAACGATTGCAAGATAATCGCCTCTCAGTCTCAGTGTAGGAAGTCCTATAAGGAAACCAATGAACGCAGCAGCTATACCGCCAAGAATCACAGAAAGAATAAAAAGACTAAACGGCCCTACACCGTGTGAGGGTAAATTCCAGACGATAGTCGTGAGCGTAGCACTCGTGTACGCACCCACTGCAGCAAAGCCCATGTGTCCAATCGAGAACTGTCCGCTAAATCCGTTAATAAGGTTTAAACTCGTAGTCAAAATTACATAGATCAGCGAAACATTAATAATGTGCATCCAGTAGAGATTCATCATTCCAAACTTCGTTAGGGTGTAAAAAATTGCCCAGAAAATCACCGTGCCTACGAGTAATTGAAAGTCACGCTTCTTAAACAGCGGAATTTTTTTATTCTGAACTGTTTCTTTTCCCTTCATACCTTTTCTCCTGTCTTTTTACCTAACAGTCCCTGCGGAAGGAATATAAGCACAAGGATCAAAATCGCATACGCAATACCCTCGCCAAGTATGGAGTTTATCGCCATGCCAAAAACTTCAGAAAATCCTAAGATATAGCTTCCAAGCATTGCGCCAGGCACACTTCCTATGCCGCCGAGCACAGCTGCAATAAACGCTTTAAGTCCGGGGATAATGCCCATGTAGGGGTTGATACGAGGATATGTGATACCGGTAAGCAAACCAGCAGCACCTGCAAGTGCGCCACCAATAATAAAAGTAAAGTCGATAATGTATTCAATGTCTATTCCCATAAGTCGCGCTGCGTCTTTATCCTGTGCAGACGCCCTCATCGCCATACCTATACGCGTGTACTGAACAATGTATGTCAGAACGACCATCAGTACGACGGCAACCGATACATTTACGATCTGGTAGTTAGAAAGAATTGCATGGCCTATCTTATAAGTGTGCTCCGGGATTAGTGCACTTTGAGGAAATGCCCTGTAAGAAGGCCCGATAGCAGGAATTGCAGACGAGGTATATTCAAGGAACATTGAAACGCCTATTGCCGTAATCAAAGCGGAAAGCCTTGGCTTGTAACGCAAAGGCCTGTAAGCAATTCTGTTGGATAAGAAGGCAACGATTGCTCCTGCAGTCATACTGATGAGCAGTACAATAAGGACGTTTGGATGTTCCTTTCGTGCTGCAGAAAACATCACGGCAAAGTATGCAGCATACGCACCGACCATGTAAAAGTCGCCGTGCGCAAAGTTTATCAGCTGTATAATTCCGTAAACGAGCGTATAGCCGATTGAAATTAGCGCGTATATACTGCCAATCTGTATCCCGTTAATAATCTGCTGCAAGTTAAAGATACTTCCCATTTCTTTCTCCTCCTTCAAATAAGAGGGAGACTTAACCTCCCTCTACTCTATCCTACGGATTAATCGTCGTTACATATGTCTGTTTCCCGTTTTCGATCTTAATAATGACTGCACTCTTAACCGGATTTCTATCTTTGTCGAACTTAATGTGCCCTGTTACACCCTGATAATCAATATTTTTTAGTGCGTCTTTAATCTTTGCCCCGTCAGTTGAACCTGCATTCTGAATTGCAGTAAGCATAATGTTCATTGCATCGTATCCAAGCGCGGCAAGTGCGTCTGGTGCTTCGCCGTACTTTTCAGTATACTTCTTAACGAATGCCTGAACTTTCGGATCTTTACTATCCTTGGAGAAGTGGTTTGTAAAGTAGCAATTGTTCACCGCGTCTCCGCCGATCTTAAAGAGGTCTGGTGAATCCCAACCGTCTCCGCCGACGATAGGCCCTGTAAAGCCAAGAGTCCTTGCCTGTTTTGCAATTAAGCCGTCGTCGTTGTAGTAGTTAGGAGAATAAATTACATCAGGTTTTGCATCGATGATCTTAGTAAGCTGCGTATTGAAGTCAGTCGTTCCGTCAGGATAACCTTCGTAGGCTACGATTTTCCCACCAAGGCTCTCGAATTCTTTTTTGAAGAATTCTGCAAGGCCTGTATTGTAGTCCTGTCCGATGTCGTAAATAACACCCGCTTTTCTTGCTTTAAGATTGTTAAATACGAATTTTGCAGCAACAGTTCCCTGGAACGGGTCGATGAAACACGCTCTGAAAATATAGTCTCCAACCTGAGTTACTTTGGGGTTCGTAGATGTAGGAGTAATCATAGGTACACCTGCACGCTGTGCAATAGGAGCACCAGCAAGAGAGCAGGAACTCGTGACCGAGCCTACAATTGCAACGACATGGTTGTCGTTAATCAGTTTTGAGAATGCATTTGCTGCTTCCGTGGGGTCTGCTTTGTCGTCTTCAAAAACGAGTTTTACTTTTCTTCCCAGTACGCCACCTTTAGCATTCCACTCTTCAAGCGCCATTTCGTAGCCCTGTTTAGTAGACTTTCCGTAAGTTGCCGCAGGACCGGTAACAGGTGCAACACCACCAATCAAAATAGGCTTAGACTCAGTTTTCTGAGCGGATCCGCCATTATTGTTGGCAGTCTTGCTGCTACATCCCGTAAGCACCGTACCGAACAGTGCAACGACGAGAAGTAAAGAAACCAACACTGCAAATGTTTTTCTTCTCTTCATTTTTACCTCCTTATTTTTAGTGTAAATTTTTGTGAGTATATCAGAAAAAAATTAAAAGTCAAGAAAAGTAGAAAAGTCCACTTAAGCCCGTAAAAATGAGGGATTATAAACTTCAGCCGATCGAACTCAAACAAAGTAAATGTGTTGACGGTAGAAAATTAAAGTGAAATAGATTCAAACAGTACTTAACGATAGATTGGATAAATGGCTCGTTGAACAACGATACAAATTTCCAGTTAACTCACGCTGTATTACAAAGAGTTTATTATCTCTTTAATAAGTAATTCTGCTTCGGAAGAGTTCCTCACAAACTTAATTTCAACATTCCGTCTGTCGTCCAGGTACTTTCCTTCGTAAAGACAGTTCTTTAAAGTATCTGCAAACCCGCCGCTTCCTTCGATTACGATAATGGGCTTTTTCAAAATGTACGCAGCAGAAAGTTCTTTAAGCGTTCCATTTTTTCCACCAATCATTACTACGACATCTACTGTATTTATCATAAGTTCAGAACGCATACCAATACCCATCCCTGTCGTTATTGGAACATCCACATACTTATTTGCTTCTTCTTTTGAAAGAGAAGGGAGTATCCCCACGGTTAAACCGCCTGCATCCTTCGCGCCCCTGCTTGCTTCACGCATTACGCCGTCTCTTCCGCCAGAATAAAGCTGCCATCCGTTTTTACCTATCAGGTAGCCCACTTCGTATGCAATGCGCGCCGTCTTCTCAGAAATCGGTTTATTTGGGCGTTCAGACTGCCCTATTATCCCCACTCGTATCGGCTTTTTCATTGTGTATGTCCTCCTCATTTAATTCAAAGCGCAGGCAACAGACGAGTTTGCCGCATATTCCCGTAATTTTTGCCGTGTTAAGCGGTACACCCTGCATCTTAGCAAAAGAAAGCTCTATACTTTCCTTCTTCGTCATCCAGGTCGTGCAGCAAAGCGGCCTGCCACAAGGTCCATATCCCCCAAAAAACTTCATCGCATCACGCGCACCTACCTGCCAGAGCTGGATTTTATGGTTAAGTGTCTTTGTCAGGTCTTTCACAAGTTCCCTGAAATCCACACGAGAATCGGCAGTAAAGTAAAAAATATACTTCTTCTCGCGTTCGTCCCATTCTGTAGCAATAAGGTGCATCGGCAGATTGTGTTTCTTTATCTTTTCTCTGCAAATCTTAAATGCTTCGTTTTCACGCTCTTCCAACCGCCTTATATAATTAAGGTCCTTATCGTTTGCAACTCTGATCACACGCCCCATAAAACCCCGCGAGCGAATGATATCCCACCTCTTTACATCCATCTTTACGAGTGGCCTCCGCACGGTAGCCATCTTTAGCCCATCTGGCGACTCCACTATTACCTTATCGAACAATTTTAACGAAAACGGAGGCTTTGGAAGAAAGTAAGTTTTTGCATCCTTCCTGAAAGCAACTCCTATAAGTTTAACCTCTTCGTTTAAATTCATCTTACCACCTCTTTCATTGCAAAAAGCGCATCCATTACGATGTATTGCGGGTTAGCATTCGTAAAAAGCGCTTCCCGCCCGTTCTTTACAATTTCAAACATCCGCTCAACAGATGCTTTTTTTATAACGGAAAATCTATCCGCTATGTAGCCTAAAAAGTCTATGTTTGCAATTTCCTCTTTCTCGTGCAAAATCGAGATAAATAGTATATCACGGATTAAAAGAGAAACAAAATCAAAAAACTTCACGGCACTTTGCCTTGCAGAAAGATCTGGAAAAACGCTTTGCCACTTCTTATAAACGGCAGACGAAACAGTTTCGTTTAGTAAAAACGAAAGAAGTGCACTTAAAAATGCTTTTCTGTGTTCTAAGAATTCGTCGGTGATGTAAACATCAAGATTTTCCATGCTTCCATCCGCAAAATGAGAGACGAGAAATGCTTTCTCATCATCAACTCCATGATTTATCAGGTACTGGTAAATTACATTAGAAGGCAGGCTGTTAAACCGCACTTTTACGGAGCGCGAGCGGATTGTTTCAAGTAGGTTTGTTTCGTCACTCGTAATAAGAATGTTTACAGTCCGCTCTGGCGGTTCCTCAAGGTACTTCAGCATACTATTAAACGCCTGAAGCGTAGCGTTTTCCGCATTGTCCAATATGTTTACGCGATATCCGTTAGATAAAGGAACAAACGAATCGTTTATCATATTGCGCACATCGTTAATGGTGATGACCGATTTGCCGCGTCCTATGATGTGTACATTAGGACTTAAACCATTTTTAATTTTCTCCACGCAAAGCGCGTTTCCTTCCTCGCAATTCAGTTTTGCAGAAAAAGCAATTGCCGTAAGGAAACGCCCTACTCCGTTCTTCCCAACAAACATCAGTGTAGGAGGAATTCTACCTTTTTCGACAACGCTCTTTAAGTACCGAAGCGCAGAATCCTGTCCCCTTATCTCAATGCCGCTAAACTCCATTCTTTTTAAAGTCTGCAATGCGTTTCTTCATGTACTGGTAAAATTCCTCGTTCAGCACCCTCTCATAAGAAATCTTAAAGTGAGGATACGGCTGCCCTGTGAGGAACCGATAGTGAGACTCTACAGTTGACATATGCGTTTCTTTGTCAATTTGTAGAAAGTACCTCTGAGAAGAATCGGGGAACTTTTTCTCTTCCTTTGGTATCGCTATAAGGTAAATAAAGGATAGCACTTCGTCCTCGCTGATGTTCAGCTGTGGAAATTCCTTTTTGATGATGTGTGCAAGTTTGTCGTCCTGCTCGATAAACTTCAGAGAAAACTTGTCCAGCGTGTCAATTGCGTCTGCAAGGTATGCACCCAGCCCGACGCTCACACTGTAGAGCATGCCGCCTGCAATCATTGCAGCATCGTCAGAAACGCCAAGGCCTTTTTTGTGCCTTATGTACTGGAAGCGAATGTCAGAATGCCGCAGAAAATTCACATTATCAGGATCAATAATCAGGCCTTTTTGCTGGTACTCCTCTATCTTGTCTTCGTGTTCTCCGTGTGCAAGCATTTCACCATCAAGCCCCATTCTTTCCATTACCCTGAAGTCAATGAGGTACGGTTTTCCGCCGCCCATATTGATGTGGAACTTTTCATTTACTTTTTTACGCACAGAAAAATCATCCATCAGCCCGCCCAGATATAAACCACGCAAAACATCCTTCGGGTTTACTTCCCATTCAAGAAAAAGCGGACATCGCATAAGCGGCTCGCCCCGCTCGTTTACGAGGTGCGTAAGATTCTCTCCGTCAATTACGCGTTCAGCGTAACGATAAATTTCGTCGATAAGAGACTGGCGTGCAGAGCGCACGACAAACACATCCCTGTTCAGCGCTTCAGTAATGTCGTTCATCGTGGTATCAACGAACTTTTGCCCCCTGAACTCTCCGTCACCATTATGAGAATGCCCTTCAATCGTTTGCATAAATAATAAATCTTCAACTTCTGGATCAGTGAGTAAATCCTCTTCTCTCTGCAAGTGTCTAAAATCTTTCCATATAAGGCTTCTCGGTGCAATTTTCATATTATCATCTCCTTAGTGGTTTTTTAAATTATACACCCAAGTTGAAAATTTTTTAATCCATTGCAACAAATTCATTTATGTACCGCTCACCCCTATCCGGCAAAACCGTTACAATGCGCTCAAACCCAAATTGCCAATGTGCTTTCCGTGCAGCAAGCACATTGACACCGCTTGAAGGCCCAACAAAAATACCCTCTTTTTTCAGTAAACGCTTTGATTCTCTCCAGGCATCCTTTGAGGAAACGCGGATGACGCCGTCAACTAAACTCCTATCAAGTAACTTTGGAATAAACCCTGCGCCTATTCCCTCAATTGTGTGAAAACCAGAAGTGTCGCCGCTAAGCACGGCAGACTCCGCAGGCTCCACTGCAAAAACTTTTATTTGAGGATTAAACTTTTTAAGCACGCGTGCAATACCGGTAAGCGTTCCGCCCGTTCCTACTCCTGCAACAAACGCGTCAACTTTGTAATTTACATCTTTTAATATTTCTGGTGCAGTAGTAATCTCATGGGCAAGCGCATTTGCAGGATTTT
>WFZA01000006.1 GCA_015489815.1 Caldisericales bacterium | reverse complement strand
TCAGGCAGTGCAAACGATACGCTCTGGCTGAAGTTCCAGGCAACGCCTTCTAACTCTACTCTGGGATGTGCAAATAAAGACACTGCAACAGTTTCATACACGGATAAAAATGGAACAGCCCACGATGATGTTTCTGACAGCGCAAATGTTTGTGTGTGCTCCCCGAAGTTAGATATGACGAAGAGCGCAAATAAAACTCAGGTTGAAACAAACGAAGAAGTTACCTTTACGCTGAAAGTAGAAAACAAAAATCCTGTTGATGCACACAGCGTAAATGTCCACGACTTTATGCCTCAGGGGTGGACATATGTTGCGGGTAGCGGAGAATATGCATTAACAAACGGTTCTACGCCAACAAGCTGGACTTCAAAGGAGCCAGTTGTAGAAAACACAACGCTTCTCTGGGATACGCTGAATGCAACGGTCCAGGGAACGGACGATAACGGCGGAACAACGGGCAGCGCAAACGATACGCTCTGGGTACGCTTCAAAGCGAAGGCAGGACCTGACGCACTTTACGGCATTAATGTAAACAGGGCAATTGCAGAAGGCAGAGATGCGGCAAATAACTACATTGGGACAAATGAAGGCAAAGCATTTGTTACAGTTAACAAGCCTGTTATCTCCATTACAAAAACGGTTGATTCGCAAACTGCAAATGTGGGCGATACGCTGACATATACAATTACCGTAACAAACTCAGGTAACGAAGACTTAGTAAACGGAACAATTACGGATACATTGCCTGACGGCGTAACCTGGCAGTCCGGCGGCTCGTTCAGTGTGCCTAACACAGTAACATTTACGAACATTACCGTTCCTGCAAACGGGAATATCCAGGAAACAGTCACCGTAAAGATAGACAAGAATGTAAACAACGGGACTGTTCTTGAAAATAGCGCAGCGGTTAGCGGTGAAGACTCAAGTGGCAATACCTTCAATGCAGGGCCTGCCACTGCACAAACGACTGTTCATGCGCCGATACTTACAATAGTGAAGTCTTCCACTCCGAACCCGGTGCGTGCAGGTGAAAACATCACATACACAATTACAGTGACAAACAACGGCCAGCAGGATGCGACAAACGTCGTAATTACGGACGACATTCCTCAGCATACGAGTTTTGTTTCTGCGGATAACGGTGGGACGGTTAATAGCAACACGGTAAGCTGGAATGTGGGCACGGTGGCTGCAGGCGGTTCTGCAACTGTCCACTTCACAGTTAAGGTGGACTCGCCTATTAATGACAATACGATTATTCAGAATAGCGCGTCTGTTGACTCAGATCAGATGGGGCCTGTAAATTCTGATGTCGTTCAAAATGTCGTAAGTTCTGTACCTCAGCTAAATATTTGCAAAACAGATTCTCAGGATCCTGTTAAAGCAGGCAACGAATTTACCTATACGATAAGGTACGCAAACAACTCCACCATGGACATTACTAATGTAATCATCACGGAAACGTATCCTTCTGATGTAACATTTGTTTCTGCAACCCCTGCTCCAGACTCAGGTACAAACAACGTGTGGAGCATTGGCAATTTGCCAGCAGGAAGCTCTGGGAACATTACGATTACGGTAAAGGTAAACGATAATACCGCAGCAGGTACTATTCTGCACAATACCGTTATCGGAACGAGCAACGAAACACCTCAGGCGAGTGCAAGCGAAGATACGACTGTTGGAACGCTTCCTGCACTGACGATTTCTAAGTCTGATGATATAGACCCTGTTGAAGCAGGAGCAGATGTTACATACACAATTAAGTTTGCAAATACAGGCTCTGAAGATGCAACGAATGTCGTAATAACTGATGATTACACGAATTTATTGAACTTGCCTTTGAATCCGTCCGGAACGGCCGATGCAACTCTTGTCAGCTACAGCGAAAGTGGGCCCGTTTCGTTTACATTTACAAACGATACCACGAACCATAAGTGGGTATGGACGGCAAATAGCGGACTTCCAGGAAATTCAAGCGGCACTATTACTATAAAAGTGCATGTTCCGAATAATGTTGTAAATGGCACTGTTTTGCACGACATCGCAACGATTACTTCTGACCAGACGAACCCCGCAACTGACAGTGAGGATACCACCGTCCACTCTGCACCGGTGCTTAACCTCACCAAAGATGCTTCTGCAAATCCAGATCCTGCAGAGGCAGGCGGCTCAATTACATACACGCTCAATTACTCAAATACAGGCAACGAAAATGCAACGAGCACTGTTCTTACAGACAAGATTCCTCAAAATACGGCATTCGTCGTTGGCAGCGTAAGTGCAGAATCAGGCGTAAGTATTTCCTATTCAAACGATCACGGAAGCACCTGGAACTATACGCCTGTTGCAGGTAGTGACGGTACCGATCCAAATGTTACCGACATACGCTTTGACATCGGAACGCTTCAGACTGGCGGGACAAACCACGCAGCTTCCTTTGAGGTAAAGATTGCAAATCCTCTGGATAACGGTACAGTCATTAAAAACACAGCGCACATTACCTGTGCAGAAGGCGTATCTAATGATGCAGAAAAAGATGTTACAATAGGCTCTGCACCGTCTCTCCACATTACAAAGACTGCACCTTCGTCTGCACAGGCAGGAAGCAATATTACCTATACAATAGAATACTGGAACGACGGAAATATGAATGCAACAGGTGTTGTAATAACAGAAAGTTACGACCAGAACACGACATTTGTTTCTGCATCGCCTTCACCAGACTCAGGCACAAACAACGTGTGGAGCATAGGCACAGTAGCAAATGACGGGCAGCACCACACAATTACAGTCACGGTGCAAATTAAGTCGCCTACTCCAAATGGCACGGTAATTACAAATGCAGTAACGATAGACTCTGACCAGACGAATACCCAGCAGGCAACAGCGCAAACGACAGTAGGCTCTGCCCCAACGCTTACCCTTACAAAAGCATCCTCGCAGTCCACTGTAGATGCAGGCGACAACATCGTATATACAATTACTGCAGGAAACACCGGCAATGCAGATGCAACAACAGTCGTAATTACTGATGTAATACCTGCGCATACGACATTTGTTTCTGCACGTTTCATATCAAAGAGCGGTACAATAGATGCGCCCAGCCAGGGTGGAACGGGCACGGTGAAGTGGACATTGAGCGGTGCGCTTGCACCCAATGAAGAGTTTGCAGTTGAGCTCATCGTAAAAGTAGATGTTCCAACTGACAACAACACTGTAGTGCAAAACGAAGCAAAGGTTGTTTGTGCTGAAGACCAGCAGGGTGTAACTGCAACAAAAGATGTCACCGTCCAATCCGCACCGGTGCTTACGATAGATAAAAAAGATTTGACCGATCCCGTGCAGGCAGGAGATAACATTACATACCAGATTACAGTTTCAAACACGGGCAATATGAATGCACATAATGTCGTTATAACCGATACAGTTCCTGCGAACACAACATTTGTTTCTGCAAGCTTTGTGAGCGGTGCAACGGGCACGATTACGGACCCGGGTGCAGGAAACACAGGCGATGTCCAGTGGACACTAAACGGAACGCTTGATGTAGGGAACAGTGCTGTCGTGCAGCTTGTGGTAAAAACGAATTCTCCTCTCCCGAATGGAACTACGATTAACAATACAGCGAGTGTCCGCTCTGACGAAGTTTCGCCTGTTTCTGACTCTGAAACGACGACTGTAGGCTCAGGCCCGAAACTCGAAATTACCAAAACAGACAGTCCTGACCCAATACAGGCAGGAGACAATATCACATATACGATTACCGTTTCCAATACGGGTAATATGAACGCAACGGAGTTTGTTATAACCGATACTGTTCCTGCGAACACGACATTTGTTTCTGCAAGCTTTGTGAGTGGTGCAACAGGCACGATCAATGCGCCGCCAGTTGGAGGAAGCGGCACGGTGACATATACGCCAAATCCGGATGTCCTTGAAGAAGGCCATACAGTCGTGGTG
The DNA here is from genome assembly GCA_015489815.1 of Caldisericales bacterium. Lineage (GTDB taxonomy): Bacteria > Caldisericota > Caldisericia > Caldisericales > Caldisericaceae > S143-107. The sequence continues at coordinate 7,712 of WFZA01000006.1, read as the reverse complement.
CAGCTTGTAGTGAAGACTGCTGACTCGCTTCCTGACGGAACGGTAATTACCAATACGGCGTATGCGGATTCTGCAGAGGTGCAGCGCGTTCCGGCGACTCAGGAAACAACTGTCGGAGGTAAACCGATACTCCAGATAGACAAAGCGGTTTATCCACAGTACGGTGCACCTGGAAAACTAATGATATACGCAATTAATTACAGAAATGTCGGCAATGCACCTGCAACAAATGTGACAATTACTGAGTCCTACCAGAGCGATGTTTCTTTCTACTTTGCAAACCCGCAGCCTTCGTCAGGCAACAACACCTGGGTGATTCCTGTGCTTAATGCAGGCGAGAGTGGCAGTATTACGGTGATTGTAAAGATAAACGACGACACACCGCTTGGAACAATTGTCCACAATACGGTAACGATTAACTCAAATGAAACGGATCCTGTTTCTGCAAGTGCAGAGTTTGAAGTAAAAGCACCCAAATTCTGGGATCCAGAGCATGTATACCAGAGAAAGGTCGTTTCTCCTGAAGGTACGGTTGCACCGGGTACCTGGCTTACCTATGTAAACTACTACGGCAATGCAGGCAACCTCGACGCAACGAATGTAAAGATAACGGATACTCTGGATACGAACCTTGACGAAAACTCCTTAATCATCTATAACGGCGGAACTTACGACCCTGCAAGCAGAACAATTACCTGGATTATCCCTGTCGTTCACCCAGGAGAAACAGGACATGTGTCGTTCAAGGTGAGAGTAAGGACGACGGTTGGAGGCTCTACTCCGATTGCAAATACCACCTACATAAGTTCAGACCAGACACCTGAACCAGTTGCGACGAACACAGTTTATAACACGATATTTGCGCCATGTCCGCCTCCTCAACCAAAACCAAAACCAGAAAAACCAAACCCAATTAACATCACAATTAACCCGCCTGAAAAGATATGCATCGGCTCGCAGTCTAAATTCGTGTTTACATTTACAGGCGGCGTTCCTCCGTATAGCTACACAGTGAACTTTGGCGACGGAACGGGTGTAGTAACGGGCAAAGAAAGCGGAAAGTTCACTACGCTTATACACACATTTGCAAAAGAAGGTGTTTACACTGTTGAGGTCTCGGTGAAAGACAAAAAAGGCACTACTTCAAACCTTTCGCGTCAGGTCAAAGCAATGAACTGCAAAATCGTGCTGGATGTATACCACCAGAACTTCATCATAGGATACCCGGACGGTATGTTTAAGCCCGAGCGGACTGTAACGCGTGCAGAAGTTGCAACGATGCTGATCAGGGCGCTTGGTTTTGATGCTGCAAAAGTGTCTGGCAGTCTGCTGCCGTTCAAGGATGTTTCAAGATCCCGTTGGTATTTCAACTTTATTGAAAAGGCGTATGTAGAAAAACTTATGTTTGGAAGCGGCAAACAGTTTAACCCGAACAAACCTGCAACCCGTGCCGAGATAGCAACCATTCTTGTGAGAATGCGCGGGCTAAAGCCTGAGACGCCTCAGGAAGAACTCTTTACAGATGTAAAACCTTCCGACTGGTTCAACGGGTATGTTTACACAGCAGTAAAGGCAGGACTATTGCAGGGATATAAAGACCACACATTCCGCCCGAACAACAAGGTAAGCAGAGCCGAGTTTGTTACGATGCTGGACAGGGCACTCTACCGAGAAGATGTGCCTCAGGTTGGTGCACTATCACTTGTAAGGTCTCCTTTCCCGGATGTGAAAAAAGATTACTGGGCATACAGATACATTATCGAGGCTGCAGTACCGCACATTGTAACGAATGCAATCAGAGCGCCAATCAACATCACGACGACGAGCAAAGCAATTCCTGTTTATCTTGCGTCTACGAAGTCGAAGATTATATTCCCGACTGTTGGCAGCACAATTACAGCAATTGTCCCTGTTGACGGAATAATAAACGGCAAAGACCCGTCCAAGCGCAAGCTCAATGTAAGAATTATAAATAAGGGTACGCCGTAGCCTGAACGCTTGATTGGTTTTTCGGGAGGCACTCTCAAAAGGGGTGCCTCTTTTCATTTTTGCAGTGTGTTTTGCGGTGTTTTTGTGGTGTTTTTTCCACTTGACAAAATTTTTCGCACTCATATAATCCATATACCCTGGCCCTGTCCTCTATACAGGCCTTTGAGTCTTTATCTCCGTCAGGAGTAAGACAGATGAGGCACGAGGAAGGGCTGGGGCATAAATGTGTTAAAAAGGAGATATTTGATGCTTGAGAAAACACTGATATTCTTAAATAAATTTTTCAAAACGCCCACACATCCGTTTAATCTTGAAGATAAAGGCATAAAAACATTCGCCCGGTGGGAATTTGAGCAATCTGCAAGAATTCCTTGGTACTATGCACCCGAGTTCGACCTGCTTAAAGAAATCAGCGGCAAAAAAGTCCTTGATGTCGGCGCAGGCGGCGGCGGGAAAAGCGTTTTTTACGCACTGAACGGCGCAAAGACCGTCGTAGGAATAGACATAGAAGAGGGGTTTATTGAGCAGGCAAACGGGTTTGCAAAGAAAAAAGGCGCTGAGAATGTAAAGTTTATCGTGCAAAATGCAGAGAAAACGGACTTTCCTGATAATTCGTTTGATGTGTGCGTAATGAACGATGTGTTTGAGCATCTTGCCCGCCCCGAAGCAGTGCTTAAAGAAGTTTACAGGGTATTGAGAAAAGGCGGCAAAGTGTTTATAAATTCCCCGCCGTATTACCATCCTTACGGTGCACACCTTTCTGACTTAATTGGCGTCCCTTATGTGCACATACTTTTTCCTGAGAAGACGCTCATCGCAGCGTATAAAACGCTTGCTAAAAACACGCCTTCTTACGAAAAACGGGTAAACCTGCGCTTTGGTATGGTAAACGGAGAAGAGCATATTACTTACATAAACCGAATGACCGTAAAGCGCTTTGAGGACATTATGAAAAACAGAAATCCGTTTGAAACGCGCCTTTATAAACTTATACCTTTGAAAAACAGTTTGAAATTTTTACTGCACACGCCCGCCAGGGAAATGTTCGTCCGGATGATTGTTTATGTAGGAGAGAAAACTTAACGGGCTGTATCGGAAAAGTTAGTATTTTGTACTTATTTACTGTTTGCTCTGAAGGGTTTTTGTGAGAAAAATATTTAAGGTTAGCTCGACGATTGCCTTGCAGAAAGTTTGCGAATATCTTTGCGCTTTGATAAAATCTACTCTCCAATAAAAACTCGGCAAAGTTTTTCTATCTTAAATTTTAAGCATCCTTTTAAACTGCTTACTCTGATAGCTGCTTTTATGTGAGATTATTTGAGTAAATATGAAGCTTCCATAAAACACAAATATTAGTATAATTTATCTCGACAGACAAAAGCCATAAATTACATTATTTTACGAAATCTACTATATATGTTTATAATGTGCTGAGCGTTTATGTCCGTAAAGAATTGACTTTTCTCGTTATGCGCAACAAAGTGTCTAAGCGCTGCTTTATACAATCCGTGTCTTTCTATTTTTATAATTCTTAAGTTTTTTTGAAAAAACACTTGACATTTTTTTCGATAGATATTATCATAAAATAACAACAAAATTTTATTATATGTTTGAGATGGATTATCGAGAAATGAGGTAGGCATGAAGAATAAGAAATGGATTATTTGGGCCGCTATTTTATTGTCGATCTTTATGGTATTTATGTGGTATTTTTCAAATTCTAACAAATATAATCCAAATGCTTCACAGTACTCTAGCAATTTACTACCCGAAGTAACATTCCAAAATTCTTTACCTGTAGGTAGTATTGTAAACTTACCAAAATTAACATCAATTTCGGGACGAATCGTTCCAAATACTGGAAAAAGAGTCTTTTTATTTGTAAGTAGAACATGTGGAAGTTGTGAGTATATATCGCTGGCTATACCAGAGTTAGCAAAAACATTCAGTAAATTGACATGGGTATATGTGGAGAAGTCGTCCGAGCCACCTATTATTGGGACATCGAAATTGGAAAATTTATATATAGTTAAAAATGGAGACACTAATTTATCTTCTTTATTTGAGAGTAAATACACTCCTACATTCTTTTTTATCGATAACGATAACAAAATTGTTTGGAAAAGAAGAGGATTCATACCGCCAGATTATTACACGCTTAAAGATATTTTAGCTGCATTTAACAGTAATAACTATGAATTACTTAATAAAACATATCAAAGAAATCTTGCAATAGGTAAAAAATTTCCCTCTATTATCGCATATACTTATCCAGACGATAAAAAAATAGTCATACCGAACAATTTTATCGGAAAGTCTGTTTTAATTTTTATTTTACACTATAGTTGTTCAACTTGCTCTGATGTTATAAATGCTTTGCCACAAAATCTAAAAAATTCTAATGACGTGATTAAAATTATAGTATTTTCACCATTTTCAGAAAAATTAAATCAAGAGGCGTTAAGATTTGCTAAAGAATTCGGATTTACTACTATTGAAAAGTCTGTTGAAAGCCCGTTAATAAAAACCACTTGGAATGATATATATCGTCATGATCATGGTATGATCTATATTAACGATAGCCAGTTCTATTTTCAAAATTTAATAGGAATAGTTGGTTCTCCATATGTAATACTATTAAATAAAAATGGCCACATAGAACATATTTATTCCCCTAATTTTTATAGTAAGGATCAATTAAAGAATTTTTATGCTTCACTTTATAAATTAATAAAAAATGAAAGGAGGTGATAACATGAGTATTAAATTTAACCGTAAAATTATTCTCTCTGTGCTGCTGATTATTTTTATTTCGGTATTAGTATTACCATTTGTTTTTGTTAGATCAGTTTCTTATGCAGGTTATTCTACTAACTGTGTTGTGCCGCCTGGTACACCCCAATCCCCGATATGTAATGGTGCTGCTTGTGATTGTTATGTCCCATATGCTGGTAGAGGCGGTCATATTTGGGTGGGAGTACCTTCATATGGTCAATTTATCCAGCAGTGTTGGACTACATGGCGAAGTGGATGCTGCGATTTTTGTTGAGTTTAATTAGTTTTATGTAAGATGAGGGGTAGGGAGAAGATAATGGACAAAAAATCTGGTAAAATAAAGAGAATAATGGTGTTACTCGTCGTAAGCTGTTTCTTCTTTTCGTTAAGTTTCTCTTCATCTGTACTCGATGGAAACAGAAACGAATTAAAAAAAGAAATTAATAACATTCCATTTACTCCGTTTTTCGTTGTTCACATAGAAACGCCATTTGAGGCATATGCACGAGAGCTAACTAAGAATACATTTCAAAATCCAGATGCAGTACTCCTGGAAATTAGTAAGGAAGTAGATTTTGCCACAATAATCACTAAAAAGACCCTGAAGTATCCAGCTCAAGTGGATTGGAATAGTATAAAGTTTATAACTCAGAAAGATGTAGAGGCCCTATTACACTCTCCTTTTATAAAAGATGCGTTTCTCGTACCCTACCCCTCTGATACTTTTGTTAAATTCAAGGGTATTAATGTGATTTTAAAGAAAGTTCCTCCGAAGTTTTTCAGAGACCTTCATTTACCATTAAAATACGGACAATACTTTTCGGGTAGTGATCCTTATACAGTCGTTATTACTGATAACCTGAGCAGGAAAATGTTTGGCACCATTAATCCGGTTGGAAAGAAAATTCTATGTGTTAATGGGGCATTTGGTACAGACAAAAATAGTTCATCAAAAGGTACTTATTACAAAATAGTAGGAGTGTTAAAGCCGCTTAGTTCCGATATGCTTGTTTTATTACAGAGCCCCCTCTACGGAGGCGGATACATTCCTACCGGTAAAACTGATTCTGTTGCCAGGTCTCTCGTAATGCTTGTTATACCTAAAGAGGGTTATTACAATCAGGCTTTATCATTGTTGAAGAAAGAAATGAAAAACAAGGGAAACCCAGAGGAAAATGCAAAACCCGTTATCGTATCTACTTATAAAAGGATTGGCGATTTGTTGACTATTAATTCGCGAAAAGATAAGATAAAGTTTATTCTTATCGCTGCTTTGTTTATGTTGTTCATCGCTTTGTTTGGAGTAATAGGACTTATCGTATTTGATCTTTCTCAAAAAAGCAGAGAGATTGCAATTAAACGCGCACTTGGTGAGAGTATAAGGAAGATTTTCGCCGAATATTATTTTAAAACTATGTTTTCATTTGCTATCTCAGCAGTTATTGGTGATATTGTACTGATAGTGCTTTTCCCAAAGTTAAAGCTGCTAAATATATCTGGAATTAGTGCTTCCCAGACGATTACTATGTCTGCTTTTTTAGCTGAGCACTCTATGAAATTTGGGTTAATTAGCGTAATACTCAACTTTATTGCTATTTTAATAGTGCCTGCTATTGCAGTATCCATATCTTTAAGGATGACGATACGCAAAGCTCCTGCGGAAGGAATAAGAAGTAGTTTATTGTCTTCTGAAAACGGCAAAATAAATACAGCAAAAATCATCGTAGTCACTGTAATTGCATTATCAATAGCAGGTACAGTATTTCCTGCTGTACTGAATGCCGAGATTAAAAGTAATATAAACAGTGTAATAAGGGGTATTGCTCCAGATGCAGTTCGGATTTCTTCGTTCCCTTATACTAATACGCTTTCAGTGATGCAAACGGTTTTTAATGGTGCAAATTATACCTATGCCGATTATGTCGAACTTGAAAAGCGTTTTTCCAGGATTTCATTGATTGGTTTCCGGGAAAAACTTCCAGAATACTTTAGCGTGGGTACTATAGGAAATGCTACTTCGCATGTGCTTAAAAATGTTCGTATATCTGAAGCAACTGTATCGTTTAAACCTATGTTTAAATTGAGCATTAAAAAGGGTAGATTTGTACAGGATAGTGACTATAACGAACACATTTGTGTTGTTGGGGCTAAAGTTGCAAAAATACTTAACATTGATGATGTAGGTAAATCAGTAATTATTGAAGGTAATAAAACTCCGTATGTAGTTGTTGGAATATTAAATCAATGCTGTTCACTAATTGACAATACAATTTTTATACCTAATGGCGTTTTCCCTTATGAGAAATTTAACAGTATGTTTTCTAAGTTTACTGGTAACGGAGTATTTCTCGTCAAAGCAAACAATCCTGACGAAAGGCTTACCATTGCAAAAAAAGTACTTGACTTATTAAATAAAAGACATCCTGATAAATCTCCAGGCTCCATAATTGATTTAGACGAAATCATAAAACCAGTAATACGAGTATACACCTCCCTCTACACTCTTCTCTCCATCTTCATACTCCTTGCATTACTATCTGCATTCCTATCCCTATCAGCACTATTATTCATAGAAGTAATCAGAAGAACCAGAGAGATAGGCATAAAGAAAGCAATAGGTGCAACGGCAAAAGACATAATAAAAGAGTTCACAATGAATGGATTAACCACAACACTCATAGCACTGATAATAGGCATACCCACAGGCATTGCAGTATCCCTGATAATAGAAAAACTCAAAGGATGGAACTACTACATCCCCATAAACATCCTCATACTCGTTACCATTATTTCCCTCCTCTTAGGCTTTCTCTTCTCATACCTCCCTGCCCTCTTTGCATCAAAAACAAATCCTGTTGAGGCAATAAAGAGCGATTGAAAGATGAAATTATTAAAAAATAAGAAAATTGTTAACAAAATTTTTATTGGTAGTACAATGTAAATAGATT
>WFZA01000005.1 GCA_015489815.1 Caldisericales bacterium | reverse complement strand
TTGCAAAACCTGTATAAGAGTCGTCCGTCCCTGCTATGTAGAAGTGTGACTTAAACTCCACACTTGTGTTTACTAATACTTTTACACCTGCTTTATTCAGTTTGCTTGCAAGTTCACTTGTGAAAGAATGGTGATCCCAGTTGCCCATTACAGCAAAAACGGGTTTTCCTAAAGAAACAATTCGTTTGCAATATTCAACTGATTTGTAGTTTTGCTTATTTCCAACAAAGTCGCCAGTTATTACGATGACATCTGGATTTAACTTTTTAATTGCCGTAAGTACTTTTTCGTAAATGGGTGCATCACCATTGTAGTGCAAATCCGAAATCTGCAAAATGCGCAGGCCGTCTGCACTGCCTGGAAGGTCTTTAAAAGAAAGTTCTATTTTTGTAATCGAAAGCAAGTTAGGCTCCACGAAAAATGCGTATATCAGAAGTACACCAATTACTATGAGAAGAACAGTTAACAGCATTGGAATAATTTTTTTATACAGCCCGGCGACAGGTTAAACGCAGGCACGCGCTTTTTATACTCACGGTAAACGCTCCCAAACTTTTCAATTGTTTCCTTCTCTTCAATAGTAAACACCATTATAACGATAAGAAGAGCAGTAAGCGGAGCATATATAACTGTGTAAGAAAACGAACCCATAAGAAGCGCTATCCCAAACGGGAAAAACATCAAACCCAGGTGCATCGGGTGGCGCATACAGGAATATGCCCCTTTATCCACAAATTTGTTCGTGTCAAACTTTTCTACGCTGCCTTCCTTTCCATACTTTGCAAGTGTTTTGCCTGTATTACGCGCAACGACAAACGAAAATACTATAAACAGCAAACCAATAAGCCTTGCAGCAGCTCCAAAGTGAACGGAAAAGCCGTGAAGCTCTGAAATTTTATCCGTCCAGAGCGAAAGGCTGATTCCGCCTGCAATAAACAAAAACCATGCAAACCAGCGCATACGCACGCTTACTTTCATTTCTCACCACCATTTTTTATTTGCATAAATTCCCTTAATATATAATAAGGAAAGGAGAGCAAAATGAAAATCGTAACCTGGAATGTAAATTCAGTTCGCACGCGTATGGAGCACATTAAAAAACTTATAGACACGCTTTCGCCAGATGTAATATGCCTACAGGAAACAAAAGTGCAGGACAAAGACTTCCCGGAAAAAACTTTCAAAGATATGGGATACTACAGTGTATTCTCCGGGCAAAAAGCCTACAACGGAGTTGCAATTTTATCTAGGCATTCTTTCAAAAACTACAAGGCAGATTTATTTGACACAAACGGACAGAAAAGGACAATAGAAATTACGATAAACGATACAACCTTTATAAATGCATACTTCCCGCGCGGAGGAGACAGGGGCGAAGAATCATACTTTTTTAAGCTGGAATTCTATCAGAAGATGAAAGATTATCTTGAAAAACATTTTTTACCCTCAGAAAAGATTATTCTGTGCGGAGACTTTAATGTAGCACGCACGGAAAAAGATGTGTGGGATCCAAAACTTTTACAAAACGCAGTGGGATTTATGAAAGAAGAACGCGTCGCACTTGAAAACTTGCTTGGCTTTGGGCTTATCGATTTATTTAGAGAATTCCACACAGAGAAAGCTTTTTCCTGGTGGGACTACAGAATGGGCGCATTTAAAAGGAATATGGGAATGCGGATTGATTACATACTGGTGAGCAAGCCCGTGCGAGAATTATCAGAAGAATGCACAATACATAAGTCTTTCAGGGCATTGAAAAAGCCTTCCGATCACGCACCTCTTTCTGCAAACATCAAACTGTTTTGAACGTAACGCTTCGTTTGCTCTTCGCTAAGCTGCGGAAATTCCTCAAAGTATGCGGACACAGCAACAAACCCGGGGTCTACAATCGGACTAATTACCTCTGAGATTGTGGAAAGTAGGTTAAAGCCTTCCAAAGACGAAACTGACACAAGCACATAAATTTTCTTAGGTTCAAACTTTTTCAGCCCGCTTGCTGCAAGGTAAAGCGTTTCGCCTGTTGCAATTCCGTCATCCACAAGCAAAACAGTTTTTCCTTTAATTCTCTCAAAATTAAAGTGAACCCCAAATTTTCTCTGCCGTTTCTTTACCTCTTCCAGCGTTTCCTTTACCACCCTGTCAAGGTAGTCTATACTCTCGCTTTTTGCAATTTCGTTAAGGTGTGTATCTCCGCGGATAGACACAGCACCTATTGCAAGCTCCTTATTGTAAGATGCAGGAATTTTATGCACTATTAAAGGAATAATCCTCATTTTTAAAGCGAGCGCAATGGGGTATGCGACTTCCACGCCACCACGCGGCACAGCAAACAAAAAAGAGGCATCAGTGTCAATGCCTCTATCGGATATTTCTTTTAATAAAACGCGTCCTGCCTGTATTCTATTTTGATACACCTTTCTTTGGCTCTTCCTTTTTTGAAGGTTCTTCTTTCGCCTTTTCCGGCACCTTCGTTACGCACTTACCGGTAAATACGGCACCTTCTTCGATAGAAATTTTATCCGTAGTAATGTCGCCAAACACTTTTGCACTGGAGATTATCTCAACACTTTCCTTTGCTTTGATATTTCCTTCAACTTTACCAAGCACGATAATTTTTCTGCCTTCAATGTCTGCTTTTAGCTCTGCACCTTCAGCAATAGTAATCTCTCCGTTGCCCTTTATTGCACCTTCTACTTTCCCTTCAATTCTCAATAGTCCCTGGCAGATCAAGTCTCCTTTTACCACTATGTCTTTTGCAAGTACTGATTGATCCGAAGTGTTAATGCCTGTCTGGGAAACTTCTCTTTTAGAACCAAATGCCATTATAAATTACCTCCTATGGTAGAAATTTTGCCGGATTAACTGCAACACCATTTATCCTCACCTCGTAGTGCAGGTGTGGTCCAGTTGCAAGACCGCTCTCGCCTTCATATCCTATAACCTGTCCTTTCTTAACCTGCTCTCCTGCTTTTACGACAATTTTCGAGAGATGTCCATAACAGGTTTCTATTCCGTCACGATGATATATCTTTATAAACCTGCCATAGCCTTCAAACCAGCCTGCATATTCCACCGTTCCGTCTGCCGTTGCTCTCACCGGCGCGCCGTAGTAAGCACATATATCTATTCCTTTATGAAATTCCCATCCACTTCCAAACGGACTGGGACGCCACCCAAACGGAGACGATACATACCCGTGAAGCGGCCATATATTTGGTGTTTCTGCAAGCAATACATGATATTCGTCGGATGCACCTTTTAGCATGTTCAGCATCTTTGCCCTATCTTCTGCAATCTGTGTTACATTGTTCTCTTCAGAGAGGAGTTTTGCCACATTTTCGGGAAGTTTCGTCGTAGACTGGAGTTTTGCCTTTGGTGTGCGTTCGAGCACATACTCGAGACTTACTTTTGACTCACCCAACTTTAACGAGTTTCTTACTTCTTTTTCCAGAGATGAAAGGGAAACGACATATTCCTTTAAAGCATCAAGTTGAGACTGGGCCTTCGCCAGTTCGTTCTGCGTAATTTGAAGTTCTTTCGACTGGGCAGCAACGACGCTGTCAAACTTAGCACCTTTAAATTGAGCAACCTGACTTTTCAATCCAGTGTAAGAAAAAATAAAGCCACCCAGCAAAGCACCTGCAACGACCAGAGAAACGATTGAAAGATATATTTTTGTAGGTGTAATTTCAATTCTTTTAGTTTTTCCCTGATAATGCGGAACAATTACCACGGAAAAACCGCCACGCTTGTGGACATTACGCTTTTTAACTTCAGTCTTGTGCTTATAGAGATCCATCCATATTACCTCCTGATCTGTGTGCTTTATAAATATACATTTATTTTGTTTGCCAGTCAATAGATTTTCAAAAATTTGTGAGATAAACTCTTTAAAAAATCTAAACAGGCTGCAAAATTTCTATCTTACAAATTCTGTATAAGAGAGGTTTTGCAAAATCTTATTAACACACAAAACTGCCCCGCTTTTTGCAGTGAGTTTGCATATACGGGGCAGCCTGTATACTTACGAATTGAAAACTATCCGAAGAAGTATACGGTAATTGTTTTAGTTGCTGGGTTCCAGTCCACAGTGCAGCCGAGGTGTTCAACGATGAAGCGGAGTGGAAGGTAAGTTCTGTTATTTACGATGATAGGAGTAACTTTGCTGTTTTTGGGGTCTATCGGTGTCTTTATGCCGTTAACGAGTGCTGTGGATTTGTCTATGGTAAGGATAATTGTGTTACCGTTGAGCTGTATCGTTACTTCTCTCGTTTTTCCGTTCCAGCTTATCGTTCCT
>WFZA01000004.1 GCA_015489815.1 Caldisericales bacterium | reverse complement strand
TAAACTTTGGCGTTTCTTACGGCGACGGAGGAGGCACAGTCGGCATTTCCGTTACTCTGATGCTGCAAAGACGGTATTCACAAAACGCCGTAATATGGAGCAAAATATTAACGACCAGACCGCGTGAAATAGTATATGCTTACGACGATGGAACAAACTGGGGCTCAGTTTACTTTAAGTGGAGTAATTAATTAAGATATCATAAGGCGACGATACAGGCAAAGCTTAGCTTTGCCTGTATTCTGTTTACCGTTATTTAATCAGGTTACGATCGCGGAAAATGTAATACAGGAAAAGAAAAAACTGCTCAGACTAAGCGAAAAATAAACTAACACCCTTTTTAATAAAATGGAATCTTTTGCTTACTTAAGGAGGCTGCCCCAATGTTATCTGATATTTTCTTTACTATTCTAATACCTTGTCTGCCTCTCTGACATCTTTTCTCCTACTTCTCTACTTCTATATTCATTTTCCATGCACTCTGATATTCTTTTCTAGTCACACTGAGAGAAGCAGAGAGTCCCTGTATTAACGGCGAACTATTTTGGATTCTCATACTTGGCATATAGAGGCGTTCCCGAAATAATAACTTCGCTTTTGTTGAGTCATTCTGAAGGAGCTTGCGAGTGAAGAATTTCTGCTTTAACAATCCCGCCTCTCTGGTGTGTCACTCTGAGCGCATCGAAGAGTCTCTACCTTAACGGCAATGCAACAAAAACACCCCATTTATACTGTGGTTCTTACTATGTTGGAACTTATTTCAAAATTTTTTTAAAAATTCTTACAGAATCGTGAAACTTTTTGTTGAGTTTTCCGTCTATTGTATAGGAGAAGAAAAATTTAACGGAAAATTTGAGTAAAAAGAGCGAAAAACTGTGAAACATTTTTGGAGAAATTTCATCTATATAAGTGAGGGGAGAAATATGGAAGAGAATAACGGAAAATTAAAAAAGAATAATGGAAACAGGTTTTGCAGTTAATAAAAACGCCTTTTACAAGGAGGTGGTGTGATATGAATGTAGGTGGCGTAAAATTAACTGCTGAGCAAAGGTAAAGTGCAGAGAGGTTGTTCGTAAAAATAGGAGTGCTCGTTGAAAGCCTCAGTGCAAATTGCCTTTGCAAATTTTTCAGAACCGCTTTTTGAACCCGTTAATCTCCGTACCAGAACCCAGAACCCCAATAAGTGCTTTGCAAGCAAAGTGTAAAAATGCTTAAACATAAAACCTGTTTGCAAAGTTTTTGAAAGAAAATAGAATAATACTTAGGAGGTAAACGTGAGAAAGTATTTACTTTATTTAATTATTGCAGCCTTTCTATTCTCAGGACTGTATTCAGTATTCAAGCAGCCTATGACAGCAAGTGCTTCTGTGTACGATTTCAGCAGGTCAATTTACATAGACCAAGGAGAAGATATGTATATGGAGGGATATCACTATAAATACGGAGACCCAAACACTTCCTATGCAGTAATAATTTTATCTTTTGGGGCTCCTCAGTACGGTCCTAACGGTTATGGTATTGGAAAGTATAAAAGTGGATATGGCCAATATACACCATTTTTTGGAACTGACAGCATAAAAAATGATGTAGAACAATTTATGAGAGGTTATAACGCAACCCACACAAAGGATATGGAACTTGCAATAGGATTTAACACATCAGTTGATTGTATCACCAAGTATGGTGGAAATTTTTATGACTTTGGGCGTGCTTTAAAAGTGTTACTTTCAGACATTACTCCTGTAGGTCACATCACGCAAATATCTGCTGCTATCGATGCAGAACAGGGATACTACTGGATGCACCCAGACAAGGTAAGGCCAATTATTGACGGTTTTAACGAACAATATGTACCCGGTTATTACAGCATGTACGACTTTGGAGATGACGAACTGGGCACAAACCCGGGTAGCGCTGAAAAAACGGATGGACTGCCGAAGATGTATGGTATGTTGCAAATGGCGCAATGTCCAGCAGCCCTATTGCTGAAATTTACTACTATGATGATGAAGACGAGTGGTATTCGTTAAGTTTATGGGCATATAATAATAAGAATTATAGCATCTTTTTTGACGGAGTATTATCCGAAAATGGGGTTGATAATTCATACACTGACTCTCAATCTTATTACGCCTTGCTTAATGCTTTACAGCAAGACTCCCGCACCTATGCATCAGGATTTGTGTATAATTCGTGGATGGAACCAAGGAATTTTCATTTTTACAATCCGTAAGGGGAGGTAAACCAGTATGAACAAAAAGAAACTAATTATTGTCGTGATTATTGCTGCAGTTGTTGCATCAGGGGTAGTATTCGTAACTTTCAGAAGAAATTCTGCTGAAGCAGGGATTCCCAAGTGGCTTCCTAAGAATCTTCAGGCAGAGATAAGAAGTCTGGACTATAAAAATCCTAGGGTAAAATTGCTCATATCAGAGGTGAAAAACATACATGTAAAAGATCCTGCACATCCGCCGCAGTCTCTTATCGAAAAAATTGAATATCAGATTAAAGAGATAAAGTATCAGAAGTCAAATCATAAACCGTATGTTCCGAGCAAACCCACTCCTGAGGAAGAAGCAAACTTAAAGAAGGTGCCGACATTCTACACTGCAGGGAAACCTTATCAATTAGCAACTCCCAATAAAACAACCGGGATGGATTTTTATAAAAGCCTGCCTAC
>WFZA01000003.1 GCA_015489815.1 Caldisericales bacterium | reverse complement strand
TACACCCTGTCCACACCTCAGAATAGTTGTATGCATTCTTATTCGTGCAGGTGGAATCTACCGTTGCAGTAATTTTTATTTTCAGTGTTTTGCCCGCTGCTATTCCACTTCCAAGGTCCGCTTCTATATCGTTCCATACAAATATACCATTTGTGCTATCAGCGCTGTCCCATGGGACATTTGTCCAGCTTCCTCCATCATAAGAATACTGCGCAGAAACATAATCAAGCGGATGCTGGTTTGTTCCCTTTAATATGTCTGCAACATCTGTCTTTACGGTAGCCAAATCTCCGTTATTCGTTATGTCAATTTCAAATGTAACATTTACACCAAGTTCTTTTGGGAAGTAATGCCAGTTAGAGTTATAAGAGCTACTGCCATTTATAGAAACAACTTTCTTTACGACTGAAAGATTTGCATGCTTTATATTAATATTTGTTTCATTTTCAACAGAATTTTCGTTTACATTATTCACATCACACGGTTTTGCAAATTCAAGGTGAGATTTTATCTTTTGATAACCGTTCTTGAAAAATTCACAGGAGGGATTTGTCTGAGAGTCGTCAGGTAGTATATTGAATGTAAGCACTATTTCATCACCTGGTGCTATATCGCTCAGTTCACTAATTTTATTATAATCCCACTTTAGCTCGTAACCGCCATTGTAATTGCCGCTCGTTATACTGGTAATATCGGGATCTCCTGCACTCTGAGTGCTTCCATTGTTAAATGTGTACTGCGCAGAACCTGTATTATATTTTATATACTTCGGTAAGTCCACAATAACAGATGCATTGTAAAGGTCAGTCTGCCCGGGATCAGAAATAGTTATTTGTACGCTTCCGCCGCTGCACATAGAAAATGACGCATTGTCAACCGTAACAAGCGCATAAGGCGTAGGCAACAGGACACTTCCATAATCATGATTTGATTCACCGCATCCACCGCAGGTATTTTCATCCACACAGCTTACACACCAACGAGCGTAAGTTTCTACTTTAAGGTTGTTCTCGTCACAATCATTTACATCGGTTTTAAAGTAAAGCAGGATTTTCTGGGAAGGTGCAATGGTCAAATTGTTAAGTTTCCATTCCAGATCGCCATTTGCCCCGTCGCTTGGCCAGGTAATCGCAGCATCACCGTAGTTATAGGTATTGTTTCCTATCTTTATGTAAGCACCATCTTTATTAAATGCAAGCCCACTCCCGATATTTGTATGAAGGACAACTTCATTTGCTTCGCCGTCACCGCCGTTCGTAAAATATGCTTTCCAGTCAACAGTGTGGGTAATACCCCAATTAAGCTGCGGCGTGATTTTTGCATAGAGCTTTGCACTCTGGACAAGAATAGCGGAAGAAGCGGCAGAAGCCGAATGCGCTATTCCGCAGTTATCCTTATAACTTGAAGTAGCCTGAATCGTTGCATCATTTGAATCACATCTCTTTTTAACATAGATTGTTATATAGCCACTTCCGGTTATTTCGTTCAATTGATCTGCGCTCCATGTTAGCTGGTTTCCATTTACCGTTGGCTCGCCTTTTGTACCACTGCACCAATTGCCATTGTCGCTGTATGTTGTACTACCACTAACATATTCAAAACCACCAAGATTTACGGCAAGGTCCGCTTTATCCACATTAAGATTGTCATTTATCCTGGAGAAGCCTATTGTAATAGGGTAAGTGTGGCATTTCTCTACAATATTTAAAGGGTTTAATGATAAACCAAGTACTGCACGCTCGTCTGTAACACGAACGCCCTGGTTATAATCCGGGTCATTAGTGCAACCACGAGGGAACCCGGGCACCTCCAATTTCGACCAGTCTATATAGCTGTGGCTTGCAGCATCATTATTACTGTTATCCGTCTGTCTTGCCCTTACTGTATAGGAAATTTTTAATTGTGCGCCGCTACTCGGAGGGCATACATACCCTTCCAGCCCACCAAGGTCTATCTTTAAATGGTCGCCAGAATTTTGAGGATAGGTAATTGCAGCATACTGCGTCGCATTAATCCAGGAACCATTACAATACACTTCCACATCAACATTTGCTATATCAGGATTTGTGTATTGGTTATTTTGAAGTTCGTCGTAAAAAACGATGTGTCCGCCATTTCCGTCAGTGTTATTCCAGGAAATCGGGGCATATACATCACTTGTAACAAAGTCGTACTCCGTTGTATAGCGCCTGTTGTTATGACTGTCAGGGTTGCCAGACGGATTTGTATAACTATTCGTGTCAGTAGAACAGTCAACTTCTATGGTAGGATTATCAACATCCTTGGAAGAGTTTCTTATTGTACTTGCAGGGTCGTTTACATAAGTGCTGAACGAAGCAGTAGCGCCTGGTATGTCACATCCGCAGCAATCAGCCCCACCTCCAGAAAGATTCACCGTATTTGTATATTCACTGTGCGCATAGCAGGAATCCGTCGTAACATCAAATGTAATATGGAATGTCTGGGTCTGACCATCCTGAAGAGTGACATTGTCCCATTCAACTGTCTGCCCGTTAATTGTGCCTCCGGTATCCGCAGATTGTGGTATAAATGGGTCTGGCAGAGTATCAACTATGTCTACTGTTTTAGAAGTGTCACTACAGTTTCCCTTGTGGTATGTAACAGAAATCGTGTAGGTAAGTCCTGTTTCCCCGATATCAACTGAATCAGGGCCGGTTTTACTCACTTCGAACGACGGCCCGCTGCCAGAAACAGAAATGTGGCCTATTGTGGATGGATCATAAAACGCATTTCCACAGGGATCCGTGTATGCAGTAGTGTATTTTAAAGTGGCACTACCATTTCCGCTGCATGCACCTTGCGGCATTGAAACTGTAAATGCAAGATGTACGGTACTATTAGCATCAATAGCGCCTGAAGGAGTCCCGCCTGTGTAAGTAAACTCTCCTGTGTTTGAATCATAACTCCAATCGCTCCCTACATTGGAAATTGCGTAAAAGTCAGGGATTTTATCTATCTTTAACTTGAAGTCTTTTGCAATACCATCACCGCTGTTCGTAATTGGTATATCTACATCTGTAGAACCACAATAAGGAACCGAAATATCAGAAACATTGAAACTAATATGAGGGGTTGTAAGAATGATCTTTACTGGTGCAACAACCTGTAAATCCTGGCATTCGCTTCCACCAATACCCCATTTAGCATAGAGCGTATTGTCTGCATTTGCACACCCTATAACCTTAGACGAAAAAGTAATTTCATAGTCCGCACCTGCTGGGAGGTCTGCATACACCCAGTTGGGATATCCGCCAGAGGAAGGATTGTTTCCGTGAAAGTTAATGTCGTTATTATACGAGCATCCTGCACCGAGGTCGTCCTGAATAACGACGTTGCCAAGTGGGTCACTGCCCGTATTCTGAATGTGT
The DNA here is from genome assembly GCA_015489815.1 of Caldisericales bacterium. Taxonomy (GTDB): domain Bacteria; phylum Caldisericota; class Caldisericia; order Caldisericales; family Caldisericaceae; genus S143-107. Next base: position 11,238 of record WFZA01000003.1, on the reverse strand, counting down.
ATTGTCCAGGTAACAGTCTCACCCACCTTCACCTCTGTAGGAGAAACTGTTTTGGCGATCTCAAGAATTCCTGTATTTATTGCTGTCGTAGTAACATCCTGTGTTGCCGCATTGCAATTCCCGGATGCAGGAGTTGCCGTTATAGTGATTGTATCCTGCACATTGTTGCAAAGCACATCGCCCGGCGTAACATGCAGGTGGAATGTGTAACTTTCGCCTGGACTTAACAAACCTGTATCTGGTTTTCCGTCATTATTGTGATCTGAAAGAGTCGTAGAATCATCAGATTCAAAAAGTTCCGCACTCCACCCTGTATCTATACTGCTCAGTTCAATGTTTATATAATCTGAGTTGTCACAGTTGTTTTTCACCGTAACAGTATAGTCTACTGTATGTTCCACATGAACGGATTGACTACTGCTTGAAACAGTAATCGTAGGTGGAGAGCCCATTACAACACCGTTTTTTGCAAAAGTGATGTTTGTAATGAGAGGCATTGCGATACTCATCTGAATGATAAGCACACTTATAAGGATTGCAAAAATCCTCCTTTTTGTGTTTTTCAATTGTTTCTCCTCCAATCTTTATTAATATAAGTTTATAGTAATATAATATATAAAGGTAAAAATTGCAAATCGTGGATTTACAAAGACTTAACAAGAGGAGGCTCGTATAATAAGATAGTGATTGCAAAAAAATGAAAAATAGCAAATTTTTAATTGAGGTATTTAAGCAAAATAAGACTGAAGTTTTTATGCTGCGCTTCGGCCCTTTAGAGACGAATTGCTATGTAGTAAAAAATAGCAGTGTGATTTCCGTAATTGACCCATCAGCATTCTATGAAGAAGAAAAGCTATTCTTAAAAGAATTTATTCGCTCCCTAAACGGCAGCATGCAATTTATTATAAACACACACGGACACTTTGACCACATCAGCGCAAATACATTTTTGAAAAACAACTTTCCGAATGCACAAATCCTTATACACTTTGCAGATAGTGAAAAACTTCAGTCCCCAATAAAAAACCGCTCTGCAGAATTTTCTTTAAATGTTGTTTCACCCCGTGCAGATAAAGAACTAAAAGACGGTGACATTATAAAAATTGGAGAAGCATCTTTCAAGGTGATACACACGCCAGGGCACACAAAAGGTAGTATTATGCTATATGGGGAAGGCATTTTGTTTAGCGGGGACACACTATTTGCAGGAACAGTAGGTACAGCAAAAGAATACAAAGGCGCATTTAATGAAATGATTCAATCCATTAAAGAAAAAGTGTTAATGTTGCCGGGTAGCACTCTTATACTACCTGGGCATATGGAAACGAGCACAATCGAAGAGGAGAAATCCCTTAACCCGTTTATACAATCCTGATACTGCCACAATTTTGAAATCTGGAATGTTTATAAAAACTTCTTTTATGTAGCTCTCTGTTAAAAATAAAACTTTTACATTTATGCAAAACTCTACTTTTAAAACCCAAAATCCCTCACTTTTATAACTAAGTATTGGACAGGAAATTCTGTGTACTTTTCAAATGAATTAGGTCCTTCGCAAAGACAGCTCAGGACGACGGAAAAGGAAAAACGCTCGCTCGAGGATGAGAGAGGCGACTCCCGAGAATTATCTATAGTTAATAGTATAAGAAGATGTATTTAATGTAACATCACGCTTTGTCACTCTGAGCGAAGCGAAGAGTCTCTGCCTTAACGGCAAACCTACTTGTGTAACTTGCATTTTCTCAGTCATTCTGAAGGAACGAAGTGACTGAAGAATCTCTGCCTTAACAAAAATATTTTTATTTTGTTGTATCGAGTGTAACAAAGCATTTCTGAATTAACAATCTTTCCCAGGCAAGTAATTCTGAATGAAGTGAAGAATTTTTGCCATAACAAAAGTATTTTTATTGGATTATGTTGAACGAAGTGAAACATCTTTGCTTAACGGCAAAACATTTTTCGTTGCGTCACTCTGAGCGAAGCGAAGAGTCTCTACCCTAACCATTTCCCTTTTGTTAACATTAAAAACATCAAAGTGCACATTTATTTCTTATGAGGTCCTTCGCAAAGACAGCTCAGGACGACAGAAGAGGAAAAACGCTCGCTCAAGGACAAGAGAAAAAATGAGTTATTCTATGGATAGTTATAACTGCAACTTTACTCTGCATACTTATAGACAATAATTACGATAATATACCACAAGAATGAAAAATGCTTATCATAATAGCATAATCTCATATGTGGGATTTTCAGTTAAAATTATTTATCCCGAAATTTACAACACTTATAACTAACAACTTTTAAAAGCCTGGCAGTTGCATTTGAACTTTATATTACTCAAGAAATACAAATTTATAATCAAAGGTATGCGCAAGTTTAAAAGTTAACTTTAACAAAATTATTTTCGCTACATTTTGCAATCACAAAATATAAATTACCGAGGTTAAGAAGCGCCTTTCGAAAGATGTGCCAGGTTTAGATTTGTAAGAATATGTAAAAACAACCACAAAAATTTTAAGATTAAATTGTCCGCAGAAAGAATTCTATTGCAAGAAACTGCCGGTTCAGACATTTTGTAAACAAAATAAAAATGGTGGAGGTGGCGGGAGTTGAACCCGCGTCCGGATAAACACTACATACCGCCAAGCTACAGGCTTAGTCGCTCTTCATTTTCTCCTTTCCCTCCGGAGCGACACGGAGCAGAAAGGATAGCTCGACTTTTATACGTTTACAGCTCGGCTCGAGCAAACCTTACTGCAAACGACCTGCAACCTTACGTTCTGTGTGTCCTGCAGGTTCAGACTACACAGAACGTTAGCTGACTTAAGCAGCTAAAGCAAAATTATTATCGGCGTTTATTTTTTCGGTGGATTTTTAAAGAGGCCAACCACCATCCTCTGCCTGCGCCGGTATGCCTTGTTTATCCGTCGAACCCCAGCACCCCCATGCGCAATAATATTATACAACAGAGGTAATAAAAATCAATACAGTGGATAGATTGCTTCTAATTAGGATTTTAAGTAGCACATTCTCTGTAAAGTAATATAATTGTATGGACAGAATTGCTCAATATACTCACAAAATTAATTGGATTCCCACCTATTGGTTATAGAGAGTACAAAAAAGCATACTCTCTATAACCATAAAATGTATAATTTCTATTCTATAGCCAGTAATAAATAGTTACTGTTTTAGTTAAAGAATCCCAGTCAACAGTTGCACCGAGGTGTTCTGCAATAAACCTCAAAGGAAGATACGTCCTTCCGTTTATTATAATGGGCACCACTTTACTGTCATTAGGATCTATTTTTGTTTTAATACCGTCCACCAGTGCAACGCTGTTTCCTATCTTCAGCACTATGCTGTGCCCGTTAAGTTCTATCGTAACCTCCCTCGTCTTTCCATTCCACTTGATAGTTCCACCCAGAAATTCTATAATCACCCTTATCGGAAGAAGTGTCCTGTTATTCTTAATGATGGGCCTGCTTCCCTGTGAATCAATTTGTTTCTTTACTCCATTTACAGTAATAAACGGGCTTCCTATTTTGAGGTTAATCACAACACTCTGGTGTTTTGAAACAGGAACTTTTTCGAACAGTACTTCTATAGAGTGGTTTGCCTTAACTGCAAAGAATGTGTATTCTCCGTCTTTTATGTTTACTTCTTCTCCGTCAACAAGTACTTTTTCTATTTTATACCCATTTTCAGGTGTGATTTTAAATGTTTTATTCTCTCCGTAGTATGTAGTGACATTTCCGAGTGTGCCTGAAGGAGAAATCGTCCCGCCTTTTCCTACTTTTACGCTAATTACAAACTTGTCTTTTTCAAGTGTTACAATGAGGTTATGGTTTTCGTACACAGAAAGAATCGTGTAGGTGTATGTGCCGATTGGATTTTTTACAAGCTTTGTTAAAGGAATACTTACTCCATTATCTGTAATCTTTGTAATGTGGTAGCCTGCTTCAGGGTTAATTACTACCTTTGCAGGACTACCTGATGGAACGGCTTGTACTTTAGGTGTAACTTCTGCATAACCTCCAAAAATATTCACCTTTGCAGTAACTTCGAACATTGGTTTTGGTTTCTTTACAAATTTTGCACGTATTGTATGGTTAGACTTCACATCTTTAAATGTATATGTTGCTTTATATGTTTGAGGCACATAAACTGCTTTCCCGTCCACTATAATTTTACTGATCATATACCCTGCGTCTGGAGTAATGGTAAAGGTTTGTGAGGCGCCATAATTAACAACTACATTCCCTGAAGGAGAAATGGAACCGCCTGGACCTGCTGAGGCAGTAATGATCTCACCGCACAGTGCAAAGTATGTGCCTGTAAGTTCGCTGAGCGTTGGGGAAGTTGTATTATCTATCGTTACTGCAACATACCCTGCATAACTGCTGTTATCTACATTGCAGGTATCTACCGTAACACTACCGGGGACAACCTGCCAGTTTGAGCAGAGTTTCCACTTACTCTCCGTTTTGTCGAACCAGAACGGCGCAAGATTTCCATGATTTGCAGGATAATAGAGTTTTAATACGATCTTATCGAGATTTGCAGGTTGAGTTGCATTAAGGTCAAAGAATGCACCGGGGAACGATTCGTTAAAGCTTACGGAAGTGGGGTTCTGCGAGTACTTCACAAGCATTACATCAGAACTGCCGTTTCCATTTAGAGTTACGTCTGCCCCCATACCAATTGTTCCGTTCTCAAATGTATTATCTATAGAATTTAAGGAAGCAGTGCCTCCTGTTACACCTTCTGCTTTTCCCTCTGTTTTGTCGCCTGCTTTTCCTACCCAGGGGTCAAAAGTTACATTGTTACTTACTGCACATCCTGTACCGTTTGGATTAAGAGTAGGATTGTAAGGCCCTAATTTGTCACTTTCGCCCCACCAATTATATTTTGCTTCAAGGGCATCTGTACCCTTATTATCTATTCCAAAACTTCCAGTTCCAGTAATTCCTTCAAAATTATTGTAATTAACTTTTATACCTTCATCACCCGGATTTGTTCCATTACCAATATAAATTCCACATTTACCGTTCATAAAAGTATTACCCTGAACTACAACATTATTCACCTTCTCGATTTCCAATCCGCATCCCCTTCCCAAAAGATCTATAGTATTGCCCTTAATCAAAACTTTAGCAGGAATGCCTTGATCCTTCTTCCCAAGATAAATACCACCCCAATTGGTAGTTATTATATTACTCTGGATAGTAGTTTTATTATCACCTCCCAGGAGAAGTACCGCATATTTATCATTAATTTTATTATCTTTAATTACAGTACTATTGACAGGTCCATCCATACTATAAAGAACTATACCTACACTCCAGTCTATGCTCCCAGCATTAACTGTATTTCCAGAAACTTTGGTATTATTAGCAGGGCCAACAACACCTATACCTCTAAGGTTAATGCTCACTGCATTTCCAGAGATCTTATTGTTATTGGCAGAACCAAAGTCGGTACTACCAATGACAGATATACCCATATTATTATAACTAATCTTATTTCCAGAAATATCTACACCAGACGAAGAACCAACAAGAATACCACAACCTGCATAAAGAAACGAATCGTTATTTTGAGTATCCTTGTTTGCATTATTCAGAACAGTATTGTTTGTTATTGTACCAGTTGCTTTAACAAACTCGATACCGTTCTGATAGGTACTATAAACATCGGCATTGACAGTATTATAAAAATCAGCATTAACGGTATTATTCGTAACCGTAGCATAAGAGGATGTAGTGTGTTCTAAGTTTCCCGCAATACAAATTCCCGCTTCTGAATATTTAAAGACATTATTCTCCGTTACCTCTACATTAAAATCACCATACACAAAAATCCCCATATTACCGTGAAGTTCGGACTCTGGCATCATTCTTACAATAGAATTATTGGAAATTACACCACTTGCGTTACAGTACATTATGCCTACAGTAACACTCTCGTTGCACTTCCATTCACCATTAACTTTTATCCCAGAGATATTTACGATTATTTTACCATCGTTATTAATAGTTATTGGGTTATTACCACTTGTCGTTCCGCCATACGCAAGCACAATTGGATAGTAAGTATTATTATCGTCTCCAGGAACCTTATAACCCACCAAAGTATCTGGTCTCTCGATTGTAGCTCCATTTTCCCCAATAATTGTAAGATCTTTATTGATCACAATTTGTTCTGTATAGGTCCCTGAATCTACCTTAATCGTGTCACCCCCTGAAGCCGCATTAACCGCTGCCATAATAGTTTGAAAAGGTTGAGATTGCGTTCCATTGCCACCAGTTGGGGCCGAAGCATCAACATACCATATCATACCTGCCTTTACAGATTTTATTTCACTAAAACCTGCTCCTGCTGTCAAAGAGAGCAGTATCATAGTCACTACAAGAATGCTCAGGGCTTTTTTCATAAATCCTCCTTCTTTTTATTTAAAATGTAGATATATATCCAATATCAGTAAGCACTACAAAAATCTCCCTAAAAATTAGAGAAAACAGGAATAATAAACAGTGCAGACTCAACTCTAAGGCTTTTTGGCAATCCTTTTCTTGATGAAAAACTATTTACTCACTTAAGCATTTATCGTCAATTAGAGCTGCCTTCTGTTTTCCTTATGATAAAATTGTAGTACGATTCTTAACGCTGTCAAGAAAAAATACATTAAATTATAACAAAAAATCCGTATAAAATCATTTATTTAATTAAACAAATCTGCACAGCCTATAAATAGTAATATTACATCGCAAAATACTCCAATAACAAAATACTCCCATTGTTTAAAAATCTTTACACTAATCTATTCCTTAGAATAAATTACCTTACAAAATATCTGCTTATAAACCCCCGTTAAACAAAACTTTTGCAATTTTTTCTATACTCTCGATTCCGTGCACTTCCTCTTCAAGCAAGGGCACCTTGAAAATTCTTCTTGGCGCAAATTCTTTTTCGATTTGCGCAATGTATTCCTTTTCTTTCAAAGAGCGCTTCGAGTTATCCGTAGAGATTTTGTTTATAACGAGCGCCTCTATCTTGATTTTGTTTTGCTCAAGTTCACTGATTGAGTCACGGGTAATTTCTATCGGCAGACGCTCTGGATTTAACACAAACATAAACAGCGCTTTTTTGTTGTCCAGAAGAATTTGCCTTGCCTGCTCAAATTGTGCCTTTCTTTTGTTTAAGATTTTCAGCACCGGGTCTTCCTCTAATTTCTCTTTGAGTTTTTTATCCGGATTCCTTGTTGCATAGTATTCCACCTTCATTGCGTTGATGCGCGTTTTAATCAGTCTGTTTATCCAGTTATTAAGCGCTTTTGGAAGGGAAAGAAGCCGCAGCGTATAGCCGGATGGTGCAGTATCAAACACAAAGTTATCGTACCGCTCTTCCATTGTAAAAAACCTGCTGATTACATCAAATAATGCAAGCTCCTCTGCCCCTGGCGAATGGTAGGCAAGCTCTATCTGGTCCCTTACTTCCTCTAAGATAATAGGGCTCAGTGTTTGCCTTGCCTGTTCAAGCACGCCGTCAATGTACCGTTTTGACTCTGCACGAACATCTATCTCAATCCCGTAAAGATTGTCCATAATGCGTTTCTCTTTGTACCCTATTGGCTGCTCAAATATGTGCCCTATAGAGTGCGACGGGTCGGTAGATATAAGAAGCGTTTTATGCCCCAATTTACTTAATCCAAGAGCAATTGAGGAACTCGTGGTGGTTTTTCCTACTCCGCCTTTGCCGGAAAGAAATATAAACTTCCTGTCAAAAAATGTTTTGTTATCCATTATGGCTCTCCTATCTCACCCATTGCTTTTGCAAGAATACTCTTTTTATCACTCATGCGCATCTCCCAACCGGGCAATTTGTCTGCAAAGTACGGAAGCAGCTCAATTGTGTAGTAAGAAAGCGGATTTGGAATGCCTAAAAAATCGCTGAATATAACAATCATAAAGTTGTCCTGCGCCATATTCGCGGCAGCTTCAATTACTTCGTGCGAAGTATCAACAAGCGCACCTTTGAAAAACAGTTTCAAATTCTCAAAAAATTTATTCATTTCTCTACACCACCTTTTAATGGCATTATAGCACAAAGGGGGCATAAAGCCCCCTTTTAAAAGTAAATTTATAAACCAAACTTATGCTTTATTAGCCGCACCTTCAGACTTGTAAATATTTACTACAGAAATGATACCTTCAATGAAGATCCAGATTGCAAGGATAACCTCAACAAGTGCTGCCCAACCGATAATTGAGCCAAGTCCCCACTTTGCAATAAGTGAGAAGAGCGCCCATATTGTAATAATTGCCATAAAGATTGCAGGAATACCAGGAACTGCCCAGTATTTCTTGCGGTTTGTCTTCATAAGCCATACCATAACTACGAAGAGGACGAGTGCTGCAATAAGCTGGTTGGTTGCACCAAATACAGGCCACATTGCTTTCCACACAGGAAGGACTTTTCCGCTCTTTGGATCAGTGTATTTAATGAAAACAAGAATTGCAGGGAGAATTAATGTAATGGCTGTTGCAAGGTATCTATTCTTAATGCCAGTGAACTCAGTAAGGACATACCTTGAAAGCCTTGTTGCAGTATCCGTTGAGGTAAGAACAAATGAAGAAAGTGCAAGCATACCGAATGCACTACCAAGTCCTAACGGGATGCCGAACAGATGCACAAATGTGCCAATTCCATGTCCGTAAATTGCTGCTGCGTTGTTGGAGAGCGCTGCTCTACCAGACTTCGTAAGGATTGCAACTGTACCCATAGCAATGACTGCAACCATACCTTCAAGAAGCATTGCTGCATATCCAACTTTCTGCGCATCAGTTTCCTTGTTAAGCTGCTTGGATGTAGTACCAGAGCCCACAAGTGAGTGGAATCCGGAAATGGAACCACATGCAATTACGACGAATAACAGTGGAACCATTGGCCCAAGTGAGGAATGGTAACCAAGATATCCGGGTGTCTGCATAGGAATCTTTCCTGCAATACCACCAATTAAAATACCAAGGCCTCCGCCAAGTACAGCACCGTAAAGAAGGAAACTGGAAAGGTAATCCCTCGGCTGGAGCAAAATCCACACCGGCGTAACGGATGCAATGAATACATACGCAAGAAGAATCCAGTCCCATGCAACAGGTGAAAGGTTAATCGGTACTTTCTGGCCAAACCACACAGAGAAGTAAACGAGAATTACAAATACGGTCGTAATTACACCAAGGCTCTGTTTCATCCTGTAAAGCAATACGCCAAAAATTAATGCAAGAATAATGTAGATAAGAGCGGACATTGCAACTCCGCCGCCTACGCCTTTTGCATTGAATGTAATCTGTGCAACATTAATAAATACTGCAACGACATAGACGAGTGCAAGCCATATAAAGAGCCTGAAAATAAAGCCTGCTCTACTTGTAATGTATTCAGTACCAAGCTCTGCAATGGAACGCGCCTGGTGTCTGATAGATGCAACGAGTGCGCTCATATCGTGCACGCCGCCAATGAAGATACTTCCCACGACAATCCAGAGATATGCAGGAAGCCAGCCCCATGCCATTGTTGCTGCGATAGGTCCTACAATTGGGCCTGCGCCTGCAATTGATGAGAAGTGGTGTCCAAGAAGCACCGGTGCTGGTGCAGGGACATAGTCAACACCGTCCTCCATTGTATGTGCAGGAGTCGGGTTTTTGTCATCCAATCCATAAACCCTCCTGGAAAGGAAATTACCATACGTAAAATAAGCAATTGTGAAGATTACAGCTGCAATAATAAATAGCCAGGCTAACATACTTCACCTCCTTTAAGATTTTTGGGAAATACAACACTTCCTTTTCGTACGATTTGTAAAATAAATATCACCTCCCACTCCCTTTGCTTTTTGATTTAAAATATTCTGGAAATATAGAATGAACAATTTCGTCGGATTCTTTTGCATAATAAAGTTTGTTTTCGTTCCAATCAAGGCCAATCAATGCGATGTCGTAAGATCCTTTCAGGCGAAACATAATGGATTTTGTAAGATACGCTTTTCTAAATGCCTCTGCTGTTTCTTCGTCTATGTGTGGCGCAACAAGGACAAGTGCCATTACGGTAAGGTAGTGGTCCTGAGGGATTCTAAGCAGATGTTTTTTACCTGTCGTTTTCATCCACTCAAACCATTTATTTACCTCTGCGGGAGAAACTACATCTAACTTTTTGAAAAGGACGTGCGCAAATACGTGATACATATAAATTTTTAGCATCGACATAATAAAGTAATCTTCCACGGATTCTTTGTACTCTGCATAAAGGTCAAAAGTTTCGTCCTCTATTGGATAATCTCGCACCACATCATAATACGCACGGAGTTTTTCTTCCGTTTCGTTTAAGAAAATTACAAAATCACTCCTTTTTATTTCATTTCCCATTATGCGTATACTCTCCCTTATTTTCTGTAAATCTTACAAATATGAAGATGTGGAATCAATAATTTTAAGATAAGTGTTGAAAAATTTGATGTGAAAGTGGAAAAATCGATGCTAACTTTTTAAAAATTTTTCTCTGAACTCTTTCTGCCTGTGCGGGGAAAGAGGTAATTTATCACCGCTGGACATTTCTATAACATACTTTCCCTTAAACCAGGGAATCACGCGTTTTATCTCATTTACATTAACTAAATAACTTTTGTGGATACGGAAAAAATTGTGTGGAGCTAACTTTCCCTCTGCTGATTGGAGTGTAAGTCCTTTGCAGTACATATCCCCTTCCTTTGTTTTAGCAAATGTCTTTTCGTTTTTTGCGTAAAGGTAAATTATTTCACCGGGTTTTAAAAGGAACAAACTGCTCGATTTCTCTCCTATTATAAAATCCGGGCTGACAACCTTTCTATCAGAGAGTCTGTTTTTTATGCGCGCAATCGTCTCTGAAAACCGTTTCGGGCCAACGGGTTTTACAATGTAGTCCGCTGCGTTCAGTTCAAATGCCTTTACCGCATACTCGGAATACGCTGTGACGAATACGATTACCGGCGCATTCTCCGTATTTTTCAGGGTTTCTGCAAGCTTTATTCCAGAAAAGCCTGGCATGTCTATATCAAAAAATACGACATCTACCTGCGTGCTGAGTAGTGCGTTCAGCGCATCAAACGCATTAGAAAATTCTCCAACAAGCTCAAATTCCTTAAAATGTGAAAGCAAAAACTTTATTTCTTCTCTTGCTGGTTTTTCGTCGTCAACGACAATT
>WFZA01000002.1 GCA_015489815.1 Caldisericales bacterium | reverse complement strand
GCCGATGGGTCAATTACGGAAATTATGCTGCTGTTTTCTATTACATAACAGTTTGTTTCTAAAGGGCCAAAACGCAGCATAAAAATTCTTGTTTTATTTTCCTTAAACATTTCAATTAAAAACTTATCAGTTCTCATGGTTCTCCCTGCTTCAAAATTTCAATTTGTATTTTTTATAATTTTAACTATTATAGAGACAAACATATATAATGAAAGTAAAAATAGCAGTGTGATTTCCGTAATTGACCCATCAGCATTCTATGAAGAAGAAAAGCTATTCTTAAAAGAATTTATTCGCTCCCTAAACGGCAGCCTGCGATTTATTATAAACACCCACGGACACTTTGACCACATCAGCGCAAATACATTTTTGAAAAACAACTTTCCGGACGCACAGATCTTTATTCACTTTGCAGACAGTGAAAAACTTCAGTCCCCAATAAAAAACCGCTCTGCAGAATTTTCTTTAAATATTGTTTCTCCAGATGCAGATAAAGAACTAAAAGATAACGACATCGTAAAAATTGGAGAAGCGTTTTTTAAAGTGATTCACACGCCCGGGCACACAAAAGGCAGCATTATGCTGTACGGAGAAGGTATTTTGTTCAGCGGGGACACGCTATTTGCAGGAACAGTCGGCACGGCAAAAGAATATAAAGGCGCATTCAACGAAATGATTCAATCCATTAAAGAAAAGGTATTAATGTTACCTGATAGCACTCTTATTCTGCCTGGGCACATGGAAACGAGCACAATCGAAGAGGAGAAATCCCTTAACCCATTTATACAATCCTGACGCCGATGCAATTTTAGAATGTAGAGTGCTATAAAAATTTCTTTTACGGCAAGCTTTGTTAAAAACAAAAACTTTTTTACATTTATGTAAAATTTCTCTACTTTTAAAACCTAAAATCCCGCACTTTTATAACCAAGAAAGGAAATTCTGCGTATTTTCCAAAGTGGATGAGGTTCTTTGCAAAGACGGCTTAAAAGGACGGAAGAGGAAAAGCACGCTCGAGAATGATAAAAACGCTGTCATTCTGAAGGAGCGCAGAGCGACTGAAGAATCTCTGCCTTAACCATTTCACCTTTTGTTAATATTAAAAACATCACTCTGCATACCAATTTCTTAAGAGGTCCTTCGCTCGCTAATGCTCGCTCGAGGACGACGGGAAGGAAAAAGCATGCTCGAGAATAACAGAAAGAATGGGTCACCCTAATGTATAGTTATAATTGCAACTTTTGCTCTACATACTTGTGGAGGTAATAAATATAGGTACTATGCTATAGAGTGAAAGATATTTATCAAAATAGTCGCAACTTTTCGGGAATTGTAATTGCACTTGTAGCTTATACTTCCATAAATTGCAAACTTTAGTAAGTATAGATTACACGCTTTCATAACTATTTTTTAACTACTAAAAGCATCATAAAGTAGAAATTTTAAAAGAATTAGATAGAATAGTACCTTTATGCCCTGCACTGGCCCAGGTGACAGCTGCATCTTCCACAATGTAGTAGAAAAATAATTATCGGATAGTTATATTTCCTGGAGATTTTCGGCAATAAAACGACAAAAATTTTAAGTATGATTAAATTAACTTTATAAAAATCGTCTTTTGTTCTGTTCTGTTACTATAAAAATCCAGATTTCGCTATTAAAGCAAAATTCATAGAGATTTAGACTGAGTTTTTCGTAACAAGCTATACACAAATACACCTAACAAAAATGTTTTTTAAGGAGGATTATATTCAAGGAAGATAACAGCATAGACAAATTTGTAAACAAATAAAAATGGTGGAGGTGGCGGGAGTTGAACCCGCGTCCGGATAAACACTACATACCGCCAAGCTACAGGCTTAGTCGCTCTTTGTTTTCTCCTTTCCCTCCGGAGCGACACGGAGTAGAAAGGATAGCTCGACTTTTATACGCTTACAGCTTGGCTCGAGCAAACCTTGCTGCAAGCGACCTGCAACCTTACATTCTGTGTGTCCTGCAGGTTCAGACTACACAGAACGTTAGCTGACTTAAGCAGCTAAAGCAAAATTATTATTGGCGTTTATTTTTTCGGTGGATTTTTAAAGAGGCCAACCACCATCCTCTGCCTGCGCCGGTATGCCTTGTTTATCCGTCGAACCCCAGCACCCCCATACGCAATAATATTATACAACAGAGGTAATAAAAATCAATATGTTAGAAACTATACTGCAAGTGCTGATAGCCTGCATAAAAAAGTATCCTGTCAGTCGCCAGGAAATAATAACCGACTATTTTAAAAACTCCCGTCAAACAAAACTTTTGCAATCTTTTCTATACTTTCGATACCGTGCACTTCCTCTTCAAGCAAAGGCACCTTGAAAATTTTCCTTGGCGCAAATTCTTTTTCAATTTGCGCAATGTATTCCTTTTCTTTCAAAGAGCGCTTCGAGTTATCCGTAGAGATTTTGTTTATGACGAGCGCTTCTATCTTAATTTTGTTTTGCTCAAGTTCACTGATTGAGTCACGGGTAATTTCTATCGGTAGACGCTCTGGATTTAACACAAACATAAACAGCGCTTTTTTATTATCCAGAAGAATTTGCCTTGCCTGCTCAAACTGCGCCTTTCTTTTGTTTAATATTTTCAGCACAGGGTCTTCCTCTAATTTCTCTTTGAGTTTTTTATCCGGATTCCTCGTTGCATAGTATTCCACTTTCATTGCGTTGATGCGCGTTTTAATCAGTCTGTTTATCCAATTATTAAGCGCCTTTGGAAGGGAAAGAAGCCTCAGCGTATAGCCGGATGGTGCGGTATCAAACACAAAGTTGTCGTATCGCTCTTCCATTGCAAAGAACCTACTTATCACATCAAACAGGGCAAGCTCCTCTGCCCCTGGCGAATGATACGCAAGTTCAATCTGGTCCCTCACTTCGTCCAAAATAACAGGGCTCAGTGTTTGCCTTGCCTGCTCGAGCACACCGTCAATGTACCGTTTAGACTCTGCACGGACATCTATCTCTATCCCGTAAAGGTTCTCGCGAATTGGTTTCTCTTTATAGCCAATTGACTGTTCGAATATGTGGCCTATAGAGTGTGACGGGTCGGTCGAAATAAGTAGCGTTTTGTGCCCCAACTTACTCAATCCAAGAGCAATTGACGAACTCGTCGTGGTTTTTCCTACACCACCTTTGCCTGAAAGAAATACAAACTTTCTGTCAAAAAATGTTTTACTGTCCATTATGGCTCTCCTATCTCTCCCATTGCTTTTGCAAGAATACTCTTTTTATCGCTCATACGCATTTCCCACCCGGGCAATTTGTCCGCAAAGTACGGCAACAGTTCAATTGTGTAGTAAGAAAGCGGATTTGGAATACCCAAAAAATCACTGAATATAACGATCATAAAGTTGTCCTGTGCCATATTTGCAGCAGCTTCAATCACCTCGTGTGAAGTGTCAACAAATGCGCCTTTAAAAAATAATTTTAAGTTTTCAAAAAATTTGTTCATCTCCATGCACCACCATTTAACGGCATTATAGCACAAAGGGGGCATAAAGCCCCCCCTGTTAGAAAAATAAATTTGCAGACGAACCTTAAGCTTTATTTGCAGCACCCTCAGATCTGTAAATATTTACTACGGAGATAATACCTTCAATGAAGATCCATATCGCAAGGATTACTTCAACGAGTGCTGCCCAACCGATAATTGAGCCAAGTCCCCACTTTGCAATAAGTGAGAAGAGTGCCCAAATCGTAATGATTGCCATAAAGATTGCAGGAATACCAGGAACTGCCCAGTACTTCTTGCGGTTCGTCTTCATAAGCCATACCATAACCACGAACAAAACGAGCGCTGCAATAAGCTGGTTGGTTGCGCCAAACACAGGCCACATTGCCTTCCACACAGGAAGAACTTTTCCGCTCTTTGGATCGGTATACTTAATGAAAACGAGAATTGCAGGAAGAATCAATGTAATAGCCGTCGCAAGGTATCTGTTCTTAATGCCGGTAAGTTCGGTAAGGACATACCTTGAGAGCCTCGTTGCAGTATCCGTTGAGGTAAGGACGAATGAAGAAAGTGCAAGCATACCAAATGCACTACCAAGAGCTAATGGAATACCAAATAGGTGCACAAATGTGCCAATTCCGTGTCCGTAAATTGCTGCTGCGTTGTTGGAGAGTGCGGCCCTGCCTGCTTTTGTAAGCACGGCAACAGTACCCATAGCAATAACTGCAACCATCCCTTCTAAAAGCATTGCTGCGTAACCAACTTTCTGCGCGTCAGTTTCCTTGTTAAGCTGCTTGGATGTAGTACCAGAGCCCACGAGTGAGTGGAACCCGGAAATGGAACCGCATGCAATAACGACGAATAACAACGGAATCATTGGCCCAAGTGAGGAATGATATCCAAGATATCCAGGTGTCTGCATAGGAAGTTTTCCTGCAAAACCACCAATCAAGATACCAAGACCGCCGCCCAGTACGGCACCGTAAAGAAGGAAACTGGAAAGGTAATCTCTCGGCTGGAGTAAAATCCACACTGGAGTGACGGATGCAATAAATACATACGCAAGGAGAATCCAGTCCCATGCAACAGGAGAAAGATTAATCGGAATTTTTTGTCCAAGCCATACGGAGAAGTAAACGAGAATGACGAATATCGTCGTAATTACTCCAAGGTTCTGCTTCATCCTGTAAAGCAACACGCCGAAAATCAAAGCAAGGATAATGTAAATAAGAGCAGACATTGCAACTCCACCGCCTACGCCTTTTGCGTTGAATGTAATCTGCGCAACATTGATAAATACTGCAACGACATAGACGAGTGCAAGCCATATAAAGAGCCTGAAAATAAAGCCCGCCCTGCTCGTAATGTATTCAGTACCAAGCTCTGCAATGGAACGCGCCTGGTGCCTGATAGATGCAACGAGTGCACTCATATCGTGTACGCCACCAATGAAGATACTTCCCACGACAATCCAGAGATATGCAGGAAGCCAGCCCCACGCCATCGTTGCTGCAATAGGTCCTACAATTGGGCCTGCACCAGCAATGGACGAGAAGTGGTGTCCAAGAAGCACCGGTGCTGGTGCCGGGACATAGTCAACACCGTCCTGCATTGTATGTGCAGGAGTCGGGTTTTTGTCGTCCAATCCATACACTCTGTTGGAAAGGAAATTACCATAAGTAAAATAAGCAATTGTGAAGATTACAGCTGCAATAATAAATAGCCAGGCTAACATACTTCACCTCCTTTAAGATTTTTGGGAAATGCAATACTTCCTTTTCGTACGATTTGTAAAATAAATATCACCTCCCACTCCTTTTGCTTTTTGATTTAAAATATTCTGGAAATATAGAATGAACAATTTCGTCGGACTCTTTTGCATAGTAAAGTTTGTTTTCGTTCCAATCAAGGCCAATCAATGCGATGTCGTAAGAGCCTTTCAGGCGAAACATAATGGATTTTGTAAGATACGCTTTTCTGAATACTTCTGCTGTTTCTTCGTCTATATGTGGCGCAACAAGAACAAGTGCCATAACAGTAAGGTAGTGGTCCTGAGGTATGCGGAGCAGGTGTTTTTTACCAGTAGTTTTCATCCACTCAAACCACTTATTTACCTCTGCGGGAGAAACTGCGTCTAATTTTTTGAAAAGGACGTGTGCAAATACGTGATACATATAAATTTTTAGCATCGACATAATAAAGTAGTCCTCCACGGATTCTTTGTATTCTGCATAAAGGTCAAATGTTTCGTCCTCTATTGGATAATCTCGCACCACATCATAATAGGCACGGAGTTTTTCTTCCGTTTCGTTTAAGAAAATTACAAAATCGCTCCTTTTTATCTCGTTGCCCATTGTGTATACACTCTCCCAACGTTTTTACGAGAATTTTACGAGATTACACAGAGGAAATCAATAATTTTTAGACGAGCGTGGAAAATTTGACGGTAAGTGTCAAAAAATACAGGTTAATTGTTCAAAAATTTTTCTCTGAACTCTTTCTGCCTGTGCGGCGAAAGCGGCAACTTATCCCCAGAAGACACTTCTATAACATACTTTCCCTTGAACCAGGGGATAACGCGTTTTATTTCATTCACATTAACGAGATAACTTTTGTGAATACGGAAAAAATCGTACTGTTTTAACTTTTCTTCTGCAGATTGGAGCGTAAGCCCTTTGCAGTAGAGGTCACCGTCTTTCGTCTTTGCAAATGTTTTTTCGTTTTTCGAATAAAGGTAGATAATCTCCCCAGGTTTTAGTAAAAACAAACTGCTTGATTTTTCTCCGATAATGAAGTTTGGCGTTCCGGTTTTTCTGTCAGAAAGTTTACTCTTTATGCGAGCGATCGTTTCAGAAAACCGCTTTGGGTCAACGGGTTTTACGAGGTAGTCCGTAGCGTTCAGTTCAAATGCCTTTACCGCATACTCAGAGTACGCTGTGACGAATACGATCACCGGTGCATTTTCCGTGTTTTTCAAGGTTTCTGCAAGTTTTATTCCGGAAAAGCCTGGCATGTCCACATCAAAAAATACGACATCTACCTGCGTGCTGAGTAGTGCGTTCAGCGCATCAAACGCATTAGAAAATTCTCCAACAAGCTCAAATTCCTTAAAATGTGAAAGCAAAAACTTTATTTCTTCTCTTGCTGGTTTTTCGTCGTCAACGACAATT
>WFZA01000001.1 GCA_015489815.1 Caldisericales bacterium | reverse complement strand
ACCAGGTTAACATCGTAAATACCAGGTCTAAATATAAAATTATAATTGAAACCTTGTCCGTAGTTTCATCTGCAAATTAGCTTTGTTTTCTCGAGATAATGTGCTATCATAAAATGACTGAACGGTCGGTCAGCAAAAATTTGTAAAAGATAAATTTAATTACTGTAAAAAGTGCAAGAATAAATAAAACGCTATGGAGGGTACATGAAAAAAGAAGTGATTATGGAAAAAGCAAAAGAACTTTTTCTTAAAGAAGGGTTCAGCAATGTGTCTGTGGACGAAATTACGAAAACTGTGGGTATTTCGAAGGGTGGCTTCTACGTGTACTTTAAGTCTAAAAACGAACTGCTTGAAGAAATCGTCCGCTCGTCTGTTTCCGCCTTAATAGTTGAAATAAAGCAGATAGCTCTAACAAAGAAAAATCCGGTTGGCACGCTGGAGGTATTTTTTGAGAAAAATATCGAGCTCTCAAAGATGTATATTTCGGGCATTTTGATTGGACTAAGAGATGTAAACTTCCTTGAACTGAAAGACGATTCACTGAGTAACTTTATTGAAAATGCCGTGCGAAGTGCAATCTGTGAGTTTATAAAGTTAATTAAAAAAGGGAAGTGCGCAGAGGAAGATTTAATGCTTCTCTGGGGCGTTACGCTTTCCCTCTGGGTAGAAGTGAGCTTTAAGAATGGAAAGCCGAATGCAAAAAAACTTGCAGGGAAAGTCTGGAAAGGATTGGGAGGAGATCTCAATGCTTAATGTAGTAATTGGGGCAACGGGGCACCTTGGGAATGTGCTCGTCCGAAGCCTCGTTGAGAAAGGAGAAAAGGTGCGGGCGGTCGTGCTGCCGAACGACGACTTAACGCCGATAAAAGGGCTGGATATCGAGGTAGTGCGCGGCGACATAACGGACTTACCGTCTTTGAACGAAGCGCTAAATGGGGCAAATGTGGTGTACCACCTTGCTAGTGCTGTGAACATATCGAGTGGAAGTAGGGCACTGCTTGAGAAAGTAAATGTGGAAGGAACGAAAAATGTCATATCTGCTGCCATAAAAAACCGCATTGAGAGGCTTATTTATACGAGTTCTGTTCACGCAATTTTAGAACCTCCTCATGGAACTACGATGGATGAAACGCAGCCTTTTGCACCGGAAAAAGTACTGGGGGATTATGCAAAAACAAAGGCAAAAGCATCTGTTGAGGTACTGAATGCTGTTAAAAAGCATGGACTTGACGCTGTAATCCTCTGCCCGAGCGGAATAATTGGGCCTTACGACTTCCGCACTTCTGAAATGGGCCAACTGATGCTCGACTTTATAGAAGGAAGGCTAAAGGCGTATATAGACGGCGCATACGACTTTGCGGATGTACGTGATGTTGCAAATGGACATATACTTGCAGCGGAGAATGGTAAAAAGGGAGAATACTACATTTTATCCGGGCACAGAATTACGATAGAAAAACTGTTAGACCTGCTTGAAAAAATTACCGGCATTAAAAAGCCTATTCACAAAATGCCATATGCACTTGCTCTATTCACTGCGCCGCTTACCCCGATTTACTATTACTTTACAAAAACAAAGCCTTTGTTTACTACCTATTCTATACGAGTGCTTGCCTCAAATTCCTACATCAGTCACGAAAAGGCAAGCAGAGAGCTGGGATATACAGTGCGCCCAATAGAAGAAAGTTTAATTGATGTGTATAACTGGTTTGTACAGAGCGGATTTATACGAAGCAAATACTTAAAGAGTGGGTAAGAATCTAAATCGCGAAGATGTATGAGTATTTAGTAAAAAAATATTTTTTGTAGGGTGATAGTTGTGGCTGCTGTTATTGGAGTGGGACGTTAATATTTCAAATCTACACTTTTATAACTAAGTAATTAGAAAGGTAATTTGGGACTTTTTCAAAAGGAATGAGATCCTTCGCTCACTGACGCTCGCTCCAGGACGACGAAAAGAAGAATTTCACAAATGGCTCAGGCTAATGGAGTAAGAGAATGT